>JARLJI010000031.1 GCA_031291295.1 Rhodoferax sp. | reverse complement strand
TCCAGGCGAGCCCGACGCCCCACCGCCTTGGCCGGCAGGAAACCTTCGAAAATGAAGCGATCGGACGGCAGGCCCGCCGCAGACAGCGCCGCGATCAAGGCACAGGCACCTGGCACCGGCACCACCGCGACACCCGCGGCACGCGCCTGGCGCACCAGGTGATAACCAGGATCGGAAATCAGCGGAGTACCGGCATCAGAGATCAGTGCGACACTTTCGCCAGCCAGCAGCTTGGTCAGGAATCGGCCGCCCTCGTCACGCTCATTGTGCTCATGGCACGCAGCCAGTGGCGTATCGATGCCGAAATACTGGAGCAGACGAATGGAGTGACGAGTGTCTTCGGCAGCGATCAGCGCTACCTCGGCCAGCACTTTCAGCGCCCGGGCGCTCATGTCGTCCAGGTTACCGATGGGGGTTGCGACCACATAAAGTGTGCCAGCAGTGGAATTCGAAGCACCCGGAGCAGTCACAGCACACACCTTTGGTTGGCAAAACCGCCATTGTACAGCGTCGAGCACGTGCGTGCGCAGCGCCGCCAGATTGCCGCCAGCAGCCCCCGGAACAGGCTGGCGAAACATTTCCATGCCCTAATAAAGCCCGTTTCGCACCAGCAAGATCGCGCCCGGGCCGGCGCTTGGGTACAATCCCCTATCAAACCGATCGAGATCAGGAAGATTCACATGATAGCTTGCCTGCGGCTGTTCTCTGCCCTCTGCCTGACCGTGCTGCTGGCGGCCTGTGCCAGCTCGCCTTCGTCCAGCCTGGGTGAACTGCCTCGCACTCCCGACGCCTCCATCGAGCAACTGCTCGAGCAAGCCTCTGCCGCCAGCACCCCGGAACAGGCCTCGCTGCTGCGCCTGAGTGCCGCCGACCAGGCCTATCGCCAGAAAGACAACGCTCGCTCCGCACAGATCCTGGCCCAGGTACAGCTGCAACTGCTCAAGCCAGGCCCGCAGATCATTGGCAGCACCCTGGCCGCCGAGCTGGCCATGGCCCGCGATCAGCCCAAGCAAGCCCTGAGCGCCCTGAACAACCCAAGCCTTGAG
>JARLJI010000265.1 GCA_031291295.1 Rhodoferax sp. | reverse complement strand
GCGATGGATGCCATCGCGCAATCCTCCAAGCAGATCACCGACATCATCGGCGTGATCGACGAAATTGCCTTCCAGACCAATTTGCTGGCGCTCAATGCGGGTGTCGAAGCGGCGCGCGCCGGCGATGCCGGTCGCGGTTTTTCCGTGGTGGCAAGCGAAGTGCGCGCCTTGGCGCAGCGTTCCAGCGATGCGGCCAAACAGATCAAAGCGCTGATCAACACCTCGAGCGAACAGGTCAACGATGGGGTCAAATTCGTCGGCCAATCCGGCGAGGCGCTGAAGCGCATTGTCGAACAAGTTTTGCAGATCAACACGCTGGTCAGCGAGATCGCGCAAGCCTCGGGGCAGCAGGCCAGCGGCATCGAAGAGGTCAATGCTGCGGTGGCGCAGATGGATCAAGTCACCCAGCAGAACGCCGCCATGGTGGAGGAATCCACCGCCGCAACCCGCAACATGGCCGACGAAACCAAAGCGCTCAGCGAACTGGTCGGGTTCTTCTCCTTCGGCCAAAGCGCAGTGGTGCAAAGGATCGCGCCGCGTCCAGCTGCTGTTGCAGTCCGGCGCCCGGCGGCAAGGCCGGTGGCCAGGGCAAGCGGTCGCGCAGCCGTCGCCGCCAAGCCGCAGCCGTCCGAAGAATGGTCGGAGTTTTAAGGACGGAAATTGCGTGCTTCGAGGCTCCGCGCCCCAGCTATCCAATGAATTTTGTCGGCAGTGCGCGCGGAGCGCCTCAGCATGACGAGAATTTTTTGAGCCCAATGTCGTCGTGCTGAGGCGCTCGCCGCTCGCAGCTGCTGGCGGATAATTTCGGCGGTCGGAGTGGTGAGCCTCGAAGCACGCAGGCTGACGGAATCCACCCTTATGGTGAGATTGTCCGCGCCTTCCACCAGCGCGCCACGGCTACGCCACCCCAGATCGCTTCGATCAGGCCGAAGGGCCAGGCGCCTTGCAAGAAGCCGTAAGCCGAGCCCAGCCAGCATGAGGCCGCGAAGGCCAGCACGAACCACGAGCTGCGCTTTTCCAGTGTGTAGGTCACCAGCATCGCCGTCACCGCGAAGAGCCCGAAGAGGGTGAGTGCATCCATGCTGTTGCCTTTTTGTTCCCTTGCCATGCTATAGTCGATTCATGGCCAAAGCTTCTGCTTCTTTTG
>JARLJI010000264.1 GCA_031291295.1 Rhodoferax sp. | reverse complement strand
GCCGATCAGCGCTTCGCCAGCGGCCTGACGGCGATGGTCGAGCAACAGAAGCCGGCCGGCTCTGACGGCGAGCCCGACGCCAAAGTGTTCGGTGGCCAGATCGAGGCGGGCCTCAAGGACGTCAAGAACGCTGACAGCGATACCCGCATCGACGATTTCGCCAACCGCCTGAGCAGCCTGACCGAGGCGGCAACGCCCAAGAGCGCCAACGCCGTGTCGCCGCCTACCCAACCGCTGGTCATGAGCCAGAGCGGCTGGAGCGAAGGCCTGGTCAACCGAGTCATGTACATGTCGAGCCAAAACCTCAAGTCGGCGGACATCCAGCTCACGCCAGCCGAACTGGGGCGCCTGGACATTCGCGTCAACATGTCGCCAGACCAGCAGACCCAGGTGCTGTTCACCAGTGCCCACGTCGGCGTGCGTGAAGCCTTGGAAAGCCAGCAGGGGCGCCTTCGCGACATGTTTGCCGAGCAGGGCATGGGGCAGCTGGATGTCAGCGTCTCCGACCAGTCGCGCCAGTCCCAGAACCAGCAGCAGCCACAGCAGGGCCAGCGCACCTCGCGGGGTAGCGCGGGCAGCGAAGGCAGCGATGCCATCGCACCGGTGGCCGAAGCCAGCACTGCGCAGCGGGTGGTGATTGGGTCGAGTGTGGTTGATTATTACGCTTGATAGGCGTTGTTGAGACTGAGATTCGCGAGCTTCGCCCGCTCCCACACTGTGTGAAGCTCGCGAATTGCACCACCACCACCCGTCCACCTATCCCTCCAATCTGGCATAACACTTGCTCTTGCCAACGCAGGCGACTGTGAAACCTCGATTAGTGACGGATTATTGGCATGGCGAAGAGCGAAGCAGTAAAAGACCCCGCAAGCAAAAGCAAACTCAAGCTGATCATTATCTTCGTCGTGGCGTTGTTGCTGGCGATCGGTTTGTCGGTGGGGGCTACCTGGTTCGTGCTGCACAAACCCGCCAGCAAACCGGTCGAAGAACCCGTGGCAGTGGTCGGCAAACAAGCCGCGCTCTACGAGTCGCTGACCCCGGCCTTCGTGGTCAACTTGAAGCAGG
>JARLJI010000263.1 GCA_031291295.1 Rhodoferax sp. | reverse complement strand
TGGGACAATGTCATCATCGCCACCGGGCCGCTGACCTCGCCCGCTTTGGCCGAATACATCCGCGCCCGCAGTGATGCGGAATCGCTCTCCTTCTTCGATGCCATCGCTCCCATCGTGCATCGCGATTCCATCGATATGGAGATCGCTTGGATGCAATCGCGTTACGACAAGGGCGACGGCAAGGATTACGTCAACTGCCCGATGGACGAAGCGCAATACCGCGCTTTCATCGATG
This sequence comes from Rhodoferax sp., assembly GCA_031291295.1. GTDB lineage: Bacteria > Pseudomonadota > Gammaproteobacteria > Burkholderiales > Burkholderiaceae_C > Rhodoferax_A. Next base: position 1,512 of record JARLJI010000263.1, on the reverse strand, counting down.
CCCTCATCACCGGCGAAAAAACCGAATTCAAGGAATGGGAAAAATCCACGCCCTATTTCGAAGGCTGTTTGCCCATCGAAGTGATGGCCTCGCGTGGCGCCGAAACCTTACGCTTTGGTCCCATGAAGCCGGTGGGCCTGTCGGATCCCCGCGCCGAGCGGCGGCCTTATGCGGTGGTGCAGCTACGCCAGGACAATGCGCTCGGCACGCTGTGGAACATGGTGGGCTTTCAAACCAAGCTGAAACATGCCGAGCAAACGCGCATCTTCCGCATGATCCCAGGTCTGCAGAATGCCAGCTTCGCCCGCCTCGGCGGCCTGCATCGCAACACCTTCATCAATTCGCCGCGCCTGCTCGATCCGCAATTGCGTTTGAGAGCGCGTCCGTCTTTGCGCTTTGCGGGCCAAGTCACCGGCGTTGAAGGTTATGTCGAAAGCGCTGCCATCGGTCTTTTGGCTGGCCGCTATGCTGCCGGTCTCGACACCCCACCGCCGCCCACCACCGCGCTGGGTGCCCTCATCGCCCACATTACGGTGGGTGCTGAGGCCGACACCTTCCAGCCCATGAACGTCAATTTCGGTCTCTTCCCCGAAATGGTGCCCAGCCCGCGTGGCAAAGACCGCAAGAAAGCCATGAGCGCGCGGGCGTTGGTGGATTTGGCGGGTTGGTTGGGAACGAAAGTGTCATCCCCGGCCGAGTGATCAGCTTGCGTGCTTCGAGGGCCTGCGCCCAAGCCTTTGCGTGGGCCTCCGGTAATTTTGCGCGCAGGCCGCCTCAGCATGACGACGTTTTTTTTTTGCTGAATGAACAAACCCTCTCGTCATGCTGAGGTGCTCGCCGTTCGCGGCTGTGTGAGGTGCGTTGCGATGCTGGGGCGGCGAGCCTCGAAGCACGCACGCGGCGGCAGCTTTATAATTTCCCGCGCAACGCCACCCGCAAATACACAATCTGTTTTCGCCATAACGGCGGCTCAGGGCTCTTCAAGTAGAGCGGTACCAGCGTCGCTGGCATCAGCGCGGGCAGCGCCGCTTTGGGCACGACCCCTTTGCGCGCCGCTGCGAAATGCGCCCGCGCCACGCCATCGCAGTCGATGGCATTCCACACCTCGCCGCGCCGTCCGGCCAGGCCATAGGCGATAGCCGCATCACGCACCTCGACCTCTGCGCCCAATACCAGCGCGCCCAGCCGCATCAGCGAGCCTACCGTTGCGTCACCGTGGTCTTCGGCGTCTGCCGCTGTGACGAAAGCCTCGCGCGGCATCCAGCCTTCGATCATCGCGTCAAAGAGCTCTTGCGGCAGATCGTGCATCGCCAGTGTCTCTACCAGCGCCTTGGCCACGGCATGGTCACGTGGCTTTCCGGCGCGCGCGCCTTCCACCGTCTCGCGCCACCAGGCCAAGCGAATGGCCGCCAGCATGGGTTCGCGCGCCACCGCAACGGCGTGGGCCAATTCGTAATAGAGGGCGGCGAGAACGAAGAGGTGGCGGCGCTTATCTTCCGGCGCAAACAGCGC
>JARLJI010000262.1 GCA_031291295.1 Rhodoferax sp. | reverse complement strand
TGCGCTCGGCGGGGGGCCGCTTTTCGGATTCCAGTGAGGGCGTACTCAAGTTCGGGTCAACACCATTTTGGTTTGTAAAGCGATGACGCTGTTGGGATCGGTATTGCGCAGGATCTCGATCTTGGCAATCTCATCGGCGTTACTAGTCGCGAGTTCTGTCTCCCCCTTGTCATTGGTGATGACCTCAATCATTTGCCACGCTGGCATGGCTTTCGGCTAATCGCCACGGTTGACCGTGCTGACGGCGTGCGCGGTGCGGCTAGCAATGGAGGGCGTCGATTGATATCGGACAAGTACGAATTTCGATGCGGTGAAGGTGCCCCGTTTGGGGGAAAGTAGTTAAAGGCCGGCTACGATGCGGCGGATGGCGGGAATGCCGTCGATCTCAAGGGCGCAGCCAGTGCCAGCCTGCCAGACGCTGCCATGGCTGCCGCCGCGCAGCAGGATCGGCGGCCAGTCGTCACGCATCTCGGCCGGCCCGGCCAGACTGCCGCCCAGCGAATCGCCCGGAGCAGCCTGATTGCGGGCGTCCGCCAGCCGCTTGATGGACACGCTGAGACGATCCCGCCAGCCAGGCCGATGGTCGGCCCACAGCGCATCGACGGCGGTGGCCAGGCCGGTGAGGCCGGGCAGGCGAGTGTGATCGTGGACCAGTTGTGCCAGGTCGGTGAGCCAGCGCGCCGGTGCGGACAGGAGCTGCTCGGCCCGTTGGGCGCTAACGGCCTGCCAAGCCACCAGTGGGTAGCGGCGGCCAACCCGGTCGCGGGAGCCGGCCAGGATACCGATCAGGTAGCTGCCGTCGCTCGGGAACTGCAGGCCACGCGGCCGCAGGATGAAATAGCAAGGCTCGGCCGTGCGCAGCCTGGAATGGCTCGCAAGGCTGGGCGGCGTCAGATGCAGCCAGTGGGGCGGGTGGTCGACCAACGACAGCTCAGGCTTGCTCGCCGGAGCGTCGCCCTCCCCATGGTCGAACCAGGTGCGCCACATTTCCACTTGGTCCAGCGGGGCGTTGTGGCGAACAAAGTCTCCCAGGGCCGGCAGCTTGCCGAAGATCGACGGCGCCGTGATCACCCTGACCTCCCTGGACACTGAAAGCCCTGCAGCAAACCGGTCGTCCACGGATTGGCGAGGCTGCCGGTATTGATGTCCAGCTTCGCCTTGCGGCCGTCGAAGTCATACTCGGCCATGAAATGGCTGGCGGTGGCCGAGCCGGCGAGCTTGCCCTTGGCGATGACGCGCATCAAGGCCCATGGACCGTCGGCGGTCAGCGTCGAGGTATCCGGGCGGATGCGGGGGCTGGCGGTGATCTCCGCCCCCTGCCCGCCGCGCGGACCGGGCCAGATAACCTTGAGCGGGATGACCGGGCCATGTACGTAGCGCTGACTCTGCCCATCGAAGTCCATGTTCAGCTCGACGATCTCGGGATCGAGCTCCACGACCTTCAGATCGACCTTCCAGGCCATCTTCTTCGCACCCGGATCACGGAAGAACACCTCCCGGAGTTCCTTGGCGCGCTGGAACGGCACCAGGCTCGGCCCGACGACCGGCGGCACGTCCGGCGCGGTCAGCTTGTAGCGCCATGGCGAGATAGTGGTATCCACGTGGGGCGCCAACACCTTCTGGAAGAAGTCGTCCAGCACACCGCCGGTCGCGAAGACGCGTGCAAAATCCTCCGGATCCACATCCTGCATCGAGGTCGGCGTGAACGGATACTTGCCGTCTATGGCACTGCGGCAGCTTTCGCCGATCACGGCGTCCATCTGCGCAATCAGGATGTCGCCGATGCCCTTGTTGACATCACGGGTGCCCTGCACCACCAAGTCGGCCAACACCGCCTTGAACGGTGCCGGCAGTTTAGCTGCCTCCATCCGCAATTGCGCCCCGGCATCCGCCGGCGGCGGCAGATTGCGGGTGTTCAGCGCATTGTTGGCCACCACCAGACTGGTGTAGTAGGCGTTGACCATGCCGGCGATCGCGTCCAGCTGTGGCTTGCCGGCGGCGGCCTGCGCGCCCGGGGTTGCCGCATCGGCCTGGCCGGTGACCACTTCACGCAGGGCGGCGAAGCGGTTGTCGACCAACTCGCGCTCCTGACGAGCCTCGGCGCGAGCGGTCAGTGCGTTGACCTTGTCGGATTTCTTGTCCAGCGCGGACAGCGCCTTCTCCGCCAGGGACTTATCCTCGGTGTCCACCGGACGGCTCAGCGTGGTTTCCTGCACCGCTGCCCGGCCCAGCCGGGCCAGCGGGGAGTCCGGCGCGGCGAAATTGCGCAGGATCTCCAGGTCAAAGGCCAGGTTGTTGCCGGTCACCGTCCGGATATCGCCCAGGAATTCCTCCCAGTGCCGCGCGTACTCGCTCAGGTACAGGCGTCGAATCTCGCGCGTCAGGGGATCGATGCCGGTCAGCTTACCTGCGGCATCCTCAAGCGTTTTTTTTTGAGCGCCGAGTCCGACTCCCCGGCCCATCACCCAGGCGTCGATAGCCTGGGCCTTGCCAACGAACTCCGACAGGCGCGTGTTGAACAGGTCGTGGTAGCCGGCGTAGGTGAACAGGCCCGGGATACCCCGCTCCAGCGGCTCACCGCTCGCGCGGGTGAAGACCGTGCCGGCCTGAGGCCCCACCGCGCGCACCAGCGTGAAATCCTGCGGCGCCTCCTCCATCATGGCCGCCTTGGCGCGGTCATACAGGCGTTCGATTGAGGTATTGCCGTCCAGGAGATCGCGCGCCGAGCGGATCAGCGCCTCGTTCTTGGCATACGGCGACAATACAGGGCGATTGCCGTCCAGCAGGTTGTCCAGGTGTTCGAGCACCGCCACCCGGCCGCCGAAGGCATCGGCCCCGTTGCCCGTCGCCCAGTCGCTCTGCACCCAGCTACGTACGTCGGACGCGCTGAACTTGTCCTTATCGTGCAGCATCAGGTAGACCCGCAGGGTGTCGTAGGTCTGCTTGGCGTCGCGCTGATTGACCGCAGTTGACAGGCGCGCTTCGACCCGGCGCACCAGGTAGGGCACCAGCAGGTTGTCCTGCAGCTTGGTGTGGGTGAGCGTCGCTGCGTTCAGCACCGGCGGCACGCTGTAGAACCCATAGCGCCAGTCGGCGGACGGATCGACCAGATTCAGGCCAGCGTAGACAGGCAGGTCGCGCGCGGCTGCCAGAACCTCGGGCATCGCATCCGGCTGCGGTTTCTTGTAGAACGCAGTCACCGTCGCGGCCAGCGCCTTGGCCTTTTCCTGCACCACGTCCAGATAGCTGCGGTTGTGGCCAAAGCTCGTATAGAGCGCCCCGGCCAACCACAGGAAGATCACCAGCGCCAGCGCATGCCCGAGCAGGCGCAGCAACCGGAAGCGGAACTCCCAGCGCAAGTTCGGCTTCACCAGGTGCGCCTCGGGCACGATGATGCGTTTGAATACGTCCTGCAAGAAAAAGCTACGGCTGCCCATTGACTGCGCGACTGCCTCTTCACTGGCCATCTGTGTTCCAGTGGGCAAAAGGTGCTCCGGCGCCTCCATCGTCTCCCCGTGATCCCGGCCAAACCGTCTCAGCACGGTCTCGTGGTCGGCGACTACGGTGGCCGCAGTCTGGGCGGCACTGGTGAAATACACCCCGCGCAGCATATGCGCGCGCTCGGTATCATCGAAACGCGACCCGAGGAAGATCTGCGAGAGCATATCGACGATCGGCTCGGTCAGGCTCGCGAATTCCTGAGGCAGTGCGAACAGAGCCTTGCGCCGGTCTGGGGCATATTCCTCGTACAGGCGCGCGTCGAGCCCTCCCTGTAGCCTGTCGATGAGAAGCGCCATTTCCGAGCGGCAGTGCTGCGCGAACGACACGGGCGCTTCGCCACGTTTCGGTTTCTTCTGCGCATAGGGGAACGTAAAGCCCCAAGGATGCGCCCGTCCCTCGCTGCTCAGGTACTGGAAATACGCACTGAAGCCGGCCAGCTGATCGAGCTTGGTGACCATGACATAGATTGGGAACTGGACGCCCAGCTCCTTGCGCAGGTCGGCGAGTCGGGCGCGCAAGCTGGCTGCCTCGCGTACCCGTTCGTCCGGCGTTTGCGTAAGCAGATCCTCCACGCTGATGGTGAGCACCGCGCCATTGATGGGCGCACGACTGCGGTGCTTGCGCAGCAGCGCCAGGAACCCCTCCCACTCGGCCAGGTCAATCTTCTGGCTTTGTTCGTGCGTGGTATAGCGCCCAGCCGTATCGATCAGCACTGCCTCGTTGGTCAGCCACCAATTGGTGTTCAGCGTGCCCTTTTCCTTACGTGCCGCGACTGCCGCGCTCATCTGCTCCGGCAGCGGGAACTGCAGGCCGGCATTGAGCAGTGCCGTGGTCTTGCCGGCGCCGGAGACGCCGACCATCATGTACCACGGCAGTTCGTAGAGGTAGCGCTTGCCCTCGAAAAGCCGGCCGATCCCGCCCCCAGTTCGCATCCCCCTGAGCTGCTTCAGCGCTGTTTGAACGGTCTCGTTCACCTTGGCGATCTCATCGCCGGCAACGACTTCAGGGCGCTTACCGCCGAAATTCAGCAGCTTCTCCAGCAGCGAATCGTTCGCCTGTGACCTTCTAAGGAACTGGAAAATCTCATAGGCGACTACCAGGAAGACCAGTACGGCAATGACAACGACCCGGACCACTGCGGAGGCCAGCGGGTGCGCGTCGCCAAGCGCCAGCAACGGCCCGGCGTGCCAGATCAGCAGGCAGAGTGCGGCGACGCCGATGACAGCGACCGACCACTTCATGACGAGCAACAGCACCAGCGCCAGCAACAGCACGATCACCGTCACCCGCATACCAATGCCGGCCAGCGGTCGCATACCATTAAAGGCCAGCAACGGGCCAATGAACCAGACCGCGACCGCGACAAGCACCAGCACCAAAAAAATCAGCATCTGACGCGAGAACAGCACTGCCGCACAACGTTTCAGGAAATCCATACCGTACTCTCTCTTATTGCGTCACCACGATTTCCACGCGGCGGTTCTTCGCGCGGTCTGCAGCCGTCTTGTTGCCGCCAACCGGCTCGCCGTCGCCCTTGCCCACGGCTTCCAGGCGGCCTTTGGCAACGCCCTTGCTGGCTAGGTACTCCACGACGGTCGCCGCGCGCTCCTCGGACAGGACCTGATTGGAGGGGAACCGCGCCGTCTTGATCGGCACGTTGTCGGTATGGCCAATGACCGTGACCTTGCCGGTCACCTTGTTGACTTCGCTGGCCACCTTGTCGAGCACCGGCAGGATCTTGCCGCTGACATCGATCTGGCCAGCGCCGAACATGTCGTCGCCGCGGAACGTGACCGCGCTGCGGGTACTGTCTTCCTTGACGCTGACCACCCCGCGGGCGATGTCGTCCTTGAGCAGCTCGGCAAGCCCCAGCGCCTTTGGCGGCTCGGGCGGTGTAATCTGGCCAATAGCGGCGATCTGCTGCTCCAGGTCATGTGTCCGGAACAGCAATTGATACTTGTACCAAGCGAAAAGCCCGAAGACGGCAAGCGCCAGTACACAGACCGTGACCCAGACCGGCAGCGAGCGCAGCAGGCCGAGTTTCCCGGCCTGCTCGCCGCGCCAGTGAGGCGAAAGATCGCGGGGGACGCTCCCGCGTGCTCCGGCAATCATGTTCAGCAAGCGCTGACGGATCGCATCGAGTTCTCGCGGCCCCTCTGTACGCTTGCCATAGCGGCCCTTGAAGCCCAGGCAGAGGATCTGGTAGATCACCTCGATGACGGGCATGTGTTCCTGCGGCGAGGCCACCAGGCGGCCAAGCAACTGGAACACCTTCTCGCCGCCATCGCCCTCCTGGTGGCACTGAATCAGCAGACTCTGGGTGGCCCAGTCGTTCTCGTGCCCCCAATGCGTGCCGTTTGCGGCTTCGTCCAGCGCCGTGCAAAGGCTGTAGCGCGCACCCAGGATGTGCTCGCGGCGCAGATTGGCTCGCTCGCACACCGACTGGAACTGATGCAACTCGTCCATCAGCAGTTGCTTGAGCACGGCAGTCCCACCGGCGTCGGGTATACCCGCCGGCATGTCCGCGAGTGCGCGCAGCAAGGGTTGCGCAGCCGCCAGCAGTGGGTTCGCCGCCTTGGCAATACGTTCGGCTCGCTGCTCCGACGTCTCAGGGACGCCCCAGCGCCACGGCGTACGCTTCGCGGCTTCAGGCGTGCGAATCGCGGACGTCGAGGCTTGCCGGCTGGCATTGTCTGTGCTCCCTTCGGCCACCGAATTCATTTCGTCGCTGCTGGCCGCGTCCTGGGTCTTGAAATCGCTTTCCATTAGCTGCGCACTCCCCACAGTTCAAGGCGAATTTCCGGAAAGTGGCCCGCCACATGCAGCGCCAAACCACCATAGCGTTGCACCTGTTCCCAAAGCGGATGGTTTTGCGACAGCTCGAAATAGACCTGGCCAGCATTGAATGGAATCTGACGTGGCGGCACCGGCATCGGCTGCAGCGGAATCCCTGGCAGGTGCGAACGGACCAACTCAGAGAGGCGTTCAGACGGGCCCGCCTTGGCCTGCGCCGGAAACTGTTGCTGCAATACATCGGGTGGCATCTGGGCACCAACGGCCAGCACAAAGGTGCTGAACCGCTCGAACTCGGTCGGCGCCAGCACAGCCAGCCGGATACCATGAGCCTGCTTGCGCAGTTCGATGCGCTGCGCGCTGCGCTCCAGGACCACATTTAACAGGAAACGCAGGTCATCCACGACAGGTTTGATGCAAGTGTGCGGCTCATCATGTCGGTAAGGGTCATACGTGCTCGGTCGCCGTGTCGCGGTCCGCACGAAGGTCGACAGTTCCCCGGCAAGCGCGGTCAGTTCGACATACAGCGCCTCGGGAGATGCCGCCTTGGCGTGCATCCTGTGAGTCAGGATCGGCTCATAGCGATTGAGCAATTGCAGGATGAGGTATTCGGAGACCTCGGCAGCGTCGCCCCCGCGCATGCTCGACGCCGCCAAGCGTTCGGCCATCGCGTTAGCCCGCAGACGCAGCAGACCATGGATCTCACCCAGCCATGTGGTCAGCAAAGCGCTGGCCGTGTAGACATTGACCGGCGGGATCATCGACGACTCCAGTCTAGCGCTGCCGTCTGCACGGATCTCCGTGACCTTGGCCAGCGGCAAGCCGATCCAGGACTCCGTAAGCTCCTTCTCCGGCAGCAGGCGCAAGCGCAAATCGGCCAACTGCACCAGTTTCGGGCCCTGACCAATGGAGTTGGCGTCCAGCAGTTCCTCCTCGAAGCTGCGATAGCGCGCCAGCGAATCAGCGGCGTCCTCGAGCGCCGTTTCCTCCGCATTCGGAGCGCGAATCGGTGCAGCGAGGTAGATCCGCTGGTTCAGGTGCTCGTGTTGCAGAGCCAGTGGCGCGGGAAGCCTCGCGTGCGCCGGCGCATCAAACGGGGTGCCGTCCTGGAAGATGCCGGCGGCGCCAGATACGACCAACTTGCCGAGCGCCAGTGCTTCCGTGTCCATGGCGAAGTGATGGAAGCCCCAAAAGAACGGGCTCAAGGCAGCGGCGCGCTTGTGAGCGAAATGCTCAAGATAGCGCTCCTGCTGCTGAAAGAGTTGTGGGCGAAGGAAAAGGCCCTCGCTCCAGACGACCTTGTTATACCAGCTCATGAATTCAGTCAGGTTTGGATACGGTGATGGTTTGCTGGTCCAGCGAGACCTGCAGCTTGACCTTGCGGGCCGGAATGACGGTGCGGTACCACGCAACTTCTGGCGCCGGTGGCAGCTTGTAGACGCTGCGCCACTGGGCCTTGCCCAACTCCCGATAGCCAACCAGCAAGCCGAGTGCGGTGGTTTCCGGGTTCAGCTTGCGCTCGAAGTCCCGCGACACTCCAGGGCGCAGCACAAATTCGTCGCGCGCAAGGAGGTCTTGAGTCAGGACCGTCTTGTCGTTCTTCTCCAGTGTGAAGTAGTCCGCGTTCTCGAAGGCCGTATCGGTCTTGAGTTCGTAGAGGCGTACCAAAACCGGGGATGCCCTGCCCTTGTCATCCGGATTGACGGTCGACTTGGCGTCGATGGTCAACTCGAGCTTGATCTGCTCCTTTGGTGCAACCGGCTGCGGAACCGAGCAGGCGCTCAGCAGTGCCACTGCCAAGAGAACCACTGTTGGGCCGGGCCAATACCTTGTTTGCATGCTCAATCCCCCACCGACGCGGACTCGCTGCCTATCAGCTTGCATCCGCATTCGGTGCGGCAGCCCTCCACCGCGGCGGGTACGTCGCCAACGGTGAAAGTCGGATGAGCCTCAATGATCTTGTTGATCCCGTGCGGCCGGCCATCTGGGTACCGCTGGGGGCAGTCAACCTGATCCCCGAGGCGTGCGATCGGCTTGCCGTTGATCGTGTGGGTGGGCGACCCGCTGATGACTTTGCCGTCATGATCGGTGTCGTCGCCGACGGTAATAATGCGTAGGCTCATGGAGATCTCCGTATTTGTTTACAGAAAGCCATCCGGCTTTCTTCAGTACCTGAACTAGACGGGCTTGGCAGTACGGCCATGTGGGGATCAACTATCAGAAGCAAATCAAAGGTGTCCGGCGATTCCGCAACAATCAGAGCCCTGTTATGACATCGTCAGAATCACTTCCAGGCATCGTCGGGCCACTCAACGAATCTCCCTGCTATATAAGGTGTTGCCGAAGTAGCGCCATTTTGTGACGCCTCCGTTCTGGAAATGCCCACCGGCTGCGCCAGGGCCTTCGTCCTGCTCTTCCCATTGTTCGCCGCTGTCGCGGCTGATCAATGCCACGTCGTGCTCGTTCTTCCCATTGCTGGCGTCAATCATCAGAAGATTGTCTTTACCGAGATAAAGCGCACCAGGGACGATGCTGTCACCGAACGTCTTGAGGTGTCGCGCCGGTCCACCTGTCCAACGCCAGATGCCGGCCGGACGCTTGCGGTCCGAGTCATGCGGGATGGCATCGTCGTGGGGCTTCCCCTGCTCCGTCAGCAAGTACAGTTTGTTGCCGCGCAGCCCCTTGTCGCTATCCGGCACCCAAAGCATGTCTGAGACGGTGGCGTCAGCTAGAACAGCCTCAGGCTGGCGCGGTTGGTCAGCACGGACGAAGACGTCAGCAGGATCGTCCCAGCGCAAGGCATAGACCAGACTCGCGTCGGCCTGCCCGCTATACGTCTCTGGTGACCAAAACGCCAAGAACAGCACACCGTTGTCTGCAAGGTAGGACGAAGTGAAGGCAAAGCGCGCGTCCTTGATTACCGGCTGGTCGCTGCGCTGCTTTACCTGTGCGGCACGGGTCAAGTTTCTATCGATCTTGTAAGCAAGCCCTGGCACCAGTATTTGCTGCCAGTGCTGCCCGCCGTCGACAGTGCGCCAGATGTGTGGCCCCCAGCCGATGGCGTAGCCGCGATTCGCATCCAGGAAGGCCAGTTTGCCGATATTGTTCGCCTCCGGCCACGCTAGGCGCCGCCACGTCATGCCGCCATCCGTGCTCTTCCACAGCTTGTGGTAGGCCACGCCATAGTCGTCCGGACCGTTCTCCTGCTTGTAGTCGGTCCACTCGGTAGCGATGTAGATCACCTTCCAATCCGGGCTGACCCACCAGGTCGCATTCTGGCCAAACTGTTCGAAGCGTTTAGTGAGGTCCAGCTCGAAGGTGCCATTGAAGAACCGCACGGTGTAGCGATTGAGCCGCTCCGACGAGTCGTTCATCCACGGCTCCGTTGGCTCCGCAATCATCGGATCCTTCCACTCGACACGAGGTTTGAGAACGTCAAGAGGCGGAGCGACTTTCAACCAGAGCAACTGCTCACCTTTCACCCTGAAGTCTGCTCCGCCGTAAGGCTTGTCGTTACGTAGCACTACTGCGCGACTTGTCCACATTCCCGATCCCCTGCATCCATATCCGATAGTCCCGAGCAGCAGCCCGAGGATGACGACCCGAGCGAGCCACCGACGGCTCATCTCAGGTCCTCCAGCAGGCTTTGTATTGCCCTGACAAGCGCCTCCCCGGTCTCCTTGACGGTTTGCCTTGGGTGCGTCACCTTGTGCTTCCCAACTTCCGCGCCACTGTCAAGCGCTTGCCCCCAGGTCGCACCGTCGAGCCATTCCTCGATGTTTGGCTGGCCACCAATCTTCATGAGGTCGTCTGGTGGCAGACCAGCCAACCCTCCATCGAGGTAGGCAGGGACGTGGGTCTTGAATGCGAATTCCTTGAACTTGTCGCTATTCAGTTCAAGCTCAAACTTCGTCGCGCTCAGCCTGAAGCCACGGTTGCTGTTGAACTTGCACGGAATCGCAATCGAGTCTCCCCGCATGTTCTGCTTGAGACCGTCCTCCATGTTCTGCTGCAAATTCCGTCTGGCTGCGATCAGCCACAACTGCCCCAGTGGCGTCAGGCGCGGGTACAGCTTCTCCCCATAGTTCGAGCAGTAGTAGTACCCATATCCGGCGTAATACTTCGGCATCTGGTGCCCACAGCCGATGTGGCGCATCATGAAGTTGGTGCCCCGCGACCACAGCGGTGAATCACTGCTCGGCTGAATCAGTGCATCACGGTTGCGGATGAGCTTCTCAACGACCTCTTTGTCATCCCACGGGTTCCACCATGTCAGCCAAGCCTTGATCGTTTCCCAAGTCTTAGCTCCACTCTTGTTGACATACTCCTGATGCAGCGGACGGTAGTAGTACACACATTGCCCGATGATGCTTTCGGCCGCAGGAGGAACGATTTTGTCGCACGAGGAGGCCGTCACCTTCGCAGGTTCCTGCCAGTTCACCGGCGTGTGAATAGCACCCCCTTGGCCGAGAGGGTTTTCGTTGTCTTGACTCATACCGCCTTGTCTCGCTTGTCGAACAGCTCTACAACAACGCCATCGGGCACCTGACGCGCGGAGAGCTTTGTCTCGCCGTTCTCTCCGGTGATGCCTTCGGTCAGGATCTTTCCTGCATCGTCGCGCAAGCGATAGGCCACACCAGATGCCGGCAGCGCCGTACCAGCCCAGGTAGCGACGAAAGCCTGGTCATAGCTACCCGGCAATCCTTGCGGCATGACAGGCAGGGATTCTGCAAGTGTCTTTGACCCCGGCAGGCCATGCGAGACCGCATGAGCCTTCCAACTGCCAGATGTACCGTGCTCAATCCCACTGGCATTCAGACGGATATAGCTGCCACCGCCGTTGATCAAGATTTCCTTCTTGGCAGCAATCTCGATCAGGTCCGTAACGCTGATCAGCTTGAGGACCTTCTGGGCGATGATTTCGATATCGTCGGACTGAGCCTGAATCTCGATCTTCCCCTTGGCCGCAAAGAGCCGCATGCCAAGCTTCTGCACGAAAAGCACAGCTCGCTCGGCGAAGCTGCCGAAGAACCCCCCGCCCGTTGCGATCGACAAATGCGCGCCGGTAGTGATGGCGGTGTGCCGCCCGCTATGCAGGTGCGTGGTTTGCGCCGTGGTCGCCGCAATCCCGGAGGGACTCGCCAGGACCAGGTGCGGCTTACTCAGTTCGCCCTGCTCGCCATTGCCGCGAATGGCTTCGTTCTGCGCCTTTAGCGCCCTCGCCACATCGAGCTGCTCGCTGGCCTGCGCCTGTTGATGGTCGGCCCTCTCGCCCAGCGCCTCCTGGATATCGCGGCCGCTGGTAAGCCGCTGCACGGTCTCACCCATATCCTTGTGGTGGCCCTGCGCGTCATGGCGTGCCTCAGTGGAGACCAGCATGCCCTTGGCCGACCGGATTGCACCGTGACCGTCGGTGCGCAACTCGAACCCTTCGCCGCGCTTTTCCTTGCGGCCGTCGGCGTCCGGCACCCGGGTTATATAGCCAAGGCTCAGCAGCGAGGCCTGGTGGTCACTGCCGATCTGCGTCTGAATTTCTCCCTGCGTATCGTCCTGCAGGAAGGTGTTGTGCCGCTCCCCAAAGAGCTCCTTGCTGCGGAAGCCCGACAACGCGTGCTGGCTGGGCAGGACCCATTGCGACATGTTGACGCGATTGGGCACCCGGCCGGTGATGATCGGGCAATCGGGATCGCCATTGAGGAAGTCGACGATGACTTCCTGCCCGATACGCGGAATGTGGCTCGCCCCGAACTGGTCGCCCTGCCAGGCCTGCGAGACGCGCACCCAACATGAACTGTTTTCGTTGCGCTGGCCGAGCCGGTCCCAGTGAAGCTGAATTCTGACCCGCCCGAATTCATCGAGCCACGCCTGCTGGTTCTGCGGACCGACGACGGTGGCCGTCTGCGGCCCAAAGGTTCTGGGCTTCTCCTGCAGCCGCACGGGGCGGAAGATCACCTTCGCAGGCTGGACTTCAAACGCCACCTCGCACTGCCAGTGCTGGTTCTGCCCAGATTCTTCGGCCACCTCCTCCAGCTTGAACCGAGTCGCACAGGTCAGATACTCGACGTTGGCCTTGTCCTGTGGATGGCGCGTGAGGGTGAACGTACAGCCGGCGGCCAGGCCACGCAGATTGGCCTTGCCGCGGGCACGGCTGCCATGCTGGCGCAGCGCCTCCATACGGATTCGGGAGACCTTGTCTCCCTCTTTCCAGGGATCGTTACCCGTCACCGGCTGGGCGTGGTCTCCCGGCCATTCATAGATCTCGCCATCAGCGTGCGCGGTGTCGCGCGGATCGCGCGTGCTAACGTCCAGATCGGCCCGAGGCTTGTTGAAATCATAGTCGCTCGACACCCAGGCGCCGGACACCAGCTTGTCAATGACGGCGAACTCGTAGATGTGCTCCTCATCGATGCGCCCGACCGAGTCATGCCAGCGCACGGTATGGTAGGCCGGGCTCGGGGCATTGCGGAACGCCCCGTTGCCGTCGGTCAGTACCAGCCGGTGCTTGCCCTGCGAATGCTCGAAGAAGAACGCAATACCCCACTCTTCGGTGAGGCGCTTGAAGAACGCATAGTCAGTCTCGCCGTACTGAACCTGGTACTCGCGCTTGGGATAGCGCGCCACATCCAGCCGCTTCTCGACCGGAAAGGTATAGTCCGCGAGCAGTTCGTCCAGGATCTCGACCACCGTCTTCTGCTGGAAGATCTTGAAGTCGGTGGTCTGTGTGGCGAGGAACAGCCACGGACGCAGCGTGAGCGTGTAGGCAAGCGAGCGGCCCTCGCTGGCTGGCCCCTCCACTTGTGTGACCAGGCCGGTGATTTCCCGCGTGCCGGCACCGACGCGCCCTGCCAGCGCGCTGCCCATGCCATCGAGTTCGATGGCGATCGTGAGCTCCCTACCCTGGAGCGCCGGCATGTCCAGGTTCGCCGCCGGCCCGAACAGGCTATTCAGGCTATCCGGCGTCTTGAGCCTGACGCGGTATTCGAAGAGTTCGCATAGGTTCTCCTGACCCTCGACGCGCACGACGGTGAGCGCGGAACGTCCCAGCAATTCTGGCAGGCCCTCGCCCTTGAGCGTGACCGTACGGCCACCGATCCCGGGCAGATTGAACGAGGCACCCATCATCTCTCCTTCACTATGCGAGCGCTTTGAATACCGAACCAACAAAGTCTTGCCGCGTCACGTTTCAGCGTGACACGGCAAAATCTGACATCAGCGGACAATCAGGCTTCCTTGTTGCCCTTGATGTCGTAGCCCGCGGTCACGGCGCCGCCGCTGCCGCCCTGGGCGTTCTGCACCACGTACTCCTGCTTGATCTTGGAGAACGACAGCGATACCTTCTCGCGCATGCGCAACTCGTCATCCACCGAACCCTTCGGGCTCACCTTGGTGACGACCACGTCGGTCATGGTGAGCTTCAGGTATTCGAGCGGATTGCCGCCGGCCTTGCGCACGACCAGCACCGCTTCGTTGATGTGCTTGCCGGTCAGGCAGTACTTCATCAGGTTGGGCGAAGCGCGATCGATGAAGTGGTCGAAGGACAGGTCCGACACGGTGGCCTTGCCGGCGCCGCCGCCGCTACCCGCGTGCATGGTGGACTGCTGCTCGATGCTCCAGTCCCAGGCCAGCACTTCGATTTCGTTCTTGTGCGAGGTGTCCTGCGACTCGCCGTCGATGCCGTTGATCTTCAGGAAAATGTCCTGTGCCATTGCAAAACTCCTTCACGTTAAGACAGGTACTGCAGACAAGAGCCACAACAAGGCCCCCGCCCCAAGGGATCAGGGGCGGGGGTGCCTGATGCGGGACTACCGGTACATTTCAGGCTTCGGACGACGCTCAGGCAGCGTCCTTGACCGATGGCAGGCGCGCCACCAGCCGCAGCGACACCGTCAGGCCTTCGAGCTGGAAGTGCGGGCGCAGGAAGAACTTGGCGCTGTAGTAGCCGGGATTGCCTTCCATTTCTTCGACGACCACTTCGGCGGCCGCGAGCGGACGGCGGGCCTTGGTCTCCTGCGAGGAATTGGCCGGGTCGGCGTCAACGTAGTTCATGATCCATTCGTTGAGCCAGCGCTGCATGTCCTCGCGCTCCTTGAAGGCCCCGATCTTGTCGCGCACGATGCACTTCAGGTAGTGGGCGAAGCGCGAGCAGGCAAACAGGTACGGCAGCCGTGCCGACAGGTTGGCGTTGGCCGTCGCGTCGGCGTCGTAATACTCGGCCGGCTTTTGCATCGACTGCGCGCCGATGAAGGCCGCATAGTCGGTGTTCTTGCGGTGGACCAGCGAGATAAAGCCGTTCTTCGACAACTCGGCTTCACGGCGATCGGAGATGGCGATCTCGGTCGGGCACTTCATGTCGAGGCCGCCATCGTCGGTCGGGAAGGTGTGGCACGGCAGGTTCTCCACCACACCACCGCTCTCCACGCCGCGGATCAGCGTGCACCAGCCGTACAGCTTGAACGAGCGGTTGATGTTCACCGCCATGGCGTAGGCGGCGTTGCTCCACACATACTTGCGGTGATCGGCGCCGTCGGTGTCTTCCTCGAAGTCGAATTCATCAACCGGGTTGGTCTTGATGCCGTATGGCAAGCGCGACAGGAAGCGCGGCATGGCCAGCCCCACGTAGCGTGCGTCTTCCGAGTTGCGCAGGCTGTTCCACGGTGCGTATTCCAGGTTCTGGAAGATCTTGGACAGGTCGCGCGGGTTGGCCAGCTCCTGCCACGAGTCCATCTGCAGCACGGACGGCGATGCGCCGGCGATGAACGGCGCATGGGCGGCCGCCGAGATCTTGGCAAGCGAACCCAGCAGTTCCACGTCGGGCGGGGTGTGGTCGAAGTAGTAGTCGGCGACCAGGCAGCCGTACGGTTCGCCGCCGAGCTGGCCGTATTCCTCTTCGTAGATGCGCTTGAAGAACGGGCTCTGGTCCCAGCCGATGCCCTTGTACCGGCGCAGCGTGCGACGCAGGTCGTCCTTGGACACATCCATCACGCGGATCCGCAGCTTGTCGTCGGTCTCGGTGTTCGAGACCAGGTGATGCAGGCCGCGCCAGGCCGACTCCAGCTTCTGGAATGCTTCGTGGTGCAGGATCAGGTTGATCTGCTCGGAGAGCTTCGTGTCGATGGCGCCGATGATGGCTTCGATGCTCTTGTACGCATCGTCGCTCATGGTGAACGAGCTGGCGAGCGCCTGCTCGGCCAGGGTCTTGACGGCGAGATCGACGGCTTCGCGGGCCTGGTCGGTCTTGGGCGAGAACTCGCGGCTGATCAGTGCGGCGAAGTCCGATTGCTCTACGGTCGCGAGGGCTTGCTGTTGCTTTTGTTGGGCGGAAGCCATGGAATCCTTGCTTGATAAGGTTGTTCAGGTAGGCAAGAAGCCGTTCCGGTCAGGCCTGGGACGCCTGGGCGTCGCCATCGGTAGCCTGGGGCTTGGGCGCCTTGGCGAGCGATTGCAGCAGCGCGGGGTCCTGCAGCAGTTGATTGATCAGCGATTCGGCACCCGACTTGCCATCCATGTACGTCTGCAGGTTCGCGAGTTGCGTGCGGGCCTCCAGCAATTGCCGCAGCGCATCGACCTTGCCGGCCACCGCCGCTGGCGAGAAGTCCTCGATGCTCTCGAAGGTCATGTCGACCATCAGCTGGCCGCCGCCGGCCAGCGTATTGGGAACCGCGAACGCGACACGAGGCTTCATCGCCTTCATGCGCTCGTCGAAGTTGTCGATATCGATCTCGAGGAACTTGCGGTCAGCGACCGGCGGCAGCGGCTCGGCGGGCTTGCCCGACAGATCGGCCAGGACGCCCATCACGAAGGGCAGCTCGATGCGCTTCTCCGAGCCATAGACCTCGACGTCGTACTCGATCTGCACACGCGGCGCGCGATTGCGCGCGATGAATTTCTGCGAACTGTTCACAACAGACATAGGTCTCCTCAACGGGTGACAAGAGGGGTTGCAAGGACGTGCCGCACGGCGTCAGGCCGCTTCGGCTTGGGGATACTCCGGCCCAACAGCGTCGTGGCCGGCACGGTACTCGGTGTGATAGGTCAGTACGGGCGCATCTGGCGGTTCTCCCGCCAGCCGGATGTCGATCGCGGCCAGCTGGCGCTTCTCCGATATCGCCGACAGCCACAGGCGAGCCAGTTGCGGCTGGACGACCTGCTCGATAAAGCTGATCAAACGGCGGGCTCCGGTTTCGCCAACCGGGCAGCGCGCCACGATGAACTCGACCACGGCGTCGCCATAGGTGAGCGCAATGCCGTGCTGGTCGTGCATGCGTGCCACGACGCGGCCCAGGTGCAGGCGCACGATGCGCCCGAGGTGTTCGGCTGCAAGCGGCAGGTAGGGCACGATCACCAGGCGGCCGAGGAACGCCGCCGGGAAGACTTTGCGCAGCTCCGGCATCAGCGCGTCGCGCAGCGCGGCGGGCTCCGGCATCAGCGCCGGGTCTTCGCAGAGATTCGCCAGGAGATCCGAGCCAGCGTTGCTGGTGAGCAGCAGGATGGTGTTCTTGAAGTCGATGTGGCGCCCTTCGCCGTCTTCCATGTAGCCCTTGTCGAACACCTGATAGAAGACTTCGTGGACGTCGGCATGCGCCTTCTCGACCTCGTCAAGCAGCACCACGCTGTGGGGCCGGCGGCGCACCGCTTCGGTCAGCACGCCCCCTTCGCCGTAGCCGACATAGCCCGGCGGTGCGCCCTTGAGGGTCGACACCGTGTGCGGCTCCTGGAATTCGGAGAGGTTGATGGTGATGAGGTTCTGCTCGCCGCCATAGAGGGCATCGGCCAGCGCCAGGGCAGTCTCGGTCTTGCCGACGCCGGAGGGGCCTACCAGCAGGAACACGCCGACCGGCTTGCCAGGATCGGTCAACTGCGCGCGGGCGGTCTGGACGCGCTCGCCGAGCTGGGCCAGCGCGTGGTCCTGGCCGACGACGCGAGTGCCAAGGGTCTGCGGCAACCGCATGACCGTGGCCACCTCGTCCGCGACCATGCGCCCGACCGGGATGCCCGTCCAGTCGGCGACAATGGCCGCGACCACGGCTTCGTCCACTTCCGTGTACACAAGCGGCGCCTCCCCTTGCGCCGCACGCAGGTCGGCTTCGAGCTCGGCCAGCGACTGCCGAGGCTGCGCCGTGCTTGCCGGATCGATCGCCGGCTCGATCACCGGGGGTTGGACCAGCGCCTGCCGGCGTGCAACAAGGTTGCTCGCCAGGCTTCGTTCGCGCTCCCAGCGCGCTTCGGCCTGCGCCAGGTCGGCATCGATCTGCGCGCGCCGGGCATGTACGCCGGCTATCCGCTCGGCATCTGCTTTGCCGAAGCCGGCTTCCTTGGCGAGCAGCGCACATTCGGCGTCGGCAGCGGCCAGTTGCTGGCGCAGGTGTTCGACTTCTGCCGGTGGGGCGTGCAGTGACAGCGCCACGCGGGCGCAAGCGGTGTCGAGCAGGCTGATGGCCTTGTCCGGCAACTGCCGGGAGGGGATATAACGATGGGAGAGCTTGACGGCGGCACGCACCGCTTCGTCGCGGATGAACACCCGGTGGTGCGCCTCGAAGGTGGCGACCAGCCCCCGCACCATGGCGACAGCCTTGGCTTCTTCTGGCTCCATCACCTGCAGGACCTGGAACCGGCGCGTGAGCGCCGGATCCTTCTCGATGTGGCGCTTGTATTCGCTCCAGGTGGTAGCACCAATCGTGCGCAGCGCGCCTCGCGCCAGCGCCGGCTTGAGCAGATTGGCAGCGTCGCCCGTGCCGGCCTGGCCGCCAGCGCCGACCAGCGTGTGGACTTCATCCACAAACAGGATCACCGGCGTCTGGGACCTGGCGGCTTCCTCCAGCACGCCTTTCAGCCGCGCCTCGAATTCGCCTTTCATGCTGGCGCCGGCCAGCAGCGCCCCGACGTCGAGACTCAGGAGCCGGATATCCTTCAAGCTCGGCGGCACCTTGCCCGCAGCGATGGCCTGGGCGAGCCCCTCGATGACGGCGGTCTTGCCAACCCCAGCCTCTCCCGTCAAGAGCGGATTGTTCTGGCGGCGGCGCAGCAGGATGTCCGTCATGGTGCGGATCTCGTGCTCGCGCCCAATCACCGGATCCAGCCGGCCGGCGCGGGCCTCCTCGGTCAGGTCGAGGCAGTACTGGCCAAGGGCAGACTTGCCGGAACCCGTGGGCGCCATGGCGCCGCTGGCCTCGCCAGGCGTGGCCGGTGCGAGGCCACTGCCGTCGTAGGCCGCTTCCCGGCTTTCGGGCGACTGCGCGACCAACGCGGGAACGGCTTCGACCAGGTCATCGGCACGTACCTTCGCGAACTGATTCGAGATGCTCAGCACCGCACGGCGCAATTCCGGCGTCTTGAGCAGTGCGCTCAGCAGGTAGGCGCCGCGCACGTGGTCATCGGCGAAGGCAAGCGTCGCGTAGACCCACGCCCGCTCCATGGCGGACTCGATCTGGAACGAGAAATCGCTGATCGACGTGGCGCCGGCTGGCAGCAACCCCAGCGCGCGCGTCAGGTCGGCTTCCAGGGCGGGCAGGTCGGCGCCGGCATGGCGCAGGATCCGCTGCAGGTCGCCATCGGGGGCCTGCAGCAACTGGTGCAGCCAATGCACAAGCTCCACGTACGGGTTGCCGCGGAGTTTGCAGAAGGCGGTCGCGCTTTCGATCGCCTTGAATAGGGTGGGATTGAGTCGGCCGAACAGCGCCTGACGCGAAATGTCCATTTGATGCCTTGCTCTTTTTTTGAATGGTCGACTGCGATCGACTGGGCTTGCCCGATGGAGTACTTGTGGAGTTCTTGATTAACCCCTTTTTAGGATATGGCAAAAACATTAGATGCGTAAACCCCTTCGGCAATCATCACAGAGCGGCTTGCGTGACAAGACAGGAAGCCAGATCGCCGTGGATCCGTGGCAGTCAAATAGTCCAAAGTAACCAATACGTGCGCGTCTATCACGTCCAGCATGGAGGCGCAGCAAGTTGCGACTATCACGGACAGAGGCATGAAAAATTCGGAAATTTCCCAATATGGATTCCGAAAAAATTCGGCGCTTTATAGGACAATGGCGACGTTTTTATAGGACAAGTCCTAAAAATATTAGGACGATGGATCATTAATTCGAATCCGCCGCAAAGACCGCAATTAATGACATCCGTTTGCATTTTGTCTAGCCGTGATTTTCGATTATCATCGGGCCCATTCCTGAACCTATCACTAGCGAGGCAAGGTCATGAGCGACTCGCAGACCGTCCCGGCAGGGACCGGCGCCACCGCCCCCGGATTCGACCGCGACAGCGATACGCCCTGGCCTTGGGATGCGCTCGGCGGGATGCACCCGGGCACTGCCGATCCGTTCTCGTTGCTGAAACCCGCCGCTGGCGAGCGCACAGCGCAAACTGCTGCCCCCGATCGGACTGACGTGCTCGAGCAGCTCAAACGCGAAGCCGAGGCGGCGCTGCGCGATCCCGACTACCTGAGCGCCCACCCGGAGGCCACCACTGGGGCGGCATCGGTTGTACCGGCGCAGACCGCTCAGAACCCGCTGCAGAGGCTCGCACGCGAGGCCGACCATGCCCACAGCTTGATGGACATGCTTGCCACCGCCGGCCACATCAACGCCCTGATTGGCTCCCCGCAGACCCTGGATGACTACCCGTTCTTTGTGATGCCGCCCGCGCCGGACGTGCTCTGGCTCTTCGCAGGGGACATCGTGCCCACCAGGCGCCGTGGCGTCGCCGCTCCCCTTACCCGCCGCGAACACCACCTCGTCTCGATGGATAGCGCCTACCGCCCTGCACAGGCACAAACGCAAACGCAAACGCAAACGCAAAAGCCGGAGCCCGATCATGGCGCTTGATACGCAAGCCCCCGAAAGCACACGCGACGCTGGGCTATCGTCAGTCCTGCGCCGAACCGGTTCGGCCGCCGGCGCGCTCTGCGCAGCGGAAGGCCTGGTGCGCCTGCAGCCCGGCTCATTTGACTCCCGTTGGCAGCTATTCCAGTGGCTGTGCGTGGTTGGCGACTGGACGCGCGCGCTCCGCCAACTGCAGGTGGCCACGCAGCTCGCACCCGGCTTTGCGCAAACCGCGCATGTCTACCGCGACCTGATCCGCGCGGAGGTGTTCCGGCGCGAGGTCTTCGCAGGCCGGCGCGCCCCTGGCTCCCTGCTGCCGGCCCCGGCCTGGATGCCCGGGCTGCACGTCGCGCTCGTACAAACCGAAGCCGGTTACATCGCCGCCGCCGATAGCAGCCGCAACCTGGCACTGTCGGAGGTCCCGGCCTCGCCCGGCATGCACGACGGTGTGCGCTTCGCGTGGATCACCGACACCGACACGCGCCTGGGCCCGACCTGCGAAATCGTGGCGGCGGGCCGCTACGCCTGGCTGCCTTTTGCCCAGATGCAAAAGCTTGAGCTGGCCGAGCCTGCCGGCTTGCTCGATCTGCTGTGGCGCCCGGCCACCGTGACGCTCTCCGACGGTGTGGTCAGCCGTGGCTTCATGCCGGTGCGCTACCCTGACTCTGAGCAGGGTAGCGACGCCATCCGGCTCGCCCGCGAAACCAGCTGGGCCGAAGTAGGCGATACCGGTGTCATCGGATTCGGCCAGAAGACCTGGATGACGGATGCGGGCGATGTGGCCATGCTCGATGTGGCGACCCTCACTCTGGTTAACGGGCATGGCTGACCACCGCCCGCCGCGGGTACCGCGCCGCCCGAATACGCAGCTGCTGCCGACGCTCTTTGACCGGCTGCGCGACGACGCGCCCCAACGGCAGACCGAAAGCGCGAACGAATACACCGTCACGCGCGCCCAGATGCGCGAGATCATCCAGCGCGATCTCACTTATCTGCTCAATACCACCAACCGCGAGGATGAGATTGACCGCGAGCGGTATCCGGAGGCGGCCAGCTCCACGCTGAACTACGGCGTGCCGCCGGTGGCCGGCAGCTATCTGTCCGAGCACAAGTGGGACGATATTATCGGCATCGTGCAGCGGGCCATCGAGGACTTCGAGCCCCGGCTGATTCCGGGGTCGCTCAAGATCGAGCCGCTGCTGAAGGAGGACGCTCCGCATCGCTACAACGTGCTGTTGTTCGAGATCTCTGGGCTCATCCACATGGACCCGTATCCGATGGCGTTCACCGCCCAGAGTTCGCTCGACCTGGAAACCAGCCGGATGCAGCTCAAGTCGATCCACGCAAACTGACACCTACCGACACCCCATGGATCCACAACTGCTGGAGTACTACAACCGCGAGCTCGTCTACATGCGCGAGCTGGCCGGGGAATTCGCCAAACAGCACCCCAAGGTAGCGCGACGCCTGGGCATGCATGGCATCGAGGTGGCCGATCCCTACGTGGAGCGGTTGATCGAGGCATTCTGCTTCCTGTCGGCACGCACCCAGATCAAGCTGGACGCCGAGTTCCCGCGCTTCACGCAGCGGCTGCTGGAAGTCATCTATCCCAACTACATCGCGCCGACGCCAGCCATCGCCGTCGCGCAGTTCCACCCCAGCCACAAGGAAGGCGATCTGGTGCGCGGCATCCCGGTGCCGCGCGACACGGCGCTGCTGGCTCGTGCGCCGGCCGGCGAATCCACGCGGTGCGAGTTCCGTACGACTCAGCCGCTGACCCTATGGCCGATCGAGATCGCGCAAGCCCGGCTGACCGGCATCCCGCCGGATATCCACCACCTGGAGCGCTATGTCCCCGCCCATGTGACCGTGCAGGGCGCGCTGCGCCTGCGCCTTCGCCTGACCCGGAACGTCACCTTCGCCAAGCTGGCTGAACTGGATGCTCTACCCGTCTACCTGTGCGGCAATGATCAAATTGCCTCGCACCTCTTTGAGCT
This sequence comes from Rhodoferax sp., assembly GCA_031291295.1. Classification (GTDB taxonomy): domain Bacteria; phylum Pseudomonadota; class Gammaproteobacteria; order Burkholderiales; family Burkholderiaceae_C; genus Rhodoferax_A. The sequence continues at coordinate 9,295 of JARLJI010000262.1, read as the reverse complement.
GCTGCATGGTGCCGGGGTGTCGGTGCTCGTGGGCAAGCCCGGTGCGATGGGCGAGCAACCCTATGCGATCACGCAGAATGCGCTCGGCTACGTCGGCGTGGCGCCGGACGAAAGCGCCCTGCCGCTTGCCTGGAACAAATTTCATGGCCACAATCTGGTCCACGAGTACTTCGCGTGCCCGCAGCGCTTCTATTTCTTTAGCCTCAACGGACTAGCGCCGGGTCTGGCCAAAATCGACGGCCGCGAGGTCGAGATCGTCATCCTGCTGGGCAAGTCTCCGGGCGCGCTCGCCAGCCAGGTCGATGCGAGCCAGTTCGCGCTCTTCTGCACGCCGGTGGTCAACCTGTTCCCGATGCGTACCGATCGGATGGAAATCGACCCGGGCCGCACCGAATTCCACCTGGTGCCCGACCGGCGCCGTCCGCTCGACTACGAGATCTTCTCGGTACAGAGCTTGTCAGGCCAGGTGTCGGAACACAGCACGCCGATCGAGTTCCGTCCCCTCTTTGCCACGCTCAACAGCGACGAAGGCAACCATGGACGGTATTTTTCCATACGACGGGAGCGGCGGCTGATCTCTGAACATGCCCGCAAGTACGGCACGCGCACGGCCTACACTGGCACGGAGATCTTCGTTTCGCTGGTGGACCAGAATGAAGCGCCCTACCCGAACGATCTGCGCTATCTCTCCGTGCAGGCCATGGCCACCAATCGGGACCTGCCGAATCTCGTGCCGCGCAACGGCTTCAACGATCTGCGCTCACCGGATTCCATCCCGGTAGCCGGAGTCGGGCTGATCCGGCCGCCCTCAACGCCGCGCGCCCCCTTCGCCGAAGAGGAAACGGCCTGGCGCCTGATCCGGCAACTGGGCTTCAACTATCTGTCGCTCACCGACCTGGACCACCGCGAAGGCGGCCAGGGCTTGCGCGAGATGCTGCGCCTCTTCGTCGCCAGTGACGAGCCAGCCCAGCAGCGCCAGATCCAGAGCCTGATCGGCGGCAAGATCAAGCCCGTCACGCGGCGTCTACCCGGCAACGGCCCGATCCTCTATGGCCGCGGGATCCAGTGCCAGTTGACGGTGGATGAGAGTGGCTTCTCCGGCATCAGTCCCTATCTGTTCGGGGTCGTGCTGGAACACTTCCTCGCCCGGCACGTGTCGGTCAATGCGTTCACGGAAACGGAGCTGTACGCAATGGAGCGCGGTCTGATTCATCGCTGGCCGGTGCGCATGGGAGGCCGCGGCGCGGTATAGACATGTTCCAGGGTCACGACGACATCGGTCCGCGTAGTGCAACGCCGGCGCCCGCCAAGGGTGCCGCCGGCCGCTATGCGCTTTATGCCCCATGGAAGCTCAGCTTCCTTGGCCTCCTGCGCGGACTGTCGGCACAGCACCGCGATTTGCCGCCGGTGGGCCGCGCCACGCGTCCGCAAGCGGAGCCCTTCCGTATCGGACAAACCGCCTCGCTCACTTTTGCGCCACGCGAGATCGCCAGGCTGGAGGCGCGCGCCAACGGCCTGCGGATCCAGTTGTTCGGGCTCGGCATGCTGGGCCCGAACGGCGCCCTGCCGATCCACCTGACGGAAATCGTACGGGAACGGACCGAGACAAACCGGGACGAGACGACCGCCGCCTTCCTGGATCTGTTCCACCATCGGGCCCTGACCCAGTTCTACCGCGCCTGGGCGGGATCGCAAGCCACGGCCGGGCTCGACCGGCCCGATGAGGAAGTGTTCTCCCGATATGTGGGCTGGCTGGCCGGACAAGACGCCGCCGAAATCGCCCGCAGCCCGCTGCCCGCGCACGCCCGCCTGGCCGCCAGCGCACACCATGTGCGCGAGGCACGCAACCCGGACGGCATCGTGGCCTCGCTGTCGCAGTTCTTCGGCGTGCCTGTGCGACTGGAGGAATTCGTGCTGCACTGGATTGCGCTCGATCCGGCCGAACACAGCCACCTTGGCCGCCCGGGTTCCCCCAGCGTGATGGGCCAGGGCGCCTTGCTGGGTGAGATGGTGCCGGATCGCCAGCACAAGTTCCGCCTGGTGATCGGGCCGCTGGACCTGCGGCAATACCTGAACTTCACGCCCAACGGACGGGACTTGCCGGTCCTCGTCGAGTGGATACGGTCCTTTGTCGGCTTCGAATATGAATGGGAAGTCGAGTTGCAGGTGCAGCCGCAATCCGCGCCGCCTGCCGTGCTCGGCGCCGAGGAGCGCCTGGGCTGGTCCACCTGGCTGGGCGAGCCCAACCAGGATCGCGCCACGACCGGCATGGTTTTCCACCCTGAACAATACGTTACCCACTAAGCCATGAAGGCCAAGACCACGACGCCCACTCCTGCGGCCAAGGCGCAAGCGCTGCCGCCGATCCGCTTTGCCGACCTGGCGACACCGGTCGATGCCGCCCTGCCCTGTGGAGAAGACCTCGAATACGATGCCGAGTTCGTGGTACTGCTGGCGAAGGCCGCGCCACGCGCGGAGGCCCAGTACGGCGAATTCGTCGCGCAGGCCGAGCCGCTGAACTGGACCGAGCTGGAACGCAACTGCCGGCGGCTGTTGTTGCGGACCAAGGATATCCGGCTGCTAACACTGTTCCTGCGCTGTCGCACCCGGCTAGACCAGGCGGAAGGCCTGCGCGACGGCCTGGCGCTCCTCGAACGCCTGCTCACCACCTACCCGGCCGCCATTCACCCGCGGCTGGACGCGGATGGCGAACACGATCCGGCCCTGCGGGCCAATGCGCTGGCGGCGTTGGCCGATCCGGAGGGGCTCGTTGCCGATGTGCGTGAGATCCCCCTCGCCGGCAATGCTGCCACGCGCCTGCAAATCCGGGACGTGGAACGCGCACTGAGCGTGCCCCGCGCCGCCGACGCACTTGCGCCGGAGTCAGTGCGCCAGCAACTGGAGGCGTTGCGCAATCAAGGACTCCCCCAGATGGCCGCCATGGACGAGGCGTGCCGGCTGGCCGAAGCCTTGCAGCGCTGGTGCGAGGACACCTTGCCAGGCCATGCGCCGGACCTGGCACCCCTGGGAAAGCTGCTGCGCCTGGTCGGCAACGCCGAGCTTGCCCAGCCAGCGCTCGCGCAAGCCATTCCCGCGCCCGCGGCCAAGACCGCTGCGGCAGCACTGGCGCCATCTCCCGATGCCGTGCATGCACAGTCCGCACACCTCTGCAGTGCGGGGGACACCGACGATATGCCCATCGACCGCCAGGCCGCCCTCTCTCAGATCCACGCTGCCCGTCAGTGGTTCGAGCGTCACGAGCCCAGCAGTCCCGTATCCCTGCTGCTCGCACAGGCCGAGCGCCTCGTGGGCAAGCGCTTCGATGAGGTGTTTCAGGCGATCCCACCCGATCTTGTCCAGCGCTGGGCGCAGGAGGCCGAATGAGCCGTCGCGCAGCCGCAGCCTCCGTCAGGGACCCTTTACGTTATCGAGATCGAGGCCATGCCAGACAAGCGTGGCCCCGCTCCCAACTGGCGCTCACAGGCTGGGAGCTGCAGTTACATGACCGCATTGCCCTGTGCATGACGGTACGTCGTCTCTAACCCGCACATCGCAAGGCCACACATCGCAAGGATCGGACCATGGGACTTCGAGATCTGCCGTTCAATTCGGCGCGTGCCGTCACGGTCAAGGGCACCGGCCTGCCCGCCCTCCTTGGGCAATCGGCGCTGACCTTCTCCCGCCTGAAGGGACGGGACGGGATCAATACGCTCTTCGTGTACGAGATCGAGCTCAAAACGCCTGACAGCCGCCACGTGTGGTTTGGCCCGCAAGCCAACCTGGACCTGCAGGCAATGCAGGGGAAGGAACTCACCATCGAGATTGAACTCGAGGGTAGCGGCACCGGCCTGGCCGGGAATGTGGGCGCCGGCACCCGTGAGATCTCCGGCATTGTGCATGAGGTCCAAGGCCCGTTCATCGTCGGGCGGCAAGCCGTCTACCGTCTGACCCTGCGCCCCTGGCTCTGGCTCGCCACGCGCACCACGGACTACAAGATCTTCCAGCAGAAGACCGTCGTCGAGATCCTGGATGAACTGCTGGCCGACTACACCTTCCCTGTGGAAAAGCGGCTCGATGTCGCGCGCTATCCCAGGCGCGAATACCAGGTGCAGTACGGCGAGACGGACTATGCATTCTTCAAGCGCCTGACCGAAGAATGGGGCATCTCTTACTTCGTTGAACACTTGGAAGGCAGGCACCGGCTGGTGCTGACCGATGGCAACGGCGCCTTCCGGCGCTTCGCGAGTCCCGCCTACCACACCCTGCGCTGGTACCCCAGCGCCGACCGGGTCGACGAGGAACACCTGTTCGACTTCCAGATTGTCGACACGCTCGTGTCCGGCAAGTGGACAGCGAACGATTACGACTTCGTGAAGCCGCGGGCCGATCTGACCGTGGGCACCGCCGATCCGCGAGACACTGCGCACGCAGACGGCGAGATGGTCGAATGGCCCGGCACCCATGCACAGCCCGCCACGGACAATGATCCCTGGCAGGAGGGCGACATGCTCTCGCGCATCCGCATTGAAGCAATCCGCCAGCACGGCAGCCGTGCCAAGGGGCGCGGCAATCTCCGCGCCGTGGTGCCCGGCTGCACCTTCAAGCTGACGCATCACCCGAGTCAATCGGCGAACCGGGAATACCTGGTCTTCGCGACGGTGCTGGAGATCGAGGACGTGGCAGAGGCTTCCGGCCAGGGTCAGCAGTGGCGCTGTGACGTCGCCTTCGAGGCCCAGCCCACCAGCGAGATCTTCCGGCCCGATCGCAACCAGGCGCGGGCGCGCACCTTTGGCCCCCAGACCGCCACCGTCGTGGGTCCCGACAACCAGATGCTGTGGGTGGATCAGTTCGGGCGCGTGAAAATTCAGCTTCACTGGGACAGGATCGGCCAACGCAACGAACAAAGCTCCTGCTGGGTGCGCGCATCCTCGAACTGGCAAGGCGACAACTACGGTGCCATTCACCTGCCACGCATCGGCCAGGAAGTCATCGTGGACTTCCTCACCGGCAACGCCGACTGCCCCATCATCACCGGCCGGGCGGCCAACCGCGTGAACATGCCCCAGTGGAACCTGCCCAGCCAGCATGCGCTGTCGGGCTTTCGCAGCAAGGAGTTGTTCGGCGAGCGCCACAACACCTTCGTGCAAGACGATACCCAGGGTGAGATCCAGACCCAGATCGGCAGCGATCACCAGGCCTCGATGCTCAGCATGGGCTACATGGTGCGCATCCCGGATGCCGACGGGCGCAAGGACAAGCGCGGCGAAGGGTTCGAGCTGCGCACCGACGGTTGGGGCGCGGTACGCGGCGGCGCCGGGATGCTGGTCAGCACCGAGGCCCGGCACGACGCGCAGGGCCATCACAAGGATCTTGGCGAAACCGCTGCGCGCCTGAACAACGGCCAGGGGATCCAGCGCACGCTGGGCGAGGTGGCCGATCACCAGCGCGCACTCGACGGCGAGCAGGTCAAGGTCGCGGACGCCGCCCAAGCGCAGCACGACGCCATCAAGGGCAGCGGCGAGCAGGGTGAACTGTCGCAACCGGTGCTGGCGCTGGCCAGCCCCGCCGGCCTCGCGGCCACCGCCGGCGAGGATATCCATCTGCACAGCGCGCAGCACACTGCGATCTCGAGCGGCGAGCACCTTGCCCTGGCCACCGGCAAGAGCTTCCTGGCCAGCGCGGCCGAGCGCCTCGTGCTGTTCGCGCGCAAGCGAGGACTGCGCTTCATTGCGGCCAAAGGCAAGATCGAAGTGCAGTGCCACGACGACAACATCGAAATCATTGCTCAAAGGGTGCTGAAGCTCATCAGCGCTCAGGACCGGATTGAGATCGTTTCGCCCAAGGCGGTGACATTCCTGGCCGGTGGCAGTTACCTGAAGGTCGGTCAGGGGGGCATCGAGGAAGGCACGCCGGGCACCTGGAAAGCGCATGCGGCGACACATGGATGGCCAGGGAAAAAGTCCCTGACCATGCCGGTGGCCATGCCGCCTTCCGGCGTTTGCCTGCCCTGCGCCGTGCAAGCGGCGCAGCAGGGTTCTGCCGTGACCGAACGCAGTGTCCCCGGGGCAAGGCAATGACCGCGAGCAATACGAGCATGACACACGCCGATTGGACGCAGCCAGCGCTGCGCCAGATCTTCCGGCAAGCACTACTCGCTGATGCACGACGCTGGTTGACAACGAAGAAGGGACAAGAAACGGTGGCGCCCTACGCCTTGATAGATGCGGGCCAGCTTCACCTTACCGAGGTCGATCTGGACGCCCTGCTTCAAAAGCTCGGATTGTCATTCGAGCCCATCCTGCGTCATACGCCGGAAGCCCAGCTGGAATCTGTCGGCCCCTACCTGATCGATCTGGGCAACGCGAATGAAGGCGCCCTCGAAGCGATCGTCGGCTTGATGGAATACGGCTGGACGGTTTGCTTTCTCAGTAGCCGATTGCCGGACTTCAAACTTCATACCCACCTGCGAGGCTGCCTGAACGGCCTTCTGGAAAGCGGCGATTCGGTGCAACTGCGCTACTACGACCCCCGGGTCATGGCGTCACTGCTGACAATAGCGCCGCAGATCATGCGCACTGCGCTGCTGGCGCCGCTCGACACGCTAGCCTTGTGGGACAGAGAACTTGGCTGGCAAATCACCGAAGGAAAGAACAGCCAGCAGTTCCAATCCGAACATGCGTGCTTCGCGTTGCCCGATACGTTGATATCTGCACTTGGCAGAGCCGGCGAGCCCGATCTGATCCTCAGTCTGATCGTTACAGAAGACATCAGGCAGGGCGAACTCGACGCGCTGGCTCCGCACCTGCAATACCAGATTGTTAATGATCTGATTCGGCGCGCACGTCAGCATGGTCTCACAACGCAGGGCAGCATCCGACTATTTGCCTCCATCGGACTGCGCACCCACCCGCTGTTCGACGAGGCGCTACCGCACGTTGCGCAGGCCTTGGCAACAAAGGACAACGTGGCGGGCTCATTCATGTGCGCTGTCGCCACATCGGCCGACTCGGATTGGGTGCTCGCGCACACGGCGGGCCAGCAACACCTGGCGGCGCAACGCTCACGCTTTGCCAGCCTGCTTGGACCCGGCGCATCCGGACTCGCGCGCTGACTACGATCTGCAATGGAATCCCCGATGGCATCTTCTGAACTCACCCCTGCCGAGAAGGTACGAACCAGCTTCACCAATGTCACGCACGAGCCTAAGATAGCGGGTTGCGTGGACTGCGAAGAGAAGGCACCGATCCGGGCCGTCATTCTTAGTCCAAATCTCGGCACACCGCTAATCCTGCCGCCAGGGCAGAACAAGTGCAGCATCTTTATCGCCGCGGAGCCTCTCGCGAATCAGTACTTTGGCGTTGGCTTTGACGCGCCCCTTCGGCCCACGGAGTACTTCGGCAACAAAGTCCTCAACACCAAGTATGGGGCCGTCTTCGTGGACCGTCACCTGCGCCTGTACCCCATCAAGGGGAAGCAGACTGCCAAGGAGACCAAGGACACCATGCTGTTTGCCGACGGCAAGGCTGCGCCGCTTGCCATGGCTGCGGTACGGGTCTGGCAAGTAGGCGCATTCAGGGGCGGCATGATGGTGAACCACAGTGGCGAGCCAGTGGCCATCATTCGCCCGGCCACAGTCAAGATGTATTCCGGACTGAGCCACATCTACGAGATCGAAATCGATCTGTCCAAGCTGCCGGGCGGCGCGAGCCTCAGTACCATGTGCACCTTCGCCTGGATGGTGCCGGTGCCGCAGAAGTACGCGCAACGCCCCGAATTGAAAGGCGTGGAGATGTGGGAGTATCAGGACCAGGTGATCCTGGATTTCCTGGACGCGCAGAAGACCAATCCCCAGCGAAGCCACTACCCCAACCTGTATGAGTTCGATCTGAAAGCGCCGTTGTCGGCAACGGCCCTGCCAAGGCAAACGCCGGAGACGACGCATCGCCTGATGGCGTGGCACCCGATCATCCGCAGCAAGGCCACGGCCCTCAAGATCGGCCATCTCTCCGACGTGCACGTCAACGTCAGACAAAACGCGCTGGCAAAATCCCCGGCCCATCTGCTGGAGTTGCCCGGCGGCGCTCCCGCGCCCGAGACGCCGGCCAAGCCGCCGGCTTCCAACCTGTGCAATAGCTTCATTGCGCTGCACGGCCTGGTGGAACGCTTCGGCAAGGGTGACTCCGACACGCCAAAGGCTGACGCCCTGGTCATCACCGGCGACCTGCTCGACTTCAACCGCAACCTGGATCCGGCTGCGGTGCCGGCTGACAACATAGGCGAACAGTGGAAAGCGTTCAATGTTCTGAACAAGATCGGGGACGGCGCACTGTACAAGCGCGGACTGGACGACATGCTGGTGTATTCGCTGCTGCGTCATGCCTACCGCGAACTGAACCTGCCGGTGTTCCTGACCACAGGCAACCACGAGGCGTACCAGATACCCTACGGCATCTCGCCCCGCCAGAACGCCTGGGTGCTGGCTGCCGGGGTGCTCGAGGACGAAGGCGCCTTCGGCGAGGCACCCCATGGGCTCAGGCCAGTCAACCTGGGTGCCGCCGGGCTTGCCAAAGCAGCGAGCAAGTATAAATTGCTGGCAACAATCGGCAAGGATGCTTATCTTACCCGCAGTCCGGCCGATGTCTATGCCGATGCGGACCGCGCCAGTGAGTTCGTTGAGGCAAAGGCCAATGACGGCATCGCGGCCGATCACAACCTGACCATCTACGAAGCCTGTCTGGCCTATGGGCCAACCTACCCCCAGGTGCTTACCGCGAAGAACTACGACCCGGGCTACTACGACTGGTTCTTCATCCTGTTCACACCGCTTTCGGACTGGCGCCATGTCTACGGCACGCAATACATGCTCGGCCTGGACTGGGGACCGGAAGAGGAGTATGTCAATCTGTCGGGAACAATGCCGCTGCGTGCGGACAAGCAGGGAGCGGGCATCCTGCCGCGCGCCAAGCAAGCCATCAGCGATGCGCAGCGTGCACTGCTGAACAGGACCCAGTACCTGGCGAAGAGCAAATACCATGGACAGATGCTGCTGTTTTCGCACTTCACATTCGTCAACTATGACACCAAGGTGGCCTTCTCCGATCGGAACCGCATGTTCGTGCCGGCCGATGCGCTGAGCAAGCTCACCAAAGCAGGAGAAAACAGCGGCGGCTGGAACTTCAATAATATGGGCACCTGCGAACGCAATCTGGCCTGGTTTTTCCAGAACTGCGCCAACCAACGCAAGACGGGCGGTGTGGACGTGCATTTCAGCGGACACTCGCACCGCGCCGGCGTG
>JARLJI010000261.1 GCA_031291295.1 Rhodoferax sp. | reverse complement strand
CTGGTGATTGCGGTGCTGGGGTTCGCGGCCGGCACTGGACATGGCCGCATGGTGATTGCCGACCTGCCGTGGGTTCCTGCGATGGGCATCCGCTTTACACTGGCCGCTGATGGCATCAGCCTGGTGCTGGTGCTGCTGACGGGGCTGGCGGCGGTTGCCGGCGTGTTGTTCAGCTGGAACATCGACGTGCGGACGAACGAGTTTTTCGCGTTCTACCTGGCGCTGATTGGCGGCGTGTACGGCGTCTTTCTGAGCTTCGATCTCTTCCTGCTGTTCGTCTTCTACGAGATCGCCATTGTGCCGAAGTACTTCCTGATCTCGATCTGGGGATCGACGCGGCGGGAGTACGGCGCGATGAAACTGGCGCTCTACTCGTTTGTGGGTTCGGCGATGGTGCTGGTGGGCCTGCTGGCTTCGTATGCGCTTTCAGGCAGCCGCTCGACCGGACTGGTGGAACTAGCGCACGCAAACTTCCCGGTGAGCTTCCAGATGTGGGCCTTTCCGCTGGTGTTTGTCGGCTTCGGAATTCTTGCAGGCATGTGGCCGTTTCACACCTGGGCGCCTACGGGCCACGTGGCCGCGCCTACGGCGGCCTCAATGCTGCTGGCCGGTGTGGTGATGAAGCTGGGCGCCTACGGCTGCCTGCGGGTAGCCATGACACTTTACCCGCACGGCATGGACCCGTGGGGTTTCTCTTTCATCGGCATCGGGTCATGGCGCGACGTGTTCGCGATTCTGGCGGTGATCGGCATTGTGTATGGCGCGCTGGTGGCGCTGGTGCAGAGCGACTTCAAATTCGTCATCGGCTACTCGAGCGTGAGCCACATGGGTTTTGTGCTGCTGGGGTTGATGACGCTGAACCAGATCGGCGTGACCGGCGCGGTGCTGCAGATGTTTTCGCACGGCGTGATCGCCGGGCTGCTGTTCGCAATTGTGGGCCGCATTGTGTACGACCGCACGCACACGCGTCAGCTGGTCGAGCTGGAAGGCATGCACCTGTCAAAGCGGCTGCCCTTTGCGGCGTGGGCGTTTGTGCTGGCGGGCATTGCGTCGATGGGACTGCCGGGCTTCTCGGGCTTTGTTGCCGAGCTGCAGGTGCTGGTGGGTTCGTGGAAGGCCAATCCGTGGTGGACGGCTTCAGCGGGCGTGGGCATTGTGCTGGGCGTGGCTTACACGTGGCGCGCGCTGCAGAAGGCCTTCTTCAGCGACGGCCATCCAGATCCACATTTGCATGAGCAAGGCCATGAGCTGGCAGCTATCACATGGCCCGAGGCAACCGGAGTGGCCATGCTGCTGGCGGCGAGTTTGTTCGTAGGTCTTTATCCACGCATCCTGCTGGATGCGATTGAACCCGCCGTGAAGGCGCTGCTTGCGGGAGGCGTGCAATGAACTACTTTGACCTCTTCCGCATAACGCTGCCGGAAACGGTGCTGGAAATCGCGGCGCTGCTGGTATTGATTGTCGACTTGGGCTTCCTGCGCAAAGCCGAGCTGAAAACGCGGCTCGCGGTAGCGGCGCTGCTGGGAGTGGTGGGTTGCCTTGCAGCACAGGCAGCGCTGGCGATGCCGCCGGCGGCAGGGCTGACCTATCCGGGCAGCAGCGATGTGGTGCTGACGGCTACGGGTTCGGCGGCAGTGGCGCAGACCGGCATCCTGGGGCTGACGGTGCTCACGCTGTTCCTGCTGGTCAGTTCAAAATTCACGCGCCATGTGGGCGAGTTTGTTGCCGTTACGCTGATGGCGGCAACCGGCGGCATGTTGATTGCGGCGGCGCAGGATCTGCTGATCATTTTCGTGGGTCTGGAACTGCTGAGCCTGGGGCTCTACATCCTGACAGCGTTTGCCAAGCGATCAGGGGCCAGCGCCGAGGCTGCGATCAAGTACTACTTGTTCGGCGGCATGTCGGCGGCGTTTTTGATGTTCGGCTTCAGCTATCTCTACGGCATAACGGGTTCGACGAACCTGCACGAAATCATGCTGGGCATCCAATCAGCAAAGGGCGCGGCGGCGGGACCGCTGCTGTACCTGGCACTGGTGATGATTGTGGCCGGGCTGGGTTTCAAGGTGGCGGCAGTGCCATTTCACCTGTGGGCGCCGGATGCCTATGAGGGCGCGCCCGCGCCGGCAGCAGCGTTTATTGCCTCGGTGTCAAAGGTGGCGAGTTTTGCGCTGCTGATCTCGATCAGCACTGCGGCTCTGCATGCATTCGATGGGGCACATGCGGTTGTGACTGCGGACGTGCATTTACAGAGTCCGGGGCCGCGCTTTTTCGGATTCAGTTCGGGGTGGCCCGAACTGCTGATGGTGCTTGCCGGTGTGTCGATGGTGGTGGGGAACCTGGCTGCGTTGGCGCAGACCAGCGTGCGCCGGTTGCTGGCCTACTCGGCAATTGCGCACGCGGGCTACATGCTGCTGGGGCTGGCGTTCTTCTCGTACACGGACCGGAGCGCGCAGGCCATTCTCTACTACATCCTGACCTACGGCCTGACCACGGTTGGGGCCTTCGGCGTGATCTCGGTGGTGGAGAACGCGACGGGGAGCGACAAGCTGGATGCGTTCCTGGGGCTTTCCAAGCGCAATCCGCTGCTGGCGGCGGTGCTGCTGGTGCTGTTCCTGTCGCTGGCTGGAATACCGCCGCTGGTGGGCTTCTGGGCCAAGTTCAATTTGTTTGCCGCTGTGCTGGGAGTTTCTTCAAGCGGGGCTGCGCTGGGGCTGGTGGTGCTGGCGGTGGGCTTGAGCGCGGTTTCGCTCTACTACTACCTGCAGGTGCTGAAGCGCGCTTATGTGATGCCCGCCGTGGATGAGACGCCGGTGACGACGCATCCGGTGACGATGCTGGCGCTGGTGGTGATTGCCGTGGGCGTGATCCTGCTGGGGTGTTTCCCAACCCTGCTGCAGAACTGGATGGCGAACTTCTACATGAGCCTGTAAGAGCTGAGCGGCTGCGCCCTCCCGGGTGCGGCCGCCGCTTTTAGATCTTCTGCGCTGCGACTTCCTCAAACTTCACATCCTCATGCTGCGCGCTGCCAAAGCTGCGGAAGCGGCGGCATGCGCGCAGATCGTAGGCCGCGGCTGCGGCAGGCGTGCGTACGCGGAAGAAGTCGGCGCCCTCCACATCGTGAAGCCAGAAGGCAGGGCGGGCGTCTGAATCGCGCACTGTAATGCCGAAGTTGCTGACTTCGAGGTCGCGCACGTGCCGTGCAAACAGTCCTGTTGCCGGCAGCGCGCCGAACATCTCCGGGTCGGGGTAGGCGGCTTCACGTTCCTCGGGGATGCGGGCGGCCATGGCGTCGTCGCCACCGCCTGCCTGCTGGATGAGCACGTCGCTGATCTGGATGTCTTCAAGGGGATGCCCGGGCACGCCGGCCAAAATGGCAGGCAGCGGTGACGCGCTTGTGCAGGTGATGTTGCTGAGGAGAACGCGCCGGAGCACGCCGGGTTTCGCGTCCCTGGGGCCGCGCATGCGGGTGCCGAGGCGGAGAAAGAACGGCGCGCTGCGCAGGTCGCGCATGGTCACATTGGTTACGGCGAAATCTTCAGCCAGTGCGCCATCCATGCTTTCGATGGCGAGGCCCTTGCAACTCTCGAAGATGCAGTTGGAGATGGCGATGTTGCGGAAGCCGCCGTTGGATTCGGTGCCCATCTTGATGCGGCCGGTCCACCATGCGCCCTTGTCGGCCAGCGGCTTCCAGGTGCCGTCGAGCACGGAGCCCACTTCGTATCCGCCGGTTACGTAGCAGTTGGAGATGGTCAGGTTCTCAGTGGGGCGCGCGGTGCCCAGCGCGAAGGAACTCTTGGGGCAGATGCCGTCGTCCCAGGGCGAATTGACGGTGCAGTTGGAGACGCGGACGTTGCGGCAGCAGTCGATGTCGATGCCGTCGCGGATCGTGTCGATGAGCAGGTTGTCGATGGTCAGATTGTCAACGCCGGTGGCGAGGATGCCGAACCATCCTCCCTCGAGGATCTTGAAATCGCGGAGGAGCACGTTGCGGCAGTTTTTGAGCGCGAGGGCCTTGTTGCCAACGCCCGGTTTGCTTGAGTCGGGCCGCGTCTTTTCTGTGTCCCAACCGCGGCTGAGGCCCTTGCCCCAGATGAGGCCGGGGCCGGTGATGGAGACGTCTGTGAGGTCTTCGCCCCAGAGCAGCGAGTTGTGCCAGTGGTTGTGGCCGTAGTCCTGGTAGGGCTCCCAGGCGCCCTGCGGCTCGGCTTCGTCGTAGCCGCCGCTTGCGGTGCCATCGAGCGGCGTGGGCCCGGCGAGCAATACTGCACCCTGGTCGAGATACAGGGCGACCTTGCTCTGAAGGCGGATGGAATAGCTGAGGTAGACGCCGGCGGGGAAGTAGACGGTGCCGCCGCCTGCGGAAGCTGCGGCTGCAAGGGCTCGGTTGATGGCGGGCGAGTCGGTGGCGGAGCCGTCACCCTTGGCACCGTGATCACGCACGCTGATCCAACTTGCGGACAGGCTTGCGGATGCAGAGGCTGCGTGCAACGCGGGGGGCTGGGTGAAGCCTGCTGTGATGCCTGCGCCGGCGATCTTCAATACATCTCTACGTTGCATGGCGACCTCGCGTTGCCTGCGGAATGGGCCGGACAAGAGCTGTTCTCCAAATTGTATGTGGCATTTTGAGGGTCGAAAAAGGCGGCTTTTTCTTGATGAAAAAGCCACTTAGCCGACGTGCCTTTGCGCTACAGCAATTGGAGAACAGCTATAACTGGCCAACCCAAACTATAGAAGACGGCACCCGTGTTGCGGAATTCGCATGGACGGCCTGCGGCGGTCGTTCGGAGGACAGGTTTTTGGGCGTGCGGGAAATGCGCCGCAAGCTTGGGTGACGCGGAGTTTAGCGGGAATTGTTCGAGAGGATTAGGAAGCCTCTGATCAATGACTCATTTGCGAAACGCAACCCATCCCTCATGGGCTAAACAGGCTGCGGAAAAGCTCCGAAGATGGGGCGAGGTTCCCGTCCTTCATCCCGCAGGGCCTAAAGGCCATTTTCGTTCCAGGCCACTATCGGCACGACTGAAGTCGTGCCCTGTTACAGAACGCTGGCGGAACGGAGTTCTTCCGCAGCCTGTAAAGCCTCGCAGTTTTTCAGGACTTTACGGCACGGCTGAAGCCGTGCCCTTTCAAAACCAGTGACTTGTTCCGAGGTCCCTTAGAGAATTGCTGCGCACCCGCGAAATGCTGACCTTGCGGGTGCGCAGAGGAAGAGAACTACCAGCCGAGCACGTAGGCGAACACCAGCGGAGCCACGATGGAGGCATCGGACTCGATGATGAACTTGGGTGTGTTTTCGCCCAGCTTGCCCCAGGTGATCTTCTCGTTGGGCACGGCGCCGGAGTAGGAGCCGTAGCTGGTGGTGGAGTCGCTGATCTGGCAGAAGTAGGCCCAGAGCGGCACGTTGCTGCGCTGCAGGTCCTGGTGGAGCATGGGGACGACGCAGATGG
>JARLJI010000260.1 GCA_031291295.1 Rhodoferax sp. | reverse complement strand
GCGGCGGCGTGCGCGCCGTCATGCCGGCGCAGCGCGCAGCCCAGGCCGCAGGCCAGCAGCTGCGCCCACAGGTCGCTGCGCGCGCCGCCGCCCACCAGCGCCAGTTCGTTGGGCAAGGGACTGTCACCGCGCATCGCGGCGAAACCGTCCATGAGCCCGAAGCTCACGCCCTCGATCACGGCGTAGCCGATGTCGGCGGCGTCATGCTCCTGCCGCAATCCTGTGAAGGACGCGCTGGCCTGCGCGTTGTTGTGCGGCGTGCGCTCGCCCGATAGGTAGGGCAGGAACAGCGGCGCCTGTGCGCGCCGGGCCGGCGGCAGTTGCGCAGCTTCTTCCAGCAGAGCCGCTTCGCTGGGTCGCCCGGTCATGCGCGCGGCCCAGGCCAGTGCGCTCGCCGCGCTCAGCATCACCGACATCTGGTGCCAGCGGCCCGGCAGCGCATGCGCAAAAGCATGCACCGCATGCGCGGGCGCCGGGCGAAAGGAGTCCGTGGCGAGGAAGATCACGCCCGAGGTGCCCAGCGACACAAAGCCCTCGCCCGCGCGGACCACGCCGATGCCCACCGCGCTGGCGGCGTTGTCGCCCGCGCCGCCGGCCACCACCACACCGGCAGGCAGACCCCAGGCCTGCGCGATCTCGGGGCGCAATGAGCCGCCCGGCGCGCTGCCTTCCACCAAGCGCGGCATGTGGGCCAGCGTCAGGCCGCAGGCCGCCAGCATGGGCTCGCTCCAGCGCCGCGCCGCCACGTCCAGCCAGAGCGTGCCGGACGCATCGGACATGTCGCTGACCGCCTCGCCGGTGAGCTGCAGCCGCAGCCAGTCCTTGGGGCAAAGCACGGTGCGGGTTTGTGCGAACACGGCCGGTTCGTGCTGGCGCAGCCACAGCAGTTTGGGCGCGGTGAAGCCGGGCATGGCCAGGTTGCCGGTGATGGCGCGCGACCTTGGCTCGGCGGCCTCCAGTTGCGCGCATTGCGCGAACGCACGGCCGTCGTTCCACAGCATGGCTGGCCGCAGCACGCGCTGGCGCGCGTCCAGCAGCACGGCGCCGTGCATCTGGCCCGACAGGCCGAGCGCGCGCACCTGCGCCAGTGCGCCCGGCGTGGCATGGCGCAACTGCTGAATGGCCCGGTCCAGCGCCAGCCACCAGCTCTGTGGGGTCTGCTCGCTCCACAGGGGCTGCGGGCGCGAGACAGCCAGCGGCGCATCGGCCACGGCGACGAGCTGCTGCGCCTCGTCCAGCACCACCACCTTGACGCCCGACGTGCCCAGATCGATCCCGAGGTACATGGCGCTAATGCTTGATGCCGAAGCGGCCGTCCACCTGGCGGCGGAACTCGCCCGGCGTCATGCCCTTGAAATCGAGAAAGCGGCGGTTGAAGTTGGCTACGTTGTTGAAGCCGACCTCATAGCAGATGTGGGTGATGTACTGGTCCGACTCCATGAGCAGCTGGCAGGCGCGGTTGATGCGCACCTGATTCACGAAGTCGGTGAAGGTGTTGCCCGTGGCGCGGCGGAAGAAGCGCGAGAAGCGGCTCTCGCTCATGCCCAGCTCCGCCGCGAGCTGCGCGGCCGACAGCGGCTGCCCCAGGTCGGCGGTGATGCGGCTCAGGATCGCATTGATCTGGTCCAGCTGGGCCGCGTTGTCTTCGCTCTGCAACTGCGCGTGCGACAGCAGCCGGTAATCGGTGCAGCGCGCCAGGTCAGCCAGAAATTCGCAGAATGCGCCCAGGCGCGCCAGGCCTTGACGATCCTTGACCTTGTGCCAATGGTCGACCGCGCGCTCAGACAGGCCGAAGAACTCGACACCATTGCGCGCGCGGTCCAGCAGCGGCAGTACCTCGGCCAGCTCGGGCAGGTGCTCGGCCGCCTGCGCGATCGGCGCGTGCGGGAACTGGATCGCCAAGTCGCGCTCGGCGATGCCGCCTTCCGGCAGATCCAGCGAAATCCAGTTGTGCGGCAGGCGCGGGCCGGTCAGCACCAGGTGGCCGGGCTGGAAGTAGCCGATGTAGTCGCCCACGAAGGTCTTGCCCGAGGACGCCACGATCAGGTGCAGCTCGTACTCGTCGTGGTAGTGCCAGCGCGCCAGCGGCGTGGGAAAACCGTGCGCCAGGCAGCGGATGAAGCCCGCGGTGTCCGGCGGTTCGTAGCCGAGCGACGGGCTGCGCGCGTAGTCGTGCTCCAGCTCGGGCTGGCGCTGGCGGGGCAGGGCGCGGCGACTGGCGGTCATGGGGTCATTCGAGTCATGTGGGGGCGTGTTTTGAGAGCCTAGCTCATCACCGAGCCACCGTCCACGTTGAGGGTTTGCGCCGTGATGTAGGATGCCTCGTCGCTGGCCAGAAAGACCGCGGCGCCCGCGATGTCGGCCGGCGCGCCCATGTAGCCCAGCGGCACCGACAGACCAACCTGCTTTTTCTTCTCGCCCAGCGCCAATCCTTCGTATCGCGCGAACAATGCATCCACCTGTTGCCACATCGGGGTGTCGATCACACCCGGCGCGATCGCATTCACGCGGATGCGGTGCGGCGCCATTGCCAGCGCGGCGCTCTGGGTGTAGCTGATCACCGCGGCCTTGGTCGCGCAGTAGTGCGCTACCAGCGCCTCGCCGCGCCGCCCGGCCTGCGAGGCCATGTTGATCACGGCGCCGTGCACGCCCTGCGTGACCATGCGCGCCAGCACCTTCTGCATCACGAAGAACATGCCCTTGACGTTGACGGCGAACAGCCGGTCGTACATGGCCTCGTCGCTGTCCAGCAGCGGCGCCAGGTCGAACACGGCGGCGTTGTTGAACAACACGCCTGGTGCGCCAAAGCGGCTCTCGGCCGCGTCCAGCATGGCCTCGATCTGCCCGGGCCGCGTGATGTCGGCGCTGACGTACTGCAGCCGCCCGGCATGGGCGTCCAGCAGCGGCGCCAGCGCGGCGGGTGCGGTGGACGCGATGTCCACCACGGTGCAACGCGCGCCCTGTGCCAGGTAGGCCTCGGCGACGGCCAGGCCGATGCCCCCTCCCGCGCCTGTCAACAAGGCGTGCCGATCCTGCAAACGTGCGCTCATGAATGATCCTTTTGAAAATTGATAACTCGTTGTGCGGCGCGTCGCAATGCGCCGAGCAGCCGCGCGTCGCCGGCCAGCGGACCCCAAAGCGTCGGGTCGGCCCCCAGTGCGGCCACCGGATCCGCGCTCGCGCAGATCGCGTGTGCGGCGGCCGGGTCCATACCCTGGTCCTCATAGGTATAGGCCAGCTCATCGCGGTGCCAGCGCTGCAGGAAGGCAAGAAACAGTGCCGGCAGCATGGTTACGCTGTCGATCGTCTGTCCCTGCGCCAGCCGCTCGCGCACCGTGGGCACGATAAAGCCCGGGATCTTCGAGAAGCCATCCGTCGCGACGCGCTGATTCGTGTCGCGGATCGCGGCGTTGCCGAAGCGCTCCAGCACCACGTCGCGGTAGGCCGGCAAATCGACCGGGCTGGGGTTGCCGGGCTGGCTCAGGCACGGGATGACGTCGTTGGTCACGTAGTCCCAGGCCATCTGGCGAATCGCCGGCGTGCGCGTGCCTTCGTGAATGAACTGCAGGCCGATCAGGGTGCCGGCCCAGGCGATGCAACTGTGCGTCGCGTTCAGGACCCGGATCTTCGCCTCCTCAAACGGCGCGACCGAATCGACCATCTGCACACCCACGCGTTCCCATTCGGGTCGGCCGGCGATGAAGTTGTCTTCGATGACCCACTGGATGAAGCTTTCCGCCGTGACCGGCGCGGCATCCGGCCAGCCGGTGGCGTGGTGCACGCGCTCACGCAACTCGGGCGGTGGGCGCGGCGTGATGCGGTCCACCATCGCGTTCGGGCAGGTGGTGTTGGCGCGCACCCACTCCAACAGCGCGGCGTCGCCGCTGCGTTCGATGAACTCCAGCAGGCCGGCGCGAAAGCGCTGGCCGTTGTGGCGCAGGTTGTCGCAGCACAGCAATGTCACCGGTCCGGCCCCGGCCGCGCGGCGCGCACGCAGGATGGCGCTCACCGCGCCATAGATGGTCTCCCCGGCCTCGCCACGTTGTTGTGCGCGGTCGATGTCGCGCGCCAGGTTGGCGAACCCCAGGTCGAGCCTGTCGTGGGCGTCCAGGTAGTAGCCGGCCTCGGTCACGGTGAACGAGATCACCCGCGTGGCCGCGTCCGCGCCGCGCGCCATCAGCGCCGCGAGCGTGGGCTCGTAGGGCAGCACCTCGCGGATGGACTCGATGCGCTGGTAGCGGTACTCGCCGGCCGGCGACACGGTCTCGAGCGTGTACTGCCCACCCTGCGCCTGCAGGGCCCCCAGCAACTCGGCCAAGTCGGGGCGCAGGTTGCCGCCCGAGAGTGACCAGCGCGTGTCACCGGCCTCGATGAGCTGCTGCAGGTAAGCCGCCTGGTGGGCGCGGTGAAACGAGCCGAGCCCCAGATGGAGCATGACCTGGGGAGTGGCGGCCGGCGCTGCTGCGAGTGTCACGTCTATTTCTCCGAAAAATTCTCAGGCGGCGAGTGCCCGGCCTTCCCGATTGAACAGGTGCAGCACCGCGGGGTTGAGCTCCACGCCTACGTCGTCTCCCACCTTCAAAGCGGTGCGCTCGTTCTGGCGTGCGATGAGCTGCACACCGCCGACGTCCACGTGGATCAGCGTGTCGTTGCCCAGCGCTTCGATCAGGTCGACGCGGCCCGGCACGCCGGCGCCATGGCCCTGGTGCACGCGCAGGCCCTCGGGGCGCACACCCAGAAAACCATCGCCCGGCAGGCGTCCGCCGGTCTGCACCGAGAAGCTGGGGATCGCCCCGGCGGCGACCATGTTCATCGACGGCATGCCGATGAACTGCGCCACAAACTGGCTGGCCGGGTGGTCGTACAGATCGAGCGGCGAGCCGACCTGCTCGATCCGGCCGTCGCGCAGCACCACCACGCGGTCGGCCAGCGTCATCGCCTCGATCTGGTCGTGCGTCACGTAGATGGTGGTCGCACCAAGGGCCACGTGCAGCTTGTGGATTTCCACGCGGGTGTTGCCGCGCAGCGCCGCGTCCAGGTTGGACAGGGGCTCGTCGAACAGAAACACCTTGGGGGCGCGCACGATGGCGCGGCCGATGGCCACGCGCTGGCGCTGGCCGCCCGACAGCTCCTTGGGCGTGCGCTCCAGGTACTGCGCCAGGTTGAGCTGTTTGGCCGCGTACTCGACCTTCGTCCTGATCTCGTCCTTTGGCACGCCCGCGAGCCGCAGTGCGAATGACATGTTGTCGTACACGCTCATGTGCGGGTAGAGCGCGTAGCTCTGGAACACCATCGCGAGGTCGCGCTTGCCCGAAGGCATGTGCGTGATGTCCCGGCCATCGAGCAGCAGCTTGCCGCTGGTGACCGGCTCGAGCCCCGCGATCAGGCGCAGCAAGGTCGATTTGCCGCAGCCCGATGGGCCGACGAAGACGATGAACTCGCCCTTGTTGATCTCCAGGTTCACGCCCTGGATGACGTGCGTCTCGCCGAAGCTCTTGCGCATGTCCTGGAGCTGAAGGTAAGCCATGAATCGTCTCCTTGTCTGGTTATTTCACGGCGCCGAAGGTCAGACCCTGGACCAGTTGTTTCTGGCACAGCCAGCCGAACACGATGATCGGTGCAATGGCCATCGCCGAGGCGGCGGAGAGCTTGGCCCAGAACAGGCCCTCGGGGCTCGAGTAGGACGCGATCATCACAGCCAGCGTGCCGGCCTTGGCCGAGGTCAGGTTAAGGGCCCAGAAGGCCTCGTTCCAGCTCAGCACCAGGCACAAGAGCCCGGTGGACGCGAGTCCGCCCACGGACAGCGGCAGCACCACATGGAGAAACTCCTTCCAGAGGGTGGCGCCGTCCATGCGCGCCGCTTCCAGAATCTCGCCCGGGATTTCCTTGTAGCTGGTGAAAAGCATCCACACCATGATGGGCAGGTTGGAGAGCGTGAACACGATGATCAGCGCGGGCACCGAGTCCAGCATGCCGGCGGTCTGCGCCAGCACGTAGATTGGCACCAGCGCGCCGACCGCCGGCATCATCTTGGTCGAGAGCATCCACATCAGGATGTCGCGCGTGAACCGGGTCTTGAAGAACGCCATCGAATAAGCCGCCGGCACCGCAATCAACAGCCCCAGGACGGTCGAGCCCAGGCTCGTGACGAGCGAGTTGCGTGCATACAGCAGGTAGTCGCTGCGGCGCTGCACCTCGCCGAAGTTCTCCATCGTCGGATGAAACACGAACAGCGGGGGCACGTGGATCGCCTGCAGTTCGGTCTTGAATGACGTCAGGAACAGCCAGCCGAGCGGGAAGAACAGCAGCAGTGTCACGACCCACGCGGCGACGGTGCGCAGCGCCAGGGGCAGGAAGTTGTTGGGTGGCATGCTCTTGTCCCCTTCAGTCCAGGTTTTTGCCGATGATGCGGATCAGGAAGACCGCCGCAATATTGGCCAGAACGACCGCGAACAGCGCGCCGGCAGAGGCGACACCGACGTCGAAATTCAGCAACGCCTGCTTGAAGATCATGTAGGTGATGTTGGTACTCGCATTGCCCGGCCCGCCGCTGGTCGTGATGGTGATCTCCGCAAAGATGCTGAGCAGAAAGATCATCTCGATCATGATCACCACCGCTATCGGCCGGCCCAGATGCGGCAGCGTGAGGTAGAAGAAGCGCTGCGGCGCGCTGGCGCCGTCCATGCGCGCCGCCTCCATCTGCTCACGGTCGAGCGACTGCAGCGAGGTGATGAATATCAGGCAGGCAAAGGGCAGCCACTGCCACGCGACGATGACGATGACCGACAGCAGCGGCCAGTCGGTCATCCAGTCCACCGGCGTGGCGCCAAAGGCGCGCCACACATCGGCCAGCACGCCGTAGATCGGGTTCATCATCATGTGCTTCCACAGCAGCGCGTTCACCGTGGGCATGACGAAGAACGGGGAGATCAGCAGCACGCGCACGATGCCGCGCCCTGGAAACGGGTCGTTTACCAGCAATGCCAGCAGGATTCCGAACACCACCGTGATCACGATCACGCTGCCGATCAGCAGCAGCGTGTTCCAGACCGCCGGCCAGAAGTCCGGGTCGGTGATGAAGTACTGGAAATTCTCGATGCTGGCAAACGTGTGCGCGCCCGGCTGCAGCAGGTTGTAGTTGACGAAGGAGAAATACAACGTCATCGCCAGCGGCACGATCATCCACAGGAAGAGCGTGAGCACGGCAGGCGCCATCAGCGATCGGGGCATCAGTCGATTCATGATTGGCTTGTCACCCCTCCCCCGGAAAGGGAGGGGGGTGGGCTTATTTGTAGTAGCCGGCCTTGCGCATGTCGCGCTCGACAATCGTCTGCGAGGTTTTCAGCGCCTGGTCCACCGTGACCGTACCGGCCAGCGCCGCGCTCATTTGCTGGCCGACGGCAACGCCAATGGACTGGAACTCGGGGATGGCGACATACTGGACACCGACATAGGGTGACTTCGGGAGCGTGGGATCGTCCGGATTGGCGCTGTTGATCGCCTCCAGCTCTGCCGGGGCGAATGTGGCGACCTTCTGGAATTCAGGGTTGGCGTAGGTTGATTTACGCGTGCCGGTTGGCACCCGCGCCCAGCCGTCCTGTTGCGCCACCAGGTCGACGTAGGCCTTGGAGGTGGCCCAGGTCACGAACTTCTGCGCTGCATCGGCCTTTTGGGTGCTGGCCGGGATTGCCAGATTCCAGGACCACAGCCAGTTCGCACCCTTCGGCGTGACAGCCACCGGCGACTGCGCGAAGGCTACCTTGTCGGCCACTTTCGACTGCTTCGGATCGCTGATGAACGAGGCCGCGATCGTCGCGTCCACCCACATGCCGCACTTGCCCTCGTTGAAGAGCGCCAGGTTCTCGTTGAAGCTGTTGGCGGATGCGCCGGGCGGGCCGTATTTCTTCATGATGTCGACGTAGAAGCTGATCGCGTCGTGCCAGGGTTTGCTCTCCAGCTGCGGCTGCCACTTCATGTTGAACCATTGACCGCCCCAGGTGTTGACCATGGTGCTGAGCAGCGCCATGTTGTCGCCCCAGCCCGGCTTGCCGCGCAGGCAGATGCCATAGACACCGGCCTTCGGGTCATTGATCTTGGCGGCCGCATCGCGCACCTGGGTCCAGGTCGGACGCCCGGAGAACGTCACGCCGGCCTTGTCCATCAGGTCCTTGCGGTACATGAGCATGGAGCTTTCACCATAGAACGGTGCGCCATAGAGCTTGCCCTTGTAGGACAGGCCGGTGTGGATGGCGGGCAACAGGTCGTCCACGTCGTAGACCGCGTCCGTCGCGATGGGATTGAGCCAGCCCTTCTTCGACCAGATCGGCACTTCGTACAGGCCGATGGTCATCACGTCGAACTGGCCGCCCTTGGTGGCAATGTCGGTTGTGACGCGCTGGCGCAGCGTGCCTTCTTCCAGCGTGACCCACTTGAGCTTGATGTCGGGATAGGCCTTCTCGAAGAAGGGCGTGAGCTTTTGCATCTCGATCATGTGACCGTTGTTCACGGTGGCGATGACCAACTCGGTGGCGGCGTGTGCTGTGCCCGCCACGGCCATCGCGGCGGCCAGGGTGAGTGTCGCTGAAAGTTTCATGAGCTTATCTCCTGATGGTTGTGCTGGGAACGGTCCGCAAGGCGTTGACAACACCGCGCCGACAGTGCGAAGAATAGGGGCTCTGTGTTGCGGGATAAATACTCGTATGGAGAAAATATGTACTTTATTTCGATAATCGATGAGGGGTTTCACCAGTACGATGCCAGAACGTACCTGTTTTGAGATTTTTTCGGCGCGCGCGGCGCCATCCCGGAATCACGCCACCGGTGCAGTCGCCAGAGTTCAAGGAAAAACTGCTTGTAGCCCTTGTGGGGTATGAACGGTAAGCTATTAATTCAATAGCGCCTGGCGAGATGGATGCCCGCCAGCATGCAGCGCACCGAACCGCCGGCCATCTCGATGGTGGGCACCGGCAGCGCGACGATGCGCGCCGAGCGTTCGATCGCATCGCGTTGCGAGGGCGTCATCGTGGGCTACACGGTGCGGCTCAAACCGCAGGTCGAGGCCCACCGCATCCGCGCGTTGATGACGATCGCGGTGGAGGGCAACCGCAGCACCGAGGTGCTGCGCAGCCTGCGCGGCCATCCGAACGTCACCGCGCTGCACACCACGAACGGGCGCTGGGACATCGTGGCCGAACTCCAGGCCGAGACACTGGAGGCGTTCGACCGCGTGCTCGGAACGATCCGTCTGCTCGCCGGCATTGCCAATACCGAGACCAGCATCTTGCTGTCGACGCACAAGCTGTAGCCCGTTCGCCGGCAACGGGATGCCGCCTCGGCGCGGACTGGCGCGTCGTGCAGGCTGGTCCCGATCGCTGCCTGCCCCTGGCCGTAGACGATCACTGCACGCGGGCCGGATCAAGCGTCCGATCCGTTGATGAAGTAGCGCCGCAGCGATACACTGGCACCATCTTCCTTATATATCGACGAATATAGCGATGCGACCTTCCCTGCGTATCGCCGAACCCCCCGACAAAAGCAGCATGCCTGACCTCGAGCACAACACGGTCGTCCATTCCGTCTCTGGCGAGGCGGCACTGCGTCTCGTGGCCGAGGTGGAGGAATGGCGCATCGAACAGGAAGTGGGTTCAGACTCGATGGTGATGTCGGTGATCACGTCTGGCGGGGTGACACAGTCGCTGCGGATCTCGCGGATGGACGCGCAGGACATGGGCGAGGTGCTGAGGCGCAAGACCGGGCCGGGCGCGTTGGACCGCGCCGCGCCGGGGCTGCACCGGGTATGACGGCAGGCTCGAAAGATCGCAAAGGTCTGCGGGCTGCCGCCGCGCCGTCTTTCGAAGTCATGGCGCGAGCAGCCGGGTCAGCGCCGTGATGTCGGCGGCCGCAGCCACGCGCGCCGTGCTCTCGACCGCGCGGTAATGCTTGACCAGTTCCTCGCCGACAGGCGTCAGCGCGGAGCCGCCTCCGTGCGTGCCGCCCGTCGAGGTATTGACCGCGGGTGCGCTGAGCGAGCGGTTGACTTCATCGATCAGCACCCAGGCGCGCCGGTAAGACATGCCGAGCTGCCGCGCTGCGGCGGAAATCGAGCCGGTCTCGGCGATGGCCTCCAGCAGCGCGACCTTGCCGGGGCCGATGGCGATGCACTCATCGCGGTAGATGCGAAAGCGGAACTGCACTTTGGATTTCATGCCTGCGATTGTTGCAGGTGCAGGCAGGCTAATCATCGCGGGGCGCTCGGCCGCGCTGGTGTTCGCTGTTGCCTGAGGTGACGGTAAACAGTGCTCCGGTGAACACCCAGCCGGCCGGCCGCTTCGGCCACGTCGCCCGCGCAGTCTTCGAGCGCCTGGTCAATGGCGTGGCGTGTCATCGCGGCCAGCGGTTGGGGACGGGTCGCCGCTGGCCCGACCGGCTGCTGGTCCTGAATGGAAGACGTGCCGCGCAAATACGCCGGCAGCGCATCGGCGGCGATTCGATCGCTGGGGTCAGCCAGCGCCACGACCGCCCGCAACACACTGCGCAACTCCCTCACGTTGCCGGGCCATCGATACGCGGCAAGCAGTTGCAGTGCGTCGGTTTCCAGGCGCAACTGCTTTGCCCCGGCGCCCAACTCGCTGAACAAGCTGGCGATGAGGGCACGGCGATCCGCCCGGTGCCGAAGCGCGGGCAAGGTGACGTGGAAGCCGGCCACCCGGTACATCAGGTCGGCGCGAAAGCGCGCCTGGGTCACCAGCGCCTGCAAATCGCCATGCGTCGCGCAAACGAGGTCGAAATCGACCGGTACGCCCTGACCTCCGCCGAGCGGCGTGACAACGCGTTCCTCCAGCACGCGCAACAGGCGGGTCTGCAGCATCAATGGCATCTCCGCGATTTCGTCCAGAAACAGCACGCCACCGTGCGCCTCGCGAATCCGCCCGGGCATGCCCCGGCGCCGTGCGCCGGTGAAGGCGCCTTCGTCATAGCCAAACAGTTCGGCCTCGATCAGGGTTTCCGGCAGGGAAGCGCAGTCGACCGCGACAAAGGGGCCGCCGCTGCGGCGGCTGGCACCATGCAGGCGACGCGCGAACACTTCCTTGCCGCTGCCCGTCTCCCCGGTAATCAGCACTGAAACGCCGCCATCCAGCACCCGCACGGCCGGACGCAGCAGTGGCAGGATGTCGTCTGGCGCCGATGCCACCGGATCGACCGGCTCGGTGATCGGGCGCACACGTTGCGCGAGCCTGGTGCCGGTCGATTTGGCCGCGCGTTCCGTGGTGGCCGCAATCTGCCGTCCATCGGGCAGGGTGAGCAGGCCGCGCTGACGCTCCAGCCGGGCCCAGCTCAGGCCAAAAAGTGGTTCGGCATCCTGGTCGAGCAAGTCGTCCCAGGAACTGCCGAACAGGTCGAGCGCCACCCGGTTGGCCGCAGCGATCCTGCCCCGCACAATGACAACAAGACCTTCGCGGGCCGTGCCGATCAACGCCGGACGGTGATGAAATCGCAGGAGATGGCCGCTGGCCGCCGCCAGCATCATGCGGTGCTCGACCTGCTGTGCGGCCATGCGCACAAGTCCCAGTGCGTGCTGATTCACATGCACGGCCTCGCCCGAAATATCGAGAATACCGGCAACCTCGCCACGTCCGGTGAAGATCGGGGCCGCCGCGCAGCCGAGCGCGATGTTCTGCGCCAGATAGTGTTCGCCCCCCAGCACCATGAGCGCTTGACGTTCGGCCAGCGCGGTGCCGATCGCGTTCGTGCCCCGATTGCCTTCCGACCATTCCACGCCTGGTTTGAGTGCAATGCGGTCGGCCTTGGGCAGAAAGTCCGGGCTGCCGATTTCATTCAGGATCAGGCCGCTCGCATCCGACAGGATCACAACGCAACCGTTGCCAATCACGTGCTCGGCCAGGCCATCGAGTTCGGGCTGGGCGCACTCGAGCAAGTGCCTCGCCTGCTCGCGCCGGTCATGCAATTGCGCCAGTGCGATGGGCTCGGGTGTGGTGTTGTATTGACGTTCAAGCGGCCGGCTGCGGTTCCAGGAGCGGGAAATATGCGGCGCGATCCAGGGCGCCGGGTCCCGCCCTTGCCCAAAAAACAGCTCGCGGGCCTGCTCAACCAGTGATGATTGCGTCTGCGCGTCAGTCATGTAGGTGTCTCCATGGAAGGCTCGATTCGCCGTTTGCGACATCCTATACGTTATGTTCGTGAGAATATGTCGCATATTGCGAATTTCGAACGCAGGCGATGCAGGCTTCAGAGGAGATGAGCGCTAGGGAATGCCCTAGTGAATTCGGGTACGGGCGTTGCTTATGTCTACACGAGTCACCGCATATCGCGGGACCATCCCATCCAATGGAGATAGACATGGACATGCTTGAACCCGGAAAATTCGGCACTGCGGTGCACTTCAAGAAGCGCTACGGCAACTACATCGGCGGCCAGTGGGTGGCGCCCGTCGAGAACCAGTATTTCGACAACATCACGCCCATCACGGGCAAGGTGTTCTGCGAGGTGCCGCGCTCGACCGCGGCCGACATCGATCGCGCACTGGACGCGGCGCACAAGGCCAAGACGGCATGGGGCAAGACCTCGCCGACGGAGCGCGCCAACATCCTCAACAAGATCGCCGACCGCATGGAGGAAAACCTGCCGATGCTGGCCGCCGCCGAAACCTGGGACAACGGCAAGCCGATCCGCGAAACCACGGCCGCCGACATGCCTCTGGCGATCGACCACTTCCGCTACTTCGCGTCCTGCATCCGGGCGCAGGAGGGCGGCGTCAGCGAGATCGATCACGAGACCTATGCCTATCACTACCACGAGCCTATCGGTGTCGTGGGGCTGATCATTCCCTGGAACTTCCCGATCCTGATGGCCGTGTGGAAGCTGGCCCCGGCGCTGGCTGCCGGCAACTGTGTGGTGCTCAAGCCGGCCGAGCAAACGCCGGTGTCAATCCTTGTGTTGATGGAACTCATTGGCGATCTGCTGCCGCCCGGCGTGCTGAACGTGGTCAACGGGCTGGGCCTGGAAGCCGGCAAGCCGCTGGCATCGAGCAACCGCATCGGCAAGATCGCCTTCACCGGGGAGACCACGACCGGCCGGCTGATTTCGCAGTATGCGAGCCAGAACCTGATCCCCGTCACGCTCGAGCTCGGCGGCAAGTCGCCGAACGTGTTCTTTGCCGACGTGATGGACAAGGATGACGGATTTTTCGACAAGGCACTCGAAGGCTTTGCAATGTTCGCGCTGAACCAGGGCGAGGTGTGCACCTGCCCGTCGCGCGTGTTGGTGCAGGAGTCGATCTACGACCGTTTCATGGAGCGTGCCATCAAGCGCGTGGCAGCCATCAAGCAGGGCAGCCCGCTGGACCCCGAAACCATGATTGGCGCCCAGGCGTCGAGCGAGCAGCTAGAGAAAATCCTCTCTTACCTGGACATCGGCCGGCAGGAGGGGGCGCAGGTGCTGATCGGCGGCGAACGCAACAGGCTGCCCGGCGACCTCGCCGAAGGCTATTACGTGAAGCCGACGGTGTTCAAGGGTCACAACAAGATGCGCATCTTCCAGGAAGAGATCTTCGGCCCCGTGGTCTCGGTGACCACCTTCAAGGATGAAGAAGAAGCTCTCGCCATCGCCAACGACACCTTGTATGGCCTCGGCGCCGGCGTGTGGAGCCGCAACATCAATCGTGCCTTCCGCATGGGCCGTGGCATTCAGGCCGGCCGTGTCTGGACCAACTGCTACCACCATTACCCCGCGCACGCTGCCTTTGGTGGCTACAAGCAGTCGGGCATCGGCCGCGAAAATCACAAGATGATGCTCGACCACTACCAGCAAACCAAGAACCTGCTGGTGAGCTACAGCGAGAACAAGCTCGGCTTCTTCTGATCCGGCTCCCGCAGCAGGCACGCCGCGCCGCGACCCTCGCGGCGCGGCGTTTTGGTCATATCCCCAAGCCATCCGAGGTCTTATGACAGAAGAAGTTTTGCGCGTCACGGCCACCGATTCGGCTCTTGCGTTGATCGAGAAGTTGCGCGCCAAGCATGGCCCGCTGATGTTCCACCAGTCCGGCGGGTGTTGCGACGGCAGCGCGCCCATGTGCTACCCCAAGGACGAATTCATCATCGGCGACTACGACCGTTTGCTGGGTGAAATCGGCGGTGTGCCGTTCTACATCAGCGGCCCGCAGTTTGAATACTGGCAACACACCCAGTTGATCATCGACGTGGTGCCGGGCCGCGGCGGCATGTTCTCGCTCGGAGGGGCGGAAGGCTTGCGCTTTTTGACGAGATCCCGGCTGTTCACCGACGATGAGTGGCGCCTGCTCGAGGCGGCCGAACAGCACCATGCCAGCTTGAACGCAAGCGCGCCAGCCCGCTAATTCAGAAGCGCCTGGGCCGCCCGGCCCAGGCCGCCAAGCCAAACCCCAGCACCGGCAACAGCCACTGCAGCCAGGCGTAGGCGGCGGTCAGGGAGCGCTGCGCGCCCGCGGCCAGCGTGATGGCCTCGGTGGTCACGGTGCTGTAGCGGCCCGCGCCGATGAATAGCGTGGGCAGGTACTGCGCCACGCTCACGGCAAAACCCACGGCCAGTGCAGCGGCCAGCGCGGCGCGCAGCAGCGGCCATTTGACGCGCCAGAGAAAACGCCAGCGGCCGTGGCCGAGCGACGCGGTGACCTGGCGGTAGCGCCCGTCGAAGCCCTGGTACGCGGGGCTCAGCGCAATCAGCACATAGGGCACGGCGGCCAGCGTGTGCGCCAGCCACAGGCCGGGCCAGTGCGCGTCGATGCCCCAGCTCAGGCACAGGCGGTGCAGGCCCAGCACCCACAGCACCGGGGGCAGCACCAGCGGCAGGTAGATGGCGCGGCGCAGCCCCGCGTCCCAGTGCGCCGGCGCGCATTCGAGCCAGGCGACCGACCACAGCAGTGCCGCCCCGGCGCCGGCCAGCGCCAGGCCGAGCGTGGTGCCCACGGTGGCGCTGCTGGCGGCCACCGACTCCCAGGCGCCCGCTGTGAAGGTCTGCGGCCACAGCGCCGGAAAGGGCCACAGGCCCGAGACGCTGCCCACGGCCAGCGCCAGCATCACGGCCAGGTACAGCGCCGCGAGCGCGGCCAGGCCGAACGCGCGCGGGGCGTCCCCCGGGGACGGCTGGCGCCTGGACGCGCTGCGCGCCCCGCAGGTCCAGCGCCGGCGCCACAGCATCAATCGGGGCAGCCGCCACAGGAGCGCCGCCAGCGCGGCCACCACCATCGCCAGCAGCCAGGCGGCGGCCGCGCCCTGGGCGTTGATGCGGGCATCGGCATCCAGCAGCCAGCGCCAGGCCAGCACCGACAGCGTGGGTGGCGAGGTCGGGCCGATGACCAGCGCCATGTCGACCACCGTCAGGCTGTAGGCCAGCACGGCCAGCAGCGGCAATGCCAGGCGCGGCCACAGCTGCGGCCACAGCACGCGCCACCAGGCGGCCTGCGCGCTGTAGCCCAGGCTGCGCGCCACCTGCAGCTCGCGCGTCCACAGCCGGGCCACCTCGGCGCGCTGCAACTGGGTGGCGGCGGCCCACAGCAAAAACGGCACTTCCTTGGCCACCAGCACGGCGATCAGGCCCAGGCCCCAGGGGTCCTGCGTGGTCGGCCAGGGCGGCGGCGCGTCGAAGCCGGTGGCCCAGGGCGAGTGCGCGCGCAACAGCCAGCCGCTGGGGGCGATCAGGAACGCCAGGCCAATCGCAAACGCCGCGTGCGGCATGGCCAGCATGGGCGAGAGCCAGCGCACGAGCCGTACCCAGGCCGGGGACGCAAACGTGCGCGACAGCAGCCACGCCGCCAGCGCCAGCGCCAGGGCACTGGCCGCCAGACCGCACCACAGCGTCATGCCCAACGCCCTGGCGGTTTGCGAATCCGCCGCGAGCGCAGACCAGGCCGCGCCATC
This sequence comes from Rhodoferax sp., assembly GCA_031291295.1. Taxonomy (GTDB): domain Bacteria; phylum Pseudomonadota; class Gammaproteobacteria; order Burkholderiales; family Burkholderiaceae_C; genus Rhodoferax_A. The sequence goes on along the minus strand of JARLJI010000260.1, from coordinate 302,995 downwards.
CAGGCCGGCCGCCACGGCCGCCCACGCCGCCCACAGCAAGGGCACGCCCAGGGCCGCGATGAGCAGCGCCGCCACGAGCCGGTCGTGCCCTGGCGCCGCGGTCATGGGGAAAGGGCCGGTTGCATCGCCGGGATTATGAATGAAATGTGGCCATAGCCCTTATCGGGTAATGGCAGTTAGCTATTAATTTGGTAGCTAGCTGAATTCCTGACGGGACACCCAGCCACTGGTCGCCAGGCCCGCGGCCACGCTGCCAAACCGGTCGCCGCGCACGACGGACGCGCTGGAGAACACCGCTTGCAGCGCCGCGCCCAGCGGGGCCAGCGCCGACGAGCCGCCGGTCAGGTACACCGCATTCACCTCGCGCACGCCGGAGGCCGTCACGCATTGCTGCGCGCAGTGGACGATCTGTGCCACCTGCTGCTGCAGCACCTGGTTCAAGCCCGCCGGCGACAGCAGCGCGGCCAGACCGCGCTCGATGCAGGCCAGGTCGATTTCAGCCGGTGCATTCAGGCTGGAGCAGGCGATTTTGGCGGCTTCTACGTGCGACAGGATCCGGTGCCCCTCGCGGTGGTTCAGCACGCGCATGAGCCGGCTGTGCAGTGCGGGGTCGGCAAAGGCGCTTTTGAGTTCGCGCGCCGCGTGCAGGCTCTTGCGGCTGTACAGCGGGTGGATCAGGTGCCAGGTCGACAGGTTGAAGAACACGGAGGAGGGCACCTCGCGGCCGCCCGGCCCCACATGGCCCAGGCCGAGCAGCGGCATGACATGGCGCAGGTTCAGCAGGTAGTCGAAGTCGGTGCCGCCGATGTGCGTGCCGGTGCTGGCCAGAATGTCCTGCGCGCGGTCGCTGCGGGACAGCCGGTCCGGCCCCACGCGCAGGACGGTGAAGTCGGAGGTGCCCCCGCCAATGTCCACCACCAGCACCGTCGTGTCCGCAGTCACGCGGCGCTCGAAATCGAAGGCGGCGGCAATTGGCTCGAGCTGGAACCGCACGGCCTCGAATCCCGCGGCCTGCGCGGCGCGCTCCAGCGTGGCCTGGGCCAGTGCGTCGCGCGCGTCGTCGTCATCGACAAAATGCACCGGGCGCCCGAGCATGGCGGCGCGCAGCGGGTGGCCCAGGAATGTTTCGGAGCGGGCTTTGAGTTCCTTGAAGAACAGCACCACGATGTCGAACAGGCTGGTGGCTTGGCCGTTGACCAGGGTCTGTTCGTCCATCAGGCTGCTTCCCAGCAGGCTTTTGATGGAGCGCATCAGCCGCCCCTGCGTGCCCTGCAGATAGGCCTGCAGCGCGGCGTTGCCGTATTCCACCGGGTTGCCATGATCGTCTTCGCTGGAGAAGAACAGCGCGGTCGGCATCGAGGCGCTGGCGCCGTCCAGCGGAATCGGGCACAGGCGGCCGTTGGCCTGGACGATGGCGGCGGCCGAGTTGGAGGTGCCGAAGTCGATCCCCAGCACCATCAGGCGGCGGCTCCCAGCACCGAACGCAAAAACTGGCTGATGTCGGCAATCTCCTGCGGGTGCACGCTGTGCGGCATCGGGTAGCTGTGCCACTGCAGCGCGTAGCCCAGGTCCAGCAAGGCCTGGCGTGAGGCCTCGGCCCGCGCGATCGGCACGACCGGGTCGGCCAGCCCATGCGCCATGAAGATCGGCGTGTCGGCATTGGCCGCGCTGCGCTCGGCGGCCAGCGTGCTGGCCAGCGGCAGGTAGCCCGACAGCGCCATGAGGCCGGCCAGCCGCGCGCGATGGCGCAGCCCGACCTGCAGCGCCATGGCGCAGCCTTGCGAAAAGCCCGCCAGCACGATAGCGCCGGGCGCGATGCCGCGTTCTACCTCGTGCGCGATCAGCGCCTCGATGGCGCGCGCCGAGTGGTGGATGCCCGCCGCGTCTTCGCGTTTGGCCAGGTCCGTGCCCAGGATGTCGTACCAGGCGGGCATCACGTAGCCGCCGTTGAGCGTGACCGGCATGCTCGGCGCGTGCGGAAAAACAAAGCGGATCGGCGGGCAGCCTTGCAGGTCCAGCTCGGGCACGATGGCGGCGAAGTCGTTGCCGTCGGCGCCCAGGCCGTGCAGCCAGATGACGGCGGCGGTAGGGTGCGGGGCGCTCTCAAGTTCAATGCGGGGCAGCAGGGTGGTCATGGATGTGTCGTGATCAAGGGGTTGGTGGATAAGCGCGGTGATTCATTGCCCGTAGCGCCGGAGCCATTCGCGCGTCAAGGGCTCGACCCAGCTCGCATGCGGCTCGGGCAGGGTGGGCCGGACGTGGTCGACCTCGCCCGGCAGCGGGTGCGCGGTGAACAGCGCGCGCTCGGCGGCAGGCAGTTTGTTCATGGACAGCACGGTCGGGTCGCCCCACCGCGTGATGTCGGCCTTGCGCGCCTGGGCCTCGGGCGAGAGCAAAAAGTTGGCCGCGACCTGCGCACCTTGCCGGGCCGCGGCATTGAAGGGGATCACCAGAAAGTGCGTGTTGCCAATCGTGCCACTATCGTATTGATAGCTGTAAATGCTTGCTGCAAGCCGGCTTGCGGCGATTTCGTTCGCGGCCTCGTTGGGGTTGAAGGTGAGCGCCAGCAGCAGCTCGCCGTCGGCCATCATCTGGCGCACGGCCGCCGCGTTCTGCGGAAACTGCCGGCCCGCGCGCCACAGCTGCGGGTGCAGCGCATCCAGCCAGGCCCACAGCGGCGCGCCGGCCCGGGCCAGCGCCTCGGGCGTGACGGGCAGGTACAGCGGTGCGTGGTCCGCATTGGCATCGAGCAGCGCCTGCTTGACAAAGGTCATGCCATGAAAGTCGGGCGGGCGCGGGTAGGTCACGCGGCCCGGGTGGGCGCGCGCGAACGCCAGCAGTGCGCTGCTGCTGCGCGGCGCATGGGGCACGCGCTTGCGGTCGGCAAAGAAGGTGAGCTGCGCCATGCCCCAGGGTGCTTCCATGCCCTGGACCGGTTCCGAAAAGTCGATGTGGGTGGTCGGCTTGCCGACGACATCGACATAGGCAAAGTTCGGCAGGCTCTCGGCAAACGGGCCGAACAGCAGGCCTTCGCGCTTCATCGTGAAAAAATTCACGCCGTTGATCCAGACCATGTCGACCGTGCCGCCCTGGCGCTTGCCGGCAACCTTCTCGTCGCGCACCCGCTTCACGGCCTCGGAGGTGTCGGCGATCTTGACGTGCTCCAGCTTGACGCCGTGGCGCTGGTCCAGTTCGGCCGCGGCCCATTGCAGGTAGGCGTTGATGTGCTCGCTGCCGGCCCAGGCGTTGAAGTACACCGTCTGGCCGCGGGCTTTGGTTTCGATGAGATTCCACGCGGCGTCGGACGCTGCCGCGGCACGGGTCAGAAGCGGTGTCGCCAGCCCCAGCCCCAGCACTTTGATGCTCTGGCGGCGCGACAGCGCGTGCGGCGTGGGGTGGGGGCCGGTCACGACAGCAGCGCCTGGGCGAACTCGCGCGCGTTGAAGGTCTCCAGGTCGTCCAGCTTTTCGCCAACGCCGATGAAATACACCGGCACGGGCCGCTCCTGCGCGATCGCGGCCAGCACGCCGCCCTTGGCCGTGCCGTCCAGCTTGGTGACGATCAGGCCGGTCAGCTGCAGCGCGTCGTCGAAGGCTTTCACCTGGGGCAGCGCGTTCTGGCCGGTGTTGCCGTCGATCACCAGCAGCACTTCATGGGGCGCGGTCGGGTCAGCCTTTTGCACCACGCGCTTGATCTTGCGCAGCTCCTGCATCAGGTGCAGCTGGGTCGGCAGGCGGCCCGCCGTGTCGACCAGCACCACATCGCGCCCGCGCGCCTTGCCCGCGCTCACCGCGTCGAAGCTCACCGCGGCCGGGTCGCCGCCGTCCTGGCTGATGATCTCCACCGTATTGCGGTCGGCCCAGACGCCCAATTGCTCGCGCGCGGCGGCGCGGAAGGTGTCGGCCGCGGCCAGCAGCACGGAGGCGCCGGCGCTGGACAGGTGCTTGGTCAGCTTGCCGATCGAAGTGGTCTTGCCCGCACCGTTCACGCCGGCGACCATGATCACGGTGGGCTTGTGCTCGCCGATGACCAGCGGTTTTTCCAGCGGCTTGAGCAATTGGGTCAGCGCCTCGATCAGGATGTTCTTGACGGCCACGGGATGCGTCACGCCGCCCTCCTTGACGCGGCGCTTGACCTCGCCGAGCAGGTACTGCGTGGCCTGCACCCCGGTGTCGGCCATCAGCAGCGCGGCCTCCAGGTCTTCATAGAGCGCCTCGTCGATCTGCGCGCCGGTGAACACCGTGGAGATGCTGGAGCCGGTCTTGCGCAGGCCCGCCTTGAGTTTGTCGAGCCATTTGGCGCGCTCGGGCGGCACTGCTTCGGGCAGCGGAATGCCGATCGGCGTGACCAGTGCGCTGCCGATCAGCGAGCCCGGCGCAGCGGGGCCGGGCACCGCAGGGCTGGGCGCAGCCGCGGGGATCGTCGGCGCGGGCACGGGCGTTGGCATCGGCGCAGCGACGGGGGGAGCAGGGGGTTTTTTCTTGAAAAAGCTGAACATTGCGGGGTTCTTAGAATCACAGCATTCTATGAAACGCCTCCTGCCCCTACTTTGCCTGCTCGCGACCTTCGCCGCCGGCGCCCAAACGGGGCCTTCGCCGGCGCCGCCCTCCACACTTCTGCAGCAACCCACGGCGCCCGCCAAGGTGCAACAGTTCACGCTGACGAACGGCCTCACCCTGATCGTCAAGCCCGACCGGCGCGCTCCCACGGCGGTACAAATGCTGTACGTGCGTGTGGGCTCCATGGACGAGGTCGACGGCACCTCGGGCGTGGCCCATGCGCTGGAGCACATGATGTTCAAGGGCACGCCAAGCGTGAAGCCCGGCGAGTTCTCGCGCCGCGTGGCCGCGCTGGGCGGGCAGGAAAACGCCTTCACCACCACGGACTACACCGGTTTTTACCAGCAGATCCCCGCCAGCCGGTTAGAGGAGGTGATGAAGCTGGCGGCCGACCGTTTCGCGCACAACCAGTGGCCCGACGCGGAGTTCAAGAAAGAAATCGAGGTGGTGAAGGAAGAACGCCGCATGCGCACCGAGGATTCGCCGCGTGCCCGCCTGTATGAAGCGCTGAATGCGGCGGTTTTCGAGGCGGCGCCGTACCACCGCCCGGTGGTTGGCTGGATGAGCGACCTCGATGCCATGACGCCGGACGACGTGCGCAATTTCTACCACCGCTGGTATGTCCCGGCGAATGCGGCCGTCGTGGTGGCGGGCGATGTGGATGTCGCGCAGGTCAGGCGGCTGGCCGAAAAATACTACGGCGGTATCCCGGCCCGGCCCGTGCCGCTGCGCAAGCCGCGCCTGGAGCCCGAGCAGGTTGGGCTGCGCCACATCGACTTCAAGGCGCCGGCCGAGCAGGCCTATGTGGCGCTGGCGTTCAAGGTGCCGGCCCTGCAAGCGCTGGACGGCAGCGACGATGCGTATGCCTTGAGCGTGCTGGCCGCAGTGCTGGACGGCTATAGCGGCGCGCGGCTGGAGCGTGCGCTGACACAGGGGCCGGATCGGGTGGCCGACAGCGCGGGCGCCTCCAATGGCTTTGCGGGTCGCGGCCCGCAGCTCTTCGTGCTCGACGGCGTGCCGGCGCAGGGCAAGAGCGCGGAGCAGGTCGAGGCGGCCCTGCGCGAACAGGTGGCCAAAGTGGCGCACGACGGCGTCAGCGAGGCGGAACTGAACCGCGTCAAAACCCAATGGGTGGCCAGCCAGGTGTACAAGCGCGATTCGGTGATGAGCCAGGCCCGGGAGCTGGGCAGCAACTGGGTGCAGGGCCTGCCACTGGATGCCGACGAGCGCATCATCGCCCGCTTGCGCGCCGTCACGGCCGAGCAGGTGAAGGCGGTGGCCGGTAAATACTTTGGCGACGACCAGCTCACGGTGGCGGTGCTGCGGCCCCAGCCGCTGGACAAGAACCGCAAGCCGCGCACGCCTCTGCCGGGGATGCGGGACGACGGAGCGCCGTCATGATTGCTCTTAAAAACATAGCTACTGGTGCGCTGTTGACGGGGGCTATGACCCTGTTTTGTTTAAATCCGGCGCTGGCCGGCATTCCCATCGAGTACTGGACGCAACCCAGCGGGGCGCAGGTCTACCTGGCGCAAAGCCCGGGCATTCCGATGGTTGATGTGCAGATCGATTTCGACGCCGGTGGCCGCCGCGACCCTCCCGACAAGGCCGGGCTGGCCAGCGTGACGGCCGACATGACCTCCGCCGGTGTGCTGGCGCGCGGCCCTGACGCCGCGCTGGACGAGAACGCACTGAGCGATGCCTGGGCAGATCTGGGGGCGGGGTTTGATGGCGGTGCGAGCAGCGAACGCATGAGCTTCTCGCTGCGCTCGCTGACCTATCCCGACCTGCTGGGTCGCGCGGTGCAGCTTGCGGCGCGCCAGCTCGGCGAGCCGGCCTTTCCCGAGGCCGTGTGGGAGCGCAACCGCCAGCGCCTCGACGCCTCGCTCAAGGAGGCGCTGACCCGGCCGGGCACCGTTGCGGGCCGCGCCTTTGCCGCGGCCGTGTACGGCAGCCACCCCTATGGTTACCAGGTGACGCCGGCCACGCTCGCGCACATTAGCGTGACCGACATGCAGGCCCTGTATGCCAGCCTGATCGTGCCCTGCCGTGCCAAGGTGAGCCTGGTCGGCGCCGTCACGCGGGCGCAGGCCGACGCGCTGGTGACGACCCTGCTCTCGCGCCTGCCGGCCACGACCTCGTGCGCACCGCTGTCCACGATTCCCGAGGTGCAGCCGCTGGCCAAGGCCGAGGACATCCGCATCCCGTTTGATGCGGCCCAGGCCCAGGTGCTGATCGGCCAGCCGGGCTTCAAGCGTGACGACCCGGATTATTTCGCGCTGACGGTGGGCAACTACATCCTGGGCGGCGGCGGTTTCGTGTCGCGCCTGTCCAGCGAGGTGCGGCAAAAGCGGGCCCTGAGCTACACGGTGTACAGCTACTTTGCGCCAGGCCTGCACGCGGGGGCGTTCACGATCGGCCTGCAAACCCGGCCGGATCAGGCCGACGAGGCGGTGCAGGTGGCGCGCGGCGTGGTGGCGCGCTTTGTCGCCGAGGGCCCGACCGAGGCCGAGCTCAAGGCCGCCAAAGACAACCTGATCGGCGGCTTTGCGCTGCGCATCGACAGCAACCGCAAGCTGCTGGGCAACATCGCGAACATCGCCTGGAATAACCTGCCGCTGGATTACCTCGACAGCTGGACCCAGCAGGTGCAAAAGGTGACGGTGGCCGACATCAAGGCGGCCTTCGCGCGCAAGCTGCAGCTGGACCGGATGGTGACCGTGGTGGTCGGGGGTGTGAAGTGAAGAAGGCCCATGGCGGCGAAGTGCGCCTGATCGGCGGCCAGTGGAAACGCACCCGGCTGCCGGTGGCCAACAAGCCCGGCCTGCGCCCGACGCCCGATCGCGTGCGCGAGACGCTGTTCAACTGGCTTGGACAGGACCTGAGCGGCTGGCGCTGCATCGATGTCTTTGCCGGCACCGGGGCCCTGGGCTTCGAGGCCGCATCGCGTGGCGCGGCACAGGTGCGCCTGCTGGAGCAGGACGGCGCCCTGGTGGCGCAGCTCAAGGCCATCCAGCTCAAGCTGCAGGCCAGCGCGACGCAGATTGAGCGCGGCGATGGCATTGCGGCGCTGAGACAGCTGGCCCCCGCCAGCATGGACGTGGTGTTTCTCGACCCGCCTTTTGATGCGGGCCTGTTCGAGGCCGCGCTGCAAGCCGCAGCCCATGCCGTGGCCCATGACGGCTACGTGTACCTGGAGGCGCCCTCGGCCTGGAGCGATGAAAGGCTGGCGGGTTTCGGGCTGGCCGTGCATCGCCACCTGAGGGCCGGCGCGGTTCACGCGCACCTGCTCAAACCCCTGGCGTGCGCGACTGCATAATGAGGCGAGAGAGACATCGGCCCACGCCGCAGGGCGAACAACGCGAGGAGAAGCACACCATGGCCCTGAACGTGACCGCCGTTTACCCCGGCACCTTTGATCCCATGACGCTGGGCCACGAAGACGTGGTGCGTCGGGCCACCCAGCTGTTCGACCGCGTGATCGTGGCCGTGGCGGCGGGGCATCACAAGAAGGCGCTGTTCAGCCTGGACGAGCGTATCGCCATGGTGCGCGAGGCCGTCAAGATTTACCCGCAGGTGAGCGTCGAGAGCTTCTCCGGCCTGCTGCGCGATTTTGTGGTGGCGAGAGGTGGCAAGGCCATGGTGCGTGGCCTGCGCGCCGTGACCGACTTCGACTACGAATTCCAGCTCGCCGGCATGAACCGCAGCCTGATGCCCGACGTGGAGACGGTGTTTCTCACGCCCAGCGACAAGTACCAGTTTATTTCCAGCACCTTTGTGCGCGAGATTGCCTCGCTCGGCGGTGAAGTGAACAAGTTCGTCTCGCCCGTGGTGCTGGAGCGCCTGATGAACAAGGTGCGCAGCGCTGCGGGCGAGTGAGGTACATCAACTGACGGCGTCGCGCCCGCACGGTCGCACGCGCTTAGGTCCTACACTTGAAGCTGTTTGAGTGAGCTTTGATACTGGAGAATGGTCAATGAAAATTTTGCTGCCCGTGGATGGATCCGAAATGTCGCTCAAGGCGGTTCGTTTTGCGATTGAGCTGACTCGAAAAGGCCTGCAGGCCGACATGGTGCTGGCCAACGTGCAGGACCCGGTGTCGCTGTACGAGATGGTGATGGCGCCCGATCCACAGGTGCTCGAAAACGTGAGCGAAGGGGCCGGCGCGTATTTGCTGAAAGGCGCCGAGGCGCTGCTCAAGCAGGCGGGCGTGGTCTATGAATGCGAAGTCGCCTCGGGGGATCCGGGACACACCATCATCGATATCGTCGAGCGGTTCGGTTGCGACATGGTGCTGATGGGCTCCCACGGCAAGGGCAGCCTGCGCAGCGCGCTGCTGGGCTCGGTATCGCAGGCGGTGCTGCATGCCGCCAGGGTGCCGGTGCTGATCGTCAAGCCCGACGAGGACGCCACCACTTGACGACCGAACTCATTCTCATCCGCCACGGCGAGACCGACTGGAACCGCGAGCTGCGGTTCCAGGGGCAGCTGGATGCACCGCTGAACGCCGTGGGGCATGAGCAGGCGCGCCGGCTGGCGCTGCGCCTGGCGAGTGAGTCGGTGCATCACCTGGTGTGCAGCGACCTGCAGCGCGCCCGGCAAACCGCGTTGCCGACCGAGCGGCAACTGGACTTGCAGAGCCTCGCCGATAGCGGCCTGCGCGAGCAGAGTTTCGGCATGGTGGAGGGGATGCGGGCGGACGACATCCGTGCGCAGCACCCGGATGTCTGGGCGCGATGGGTGCAATTTCAGGCGGACTATGCGATTCCGGGCGGCGAGAGCACCCTGCAGTTTCATGCCCGGGTGATGAACGCCATACGCCAGCTGGTGGCCGCGCACCGCGAGCAAACCCTGGTGGTGGTGACGCACGGCGGTGTGCTGGACATGATTTACCGCACGGCGCGCGCCTTGCCGCTGGGCGGACCGCGCCAGAGCGAGATCCCCAACGGCGGATTGAACCGCGTGCACATGCAGGGCGACGCGATCGACATCATCAGCTGGGCCGACACGCAGCACCTGGCCGATATGCCGGCGCAGCCCGTGTACGACCAGGCCAAACTGGCCCAGGCCGAATCAACCTGACCTCCTCTCAGGCCGTGGGCGGCTCTGGCCAGGCCCGCTGCGCGCCCCGAATCAGCTCGAATGCGCGCGCGACCTGCAGCACGCCCAGGTCATCAAAACGCTGCCCGGCGATCTGCAGGCCGATCGGCAGGCCATCGGCGCTGTAGCCGCAGTTGATCGACGCGGCGGGCTGCTCCGACATGTTGAAAGGCACCGTAAAGCCGATGTGCTCGAGCGGGCGCAGCGGGTCGTTGGTGGGCGAGGGGTCTTCGGCGGGCGCCGGCATGTTGGGCGACACGGGCGAGATCACGTAGTCGTACCTTGTGCAGGCGGCCACTGTGGCGGCCCGCGTCGCATGGAACTGGCTGAAGGCGCGGAACACGTGTTCGCCGCTGAAGCCCGCGGCGCTCTCGGCCCATTGCAGGATGTAGGGCAGCACCCTGGCGCGCTGCGCGGGGGGCAGGGCGTTCAGGTCGGTCAGCGAGCGCATGCGCCACAGGTGATCCATGCCGTCCAGCATGGCCTGCGACATGAAGGGCTGCATCGGCTCCACGATGGCGCCGGCCTGCTCGAACAGGTGCGCCGCATGCGCCACCGCTGCCCGGATTTCGGGCTCGACCGGCAGGCCGCAGCCGGCGTCCGGCAGCAGGCCGATGCGCACGCCGCGCAGCCGCTCGGCGGCCACATCGGCAGACCCCCACGCGATGTCCTGGGCCGGCAGGCTCATGCTGTCGCGTGCGTCGGGTTGTGCCAGCACCTGCATCATCAGCGCGGCGTCCATCAAGGTGCGTGTCATCGGCCCCGCCGCCCGACCCATGTAGGGCGGGTCGATCGGGATGCGCCCTAGGCTGGGCTTGAGCGTGAAGATGCCGCACCAGGCGGCTGGCAGGCGCAGCGAACCGCCGATGTCGGTGCCGATGTGCAGCGGCCCGTAGCCGGCCGCAGCCGCGGCGCCAGCGCCGGCGCTGGAGCCGCCCGGCGTCTTGCGCAGGTCCCACGGATTGCGCGCGAGCGGGTGAAAGCTCGACAGGCCCGAGGACAGCATGCCGTAGTCGGGCATGGTGGTCTTGCAGACGATGACCGCGCCGGCTTCGCGCAGGCGCGCCGCGGGCGGGGCATCGGCCGTCGCGGCCCTGAGTTCGACCGCCGCGGTACCGGACGGCATCGGGTCGCCGCGCGTGGCGATGTTTTCCTTGATCGTGACGGGCACGCCGTCGAGCGCACCGCAGGGCTCGCCGCGGTGCCAGCGGGCCTCGGACGTGCGTGCCTGCGCCAGCGTCGCCTCGGGGCGCAGCAGGTAGGTGGCGTGCAGGTGCGGCTCCCACCGCTCGATGTGCGCCAGCACCGCCTGCACGACCTCAACCGGGGAGAGTCTGCGTTCGCGGTACGCGGTGGCGAGCTCCCGGGCAGACAGGTCGCACAGCGCAGTCATGTCAGCTCCAGCGTTCGGCACTGTGGGGCGGCCCGGCCCGGCGCGTTCACGACCAGCTCAGCGCCGAGACGTCGTTCACGAAAATCGGCATGTCTTTCCACAAGCCCTTCACGCCCTTTTTGGCGATGGTCGGGAACTGCGGCTGGTAGAGGAAGCCGTTGGCCGCATCCACGGCCAGCATCTTCTGCGCATCGCCCAGCAGCTTGTTGCGCTCGGCGGTATTGGCGGTGGTCTTGATCTTGTCGTAGAGCGTGTCGAAGGCCTTCGACTGGTAGCCCCAGTAGTAGTCGGGCTTGGTGTAGTTGCCCAGATCGAAGGGCTCGACGTGCGAGACGATGGTCAGGTCGTAGTTGTGGGGGCCGCCATAGGTGGAGCTCAGCCACTGCGCCCATTCGACGTTCTGCGTTTTGACCACGATGCCGATCTTGGCGAGTTCGGCCACGATCACCTCGCCGCCCTGGCGCGCGTAAGGCGGTGGCGGCAGCGTCATCGTGAGCTCGAGCGGTAGTTTGACGCCCGCCTCGGCCAGCAGTTTTTTCGCCTTGGCGGGGTCGAACGGGTTGATGCCGGTCGTGTCCACGTAGCCGGCCGCGCCGGGCACGTAATGGCTGCCGATCGGCACGCCAAAGCCGTCGGCCGCGCCCTCGATCACCGCCTTGCGGTCGATCGCGGCGAGGATCGCACGGCGCACGCGCACGTCGTCGAGCGGCTTGTGTTTGTTGTTGATTGCCAGGATGGTCTTGGCGCGCGAGCCGCCGATGATCACCTGGAACTGCGGGTTGTTCCTGAACTGCGGCACCACACGCGTGCCGATGCGCGGAAATGCGTCGACGTCGCCCGCCAGCAGCGCCGCGGCCTGCGCGGCCACATCGGAGATGAAGCGGAACGTGGCCTTCCTGAGCCTGGCCTGGCCGGGGTTGCGGAAGCCGTCCCACTTGACGAGGGTGAGCGACGAGCCCTTGGCCCAGCTGTCCAGCTTGTAGGGGCCGGTGCCGACCGGCTGGGTAGCGTTGGTGTCGGCGCTCTTGGGCTCGACGATCACCGCGGTTGCCTGGCCGAGCAGGAACGGCAGGTCGGGATCGATCTCCTTGTTGAGCAGCACCACGGTGTAGTCGTCGACCGGATGGGTGCTCAGGTTCGCGAAGGTGCGCTTGTCCTTGTTGGTGCTCTTGTCGCCGCCGGCGCGCTCGAACGAGAACTTGACGCTCTGGGCGTTGAACGGCTCGCCGTTCTGGAACTTCACGCCGCGGCGCAGCTTGAAGGTATAGGTCTTGAGGTCGGGCGAGACTTCCCAGCTCTCCGCCAGCAGCGGTGCGACGCTGCCGTCGGCGTTGATCCTGGTCAGCGTCTCCAGGATGTTGTATTGCACGATCTCGGCAATCGCCGAAGCCGCGCCGGCGGTCGGGTCCAGCCCCGGCGGCTCAAGCGCCATGCCGATCACGATGGAATCCTTGCGGCCCTGCGCCAGCGCCGTGTGTGGCAGCGCGAGCGGCATGGTGGCAAGTGCGGCGGTGGTCAAAAGGGTGCGGCGTTTCAACATGCTCAAGGCTCCAGGGAAAGGCTGGGAACAGCGGGACAGGAAACACAACGATACATCATGCGCAAGGCGCGCGCGTGAGGGCAATCCCCCGTCACGTGCGAGCGGCGGCGGGTTCGGCACGCGGCACGGCCGCCAGCAGGGCCTGCGTGTAGGGGTGCTCGGCATGCGCAAAGAGCCGCTGCGGCGTGCCGCGCTCGACAATCACGCCGCGATGCAGCACGCAAACCTCGTCGCACAGGTGGTTCACCACCGCGAGGTCGTGGCTGATCAGCAGGTAGCTGATGCCGAACGCCTGCTGCAGGTCCTGCATCAGGTTCAGCACCTGGGCTTGCACCGAGACGTCGAGCGCGCTCACCGGCTCGTCGGCCACGATCAGCCTGGGCCGCGTGATCAGCGCGCGCGCGATCGCGATGCGCTGGCGCTGGCCGCCCGAGAATTCGTGCGGGTACTTGTCCATGTCGCTGGCGCGCAGGCCCACGGCCGCGAGCGATTCGCCGGCGCGCTCGCGCTGCTCGGCGCGCGTAGTTTCGGCCAGCGCCTGGAGCGGCTCGGCCACGATGCGCGCCACGCTCTGGCGCGGGTCGAGGGAGCCGTAAGGGTCCTGGAACACCATCTGCATGTCGCGCCGCGCCGCGCGCAGTTCGGCCTTGGGTAGCGCCTGCAGGTCACGGCCGAGCAGCCGCACGCTGCCGGACGTCGGCACATCGAGCGCCATCACGAGCCGCGCGAGGGTCGACTTGCCCGAGCCCGATTCGCCGACGATGCCCAGGCTGCGGCCGGGCTGCACGCTGAAGCTCACGCCGTTCAGTGCGTGCACTTGCGCCGGCGCCGAGAACAGCTTCTCGCGCGGCAACACGTAGTGGCGCACGAGGTCCCGGACCTCGAGCAGCGGCACCTCCTGAAAATTTGAATCAAATCGGCCTGCAGCCCTTACTGCATCTTCATCGGCAGCTATAGGATTGATAGTATCGGTGCTCATGCGGGCACGTTCCCGGCAGCGATCTCTTCAAGGCGGATGCAGCGTACTTCATGCCCGTGCGCCAGCATGGTGGCCGGCGGGCGCGTGCTGTAGCAGGCACCTGCGGTGAAGCTGCACCGGCCTGCGAACGGACAGCCCGCTGGCAGGTCGACCAGCTCGGGCACGCTGCCGGCGATGGTGGCGAGCCGCCCGCCGCGCGGCGCACCGAGCGCGGGCCGCGCGGCGAACAGGCCCCGGGTGTAGGGATGGGCCTGCTGCGCAAACACGGCTGTCGTCGGTCCGCTCTCGACCACGCTGCCGCCGTACATCACCAGCATTTTCGACACGCTTTGTGCGATCACGCCGAGGTCGTGCGAGATCAGGATCAGCGCCATGCCACGCTCCGCGACCAGGCCCCCGATCAGGTCGAGGATCTGCTTCTGGATGGTGACGTCGAGCGCGGTCGTGGGTTCGTCGGCGATCAGGAGGTCGGGTCCGCAGGCCAGCGCCATCGCGATGCCGATGCGCTGGCGCTGGCCGCCCGAAAACTGGTGCGGGTAGGCGTCCAGGCGCGACGCCGCATCGGGCAGGCCGACGCGTTCCAGCAGCGCCAGCACTTGCTTGCGTGCTGCGGCGCCCGTGAGGCCGCGATGCAGCCGCAGCGGCTCCCCAACCTGGCGTGCGATCGTGTGCACCGGGTTCAGCGCCGTCATCGGCTCCTGGAAGATCATGCCGATGCGGTTGCCGCGGATCTCGCACATGGCGCGCTCGGGCAAATCCACGAGCTCGGTGCCGTCGAAGTGGATGCTGCCCGTCACTTTCGCAGAGGGCGGCAGCAGGCCTATCAGCGACTGCACCGTGATCGACTTGCCGCAACCGGACTCGCCGACGATGCCCATCGTCTCGCCGCGTTCGAGCGAAAACGCGATGCCGCGCACGGCCTCGGCGGGACCGCGCTGCGTTTGCAGCTGGACGTGGAGATCATTGACTTCGAGAAGTGCCATATCGCTTACCGGGCCCGTGCGAGGCGCGGGTCGAGCAGGTCACGCAGCCCGTCGCCGAGCAAGTTCAGGCCCAGCACTGCAAAGGCGATCGCCATGCCGGGCCACACCGCCAGCAGCGGCGCCTGAAACATCATGGTCTGCGCCTCGCTGAGCATGCGGCCCCATGAGGGCTGCGGCGGCTGCGTGCCCAGGCCCAGGTAGGACAGGGCGGCCTCGGCCAGGATCGCGATGGCGAAGCGGATGGTGATCTGCACGATCAGCACCGCCGAGACATTCGGCAGCACGTGCTGCATCGTGATCGCGAACGGGCCCTTGCCGCACGCGCGCGCGGCCGTCACGTACTCGCGCGACCAGATCGCATTGGCCGAGGCGCGCGTGATGCGCGCGAAGGTCGGGATGTTGTAGATGCCAATCGCGACGATGGCGTTGAAGATGCCGGCGCCGAACACCGCCGTCAGCATGATGGCCGACAGGATCGCGGGAAAGGCCATCGAGAAATCGGTGAACCGCATGATGGCTTCCTCGACCCAGCCGCGCCGCGCGGCGGCGAGCAGGCCGAGCGCCGTGCCGACTGTGAGGCCGATGCCGACCGCGATCACGCCGACCAGGATGGACGCGCGTGCGCCGACCAGCAGCAGCGAGACCACGTCGCGGCCATAGGTGTCGGTGCCGAGCCAATGGGCGGGGGACGGCGGCTGGAGCCTGGCGGCCATGTCCACGTCGTAGGGCGACCACGGCGTCCATATTAGCGACAGCGCGGCGGCCAGCAGCAGCGCCAGCGTCAGCACGGCGCCGATGGCGAAGCTGCGATGCTTGAGCGCGCGGCGCCAGAAGCCCGGCATCCTCAACGCCACGGCGCTAGTGATGGCGGGGGCGTTCATAGGTCGGACGCCTTGACGCGCGGGTCGATCACGGCGTACAGGATATCGACGACAAAATTCACGATCACCACCATCGCGGCCAGCAGCATCACGCAGTCGCGCACCACGATCAGGTCGCGGTTGCCGATGGCCTGGAAGATCAGGCGCCCCAGGCCGGGCAGGTAGAACACGTTCTCCACCACGATGGTGCCGGCCAGCAGTTCGGAGAACTGCATGCCCATGACCGTGACCACCGGGATCAGCGCGTTGCGCAGCACGTGGGTCCACAGCACCGCGCGCTGGCTCACGCCCTTGGCGCGCGCCGTGCGCACGAAGTCCTCGCGCATCACCTCGAGCACCGCCGAACGCGTGAAGCGCGCCAG
Organism: Rhodoferax sp.; assembly: GCA_031291295.1. GTDB lineage: Bacteria > Pseudomonadota > Gammaproteobacteria > Burkholderiales > Burkholderiaceae_C > Rhodoferax_A. Next base: position 287,198 of record JARLJI010000260.1, on the reverse strand, counting down.
GATCGCAGCCTGCACCACGGCGAGCGACAGCGCCGGCAGCAGCAGCGACTTGAGGCCCTGGAAGACGCCATCGCCCCAACCGTCGAAGCCGCCGGCGGAGAACCATTGCAGCTTGACCGAGAACAGCAGGATCAACAGGATCGCGAACCAGAAGTTCGGGATCGCAATGCCGACCTGGGTCAAACTCATCAGGCCGACGTCGCCTAGCTTGTTGTGGCGCGCCGCGGCGGTCACGCCGACCGCCAGCGCCAGCACGGTGGTGAACGCCATCGCCAGCAGCGCCAGCGGCACGGTGAGCGCCAGGCGCTCGCGGATCAGGTCGAACACCGGCGTGCTGTAGGCATAGCTGTCCCCGAGATGGCCGGTCAGCAGGCCGCCGACCCAGTGCCAGTAGCGCGTCCAGGCCGGCTGGTCGAGGCCCAGCTTGATGGCCAGCGCCTGCACGGCTTCGGGCGCCGCGTCGGGTCCCATCAGCATTTGAGCGGCGTTGCCCGGCAGGATTTCCAGCACCCCGAAAACCACGATGGAGGCTCCCACCAATGTGGCGAGCAGCGTGATGAAACGCTTGAGGAGAAAAAGACTCATGAAGGGCGCAAGAACCTCAGGTCTGCATGAAGGCAGTGAGGGAATTCACAGGGTGCTGTCGGGAACCGATAATAGCGTCATGGCGCTAATCATTACCGACGAATGCATCAACTGCGACGTATGCGAGCCCGAATGTCCCAATGAAGCCATTCATCTGGGGCCGGAAATCTACGAGATTGACCCGAGCCGCTGCACCGAATGCGTGGGCCATTTCGACGAACCCCAGTGCGTCCAGGTGTGCCCGGTGGCGTGCATCCCGCTCGATCCCCAGCATGTCGAGAGCCGCGAGACACTGTGGCAAAAGTACCAGCGCCTGCAGGGGCTGGTGCCGGCCGATTCGCCGGCCCGCTGAGACACCGATCCGTCAAGCCTCGGGCCGCGGTGGTTTGGGGCGCGGCGGCTTGCTGGTGTGCACGATCAGGGTCGCCTTCTCCATTTCGCCGGCGACCAGGTGCGGCACGGCCTTCAGGGTGCGGCTGATGCCGTCCTCGATGGCGGCGCGCTGCTCGGGCGAGGGCTTCTTCAGAACCCAGTTGATGACTTCGGCCTTCACGCCGGGGTGTCCGATGCCCAGGCGCAGCCGCCAGTAGTCGGCCGAACCCAGTTGCGCATGGATATCGCGCAGGCCGTTGTGGCCCGCATGGCTGCCGCCCAGTTTCAGCTTGACCTGGCCTGGCATGAGATCGAGTTCGTCGTGCACCACCAGGATTTCGTCGGGCTGGATCTTGAAGAAGCGCGCCAGCGCCGCCACGGATTTGCCGGACAGGTTCATGAAGGTCTGCGGCTCCAGCAGCCACAGCGGCTGGCCATGGAGCGTGGTTCGAGCCACCCGCGCATGGTAGCTTTTGTCGGGCACGAGCGACACCTTGAGCTCGCGGGCCAGCGCTTCAATCCACCAGAAGCCGGCATTGTGCCGCGTGGCTTCGTATTCGGGGCCGGGGTTGCCCAGGCCGACAAACAGTTTGATCATGAAATGGAATTATGAAGGTATCGCTGCCGGCTTCCGGGGCGCCCTGAAAACGGGGGGCTGCAAAACAAACGGCCCACCGAAGTGGGCCGTTAACTCAGGAGATGGCGCCTTATTTCTTGGCGGCCGGCGCTTTTGCGGCGGGGGCCTTGGCTGCGGCGGGGGCTTTCGCTGCCGCAGGGGCGGCAGCTGCCTCCGAAGTTGCCGCTGGGGCACCCGGTTCAGCCGCTGCGGCTTCTTCAACCCCAGCCACCAGGACCACCGACACCACGACCGGATTTTCCTTGCCGTGGGTCACGACCGTCACGCCCTTGGGCAGTGCGATGTCATTGACGTGCAGCGAGGCACCCTTCTTCAGGCCGGACAGGTCCACGGTGATGAACTCGGGCAGGTCGGCCGGCAGGCACGACACTTCCAGTTCGGAGATCACGTGGTTGACGACGCAATGCTCGACCTTGACGGCCTGCGATTCCTCGGCGCCGGTGAAGTGCAGCGGCACCTTCATGTGCAACTTGGTGTTGGCATCCACGCGCTGGAAGTCGATATGCAGCACCAGTTGCTTGAACGGGTGCATCTGCACGTTGCGCAGCAGCACCTTGCTGGTCTGGCCGTCCAGTTCCATGTCCAGAATGGTGGAATGGAAGGCCTCTTTCTTGATGGCATGCCACAGCGCGTTGTGATCGAGTTCGATCATTTTCGGCTCACCGCTGCCACCGTAAACAATGCCGGGCGTTTTGCCGGTAATGCGGAGACGGCGGCTCGCACCCGTACCCTGCTTGGCGCGCTCAAAGGCGACGAATTTCATAACTAACTCCTGTAAGAGTCCACCGCGACCAGTGTGACTCCGGTTGAAAAGGGTCCGCAATTTGCGGACCTGCTTTTTGCCCCGATCAGAAAAGGTTTTCCTGATCCGAGAACAAACTCATGACCGAATCGCCCTTGGCAATGCGCTGGATCGTCTCGGCGATCAGCGGTGCCACGGACAACTGGCGAATCTTTTTGCATCCGCTGGCCGCGACGCTCAGCGGGATGGTGTCGGTGACCACCACTTCGTCCAGCGCCGGGCTGTTGCCAATGCGCTCGATGGCCGGGCCGGAAAAAATCGGATGGGTGCAATACGCATAGACCTTTTTGGCCCCGCGATCCTTCAATACTTCGGCCGCCTTGACCAGGGTGCCGGCCGTGTCGATCATGTCGTCCATGACCACGCAATTGCGGCCGTCGATCTCGCCGATCACGTGCATGACTTCGCTCACGTTGGCCTTGGGCCGGCGCTTGTCGATGATCGCCATGTCGCAACCCAGCTGCTTGGCCAGCGCCCGGGCGCGAACCACGCCGCCCACATCGGGCGAGACCACGATCAGGTCCTCGTAGTTTTGCCGGCGCAAATCGCCCAGCAGCACGGGCGACGCATAAATGTTGTCGACCGGGATGTCGAAGAACCCCTGAATCTGGTCGGCGTGCAAATCCATGGTCAGCACGCGGGCCACGCCCACGGCCTGCAGCATGTTGGCCACCACCTTGGCGCTGATCGGCACGCGTGCCGAACGCGGGCGCCGATCCTGCCGAGCGTAGCCAAAATACGGAATCACCGCGCTGATGCGTTCGGCCGATGCACGCTTGAGCGCATCCACCATGATCAGCAGTTCCATCAGGTTTTCGTTGGTCGGCGCACAGGTGGACTGCACCACGAACACGTCGCGGGCGCGCACGTTCTGATTGATTTCCACGGTGACTTCGCCGTCGGAGAACCGGCCCACGCTGGCTGCACCGAGTTTGATGCCAAGGTGCTGCGCGATCTCGGCGGCCAAGCCAGGATTGGCGTTGCCCGTGAAAATCATGAAATCAGGGTGATGAACCTGCATGAGCGTCCCAGCGATCTAAGTTTTGTGCCTGTACGTCTAACGTATTTGGCAGGGGAGGAAGGATTCGAACCTTCGCATGCTGGAATCAAAATCCAGTGCCTTAACCAACTTGGCGACTCCCCTACACGGGTTGATGGCTGCAATCTTGAGAATTCCAGCCACCCACCGATCAATCGTCGCTGGCTGCCCATCCCACCAGAGGATGAACATCCAAATTGCTGCATGTCCGTACTTTCCACCCCGTTGGCACTTGTGCCAATCGCGTCAGGTCCGTCTCATGCCGCATTTGCGCAAACACCGCACTGCCTGAGCCTGTCATCCGGCCCTGCAATCCTTGTGCCGCAAGCCATTCGAGCGCTTGCGTCACCTCAGGGCAGAGCCTTTGGGCAACCGGCTGCAAGTTGTTTTGACCAAAGCCAAAGGGGTCTGCAGCAAAGCCTGAAATTATAGCAGTTTCAGTGTCACGCTTCAGATCGTTCGCCGCAAAAATCAGGCGCGTTTCCAGTCCGGCCCGCGGCTTGAGCACCACAAACCGGGCCGCCGGCAGCCGAAATTCACCCTCAAGCGGCGTTATTTTCTCGCCGATTCCCTGCACCCAGGCGTTGTGCCCGCGCAAAAAAAACGGCACATCAGCGCCCAGTTGCAGGCCTATGCGCTCCAGTTTTGATAGCGAAAGCTGAAGATTCCATAAGCGGTTCAGGGCCAACAAGCAGGAAGCCGCGTCGGAGGAGCCGCCGCCCATGCCGGCCTGGGCCGGAATCCGCTTTTGCACGCCCATGTGCACCCCGAGCGGCGCGGCCGAGAAGGCCTGGAGCGCCCTTGCTGCGCGCACCGTCAGATCATCAACGGGCAGGGCGGGGCCCAGATCTTCGCGGCTGATGTGTCCGTCGGATCGCAATTCGAAGTGCAGCGTGTCGCACCAGTCCACCAGCATGAAGACCGATTGCAGCAGGTGGTAGCCGTCGGGCCGGCGCCCCGTGATGTGCAGAAAAAGATTGAGTTTGGCCGGAGCCGGAACGTCGTACAGCGCCTTCATGGCGTGATTATCCCGGCGTGTCTATTTTTCCAGCGCCAGTCGCAGCTCGGCCGTGGGCGTGGGCATGGAGCGCCGGGCCACCAGGCGCCCGGTGACCAGTTGCGACAGGTCGGCCTGCCAGCCCGGCACGGGCGTGTTGATGCCTTGCAGCCAGTCGAACAGGGCTGCCACGGGAATTGCCGTGCCGGTCGCATGCCGGACCAGGTCGTCCAGCGAGTCGAAACTGCGGGTCTGGTCGTTCGAGCGCAGTGTGGCAGAGCCCGGCGCCCAGGCCAGCACAGCCAGCGTGCTGCCCAACGGGTTGTACAGCGCCAGCTCGCCGGTTTCGGCGTTGCCCTTGAGCTCGAAGCCCGCCGAGAAGGACTGCGCCTGGTCCGCGTCAACCTTGAGTGCGAGACGGCCGCTCCAGAATGAAATATTTCTATTATTTTGGTCTGTAGCCCTTATCGGGCTTGCACATCCAGCTATAAAAAATAGAGCAACCACAAACAGCCAGCGCGCTGGCTGGAAGCGCCACCTCACAGTTTCACGTGCAGGCGCTTGAGGGTGGCCTGCAGGGTTTCGTTGTTGGCATCGGCAAGCTGCCCTTCCTTCCAGACGGAGATCGCGCGGTCGTGCTGTCCCAGGCTCCACAGGACTTCACCCAGATGGGCCGCAATTTCGGTATCGGGTTTGGTCTTGTAGGCCCCCTCCAGAAGGCGCGCGGCTTCTTCGTTGTTGCCCATGCGAAATTCGACCCAGCCCAGGCTGTCGATGATGAAGGGATCGGTGGGCGCGTATTCCAGCGCCTTTTGAATCAGTTGCTTGGCCTCGGGCAAGCGCTCGCCGCGATCGGCCAGCGAATAGCCCAGGGCGTTGTAGGCCTGAGGGTCGCCGGGTTTCAGGGCGATCAACTGGCGCAGCAACCGTTCCATATCGGCGGCATGGTTCAGTTTTTCCGCCAGCATCGCCTGGTCATAGATCAGGTCGGTGTCCTGTGGGGCCTGCGCCGAGGCGGTTTCGAGCAAGCTGTAGGCGGCCTGGTATTTCTTGTTGTCGCGCAGCAACTGCACCTCGGCCATCAGTTTCATTTTGGCGTCTTCGGGCGTGCGCTCGGGTGTGCTGCGGATCAGCGCGAGCCCTGCGTCGAGTTTGCCCTGTTTGGCCAGAATGGATGCGCGCTGGCCTTGCACGCCGATCAGGTCCTGCGAATTCTCAATCCGGTCGAGCCAGGCCTGGGCCGCCGGATAGTCGCCGCGCTTCTCGGCGATCTGCGACAGCGACAGGTAGGCCGCGACCAGACCGCGGTCGCGTTCTTCGCCCTGCTTTTGGGTCTTGACCAGATCCACGTAATGCTTGAAAGAAGCTTCGGCGGCGCTGCTCTGGTTGTCCTGCTCCTGCAGTGCGCCCTGAACCAGCCAGGCCTGTGCGAAATCGGGCCGCGAGGTGGTCAAAATCTGCAATTGCTGGCCTGCTTCTCGATAGCGCTGGGCGTCGAGCAGCACGCGCACGTAGGCCATGCGGACCTCGGAGGTGGCATTGCCCGCGTCAAGGTATTTGCGCACCATGGGCTCGGCCAGCGGCACTTTGGGGCCCATCATCTCGAGCGCCAACAGGGCGGGGCCTTCGGATTTCGGGTCCAGGGCCTGCCCATGCTGCGCTGCGTCCAGGGCGCCCGCCGTGTCGTCCGCCGCCAGCCGCAGGCGACCCACGGTCGTCCAGGCACTGCCGGCCGTGGCCGGCTGGGTCAGCTGGTCGGCGAGCGCCTTCTCCACCACGCTGGCGGCCAGTTTCTTGTCGGACGCGCGCTCGTAGATGCGTGGAATGGCCGATATGACAATGTTCCGCTTGTCCGGGGAGACCATCGCAATCTCGGTCTTGAGCGGCTCTGCGGTGTCGTTGATGCGGTTCAGCGCAACCAGGATCTGCAGCACCAGACGGTTCGCCTGGCGCGACTGGGGCTGGGCCTGCTGCCAGGCGCGGGCCGCCTGCAGTGCCGATTCGCCGGAGCGGGCCTGCAGGGCGATATCCACGGCGCGCTGGTACAACCCGGCGTCGTTGGTCTTGCGCGCAGCATCGAGAATCAGGGAGTACCCGGCGCCGGGTTCGCCCTGTTCGACCTTGAGATCGCCCAGCAGAAGCTGATAAAACAACTCTGCGTCCATTGCCGAATTGACCGGCGCCGGTGCGGGCGTACTGTCGGTGGGGCCTTCGGCCCGCGCCACCAGGGCGGTTGCAGCCAGCACGGCTAGTACGAGATGGCTCGCAAGGCAGTTAAATCGCTTCATTCGAACCATAATAATCCAAGCTTGTTAATCCTTCGTATCCATGCCTGAACTACCTGAGGTCGAAGTCACCCGGCTGAGCTTTGCCGATCGGATCGCGGGCGCGCGCATCGATGGCGCGCGCCTGGGCAAGCCGCTGCGCTGGGCGCTGGGTTGTGACCCGGCCCAGCTCGCAGGGCGAACCGTGCGCGGCGTGCGCCGCAGGGGTAAATACCTGCTGCTCGACATGGATCGCGGCCTGTTGCTGCTGCATCTGGGCATGTCGGGCAGCCTGAGCTTTGCGCCGAGCCAGCCGCCCGCGGGCGTTCATGATCATTTTGATCTGGTGACGAGCCGGGGCGTGCTTCGCCTGCACGACCCGCGCCGGTTTGGCGCCGTGGTGTATGCCGACGACCAGATCGCGCCGGCGGCGGCCAAGTTGCTGGGCAAACTCGGCATGGAGCCGCTCGGCCCCGATTTTGGCCTGCAGGCGTTCCATGTGGGGCTGAAGCGGCGCCAGACGGCGATCAAGCAGATCCTGCTGGCCGGCGAGGTGGTCGTGGGGGTGGGCAACATCTACGCCTGCGAGGCCCTGTTTTTGGCCGGGATCCGGCCCACCGTGCGCGGCGCGCGCATCAGCGGGCCCCAGGCGGCGCGCTTGCATACCGCGATACGGGATGTTCTGGCGCGAGCCGTCCAGAAGGGAGGCAGCACGCTGCGCGACTTTTCCAATGCGCAAGGGGAAAATGGCTACTTCCAGCTGGAGGCCATGGTGTATGACCGTGCGGGCCAGCCGTGCCGGGTGTGCGGTGCAGGCATCAAATTGTTGCGCCAGGGCCAGCGTTCCACCTATTTTTGCCCCGTGTGCCAGAAGCATTGAGGGTGGCAGCCCGCGTCGATGCTATAACTCTAAAGGCTTAGCCGGGAGATACAGTGCGCAATTCCTTTAGCGACCAGTTTGACCAACACGGTGCGTGGCGGCGTGACTTCGCTTTGCGGTTAAAGCTTCTGGCCGAATGGATGCGAGACCACGAAATGCTGGACGCGGCGGTCGAAGAGCGCTTGCACCAGATCGAAGACCGGATGCGCACCGGCAAGGTCATGGTCGCCTTTGTCGCCGAGTTTTCGCGCGGCAAATCGGAGCTGATCAACGCGATTTTTTTTGCCGGCTATAAACGCCGCATCATGCCGGCCAGTGCTGGGCGCACCACGATGTGTCCGACCGAACTGGGTTACGACGCCGACATTCCACCCTGTTTGCGCTTGTTGCCCATCGAAACGCGGCTGCAGCCGAAAGCGTTGACGGAATGGCGCACCGTGCCCGAGAAATGGACGCGGATCGACCTCGATGTGAACAATCCGGCCGAGCTTGCGCGGGCCCTCGAAAAAGTGGCGGAGGTGCGCATCGTCAGCCGCGAAGAAGCGCGGGCATTGGGCTTTTGGCACGATATGACACCCGAAGACAACCCGCCGGTGGACGCCTACGGTCTGGTGGAGGTGCCCCGCTGGCGCCATGCCCTGGTCAACATGGCGCATCCTCTGTTCAAGCAGGGCCTGGTGATTCTTGACACCCCGGGTCTGAATGCCATCGGCGCCGAGCCCGAATTGACGGTGAGCCTGATCCCGCAGGCGCAGGCGGTTGTTTTCGTGCTGGGGGCCGACACGGGTGTGACCAAATCCGACCTGGCCATCTGGCGCGAGCATTTGATCACCGAGGGCAAAGGCGGCAACACCGATGCGCGGCTGGTGGTGCTCAACAAGATTGACACCTTGTGGGACGCGCTCAGCACGCCTGCGCTGGTGCAGGCCCAGATCGAGCGCCAGCGCGCCGCCGCCGCAGAGATCCTGGGCGTTTCTATCGAGCAGGTTTTCCCTGTGTCGGCACAAAAGGGCCTTTTGGCCAAGGTGACCGACGATGCCGCGCTGCTGCAACAGAGCCGTCTACCGGCGCTGGAAGCCGCACTGGGCGAGGGCCTGCTGGGCCGACGCCAGGACATCCTGCGCGCCGAGATGTCCGCCAGTATTGCCGACTTGCGTGTGCAGGCCGGACGCGTGATGCAGATTCGCCGCCGCGACTTTGCCGAGCAGGCCCTGGAACTCAGGGGGTTGCGTGGCAAGAACGCGGCCGTTATCAACCACATGCGGGCGCGAATCCATCAGGAGCAGGTTGAGTTTGATGTGAGCGGGGCCAAGATCCATGCCATTCGGTCGGTTCACCTCAAGCTGCTGCGGCAGTTGTTCAAAATCCTCGGGGCTTCCACGCTGAAGGCGGAATTGAGCGATCTGAACCGGGCGCTGCGCCAGCGGGGCATCAAACTGGGCGTCAAAAAGGCCTACAACCAGACTTTCCAGCGTCTGCGCGAGGGCTTGGGTCAGGCCCAGGCGACGAGCATTGAAATCCAGACCATGTTCGTTGCCATCTTCCGCCAGTTGAATGCGGAGCATGGGTTTTCGCTGCAGCCGCCCAAGGAGCCGGACCTGCTGCGCTTCGAGCGCGAGCTGGAACTGGTCGAGCGCAGCCACTTGCAGTATCTGGGCGTTGCCAACGCGCTGAAACTGGCGACGCCCGACTTTGCGGATCGCCTGGTACGGGCGCTGGCAACGCGCTTGCGGGCGGTCTATGAATCCGCGCTGGGTGAGGTGGAGTTGTGGAACAAATCGGCTGCGGCCCAACTCGACGTGCAACTGCGTGAGCGTCGGCGCAATTTCGGCCGTCGCCTGGAGGCCATCGAGCGCATCCAGCAGGCCGCCACGGGACTGGACGAGCGCATCGCGGACATCGCCAGGCAGGAGGCTGCGCTGGGCGAACTCGATGCCAAGCTGCTGGAGTTGACGGCGGGCCTGCTCGATACACCGGAATTCAGCGAGCCCGAGGCGGTCGCTGCTCTCAAAACGGCATGAGCGCCGGGTCGCAGGCGTTCGCTGCCCGCGTGGTGGGCTGGCAAAAGACGCATGGCCGCCGCGGCCTGCCATGGCAGGACACGCAGGATCCTTATCGGGTCTGGCTCTCGGAGATCATGCTGCAGCAAACGCAGGTCACCACTGTTCTGGACTATTTTCCACGTTTCTTGCGGCGTTTCCCTGACGTCAAGGTGCTCGCCAAGGCCAGCCTGGACGATGTGCTGGCGCTGTGGAGCGGGCTCGGTTACTACAGCCGCGCGCGCAACCTGCACCGTTGTGCCGTGGAGGTGGTGGCCCGATATGGGGGTGAATTTCCGTCCAGTGCGCAGCAGCTTCAAACCCTGCCGGGCATCGGGCGCTCGACCGCAGGCGCCATTGCAGCGTTCTGTTTTGGTGAACGGGTCGCCATCCTGGACGGCAACGTGAAGCGTGTCCTGACCCGGGTGCTGGGCTTTGATGCCGATCTGGCGGTGGCCACCAATGAGCGCGCCCTGTGGGATCAGGCCACCGCCTTGTTGCCGCATCGCGCCTTGGTTCAGGCCATGCCGCGCTACACCCAAGGCTTGATGGATTTAGGGGCCACCGTGTGCCTGGCGCGCAATCCGGGTTGCCTGATCTGCCCGCTGCGCGAGCTTTGTGTGGCGCAGCACCGGGGCAGTCCGGAAAAATACCCCGTCAAGACCCGCAAGCTCAAGCGCAGCGCGCAATCGCTCTGGCTGCTGCAGGCGTATGCGGCCGATGGCGCCATCTGGCTGGCGAAGCGGCCGACACCGGGCGTCTGGGCCGGCTTGTACTGCCTGCCGGTGTTCGAGAGCCGCGAGGCGCTGCAGGCGCAGCTGCCTGTGCGATATCGGGCACGGCTGCTCGACGCGCCGGCGTTTACCCATGTCCTGACGCACAAGGACTTGCATCTGCATCCGGTGGCAGCGCCGTTGCCGGCCAGCGCGCTGGCCGGTCTTGAAGGTGCCTGGTTTGCCGCCCATGAATGGCCCGATTTGGGCCTGCCTGCGCCGATTCGAAAGCTGTTGACTAAGGGTTGAGTCGGGGTAGAGTCGGGCCCTGGCCGGGCTCAGCCCACATCCAGCTCGCGATGCCGTTTGAGGGTGGTCCATTGGCTGGCAAAGATGTCGGCCAGTTGCTCCACCAGATAGACCGAGCGATGCTGGCCGCCGGTGCAGCCAATGGCCACCGTGACATAGCTGCGATGGTCGCGCGCCAGGGCGCCCAGCCAAGTGTCAAGAAAGCGCCGGATGTCGCCAAGCATCTGGGTCACCTCGGCGTGCTGGCGCAGGTAAGCGGCGACCGGCTCGTCGCGTCCGGTCAGCGCGCGCAGCGCCGACTCGTAGTGGGGGTTGGGCAGCATGCGCACATCGAACACATAGTCGGCGTCCACCGGAATGCCGCGCTTGAAGGCAAACGACTCGAACACCAGCGTGAGCTGGCTGGCCGGCGCCGAAATCAGCGACTTGACATAGCCCTGCAGCTGGGACGATCGAATCATGCTGGTGTCGATCACATGCGCCTGTTCGCGCAAATCCGATAGAAGCTCGCGCTCGAGTTCGATGGCCTCGACCAGCGCGCGCTGCTGGTCTTGCGTGCTGCTTGTGGCCGTGTGACGGGTCAACGGGTGCATGCGCCGGGTTTCTGAAAAGCGGCGCACCAGCGTCTCCGTGGTGGCGTCCAGAAACAGGGGGTTGATTTGCACGCCTTGCCGGCGCAGCTCGGTCAGTTGCCTGGGCACCAGCGGCAGCGAGGCCGCACTGCGCACGTCCATGGCGATGGCCACCCGGCCGGCGTGGTGCTGCTGCTCCAGGGCCACAAAGGCCTGCAACAGTTCGGGCGGAAGATTGTCCACACAGTAGTAGCCCGCATCTTCCAGTGCATGCAGGGCGACAGATTTGCCCGAGCCCGACATGCCGGTGATGAGAACAACCTCCGTGCTCATCGGATTACCCTCACGCGACGCGCTGCGGTGTTTGCCTTGGGAGTGGCCCTGCGGCTCATGATCCGGGTCCGGCTCTGCTCACGCTGGTGTCGAGCATTTCCTTGGCGTGAGCCAACGTGGTGCCCGACAGGCGCTCGCCGCCCAGCATCCGTGCGACCTCGGCCACGCGCTGCTCGCCGTGGACCAGTGCCACGCTACTGGCCGTCCCGGTGGCATCCTGCTGCTTGGCGACCACCAGATGATGGTCGGCGCAGGCGGCGACCTGCGGCAGATGCGTGACGGCCAGCACCTGCCGGTCGCGCCCGAGCTGCTTCATGAGGCGTCCTACCGTCTCGGCCACGGCCCCGCCGACCCCGGCAACCACTTCGTCGAAGATCAGGGTCTGGGCGGTCCCGAGCTGGCTGGTGGTCACGGCAATCGCCAGCGCGATGCGTGACAGCTCGCCGCCGGAGGCCACCTTGCCCACCGGCCGCGGCGTGCTGCCGGCATGGCCGGCCACCAAAAACACCACCTCTTCCAGGCCGCTTTGCATCGGGCGCTCGATTTTTTGCAGCGCCACCTCGAACACGCCGCCCTGCATGCCCAGGCCCTGCATGGCCTGAGTAATGGCTTTCGCAAGCCGGGGGGCCGCCTTGCTGCGGGCTTTGGACAGGTTGCGGGCCTCGGCCATGTAGGCGGCTCCCGCCTTGTGCTCGGCCGTCTCCAGCGAGGCCAGATCCGAGGCTGCGTTCAGTCTGGCCAGCTCGTCCTTCCACGACGCCAGCAAGCCGGGGAGTTCTTCCGGCATGCGCTTGTAGCGCCGCGACAGGGACAACCACAAGGACATGCGCTCATCGAGTTCGGCCAGGCGTTGCGGGTCCAGATCGGTCTTGCGCAGGTAGGTGTGCAGCGAGTGCGCGGCGTCTTGTGCCTGCGCCAGGGCTGATGCCAAAACCTCGGCAAGCCCTTGAAACTCTTTCTCAACGTGCTCCTGATTCTGTAGCGACGTGTGCGAGCGCGCCAGCCCGGCGAGCGCGCCGACGTCGTCGTCGTCCAGCGCATTCAGCGCCGTCTGCGCCGCATCCAGCAGGGCTTGCGCATGCGACAGGCGGGTGTGGCTGGTGTTGAGTTCGTCCCACTCATCAACGCCCGGGGCGAGCTTGTCCACTTCACCGATCTGCCAGGTCAGCCGTTCGCTCTCGCGCTGCAGGCTGTCCTGCGCCGCGCGCGCGTCCGCCAGCGATTTTTGCGCATCGCGCCAGCTGCTCCAGAGTTTGCCCAGCGGCTCGGTGCTGATGCCTGCGTAGGCGTCGAGCAGACCGCGCACGGAGTCGGGCCGCGTCAGGCTTTGCCAGGCGTGCTGGCCGTGAATGTCGAGCAGGTGCTCGCCGATGTCGCGCAACTGCGTTGCAGTTGCAGGGCTACCATTGATCCACGCGCGGCTCTTGCCCTGTGCATCGACGGTGCGGCGCAGCAGCAGGGTGTCCGACAGATCAAAGCCCGCCTCATGGAGCCAGTGGTCCAGGCCTGGCGCCGCGTCGAATTCGGCGCAAACATCGGTGCGGCTGGCGCCTTCGCGCACCGCGCCGGCATCGGCCCGCGCGCCCAGCGCCAGTTGCAGCGCGTCGATCAGGATCGACTTGCCGGCGCCGGTTTCGCCGGTGAGCACCGTGAAACCATCGGCCAGATCGAGCTCCAGTTCATGCACGATGACAAAGTCGCGCAGGGTCAGGCGTTTAAGGGCCACGTTCAGGAACCTCCTTCGTTCCAGTGAAGTTTTTTGCGCAGCGTGTCAAAGTAGCTCCAGCCTTTCGGATGCAAGAAGCGCACATGGTGCTGCGAGCGCCGCACGATGATGCGGTCGCCGCGCAGCAAAGAGGCCAGCGACTGCATGTCGAAGTTGGCGCTGACCTCACGGCCCGCTACTATTTCGATAGCAACCTCCGTTTGATCCGCAAGGACTATAGGCCGATTTGACAGGGTATGCGGAGCGATCGGCACCAGCAACCAGCCCGGGATCGAGGGATGCAGCAAGGGGCCGCCCGCCGACAGGGCGTAGGCCGTGGAGCCGGTGGGCGTGGCGATGATCAGACCATCCGCGCGCTGGTTCGCCACGAAATGGCCATCCACCTCGACCCGCAGTTCCATCATGCCCGAGGTGCCGCCGCGATTGACCACCACATCATTCATGGCCAAGGCGTCGAACACGCAGCGCCCGTCCCGCATGACCCGGGCATGCATCAGGCTGCGGTGGTCTTCCTCGTACTCGCCGCGCAGCATGGGGGTGAGGGTGGCCTGGTAGTTTTCCAGCGGGATATCGGTGATGAAACCCAGGCGCCCCTGGTTGATGCCGATCAACGGCACGCCGTAGCGCGCCAGTCGCCGGCCAATGCCCAGCATGGTGCCGTCGCCGCCGACCACGAGGCCCAGGTCGCACTCGGAGCCAATGGCGGCGGCATCAAGTACCGGATACTGACTGAGGCCGGTATTGGCGGCCGTTTCGTGCTCGAGGGCGACGTCGCAACCCTGTTGGCCCAGAAAATGGGCAATATCATCCAGCACCTGGCGCGAAGATTCGGTCAGAATGCCAGAGGTTGAACCCTGGTATTTGCCGATCAGCGCCACATGGCGGAATTTTGATTTCATTAGTAAATTACAACATTAAAATGACCAAATGCTCGACGATCGCGCCAAGTTGTTATTGAAAGCTCTGGTCGAGCGCTACATAGCCGATGGGCAGCCTGTCGGCTCGCGCACGTTGTCCAGGGCATCGGGCCTGGATTTGTCGCCGGCGACCATCCGCAACGTGATGTCGGACCTGGAAGAGCTGGGGCTGATTGCCAGTCCGCATACCTCGGCCGGTCGCATTCCGACTGCGCGCGGCTACCGCCTGTTCGTGGACACCATGCTGACCGCCCAGCACGGGCCTCTGTCTGCGCCGAGCCTGGCGCAGGACCAGCCCCAGAAGGTGATTACCAACGCGGCCCAGCTGTTGTCCAATCTGTCGCACTTCGTGGGTGTGGTGATGGCGCCGCGCCGCACCTCGGTGTTCCGTCACATCGAATTTTTAAGACTGTCCGACCGGCGCTTCCTCGTCATCATCGTGTCGCCTGACGGCGATGTGCAAAACCGGGTGATCTTCACCGAAGTGGACTACACCCAGTCCCAATTGCTCGAAGCCGCCAATTATTTAAACACCCATTGCGCGGGCCTGGCCATCGAGCAGGTGCGCGAACGGCTGAAGCAGGAAGTGGAAACGCTTCGCGGTGAAATCGCCACGCTGATGCAGGCCGCCGTCACCATCAGTTCGGAGGCTTTGACCGAGTCGCAGGACGAAGTGGTGATCTCGGGTGAGCGAAACCTGCTGGCCGTCAGCGATTTCTCGAGTGACATGGGGCAACTGCGCCGTGCCTTTGAGCTGTTCGAGCAAAAAACCCAGTTGATGCGATTGCTTGACATCTCCAGCCGGGCCGAAGGCGTGCGCATCTATATTGGCGGCGAGAGCCAGGTCGTGCCCTTCGAGGAGTTGTCGATTGTGAGCGCGCCCTACGAGGTGGATGGGCAAATCGTTGGCACGCTGGGCGTGATCGGCCCGACCCGCATGCCCTATGACCGGATGATCCAGATTGTGGATATCACGTCCAAGCTGGTGAGCAATGCGCTGAGTCACCACAAGTAGCCTCTTACAATCGGAACTGGTTTGGGGCGTTAGCTCAGTTGGTCAGAGCAGAGGACTCATAATCCTTTGGTCGTAGGTTCAAGTCCTACACGCCCTACCAAATCCCCACTGTCCCAAGTCGCGGCTTATCCGGCTCCGGAGGCTATGCCGTGTTTTTCCATCAGGCGGTACAGCGTCATGCGCGAGATGCCCAGTTCGCGCGCGGCGTGCGTGACGTTGCGCCCGACCCGGTTGAAGGTGATGGAGATCGCGTCGCGTTCGGCGATGGTTCGGGCGGTGTCCAGGCCGATGCTGCTCTGACCCTCTTCAACGGCCAGTCCAAGGTCCACCGGCGTGATCATGCGCCGGTCGGTCATCACCACGGCGCGCTGCACCCGATTGAACAGTTCCCGCACGTTGCCTGGCCAGTCGTAGGCCATCATGGCGGCGACGGCCTGCTTGCTGAAGCCTTCAACCCGGGTTTTCTTGTCTGCCGTGCAGCGCTGGTAGAAATGCTGGGCCAGCATCGGCACGTCGCCCTTGCGCTCGCGCAACGACGGCACCGCAAGGGTCAGCACGTTCAACCGGTAAAACAGATCTTCGCGGAAGTGCCCCGACGACACCGCTTCGGCCAGGTCCACGTGCGACGCCGCGACGACCCGCGCGTCCACCTGCAAGGTGCGCGTTGCACCGACGCGGTTGATGGTTTTCTCCTGCAGAAAGCGAAGGAGGTTGGTCTGCAGTTCTCGTGGCAGATCGCCGATTTCGTCAAGAAAAATGGTCCCGCCATTGGCCATTTCAATCAACCCGCGCTTTTCTGCGGACGCGCCCGTAAACGAGCCGCGCTCGTGCCCGAACAGTTCGGAATGAATCAGGCTCGGCGTAATGGCGCCGCAGTTGACCGCGATGAACGGCCCGTTTGCGCGCTGTGAACATTGATGAATGGCTTGTGCCGCGAGCTCCTTGCCGCTGCCGCTTTCTCCGCCGATCAACACGGGCGCATTGGTGACCGCCACCTTTCTGATCTGCGAGCGCAACAATTCGATGGCAGCGCTTTGCCCGACCATGCCCATGTGCTCGATGCAGCGCTGTTGCTGGTCATGACCCTCGCGCAATGTGGCGCGGCCGTAGGCGTGCCCCAGCGTCTGTGTCAGATAGCCCAGGTCCACGGGATGCGTGTGGTAGTCAAAAAAACAGTCGAGGACGAGGCTGCGGAAGGCGGGCGACTCCAGCGTCCGCGGCTGAAAAACGCCAACCCACTCGGATGATCTTGAAGCCTTGAGGCACGCCTCGATCCTGGGGACGAGATCCTGAGCGGCCTGGTTAAGCACCAGGATGCACACCATGAAGTGGTTGCTCCCGAGGATTTGGCGGGCCGTACTCAAATCGGTGGCCGACACGACTTCCCAATCCTGACCACGCAGGTGGTCGTCGACCGTGGACGGCCCGTCACCGACCGTCAAACACAATATCTTTCGTGATTGCATGTTGCTGTTTCTAGAACGACATAGGTATTCTGAGGTTCAGCGTCAGGTCCGGCGTATCACGTGTCAAGCCCGCGCCGACCGTGAAATTCAGGGTGGTCTTGTCGTTATAGCGATAAGAGAAACCGAACAGCAGTTTTGCCAGCACGACCCGGACCGACCCTGTGACCGGCACGCCGTTTTGCAGCGTGCGGCCGACGGAGTTCATGTCGACGCCAACGCTGAAGGCCGTTCTATCGTTGAGCGCCAGACCCATGCCGAAGTTGGCGCCAATGATGTCGCCAGCCTTGACGTTGCCGAGAAATTCCTGCTGACCTCCCAGCAGGTTGAGACTCACGCCATTGCGCGCGAAGTTGTGTGCATAGCTGAAGGTGCCAAAAAACACCGCGGGGTCGGACTGGAACAGCCAGGTCAGTGCCGGCTGCAACAGATAAAAGCCCGAGCCGGTGGGTTGATTGACCGGCAGACCGGTGCCGGCGGTATTGCCGAGACAACTGGTTATGCAGTCGGTGATCACCTCGAACGGGTCCTTGCCGGTACGGGTCTTGAAGCGCAGCGATCCGATGAGGTAAGGCCGGGTAGCGCTGCCTTCATTCAATTGATAACGCGCGGTCATCTCGATATCGCCAATCGCCTTGCCGCTGGAGTCGAATACGCTCTCGGTGGCCGAACCCACGCCGAGTGGGTTGCCGACGGACGAATCCGAGCGGTAAACATACGGAATCTTGGCCTCCACTTCCATGCGGTTGGTCAAGCCATAGCGGCCGGTCACCGCGCCAGTGAGAATGCTGTCCTTGACCTGCTGGATGTTGATCAGCCCGATCACCAGCGCCGGAATGACGGTGTAGCCGATCACCGCAACCTGGTTGGTGGACGAATAGCTGTACTCCAGCGACGGCTCAAATACGAATTTGCCCTTGGGCGTCAGAATGCCGGGCTGCTCGAACAGCCGCGGAATCTCCACCGCCGGTTGCGGCTCCTGGCTCGGCGCGGTGCCGACCTGCACCGGATGCTGCTCCGTGTCCGCCGGGCTTTGTTCTCCTTGTGCATTGGCGGGCGCTGCCGGCGCTGCGTTCGCTCCCTGCACCGTCTCACCGCGCTGCGCGTCCCTGGACTGCTGACTTAACGCACGGCGCAAGGCCTGGTACTTTTTCTCCTGCTCGGTCGTCATCCGCTTCAACTCGTCGATTTGCCGACCCTGCTCAGTCAACTGCTGTTGCAGCGATTCAATCTGCGCGCCGGAACTCTCTGGTGGTGATGATGTGCTTTGTGCCTGTGCGACCGCACTTGACAACGCCAGGGTTGAACACGCGAGCAAGGTAATGGGCCTGTACTGCAGATTTTTATTGTTCATGACGAACCTCCTGTGCGCAGACTACATGGCCTTGCGCATTGCGCTATCCCCTGTTCAGGGGATGGCGCAGGAAGTGCCTCGAACCCATATCACTCGCCTGCGGACTGCCTCAGGTTGCGCCGCATTATTGGGACGCGCTGCGCTTGCATATTGAATAAGAGGTCACTATCGTTTCGAGTGCAATTTATGAGAACTTTGCACCTCTTTTTCGCACACCTGCTTATATCAATTCAGGATTGCGTTGATTCGCATCAATGCGGTCAGCCCCCGGCCCCAATTTTTCTGTCGCCATTGCTCCGCAGTCCTTGGAGTTTTTATCAAATTTCCTGGTATGTAAGCAGTTTTGAAATTTGAATCAAAACGTAAACGCGGCGTATCGACACCGTCCCTGAGCGCGAATTTCATGGCTGGCCTTGCTCCTGGTCGCCGGAGCCAGGGGCATTCAGTACGCTGTCACAAGCTTGATGCAGTGTTTGTACCCATTCGAAAACAGAGTCAAAAGCGCTCATGAAGAGCGCGGCAAAGGCATGCGCGAATGTATCGCTGCGGCCACCACGTAAAACCCAATTCAGGGTGTCGCAGCGTCGATACAGTTTGCGCGCACCTGCTTTTCGGTCTGAATTTTCTCGTGCCGATTCTTTCCATGTGCGATCGTGGTACCCACACCTATGACGTGTGGAAAGGGCTGTCACCAAAGCGAGACACTCCACTGAAAAATAGGCTGAATTTTTCACGCAGTGGTAGTTGCTTTGCTGCGCGGCCCATGAACAAATTCTCGTTTTGCCTTGAGGACATTAGAGATTTGAGGAGATCTCTGCATCTGGCATGGGTTATGCGTAACACCCCCCGGTTGGCACTTTGCGCAACTCAAACCGTAACCTCAACGTCATTAACTTCAAGGAGAGATGGTATGAAAAAGACACTATTGGCCTCTGCCATTGCCATTGCGTTCGGCTTTAGCGGCTTGGCGATTGCCAACACCACCGATCAGGCCACGACCTATGGCGATAACACGAACACAGCAACGATCACCCCCACGGATAATTCCGTGAACCATTCGAACAACACGAATAGCTCCACGAACCATTCGAACAATACGAATAGTTCTACGAACCATTCGAACAATACGAACAGTTCCACGAACCATTCCAATAACACAAGCACCAAGACGAAAACGATTACCGGTGATGCAACCGCGTCAGCCCAGGGGGCTGTCGCGGCGAACAATGGTGCTACCGCCACCTTCACCAACGCGTTCAACAAGGCTACCGTCGTCGCCAAGAGTGAACTGAGTGGCACGGTGACCGGCAATAACGTTTGGGGTCTCGGTAATACGGCATCGAATAGTGGCAATGCCAATGGCGCCAAAGGTGATGGCGGCCACGGCGGCACCGGCAACGGCGGCAGCGCCTCCGGGTCGGGTTCAGGCGGCACAGGGGCCGGCGGCGCAGCGGCGACGGGCGGTTTGGGTGGCAGCGCCTCGAACGGCAGTGCCTCGAACGGCAGTGCCTCGAACGGTAGTGCCCATACCGGCAGTGCAAATGCGGGTGAAGGCGGCAATGGCCGTGGTGGCAGCGCTGCTGGCAGCAACAATGGCGGTAAATCGGCAGCCAATGGCGGCGGCGGCGGCGGCGGCGGCGGCGGCGGCGGCGCAACTGCTGGGAGTGGTGGGACTAATACTGCGGGTAGCGGCGGCGGCGGTAGCGGCGGTAACGCCGGTAACGCCGGTAACGCCGGCTCTGGGGGTGCTGGTGGTGCAGGTGGCACCGCGTCCACCAATGGCGGCGGCGGCACCCGTACCGGTGGCGCTGGCACCGGCGGCGCCGGTGGAGCTGCTACGAGTGGCACCGCCAGCAATGGCAGTGCGACTAATGGCAGTGCCTCGAATGGCAGCGCCCTCGCAGGCAATGGTGGTAATGGCGGCGGCGGCACCGGTGGCACGGGTGGCGCGGGCTCCGGCGGCACCAATACGGCCATGGGCGGTACCGGCGGTGTGGGCCAAGGCGGCGCGGGCGGCAACGGTGGCACCAACACCGTCGATGCCGGGACCTTCAATATGTCCAACAGCATGACCAGCGTCGGGCAGTCTGCCGCAGGCATCATGATGGCCAGCCAGAACAGTGGCATGTCGTCCCTGGTGCAGCAAAGCGTGAATGTGATGGCCAATCTGACCGTCCACTAAGCGCGACGGACCTCTCCCATCAGCCATGGCGCGCCTCTCAAGAGGTGTGTCATGGCTTGGTGGCGAGGGCTCATTCCGGACAATAAAGGGGAGTCACCATGCGTATATCGAGCTATTTCCTGTTTCTCCTTGCGGCATTGCCTCCTCTGATGTTGATACCTGTGGCGGCGCAGGAGCCTGCGCCGGCCGGGGCGGCAAGTGCGGTCAGCTTTGGCTATCCGGTCACTGCGCAAGCGCTGGCAAGCCATCGCGGCGGCGACCTCACGCTCACCGACACGAAACTATCGGGCGTCACGGCCGACAACTCGGCAAACCAGGTCGTCACGGGCACGAACGCGATCGGCGGCGGCTCGTTTGCCAACCTCAGTGGCATTCCGGTGGTGATCCAGAATACGGGTGCCAACGTCCTGATCCAGAACGCGGTCACTTTGAATTTGCAGATGAAGTAACAGGAGAACGCCATGCGTCTCTTCTTGTTGACCGCCTTGGTGGCGGGTGTGTGTCACGCGCAGATTCCGCCGCCGCAGATTGAGTTGCCGAGCATGGGCGGCGGCGACTATTCGATGCCGGTCACCAGCATCAAGCAGGCGCGCCAGGTGAGCACGCTGTTGCAGCAATATGATTTCAGTTGCGGTTCGGCGGCGCTTGCGACGCTGCTGACCTACCAATATGGCTACCCGGTCACCGAACGCGCGGTATTCGATGAAATGTATGCGCACGGCGATCAGGCCAAGATCCAGCGGGAAGGCTTTTCGCTGCTGGACATGAAGAACTTCCTGGCGGCCCACGGTTTCGAGGCCGACGGCTTCAATCAGCCGCTGGACAAGCTCAATGAAGCGCGGATCCCGGCGATCGTGCTGATCAACCAGCACGGCTACCACCATTTCGTGGTCGTCAAGGGGCTGCAGGCGGATCGGGTGCTGATCGGTGACCCCGCGAATGGCACACGGGCGGTGCCGCGTGCAGCGTTCGAAGCCAGTTGGGAAAGCCATCTGCTGTTTGTCATTCACAACCGGATGGACACTGCCAGGTTCAATCTCGCGGCGGACTGGCGCGTCGCGCCTCGTGCGCCGCTGGGCTCTGGCATCAACAGGGCTGGGCTGGGTGACATTACCGTTCCCAAGCTCGGCCCGGGAGCCTTCTGATGAAACACTTAACTTCTTATGCGTGCCGTGCCGGCACCTGTCTGCTGGCGGCCTGCTGTGCGTTCAGCGGTAATACACTGGCTGCGCCATCGATGGTGAAACCGCAGCCGGGCAGCCAGATATGGCTCGCCGCGAGCAACCGGACACTGGACCGGATGCGCGGCGGTTTCGATATTGGCGGCGGCTTGGTGGTGTCGTTCGGCTTTGAGCGTTCCGTCGCTATCAACGGCAACCCGATCATCACCATATCATTCAATATCCCCAACATGGCCCTGATCACGCCGCAGCAGGCGGCACTCGTCAGTCAGCAGTTGGGGACGCTGAACCTGATACAAAACGGCCCGGGCAACAGCGTTCAGCCCACGCCTTCGTCCGGTTCTTCGTCTGTCTCTGCGAGCGCAGTGTCTCCGGGCCCCATTACCGTGAATCCCGTATCCCCGGGTCCTGCCACCGCGAGCTCTGTATCTTCAGGGCCTGTCACAGCGAGTTCTGTGTCTCCGGGTCCAGCCACCGTGAACCCCGTATCTCCGGGCGCAGTGTCCCCAAGTTCCGTCACTCTGAATACCGTTACCGTGAGTTCCGCCCCCATCAGCGGCGCGGCGCTTGGCACGTTTATCCAGAATACCCTGAACAACCAGCAGATACAGAGCCAGACCGTGATCAACGCCAGCACCAACAGCCTGGGCATGTACAAGGGGATGAATATGTACAACGCCCTGAATAGCGCGTTGTCGAATTCGTTGGGGACTCGATAGGGAGGGCGCGATCCCCCTTTCGGCCGTGCTACAATTTGCGGCTACGCGGCTGTAGCTCAGTTGGATAGAGTACTTGGCTACGAACCAAGGGGTCGTGGGTTCAATTCCTGCCAGCCGCACCAGTAAAGACGAGGGTTAGCGTGTAAGTACACGCTAACCCTTTTGTCTTTCATGCCAAGCCTGGGAACGATTTGGGAACAGTTGTCGGAACGATGGCTGGTCAAAGGCGCCAGCGGCGCAGCGAAGTCCCAACATTCAGTGTTTTTTTCATCGGGCCTGTTCGTTGTTCGTTCGAGAATATATTGGGCGCGATCAGCTCTCTTTAGGAGCCGCTGCCTTGGAGCTCGGTTTAAAAGTTGTTACCACGAAGCTGGCTTCCCTTCGTCCGGGTTGGCTGAGTCAAAATCTGTTACGTTGGGGTGCATTCGCCTCGCCATTAAGCAAGTAAACACAGGCCTAGCGGTCCGTTTTACTTTCTACCCCCATATCCTGCCCCCCCTATATTGGAAAGGGCTCTCAAGAGCCGGTTTGGGACGTTGTGAGGCTCTCGGCGGCTGATCTCTACGAGAGAAGGCACTTTCAGCGTTGAACACGGGCACCAAGAAGCCCCAGGTCATCACGCATGAGTTCGCCCGACCAGGCCAGGTTTTCATGGGGGGCAAGGGTGCGGATCTGGGAGGTGACGGTGTCTTTTGTTTTGCAAGGTCCTTGGCTGTTGGCGCTGGGAGGTCGGGCAGCCGATGGCACCGATCAGACGGCGGAAATGTCAAATCGGAATCTCAAATGATTCGTTGCTTGTGGGGCGATGGCATGTCTTGCGTGGCGAGTTCGAGTGCCTCGGTGCCGATTTTTTGCTTTTTTCACACTATCAAGGCCCCCGATAACCCTGTGCGATGCGTCGTCACGCCTGTTCCTCTTGGTTGTGTAGCGGAAAGAAATAATCTCGTCCGAAAAATAGATGTAAATTTCGGACAATTGAAAGTTAGATAAAATACATCATCGTCCGAAATTAACCATATTTTTCGGACAAAACGCTTGCATAAAGTCTGAAAAACGACTACAAACATCGGACACTTATGTCCGACCTCAAATCCACTGTCATATCCCTAGTCAACGCCGACGGGATTAGTCATGTCTGGGTGCCGACGGACTTCGCGGCCTTCGGCAGCCGCGATGCCGTCGACAAGACGCTGCAGCGTATGGTCCGCGACGGTGAA
This sequence comes from Rhodoferax sp., assembly GCA_031291295.1. Classification (GTDB taxonomy): domain Bacteria; phylum Pseudomonadota; class Gammaproteobacteria; order Burkholderiales; family Burkholderiaceae_C; genus Rhodoferax_A. The sequence goes on along the minus strand of JARLJI010000260.1, from coordinate 263,882 downwards.
CTGCGACGCATCGACAGGGGTCTGTACGACAGGCCGACCATCAACCGCCTCACCAAACGGCCCACCAATCCGGACTATCGCGCCGTTGTGGATGCTATCGCGCGCCGGGATCAACTTCGGCTACTCGTCGACGGCATGACTGCGGCGAACGACCTCGGTCTGACGGACGCGGTGCCCGCCCGCGTCACGATTCACACGGACGCCCGACGTCGGGCCGTCAGGCTGGACAACCTCGTTATCGAGTTCAAGCAGACGGCCCCCAGCCGTTTGTACTGGGCCGGCCGGCCGGCGATGCGTGTCGTGCAGGCCCTACACTGGTTAAAAGACACCTTGGCCACGGACCGGCAGCGAATTCTGAGTAAGCTAAGCAAGTTGCTCGCAGATCCGGTCCACGGCGATGCCATACGCAAAGACCTTCTGGAAGGCTTTAGTACGTTGCCGACTTGGATGCAAAGTCTCGTTCGCGAACTGCCGGGATGCGATCCCAAAACCGCGACTGCTACAGTGCTAAAACGACCTCAGCCCCGCGGAAATGCGAAACGTCCCAGCTTGAAGAGTGTGATTGGGGTGGCTGCTTGAACGCCGACCTCCAAACCGTGATCGCGGCCGCAGATGCCGAGCGCCGGGATCTTTTTCTAGGCGCGGCAGCGCGCCTAGGCACCGCTGTCCAGAACGTCGAGAAGGACTTCTGGGTCTGCTGGACTCTGGACGCGCTGTTCAACGGCCTGCCCGCTGGCGGCCCGCGACTTTTGTTCAAGGGCGGCACATCCCTGTCGAAGGCTTTCGGACTTATCTCTCGGTTCTCGGAGGACATTGACATCACGATCTTCCGCAATGATCTAGGTCAGTGTGTCGAAGCGGCAGACCTGGAGGGGCTTAGCGGCAAAAAGCGCCGTGCCCGGCTCGACGCCATCCGCGATGCCTGCCAAGGTTACATCGCGGGGCAGCTGACCACGCAGTTCACTGACATCGCGACGACTGCGATTCCCGGAGGACGTTTCCGACTGGAGGCGGACCCCGACGACAAGGACGGTCAAACCCTGCTGTTCTGGTATCCCGTGGTTACGGCTAACGAGGGCGATTACGTTCGCGCCGCCGTCAAAATAGAGGCCGGCGCCAAATCCGCATTGGACCCGCACATCGCCGCGACAGTGATGCCCTACGTGGCGGCCGACTTGACCGATCTGGACCTTGCCGTCCGCAATGTCACGACGGTACAGCCGGAACGAACGTTCTGGGACAAGGTCATCATCCTCCACGGTCTGCGTCAGTGGTACGCCCGTCGTCAAGAACTGCGACACGAAGGCCAGCGCGTATCGCGGCACTATTACGACGTCCATCGGCTCACACAAGCGGAGGGAGCGCCAGCTTGGCAAGCCGATCACGGTCTTGCCAGCGATTGTGCAACGCACGCCAGACTGTTTTTCGGCAGCCCGGACCTGGGTCTGGACACTGCGGCCGCAGGCACGTTCACGCTGACCCCTGACGCTGCGATGCACGACGCACTCGGGCGGGACTATGCAGCCATGTCGGGAATGATCTTCGGCGACATCCCTTCCCTGGATGTGGTGTTGACCAGCGTTGCGGCCTTGCAGGAAGCTATCAACGCCGCAGCCCCCAAGCCAGCCTCGCGCAAGAGGGCGCCCGTATGATCGACTATTTCAGCGACCGCGAAAATGGGCCTGTGGCCCGCACCGAAGAAGTGATCACCCCGGTGGTGTGGGCGGCCATCGTCGCCACGGTACAGGCCTCGATCAACAGCGGCGCATTCGGTCAGCGCTTTCCCGAGCGCTGTGCCGACGGACAGGCCATCTGTGGATGCGACGAAAACGCCTTTGGCGCTGCTGTGATCGGAGAAATTCGCGGGTTGGAATGGCCGCTGCAAACTAAAAAAAGAGTGGAGGAGAGCTTTATCTCTCAGTGGGAGCCATTCGCGCCAGACACCTTCCTTATCTTGGACTTCGTGGCATTCGTGCATGCCATGGTGGCAAAGCCTATCCAACGTGAATATCACAAATTCCTGAGACACGATCACCTGACGTTTGACCAAGAAGCCGGTCAGGAAGAGTTTCGTGAAACGATAAACCGCTACTTCGGGCGCAACGGCCTTGCGTTCCAGATGCAGCCGACAGGTCGCATTGTTCGCTTACTGCCACCGGTCATCGATCTTGCCCTCCGACGCACGGTGTTCAACACGGGTGATCGCACCCTGGATGTCTTACTCGAAGAGGCGCGAACCAAGTTTTCAGACCCCAATCCCGTGATCAGACGGGAAGCTCTGGAACGACTATGGGATTGCTGGGAGCGCCTGAAATCTCTGGCGGATTCGTCAAGCAAGAAAAACTCGGTCCACCTCATTCTGAGTGCAGTGACAGCGGAACCTGCCCTGTACGCACGGCTGGACGCTGAGGCGCATCAATTGACCTCAATAGGCAACGATCACCTCATTCGGCACTACGAAGTAAATCAGAAACCCGTGATCGACGCAGATCATGTTGATTACTTTTTCCATCGTCTGTTCGCAATGATCCAACTGATGCTCAGAAAGAAGGTAGCGTGACCATGGCCCACAAAAATCTCGCGCTGACTCTCAGGAAAACCATTTCCCTTCTTGACTCCGCCAGGGGTGCAACGCTCCTTTTGCAAGATGAGTCTGCGTATATATCGAATCAAGTACCCTGGATGCTCTAATACTATGGATAAACATAAATACCGCTTACCTCTTGGCTGCGCCATCGGGGCAGCAAATATGAAGTGCCAGACGAATAGGGTTGGCAGAATTAAAGAAACGCTGGGGACGCAATGAAGAGCAACGTGGATCGATTTTCAGGACATGAATCCTTTGTGTGCCGCTACGGCTGGCTGCCCAAGGTGTATCGCGCGGTGAAAGCAGACCGCGCTTTGCTGCGCAACGAAGAAAGCGCAATGAATGTGCTGGGCATTGGGCGGAACATGGTGAAGTCGCTTCAGTTCTGGGCAGAAGCTACAGGCGTACTGAAGGCGGCCGATGGTGGCGGTCACGAGCCAGGGCCAGTCGGGATCAAGCTGTTCGGGGGGACAGAGGCTTGGGATCCGTATTTGGAATCCCTGGAATCCTTGTGGCTGATTCACTGGCAGTTATGCACTGAAGGGGGCCTTGCGGCTTGGAACGAGGTTTTCGGAGAAGGAAAAATCATCCGGTTTGAGCGCAAGCAACTTGTCGCCGCTCTGGGGCGCCGTGGCGAGGGGGCTGCCCGCCCGTTGGCGGCCAGCACACTGGAACAGCATTCTTCGATTTTCATCCAGTCCTACTACCAAGAAGAGCGGGGTAGCGACGATACGTCCTGGTCGCCAATGCAAGACCTGGGCCTGCTGAGAGCGGTCAAGGGTGAGGATGGGAGAACCATCTTCAACAGTGAGCCACGTGCGCCGATGGGACTTTCCCTCCGCGTGTTCGCAATTGCACTGATCGATTTCCTAGCACCCGAGGGTCAGGGCGAACTGTCGGTCGATTTTGTCCGGTTGCTCAAAGGGGCCTACAGCCCCGGGGTCGTGTTCCGTCTCGATGAACAGCAACTCAGGGTGTTCGTCGAAGCCCTTTGTGCGGGACCTTTGAAAGGTGCGCTCCGATTCGTCGATACAGCAGACACCCAAAGCCTTGTACTGAAATTGAAACAATTGGATTCGCAGTATCAGCTGCGACGGGCAGAGGAGGCCTATTCACATGCCTAATCGCATTTTGCAAAGCATTGAGTTGGGTGGTGGTCACACGCGATCCATCGCGCTTGACAGGGACCTGCACGACGAATCCGCTGTCAAGAAGTATTTGTTGACGCCGGCGGCTGCGAGTGCGTTGAAGCAGATAGGGCAAGGTCTGGTCGACAAACATGCGCAGAGGGCCTGGAAGATCGTAGGCCCCTATGGCAGCGGAAAGTCCGCGCTGGGCGTCATGGTGGCTCAACTCTTGAGCGGCCGCAAATCGCATCCTGCAGCATCGCTGGCGATCACCAAAAGTGCGCCTCAACTCGTGCCGCTGTTCAAAACGGCCAACCGTTTCCCGTTGGCGATCGTCGGCGCGCGCGTGTCCATTGGTGCCGCTCTGGCTCAAGCCATCGGTCAGGCACTGGGTCATCTCGGCAAAGGCAAAGCGCTGTCGGCGCTGAAGAAGCAACTGGATACCGGAGCGCTGACCTACAAGGGTATGCCGGTGAACTCGGTTGCCGGTAGTCTCGCAGCTGATTTTGCGCAAGCCATGGTTGCGGAGGGGTTCGATGGTGTCCTGCTGCTCATCGACGAAGTTGGCAAGTTTGTCGAGCATGCGGCACTGCATCCGGAAACAGGGGATCTGATCGCGCTGCAACAGATTGCTGAACAAGCATGCCAGCCGGAAGATGCCAAATTGGCCGTCGTGGCCATGCTGCACCAGCATTTCGCAAGCTATGCCGCAGGTGTAGGCCGGGCGCTTGGCGACGAGTGGCAGAAAGTGGCGTCGCGGTTTGATGAAATTCCGTTCGATGAACCCGTCGAACGTTACGCACATTTTGCTGCTCACGCCATCGGAGTCAAAGCTGCGATTCACTCGAATCGGGAGGTCGTTCGTGAAGCGCAGGCGCTGTACGCATCGGCCAAAAGGCTGGGCATCCTGCGATCCTTGACCGCAGCCGACCAAGCTCTGTTTGAGCGTGCGGAAGCCCTCTATCCCTTGCATCCTTTCAGCATCGCAGCGCTCGCAGTGGTCGCGAAGCGCTACGGTCAAAGCGAACGATCATTCCACGCTTTTCTGCGTGGAAACGAGCCGCTCGGCCTGCGTGACTTTGCAGATTGCCATGATGTCGACTCTGCTATCTGGTATCGACTACCCGAGGTATTCGACTACCTCGCCAGTGGTTATGGACTCCGTTTCAGGGACCTGAGTGCCGAGCGCCGATGGGCCTTTGCTCTGGCTTCGATGGAGCGGCAAACTTTCGATCCCGAAGCCGTCAGAGTTCTCAAGAGCATCGCCGTGCTTGAGCTTGTTTCCGCGGGTTTGGGTGTCCCAATCACGTCAGAGATCATTACATTCGCACTCGGCGATGTGCCCAAGGCCTCGGTATCCAAGCACTGCGACGGCCTCGTTGAGCAGGGCTTGCTTGTACGTCGGCGCAACAAGACGGAATATGCCTTCGCGGTGTCGGATGCGGTCAATATCGAGGCCGTCTACGAGAAAGCTGCAAGAAGCGGCGAAGACGAACTTGTCATCTCCGGCGTTTCGCATGCGCTGTCACAGCGACTCATCGTTGCAAACAAGCATTACGACCAATCCGGCACGATTCGGACCGTCGGTGTACTTGTCGGCTCGCCTGCCCAATGGCCCAAACCGCCCGTATTCAAGTCCGATGAGGCTCGGCCGGATGGCTGGATCAAGCTGGTGCTGGTCATGGAAGGCTCAAGCGACGAGGCTCTGACGCTTCAACGACTGAAAGAGGAGACCGACAGCCTCAGCATCTGCGGAAGTTTGTCACTCACCCCGGAGAGTCGTGCCGCGCTTGCCGAATACTCCATCTGGCTGGCGGTCCAGCGGGAAGTCACCAGCAAACGCCTTGATCCATGGACCAGCCAGTACGTGGCCGGTCGTTTGCATGACGTTTCGGAAAAGGTAAGTCTGTTGGTACTGCGTCAGTTGATGCCTGTTCCAGGAAACCCCGGACCAGAGTATTGGTACAACGGCCAACTCATTTCCAACAGTCGAAACATGAACGCCAGCCAGCTCGCCTCATGGTTGTTTGAGTCGGTATACAGCCAAACGCCGAGAATCGTCAACGAGCTCATCAACAAAGAAAAACCGCCTTCGGCGATTGTGCTGGCACGCCAGCGGATGTTCGAATTCATCCTGAGCGGGGACACTGCAGGCCAACTGTGCGGGTCTAGCGAGTACCCGCCGGAGCGACTCATTCACAACACCTTGCTCCGCCAGACAGGCATCTGGCGCGAGGAGAAAGGCCACTGGAGCTTGGCTGAGCCCACTGCGGATGCGGCAATCGATATCTCCAAGGTCTGGGCTGCGATCTCACAGGAGCTACGGTCTTCAAGCGCGCCAACTTTTGCAGGTGTCCTGTCGGTGCTCGCAGCGCCGCCATTGGGCGTAAGAGCTGGACCCGCTGGAATCTGGATCGTCTTGTATTTGATGATTCACCGCAGTCAGTGCGCAATCTTCGAACGAGGAACGCTGATTCTCGAATTGACGAATGAACACCTGCAGCGGATGTACAAGAACCCGCAGATGTTTGAATTGCGTGAACTATCCAGAGGAGCGGACAGCAGGAAACTTCTGCTTGAGTATCAGGCAACCTTCACTGCGATCGGCTGTGCGGTTGGCGGTGAGCTGACATACTTGGAGCTGGCGCGGAGCTTGTATCGCTGGCACGCGCGACTTCCGGAATTCAGCTTGCAAACCAGTCGTGTTGGCAAGGATGCCAGCCTTGTGCGGTCAGTTCTGAAGAAGGCCCAGGATCCGATCAAGCTGCTCACTTCGAGCTTCCCGGAGACCTATGCCCAGGCCAACGTGAAGGTGCCTTTCGGAGAATGGTTGACGAACACGCTTTCAGATATGGGGATGGCGCACCGCAGATTGCAGGAAGCCATGTCTGCAGAGGTAAGCAAGGCATTCGCCATCACAGGCCCTCTGAGCCGTGTGCGAAACCAACTCCAAGCGGAATGTGCGGGCACCGCATCGGATCTGGCGGACATCAAGCTCAAAAGCTTCATCCTGCGGTGCACAGACCTGTCTCTCACCGATGAAAAGTGGTTGGACTCCATCGGTAGCCTCTTGGTCCAACGGCCACTAGACGCATGGGTCGACGAAACCATCGGAAAGTTTGCACAGGAGATCACCGAATCGTGCGGCCGGTACAAACGGTGGATGCGCATGGTCACCGAGCGTGGATTGGCACCCAGAGCTTCTGAGCGCTTTGTCGGCCTGACGCTGACCCTGCCAGGTGGTCAAGAATCGTCTCTGTTCGTAGCAACATCAGACGAGTCCAGCGCGGTGGCGCGCAGCATCATGGATCTGATCGCGAAAGAGACCAAAGGAAATGCGCAACTCGCAGCTTCGGCACTTGCGCAAGCACTGCTGGAACTGCAAGCCCCAGTCACCCATGCTTCAGAAGAGGAGAATTCCAATGGCAACCGAAAAGCGAGTTAGGCATATTCTGAGCCTCTCCGGCGGCAAAGACAGCGCTGCGCTCGCGCTGTACATGCGCGATCGGATTCCGAACATGGAGTACATCTTCAGCGACACTCGAAAGGAACTGCCTGAAACCTACGAGTATCTGGAGCGCATTTCCAGTTACCTGGGCAAGGATGTGATTCGGCTAAATGCAGATGTAGGGTTCGACCACTGGTATGAGATGTATGGTGGAATGATCCCCTCCAATCACCGGCGCTGGTGTACGCGCGCCTTAAAGCTCAAGCCCTTCGAGCAACACTGCGGTGACGATGAAGTAATCAATTACGTCGGCCTACGAGCCGACGAAGATCGTAGTGGCTACATCAGTCATAAATCGAACATCAAGGCCGTCTACCCGTTCAAGGAAGATGGGTTGATTCTTCGTGACATCGAAGACATCCTCAAAACTTCCGGCGTCGGCATGCCGCCATATACGAAGTGGGGCCGGACAAGGTCAGGCTGCTACTTCTGCTTCTACCAGCAGAAGATTGAATGGGTACGGCTCAAAGAGACGCACCCTGATCTGTATGAAAAAGCCAAGGCATACGAGAAGCCATACGAACAGACGGGGAACTTCTTCACTTGGAGCCAAGGCGAAAGCCTTGCCGAGTTGGAGCAACCGGCCAGGGTCGAGCAAATCAAACGCGAACATGTGATTCGCATACATAGAAAAGCTGCCCGCAAGGAGAACGCCACCCTCATGGAAGTCTTTGCACAAAGCGACCAAGCTGAGGAGCCGGACGAAGATGATGATCAAGGTTGCCTAGTATGTCAACTTTGAGGTCATTTCATTTCGATTATTTTCGGGCAACGGTCGGCAGCGTGTTTGCGAGCGCATTCTCGTGCAGAAGGAAATTCCGTACGCCTGCCCTGACAGACGGCGCAGTTCTTCTTTGCGCCAACTGTGAAGAAGGAGAATCATGGGAATAACTGTCAAGGCGCGTGTGCTGCTGGAACTGGGCGCCGAGCTTATTAGCTCCGACCAGATTGCAATCTATGAGTTGGTTAAGAACTCTTTAGACGCTCGTGCGACACGGATCGACGTCGATGTACATGTCACCTTGCAGCGCAGCGACTACCTGACTGTGCGGCAGTCGTTGGAGAAATTGATAGAACGAAAACAGCAGCCGACCGAGGAAACTGTGCGGCAGATGCTCGAGTCGGTCATTGAGACTAGCGCGCCACCGGTCGATCAACGTGGGCTGATAGCATCAGTAGCCGAGGCCGAGCACGGACGGTTCATCAACGCCCTTGATGCGGCCTATGCCAAGTACAACTGGATCGAGGTCAAAGACGACGGTAGTGGCATGTCAGATAAGGATCTAAGCGGAATCTATCTGACGATCGGAACAACCAATCGGTTGTTCCAGCGTGATGACGACAACGGTCAGAGCGTCCTAGGCGAGAAAGGAATTGGCCGTCTATCAGCTGTTCGGCTGGGGGATCTACTTCTCGTTCAAACATCCAAGAAAGGCGAAACTCACTGGAACGAGCTAGAGATCGACTGGTCCGCAATCAAGAAGAATCCAGCTATGGATTTGAGCGACTTTCCTGTGTCACCAAAGACGGGGCTGAAGAAAGTCAAGGCGGCAGATCATGGGACTTCGATCCGTGTTTCAAACCTCACAAACGAATGGTCGACCGAAAAGCTCGAGTCATTGGCAAAGACCGACTTTGCGAAGCTTGTAGATCCGTTCTTGACACAACTGAGTCGGCCGAATCTCCGCCTATTCTTTAATGGAATCTCAGTCGATATTCCTGCGTTTCAAAGCCGCCAGCTCACCTATGCGCATGCACGATGCACGGCTAGTTTTTCGTTTCCAAAAGACGGTGAACCAGTTCTAACGGGGGAGGTGGTCTACAAAACGTATGGACAGACAAAAATTTTCCGCTTGGAAGGGGTCCACCTTTGGAGCGCGCTGGCCTTGAAAGGCAAGCGCCCAAAAGCTAAGGATAAGACACCACCTCCTACTGGAAGCTTGGTGCATGGATTAGCCAGTCTCGGCCCGTTTGAGATGGAAGCACACTGGTTCAACCGGCAGAAACTTCGTCTCGATAAGCCGGAAGGATACGAAGCGGCCTTGCAATGGCTTACCCGCTGGGGCGGTGGTTTGCTGCTGTTTCGTGATCACTACCGGGTGTATCCATATGCGGAGACTCGCGACGATTGGCTTGACTTGGACGGCATCGCCCTGGCGACTACGGGCTACAAGATGAATCGTAAACAACTTGTTGGTGCGGTGCGAATTTCCAGCAAGGGGAATCCGTGCCTGCAGGATCAAACGAATCGCGAGGGTCTGCGAGATACAGAAGAAAAGGCCGCGCTGATCGCTCTGTTGCGGCATGTGCTCGTAGTCGAGTTCAAGAGCTATCTAAATGCAATAGAAGGCGCACAAGATGATTCAGCAGCCAAAGAGTTCCCTAAGCTAGAGAAGCGTCTCGAAGATGCGCAGAAGGATGCCCTCAAGCAGGTGCAATTCCTGCGAACGAAAGTCAAGGATCCTGAGGATGTCAGAGCCATCAACACCTTGCTCGCTCGCATGGCCGACATTTCTGAAGCGTGGGAACGCTCGAAACTCACCGTGCGCTCCTTTGAAGAAGATATCGATAAATACATTCATTTGGCGGGTGTAGGCCTGATGACCGAGTTCATCTTTCACGAACTCGGCCGGGTATCCGCAAATGCACTTTCGATCCTCCAGACGTACAAGCCTGGGAACTCCACTGAAGGGCGAAAGATCCGCACACTGAAGGATCAGTTGAGTACCCTCGAACGACGAATCCGGGTTTTGGATCCTCTTGCCACACCTGGACGTCAACGAAAAGAAAAGTTCGATCTTGTGCAAATGCTCCAAGACGTCGTCGAAGTCCATGGGCCCCAGTTCGATCGCCATGACATCAAGTGTGATACGTCCGGCTTGGGTTCGGGCGCGGTGGAGATCACCGCAGTGCGCGGCCAAGTGTTGCAGATCATCGAGAACTTCGTGGCTAACTCCGTCTACTGGCTGAAGATGCAGGCGAAGGCCAAAACATTTGACCCAAAGATTTCATTTTCAATTGATCGTCGTGCGAAAACCGTGACTGTTGCTGACAACGGGCCTGGCATACCGGAGGATCGTGGTGACGAAGTCTTCAATGCCTTTTTCACCACCAAGCCCTCTGGCGAAGGTCGTGGCATGGGACTGTATATAGCCAAGAAACTCGCGGAGGGGAATTCGCTGAACTTAGCACTTGCAGACCCAGATGAGGAACGCATCCACCACGGTTTCGTTTTCACCTATGGAGAGGCAGAGCATGCAGGCAAGTAACGAGCTAATTCAGAAGACATTCAAGAAAGTGATCGTTATAGATGACGCATATGCATCAGCTGACGTTACTGACCTGGACGGAGAGGCCGTGGCTCGGTTCACAAATGCACTTCGTGATGAACCCAAGCGCGTGGGAATGCTTAAGAGAGAGTTCAACCGGAGTTCATTGGATCCCTCTGTTCCGAAAGATATCGAGGATCTCACACAGGACAAAGCAATCGTGCAAAAGCTGTGGTCGCTTCGCGACCGCAAACCTTGGCTTTGGCTGCGCGAATCGCTCTTTCAACAATATCTGGATAGTGTGACTGAGAAGCTGAGCAACCTTGATGGTTTGGAGCAACTCTTTAAGCGCTTCAAGTGGAAGGTCGACAAGCTGCCCCACTTCGATAAATCCGCTTTGGATGTTACGGCTTGCCAAGTTATCTTTCTTGATTTCTTTCTTAAAGATGAGGCCGTCGCAGACAACGCACTACATCGAGCGGTGGAGATAGGGCAACTTATCGTTGGGGCGCGTCAGAACGGGTCCCTTTCAAAATACCCATTGATTGTGCTAATGTCGTCGCGTCCAGGTGCCGCCGCAAATCAGAAGCAATTCAAAGAACACACTGGTCTGCGCGCCGATTTTTTCTGTTTCATCGAGAAGTCGGAGATCAATGCAAAAATCGATGCGCAGTTGGGTAGCTTGGTCCAACAATATGAGAAAAAGCAGGCTCTTGCGCATCTTCTGGACGAATACTGGCTCGCGGCGATTCGTTCCGCCCAAGCGCTTCGAAAGCATCTCGCGATGGTCGAGCCTTCTGAACTTGTGCTGCTACACGAAGCGGAACTCGCAGTTGAAGAGGCGGTGCTGCCGGACTATCTTTCGTGGCTCGTTTCAGAATTCTTAGCTGCCGGTCTTCTCGAGGACGCGAAGGTGCGAGAGCTTGGCACAACTTTGCCGCAGGCGATCGGATACGGATCTTTTCCGGGAGCCGTGCCGCCTAGCAGTCGCATCGCCGACATGTATGTCCGGTCGATCATGCGAATGGACATAAACGATGACATTCGGGAGACGAAGCGCGCACCGATTGAACTTGGTGACTTATTTGCCAAGCTCAACACTGCTGGCGAACCAGAGTTTTTTCTACTCGTCGTAGATCAAAGTTGCGATCTTGCGCGGCCGGACAGTAGCAACAAGACCAGCGTGTTGTGTTTGCAGTGCCGACCCACGGCTCTCAACGACGTCGCGCTTGCGTTCTATCGCAATTCGGCCTATCAAAAACCGGGTGACGTAGCCGATCTAGTAAGTATGCAGGTGAACGGTAGCACCCAGTATTTCTTGGCCACTTGGGACATGGTGAATCCCACCACGCAGAAACTTGACGATCTGGTTCGACGCAAGAACGGTATGAAGCGGTTTGCCCGGTTGAAGCCGCTTGGGGCGCTTGCGCGGCAGGAGAGCCTAACTCAGCGTGTAGGTCGCATTGGAGAGCCTGTCGCGCCACCCCACGTAATAGCCTATCGCGCTACGCTGGTGTTGCATGGAAAGGATGACTTTAAGAGCGAATTTAATGCCACAAAAGAAGCTTGGGCCTCGATTGTCGTCGTCCAGGGAAGGCACATGCCGATGGCAGCCGATAAAACCTTGGCAGACAAGGGCGAAGAACAAGCGAAGTCCAAGAAGGTGACGAAGCCGAGCACGTCTACGACGCTGAGTTTTACACTCGATTTCAGCGAATGGCTACTTGGCAAACTGGAGAAAGCAAAGCTGAGTGATGCTACGGCTGCATCGCAACGCAACGTGCTAGTCGAAAATATAAAGGCGGGAAATGTGCAACGGTTGAAACTTTCGGCAGCCGAAAATGAAAATGGACTCAATAACGCGGTGCGAAAGACAAGCCTGCAGAAACCGAAGGGTATCGTCAAGGTTGTGTTTGATAAGAGTGTCCCGGACTCTCTCAAAGCAGAACCAATAGTTTTGCTGCTCACCCCATATGCGGGCAATGATTCTGCCTCGGGGCATACTCGGTAGAGATCGGAGCGTTGGGGCCAAACAACAGTCGCATTGACGTATTGCTGCCACTCCGCTGGCAGCCACAATTCTGAACTGATAGCGTGGTCAAGGTGCCGTCCGATTGGTTACGAGTCAATTTTCATAGCTGCGAAGAGACCGCGTTTTTATAGTGTTGTCCGTGGCAACTGCCAGCTACACAGCTAAGCGGATAGGGAGTCAGTTGAAAGGCGCGCGAGTGCGGGTAACCTGAATGTTTCAGGAGACCCGTATGCGTAAAGCCCTTTTTGTCATTTTCATCCTGCTAGGATCTTCGGTGGGCGTGTTTGCGGCGCTCAATGAGAGCACCGGCCTCAAGATCGTGCTGGGTAGTATCGGGGCGGTCGCAGGCGTGGCTATCGGCGGTGCTCTCACAGGAATTGGCGGTCGCCTCAGTCGGTCCCATGCCCAATTTGACGAGACTGATGGGCTTGCGGCGGTGCAGGACGAGCAAGCCCGCAATTACTGGCTAGACCGTGGAAGGCTGACTTCATCACCGGGGCTGCCTCACCGAGACGACAATGACCCCCATGGTCACGAACCGTGATTACTTGTCGCGCTTCAGCACATTCTTCACCGCATCCTTGGCGGCGTCGAGCGTCACGTCAGCATCGCCAATCACCTGCTTGCCGGTTTGGACAAACAGCGACTTCCGGGACTTGAGCGTGTCGTCGGGGGTTTTGATGATCTCAGCCTTCGCATCAAATTTCCCACTGGCGCCTGCCGTCTGGCCCTGAAGATGGTCGTGAGCCCGTTGAATCTCCGCCCTGACCGGCGATGGCCCAGCATGTAGAGTCTTGCCCGTCGCGACGTTGGTCTTCTGTCCGGCCACGTGCGCGTCGTTCGCTTGTCGGTCGCTGTCCAGGTTTGGCGCAAATGATCCCTCTACACGCCCCTGCTCGTATGCCTCACGGACGCTCCCAAACGACGAGGGCAGCGCCGTCCCATCCGTAAACACCCGCATCGGCCGCAACCCCTGCCGCGCCAATTCAGACCCCATCATGGTGTGCGCCGCCGCACTGGTACCGCCATACTGCTCGGCGTAACGCATGAACATATCCAGGTTGTGCGGATCCTGGGCGATATCGATAGACAAGGTCTCCCCACGCTCGTGCGCCGCACTCATGCGTTCGGCCAGTCCCTGGCGCTGAGCAAATACCGCTTCAGCGCGTTCCGCCTGAGAGGTCGCCGTGGCCAACCGTGATGACATGTCGCGTCCTTCCTTGCTGTCGGAGGCGATCACATTCATCACGCTGCTGTCCCGTGAGACCCGGTCGCCGAACTGCTTGAACGCGGCGAGCTGCTCGGTAGTCATGGTGTTGAGCACCTTCTGCTCATCGCTCAGGATACCGGACTGGTAGTTCTTCCCCGCGCTGCCCTGGATTTTCGCGCTGAGGGCAGGTGTGGAGAGACCCAGCGAGCCACTGGCACCGAAGGCGATGTGTGCGACCTGGGACTGTGACAGTCCGGTGCGCTGCGACACGCTCTGGGCGATCTGATCGAGGTTGTTTAGGCTTTCTCCCAGTTGTTCGAAGCTGCTGGATGCGGTGCCCGTACTGTTGTGCGTTGAACGCAGCTTGCTGACACCGCGCGTGAAGGCTTCCGTGAGCGTGGCCGAGCGCTGCTGTCCGGCGGAAACTGCCTCGCTGCGCGCCGTTTCCGCTTGACGGCTGGCTTCGGTCACGTCCTGCTCCGACACCCGCATCGACACCACGCGCGACGCAAACCCCTGGTTGCGCAGCAGACTGGCCGCTGTGCGTCCGGTTAGCGCGTTGGAAGACAGGGTGTTTCCGGTCAAGTCGTTCTGCATGCTTCCCATGAACGCCGAGGTGCGGTTGGGTGCCAATTGCATCTGGTCCATGCCTACATTGCCCATGCTCACATTGCCAGCGGCCGCGCTGCTGGTCGCACCAGACAACGTGCCCTGCAGCCCGGACAGACCACCCGCAAGCGCCGTGCCCATGTTCTGCATCCCCTTGAGCGCCGCCCAGGCGATGAAAGGCACACTGATCGCTAGGTAACCCACCACCGCTTCCCCCGAAATTGCCCGCGAATAGATGGTCGAGGCCGTCTGCAGCGCCAGCGCCTTGGTGCCGGTGCCGAGATCGGCGGCAGCGGCCAGGTCGTAGGCTGCATAGATTGACGCCATATAGTTCAGGATCGCATACAACGGCGGCCAGAGCTGAATCCAGATCAAGATCGCCGCGTAGCCCTTGAAGGCCATCATGGTCTCCCTGCCACTGGTGAGCAGGAGCAGCAAGACGAACAAGGGGAAGAGGGCGTAGGTCACGGCCTCGACCACATTGCGGAACACCGGCAGCGCCTGTTCAGCTACTTTGCCGTAATTGAGCCAGGACGCATTCTGCTGGGCAACGGCCTGTGCCCGACCCACCGCCAGTACCATGGCCGCCGGGTCGTTCACTTTTTGGCCGACGATCTTCCCGGTGTCTTCGATGGCGTTGAGCATGGCGTTTTGCCGGATGATGTCGGCCGCTGTCGTGGCGGCGTTGGCGATGCTGTTCTTGAGATAGGCCTGCTGCACCTGACCGGCGATGGCCGCTGCGGCCGCAGCCCCTGGCAGTGTCGGGTTGAGCTGAAAGGCGAGGCGCCCCTGAATCCGCGTGATCTGGGCCGGCAAGCGGCCATTAAGGTTCAGGTAGACATTTGGGCAGGTGTCGATACTGATGCCACCGGCACCCGTCACCGTGCTGAAGCGCGCCGGATTGGGCGAGGCCATCAGCGGCCAGACGTCGCCAGAGCTGGAGAAGGTTGCTTGATCCAACGTGCCGTCAACCAGGTCGTAGGTCGTGCAGTTGTGGATGAAGTTGATCAGGTCCGTGCGAAAGCCCGGATCGGGAAATACCACATTGCCGGTCTCCCGGATCAGCCGGTTGCCGAACATCAGGCCGTTCTGCTGGTAGCTCAGTTCCGAAGGAAGCGCCCCAGGCCCCGGGATCACCTGGAAGGCGGTCTCAAACAGACCGGTCAAGGTGTGGCCGATGGTGCTGGTGAGGCTTCCCAGCGCTGCCACCCCAAAAGGCACGTTGTCCACGATCTTGACGGCTGAGCCTCCGGTCTTGTCCACGATGCCGACTGTCACCTTGGGCACGATCAGCACGGAGAACACCAGCACCACCGAGCCCAGCCACTTCCAGCCCTGCAGCTTCTCAGGCGCGAAAGCATAGGCGATCAGGGCGGAGACGAAGCCACAGAAGGCCACCGCCGCCACGGCAGACAGGTAGTCGTTGGAGGCATGGATGGCGGCTGCGGCGTTGAATACACCGAACAGGCTGTCCGAGTTCTGGTAGGCGTAGATTTCCCACATGATGGCGTTCTCGATATCTGTCAGCGGGAGAGGTAGGCTGCCTGTTGGCCCAGCATGTCCAGCACATGTTGCGGCATGCTGGATCGCAACTGGCGCTCCAGTTGTTCCAGATGGCTGGAGACGGCTCGAAAGGAACCCACCTTCTGGTACAGCAGGTTTTTCTCTTGCGACAGCTGCAGTAACATGGCCTGGGCGCGTTGGCGGATATGGTTGGCCCGCTCACGCTGGCTCTGTTGCAGGGTGTAGTCCTTGTCCAGCGCGGCCATGCCGAGCCGCAGATTGCGTTCCAGAAAGACATAGGCGTAGTCGGCGGCGATGACATCCCGGTACTGGCCGATCAGGCTGTCCGAAAGACCCGACCCGGGAATGGTGGCGCCAATGGACAGCATCTTGTAGACCGGCTCGGTGGTCTGGTTGACGAAGCCGACCTCGGGCGAGTTGTTGGGAATGGCCGTGCGGGTGGCGATCTTGTCGGCAATGGACCGCATCATGGTTTCCACCTTCGCCGTGAACGGGGTGTGGGTGTAGCCGGTGTTCAAGGTCACCGCATCGCAGTTGGTGTAGTCGTTGCAACGCAGCAGGTGTTGCACGACGTCTGTGCCGGTGCCTGCAGCCTGTCCGTAGAGCAACTGGCTGATGGAGGTGAGAGTGGGCGCGATCGGTTCCGGGTCCCGGTTGGCATCTTCCGGGTAGAAGATCACGGTGCCGACCAGGCTCATGATCAGTTCACGTTCCTGATCATCCAGGTAGGCACCGGTGTACTGCAGCGCCTTCCAGGTCAGGTTGCCGACGAAGGGTGCCTTGTTGCGGATATTGGCGTCACCCGACGACCGGGCTGACGCCAAAATACTGGCTCGGTCGGTAGAGCAGCGCCGCCGCGCCGAATCCCGGTCGCTCTCCAGTCCCATCTCGATGGCCAGGTCCGCACAGGTCTCCTGCGAGCTGTAGCCGGTCGCCTCAGCGGCGGTGCTGACGATGGCCTTGGCGGTTTCGCAGGAGTTGATGCGGGCGTTGTTGATCCAGGTCTCCAAGCCTTTCGCCCATTTGGTTAACCCGCCGAGCAGGGGTGACACCGCCTCCAGTGCCAATTGGAAGGCAATGCCGGGCAAGGCAGCCGTGATGTTTTTGAGCATGTTCTTGAACTCGGTGGCGGAGATGTGGCTGAAGCTGCCGCCAAACACGTCGATGCCGCCGCAACCGGCCTTGGCGCTGGGAAACTGGATGGCAGCCAGTTGGTAGACCTTGTTGGGGGAGCGCATCATCAGGTTGCCACCGGTATAGGTGTTGAAGGTCTGGCCGCGAAAGGCCCCCGGCGCGGTGTAGTTGCCGATGGCCCCCAAGTTGTTGAACATGGTGTTCACCTCGGCATTGAGGTCACCGGCAAGTAGCGGACACGGAACGAATACGGTGACAGCCGCCAGGGTAAGGGCGACGGCAGAGGCGCCAGTTTTTTGGAACAGGGTACGGGTCATGGCGGACTCCTACGGATAGACAGACTGACGGCCAATCTGGCTGGAGGCGCCGGGCAGCATGGCATCGGCCTGTGGTGTCGAAACCAGTGCGATGCGCTCCAGCAATTGCGCTTCGGACAGCACGCCAAAACCAATCGGCGTGATCTTTCCGGTAAAGGGCTGGGCCAGGAACACGGCCGGGACCTGGGTCACCTTCAGGGTCGTGGCAATGCCGTTGTCGGCGCGCGCGTCCGGAAAACCCGGCATCGGTCCGCCATCGACCCCAATGGCCACGACCTTGATGCCGTGACGTGTCTGAAAGGCCTGCAGCGTGGGTGCGAACGCGTGGCAGTAGGGGCAGTCGGCGCGGTAGAAAAAGAACAGCACATGATCCAGGCCCAAGTCGGCGATGGAACGGGAGCGATCCGCCAGCTGCTGCTGCTCGAACACCTCCAGCGCCTTCGCCCCGACCGGGCGACCTTGCAGGGTTGGATCCAGCTCCGGCGTGGCCCAAGCCACGCGTTGGGCCACGTCTGCGAAATACGACGCCCGTTCGACCACCTGGGATTCGAGTTCCATGTAGCGGCGCACATTGGCTTCGGTCGGCTGCATGATGGCGATGTTGCGGGTCTCCTCCACGGCTTTTTGCAGGCGTTCGAACGCTGCCAGTTCGGGTGCCTTGGGCAGCGGGGTCGGTACTGCCGGGATCGCGGTTTTGGGTGACGTCGCGGGCTTGACTTCAATGTCTGGCGATGGGTCTTCGTAGAAGTGCCAACCGCGCCAGGTGTCCGACCAATAGCGTCGCGGGCCGTCCTGGGCGCTGGCGGTCAAGGTACCCAGCATGATCAGGACGGTCAAAGTCATCCGCTTTAGCGGGGCAAGGGTTGGGTGAGTGTGCCGGTACGTCATGACGCTCCCTTCACAGCAGCGACTTCGGCGGCAAGCCGTCGAGGCAGTAGTTGATGCCAAATTCCATCGTCTGTTTGCGCGGTGCCTTGGCACCGGGCAGCAGCACGCCGTCCTGCCAGAACGACACCTTGAGCCGACTGCAGCCTGGCTGCTGGTAGCGGCGTTCGGTGGTGACGTCGATGAAGATCGGTGAGGTGGCCCCGAAACGCTGGCTGATCGCATTGGCGATGTCCCCGGTCAGCACGCCATGTGCTTCGCCGTTGCTGGCCTGAATCGCGGCCAGCAGCACCGGTCGGGCATCTGGGACGGCCGTGCGTGGGGGTAAGTACACGTTTGAAGATTCATCGGCAAACGCTGGCATGGCGGCTGCGATGACGATTAGGAGCATTGGTAGCTTCATTGGCATTTCCCCTGACCGTAGTAGCAGTTGCTGGCCCGACTGGCGTTGCCGCTCTGGAGGGCATTCACGTTGGGCAGTTTGGGCACGATGGACGCATAGAACTCAGTCAAGTCCATCGCAGAAAAATCCATGCTTTGCAACTGGGCGATCGAGAAGCCGGAACACTCGGGGCCCTCGGCACTGCCCCAGCCCTTGCCGAACTGCTGGCGTCCCTGTTCATTGATGATCCGGGCCAGCTTGCTGTTGAAGCAGCATTTGCCGGTGGTGTTCTCGATGCACGAGACGCAGTAGCCGAAGATGCGGATGCAGGAGGAGCAGTAGCTGCCAATGCTGTGGCACAGGCCCGCACCTTCCTTCATCGCGAGCTTTCCTTCGTTTTCGTTGCAGGACATCATTGACATGACGACGTAAATCACGACGGCGATGGCCAGCGACCAGGGATCAAAGGCGATCACCATGCTCTCTCCCGAATACATCACCGCAGAACCAGCGGGCAGGGCGGTGCCGTTGACGGCTACCGTGACGCCATAGCTGGTGAACGAACCGCTGAACCCGCCGCTGGTGAGCAGGGCAGAAAGCCCTTGGTAGAGAAACTCTCGGTTCTCCGAATTCATCAGAACGTCGTATACCAGTCGGGAGCCGGTACCGAACAGGCTCTGGTTGCTCATGCCCGTGCCAGACGCGTCTGCCGCGCAGCAGTTCGTGAACAGCCGGTCCCGGCAACTGTTGGCCTCGCCCTTGAACACCTGCATGTTGTTGGTGTCCAGGTAGACGCCCGCTTCCCGTGCGGCTTCCATGAAAGACATGGAGCGGGCGAAGTCGCTGTCGTTCGTATAGCTGGTGTTGAAGCAACTCCCCGCGAGGCAGAACACGTTGGCGGGGCAGTTGCTTGCTGTCACGTTGGTGCCTGGTGCCACCGGGCAGGTGTAGCTGTTCTCGGTCACCTCACAGACACCCGTGGTTGCGTTTATCTGGCGACAGGTTGTGCTGGCCGGCGTGCATCCTGCCGCAATCAGGGGGGAGCACTCGTTGGAGCCGGCGCCCTGCGGACAGGACAACGGTGTCTCGTAGCGCCAGCAGGCGCGTGTGACCGGAACGCCGTCTATGCTCTTGGTGGCCGGTCCGTCGACACAGCGCGCCGCACCGGCCACCACGCAGCGGGTGCTGGTTCCGTTTCCTTGGCTCAGGGTTGGGCATTGGTCATCCCATTGATCTGTTTCAGCCACAGCAGTCCGGGGTCGGTCGTAACGCAGGGTCAACTGCGGAACGGGGCCATAAGCGGGATTGACGCGCCAGCCGATGATGGGGCGCTGGGAAGAGACCGTCCAGTAAGTGCTCTGCAAGATGCCCGTCACGTCATAACCAAAGTAAGACGAATACGTCGCTGACGGTGCATAGCAGGTGGGTTCATCCAGGTAGCTCGACGAGTAGTCCTCGCCGCTGCCGGTCCAGGTCAGGATGTTGTTGCCGCTTTGGGTCCCGATCGGGCAGGCACCGTAGACCTCCAGGAAGGGGCGTACTTGCGTGCAACTGTAGTCCCCCGCATCGCCGTCACTGCCGGTGCAGATCGTCCGGTACGTGTTGGCGACCATGGCTGTCAGGTGACAGGCGTCGCCGATGCACTGGTTGTCGGCAACCCAAACGCCGTTCGGACCATCGGCCCAGCCGTACGGCGTGTTAGGCAGCGCGGCCACCTGGCGCGGAAACACCAGCGGCGTCGTCATGTCAATGTCGAAGAAGGCCTGCGGCGCACCGTTGCTGGTGATGCGGAAATGCTGCTGCGAAACTGGCCGATCCGGCACGCACTGCACGTCCAGCCCGGTGCTGTCCGATCCGGCATGCGCGAACCAATCTCCCGGCGTGCAGCTTTCGGTTCGTGCCACGGACACACTCAAGGTGCGTGCACACGACTGCTGGGCGCTGCCGCTGTACTGGCGGCAGCCGCGGGTTTCGGTGGCGGGGGTGGCGACGGTGCTGACCTGGCAGCCACTGTAGTAGCTCGCGATGTCTTCCAGCGTGGTGGCCGGGTTGCTCGCTATACGGCGTGCCGCCAGCACCGCCGGGTCATTGGGGGAGACGGCATCGCGCGGGGTATTGGCAGAGGACAGCGCGCCGCGCTGCGCTTGGCAGACCGGGTCGTTGGGCGTCAAGGCGCAGGCGACGAGCCGGGCGTTGGCTTGAGCGGCCAGGCTCGGCTGACCGTAGTAGGCTGATTCGGGTGGCGCTGTCGTGTAGCCGGGCACGACCTCGGTGGCGCGGTGTGTCGTGATCTGGCCTCGGGTCACGGCATTGGCGGCCTGGCCTGCCACCGTGCCTTCTGCGTTCGGTTGGGCCAGTGCAGCAGTTTGCGTCGTGACGAAGCAAAACAGGGTGAACCAGATGACGGCAGATCGAATATGGCGGCGCATGTCAGTTCCCCTGTCCCTTGATGCGTCGTAGGAATCCAGTAGCGTCCCTGGCGAATTGTGGAGCTCTGCGCTGCATGTGTTCGAGCGCGTAGTCGAGGCTGACATCACCCGTGGTGCGCAAAAAGCCTTCGGGTGGCGCGCAGGTGCCGCTGGCACAGGAGACCGGGCGCGTGCCGTCACGCACCAGTACAAAGCTCGGTACCCGCTCGATCGCGAAGCGATCAAAGGCCTGCGGATCGATCTGGATGGCAACCTGGTGCTGGCCAATCAGGCCTTGCACCTGGGCCACTGTGGTTCGCAGTGAGCCACCCGCAAGCCCCCGAATGAACACGGAGGCTTGAGCGCGCGCCGCCTGGTCGACCAGGCGCTGGAGTGTGGCCTGCGGCATGGACAGGCTGATGAACACGAAAAGGCCTGGTCCTGTCGCGAATCCCTGCGCCTGTGCCATGGCATCTGACTGTGCGCTGTAACCTTTGGCCAGGGCTTCCAGGTCAATAGGTGTATTGGTTTTGGGTTGGGGCAGGGCGTCGATGATCGGTTGCATCGGTACGGGCACCGCGCTCAGCTCGGCATCGCTCGGCGTGCGGTATTTCTGCTGGGCTCGTGCCATGTCCTGGTCCGTGATGTTGGGTTGCTCGCGGCGGGCGCGCTCCAGGTCTGCCTCCGTGATGACGGGTGCAGATTGGGCCCAGGCGGTGCCCATGCTGGGGGCGCTGCTCAAGAGCAGGGCAGTGAGGGCCAGCGAAATACGCATGAAGGGCCGGATGAAAGGATCAGAAGCCAACACAGCAGTTCCTTTTTCTGAACAACATGAATGCGAAGTCTTCGCCCATGACCGGGTATTCCTTGCCAGCGCCCCAGATGACGGTGGTGCGCCCGAAGGGCTGGCAGCAGCGTCCGCCATCCTTCTCGGTGGCCGGGATGGGGTAGGTGAGCTGGGTCTTGTAGGCGGTCTTGTCCATCACTGGCAGGAAGTAGGGCCCGCACAGGCCGGCGCGTCCATGCCAACCCCACGAGACGAGTTCGCGGTGCAGCTTGGCGGTCAGCCGCTGGGCCATGAGGGCGGCGGTGCGCACGCCACCCAGGTGGTAGGGCACGTGGCCGTCGAGCGGGTAGAGGCCACCCTGGCAGCCCGCGCACCAGAACATGTCGCGGATGCCAAAGCCCAGGGACGCGGCCACGCAGTCGGCGGCGCAGGCGGCAATGGCGACCGGATTGGCGAACAGCACCGCATCGGGATTCAGGATCAAGGTCAGCTCATCGTCGTTCCAGAGCGGATCGACCTCGGTGAGGTAGGTCAGATCAAACGATCCCCTCTCAAGGCATGGGAAATCCGCCACCACCTCCAGCCAGTACATCACGGGGTTGGTGTAGTAATGCGCCTGGTAAAAACTGCCCCCGTCGCCATCCCCCTCGGACCTTGTGAACCGGGCTGCTTCGGGGGCCGGAATCCCTGGATCGAGGTTGATGCCGCCCAGCGAGGTCAGGCAAAAGGGCTTGCGCACTGCCTCGACGTGCCGTGCCGGCTCCCAGAAGCCGATGGACAGACCGATCACCGGATTGACCCCGCAGCTGCACACCGGGCTGCCGGTGTTGTCGATGTCCTCCTGGTCGCCGAAGTTGGCAATGCGCGTGCTGCCGATGCTGAACGGCAGGAAGCAGGACCAGCAGATGTCGGTGATCCGGTTCGGGAATTTGCCGGTGCAGGTGGCGATGCCAGCGGCCAGTGCGGGGATCGGTGGCACGCCCAAGATCAGGATGAGCACGGATGCGAGCGCAAGCGCAATCCGGTGAAGCCGCCGATTCATTTCGTGATCTCCAGTTCGTCGATGCGCAGTCGCTGACCATCCTGGGAGACCAGGGCTGGCACCTGGTGGATGCCGAAGCGCCGTGTCAGCAAACCCTGCTGGTCGTAATAGACGGGGATACGCCAGGATTTCATGAGGTCCAGGTAGGAGCCTCCGGTCAGGATGGGCTTGACCCGACCCTGGTAGGTGGCCAGCAATTCACGCGCCCGGTTGACCTGCCGACGGTCGCGTGCGTCAAAGAACAGCAGGTGTTTGGACAGCGACACGATCTCCAGCGGATTTTTGCGTGTGCCTGCGGGAAACAGCAGTCGGCCCTGGGCGTCCAGGATGTTGCGGTCCATCGTGAAGCTTGGGTCGACATAAAAGGTCCGTGCGGTTTCGGTCGTACGGATGCCTGCGACGGGCTGCGGGTTGGTGACGGCCTCAACGCCGCGCGCCTTGGCCTCCTCCTCCAGGCGTTTGAGTTCGCCCGTGCGTTCCTTCTCGCGCAGGCGTTGCTGAATCATCTTGAGCAGGTGCGGTTCGCTGATCTCGTAGGTTGGGCCGATGACGCCGAGGTCAGTGGCGTAGGCCCAGGACGTGCCGGTCAGCATGACAAGACCTGTCAACAGAAGGTTAAAAACAAGGCGTGGGCTCATCGCGGCCCCTTGTCCGGGCAGCGCAACTGCTGGACCCAATAGTCGCGTGCGGTGGAGTCTTTCAGATGGCTGGCACGGATCAAACCCATCAGCACAGGGTCTCCCTCGCCCCGCGTTATGGCCCGGCGCAATTCAACCGTGCTTAAGGTGCGCCCGCAACGCTGGTGGAAGGCGGCGAGATAGGCTTTTGTACCTTCTTCAGCGGCGGGCGCGATTTGCTGCAACAGGCCCAGGTAGTCGGCAAGGGGCATGTCGTTGGTGCTCTGCAGGCTGCCACGCGCCGGGCTGGTTTGCGCCCGTGTCGACGAATGGGCAATGAGGGTCAAGGCCGCGATGAGCGCAAGCGTCAAAGGGAGTTTCTGAATAGTGGATGGCATGATTTCTCCTCAGAACAGTGGAAGCACGGTGGCGATCACCTGGTCCGCGCGCACCAGGCCGCTGCTGCGGTAGCGTGAGTCGAAGGAGTCGGGACCCGTGCCCTGCACGTAGTAGTGCTCGGTTGGGATCACGGTGGCAGCGATCGGTTCCAGGGCTCGCTTATCAAAAGCCTGGGTCTTGGCAACACCAACGACTTCGCCGTTGAGCGCGACCGCGCGTCCTTCGACCGTCACCACGTCGCCGGGCAGCCCCCTTACTTGTTTGAAGAAGGGCTGTTTGCGCAATCCGGGGTAGGCTTCCAGCGCTTCACCAGCAAACGAGAACACGATGTAATCGCCACGCTCAAGCTGGTGTGGACCATAGCGAACAAGCGCAACACGGTAGGGCAGGCTGGCTGTCCAGTTGAAAAGCACTGGCAGGCGCGGTGTCGGGTCGATGTAGAGCCGGGTGTAAGCCAGGCCCCAGATCACGGCTATTGGCAGGTACAGGTACCAGCGTCGGCGCACATGACGCAGGAATTCCGCCGTGTGGCGTCGCAGACCCGACCACTTGCTCGCGTCAGGACCAGCCAGGACACTGGGCATGGGTAGAGGTGTGGATGAGGGCGTCATGGGGCGTCCACCTTTCTGCGCAACAGAGGTGTCAAATCAAGGGTGTGCGGCGTTGGCCCCGCAATGGCGCTTTTGAGAACCACCAGGCAGCCGCAATCCCGCGGCAATTCCTCCAGCGCCATGGGCAGGCGCTGTGCAAAGGTACGCGCCATCAGCAGGGCTTTCTGGCGGTCCTCCTCCAAAGTGGTCTTGGTCAGGATCTGGGTGAACTCGGCTTCCTTGGCCCGGTAAACCTCGGCGACGTCAACCATGCCGATGACCAAGGCCGGGCGGATCACCGTGCGGTCATACAGTGCCAGGCCAGCAGCGACGATGAGTACCGACAGCACGGCACTCACAAGTAATTGGGCGATGGAGGTCTTCATACCGCATGCCCCCGGCGGCGCAGCAACTCGGTGATCGCCTCGTCCACGCTCAGGCCCTGAGCCCGTAGTTCGTCTATTGGCGCGTTGTCTTCCAGCTTGTTGGAAAACAGCAGGTGCGTGGCCGGATCGAGGATGTTGCGCGCCACGCCTTCGCCGACTGGCGAGGAGATGTACAGCTCCGAGAACACCCCCGCCTCGGTGCGCAGCGAATTCAACAGGCGCTTCTTGGGCTCGTCCATGGCCAGGCGTCCCTTGCGGTCCAGCATTTCGATGGATTCCGGCTTCTGGCGCAGCAGGAACACCCAGTCCGAGCAGTTGAAGGCGGCTTCCATCTGGGCTGAGCCATAGAAGTCGTCGGCACTTTGGGTTGCAGTACCCAGCGCACCGCCGTATTTGCGGGCACGGCGCGCTGCTTCCTCGATCACGGCGGCCTTGACGGGGTCGTCGGCGCCGATGTCGCCGAGCTGTTGCTTGAGCTCGTCAATGAACAGCACCTTGCGCCGGTTGCGCGTCAGGTACATCTCGCCGGTGATCTGGTGCAGCAGCAGGATGTTGACCACCGCATGCAGGTCAGGCCGGCGTTTGAGTTCCTCGTTTTCGATGACGATGAAGTCGTTGGAGAAGTCGACGTTGTTGCGGCCCTCGAAAAAGCGCTCGTACTGGCCGCCGCGCGCGTAAGGGTTGAGCATGATGGCCAGGTCCTTGATGCGCTGGTCATTGACCATGCCCAGTTCTTCGATAGAACCGGTCTTGAAGGCGTCGCGCAGCGCCGTGATCCGTAGATCGTTGCCGTATTGCCGGAACAGTTTGAGCACCATGGCCGAGATGGCCTTGTACTGGACCTCCTCCAGCGCGTGCTGCATCGAGGCCATCTTGGAAATGCCGGGCACCAGCATGTCGATGTCTTCATTGATGTCCGTGATGTGAGTGAACGGGTTCAGACAGATGTCCACATCGGGCCGGAATTCGATGTAGGTGCCCTTGGCCTTGCGGCACAGCTTCTCGAAGGAGCGTCCCAGGTCCAGCATCCAGACCTTGGCGCCGATGGCGCGGTAGGACCAGGCCATCTCGTTCATCAGCACGGACTTGCCCGATCCGGGCGCGCCGATGATGGCGAAGTTGTAGTTTCCCAGGTCGTTGTCAAAGATGTCCAGCGTCATCAGCTGGCCACGCCGTCCGCCGAACACCAGGGCCGGTGTACGCGTACCCCGCCATTCCGCGATCAGCGGCGCCATGTGGATGGCGTTGGCCATGGTCTTGCGCGTGACGCGACGCATCTTGGCCAGGTCCTTGTGGAACTTCTCGGTCAAAGTCATTGGCAGGCTGGCCAGCAGCGCCTGGCGGTGCATGTAGGCGTCGGCATTGAGCTGGAAGCCCCGGCCGCGCCAGATGGCGTTGGCCGTTTCATGGGCAGACACGGCTTTCTCAGGCGTCGAGAAGATCGCCAACTGGTGGTACAGGCTGAGCAGGCTGCCACCGGTGTCGATGGCATCCGCAGCCGCCGTCCAGTCCTGCAGCTTCTTGTTGACGTCCGGCATGACGTCGGCCATCTTGCTTGTGGCGTTCTGGGTGGCGCGCACGTGGTTCGCCATGACCACCGACTTGGTGACGTTGGGATCCAACACATGCACCCCCATGGTCAGCAGGAAGGGCGCGCTGTACTGCAGGGCAGGCTGCATCAGATCCCCGATCAAAGACCCCATTTGCCACAGCGCAAACCGCTCCGGGAAACTTTTGATCGAGTAAAAGCGTGCCTCCAGCACGTCCGGGCTGTTCTCCTTCCACAGGGTCAGGCCGTTGGGGTGTGGGTCCTGGATGGTGTCGAAGTCGACAATCTGGTCACGGATCTCGCGGCCGTCGTCGTAGCGCAGGTCGGGTCCATCGGTCTGCGAGATGCGGTCCGGGTTGGTGAACAGCGCGCACCAGTTGATCAGGTCGGCGGCGTCGCACACCCGGTTCGGCAGGGAGGCGGAGCGCAGCGTCGAGGCCATCGAGTCGCGCAAGGCCATCAGTTCGTCCCGTTTGTTCAGGTCCTCGGCGTCGCCGACGAAAGACACGCTCAGCATCAAGCGGAAATCCCGGATCGTGTAATGAAACCCTGCCGTCATCGACTGCTGGGCTCCCTGCAGCAGGTGGCCGACCCGCTGGCGCGCCAGCTTGCGAAACAGGTTGTCGTTGCGCGCGGGTCGACCCCACTGCTGGGCCTTCTCGGCCTGATCCTCGTCCTCGACACGCAGGTTGGCGTACTGGCGCAATTGGGCGCGAACATGGGGCGAGGCGAATAAATGGAACTGGATGCCGGTGCCGGGCGGGCAGTTGGCGTACAGCGAGACCAGGACCTCGGCCATGCGGTCGTCGGCGCCGGACTGCGGCATCACTTCCAGCATGAAGCCCAGGCTGTCCCTGTTCACGAAAATCTTCTCGGTGGCGAGGTAGGCGGAGTAAGGCAACCAGCTCGCGAACTGCTCGGCTGGGGTGTCGATGGGCTGGCCCAGGTTGAACGGGCTTGTGTGAGGGCGGGATGCCCGGGCGGGGGTGGACGTTGGGGTCATGGTGGGCCTCACTGCGTGCGGTTGAACGAGGTAGCCGCGGGCATGCCGACGGAGGGTCTACCGAATGGTGGGGGAGATATTTGCGCAGGCGTGGTCCGCAAGGTATCTGACGGCTCCGTGATGCCGCCAGTCCCCTGATTGACGTTCCCAGTCGCCTCTGCCGCCCTGGGTGGTGGGCGCAGTGGGGCATAGGTGTCGCGAATCTGGCGCTGCACGTGGTCGATCAGCCATTGGCCGGTGCTGACCTGCACGTAGACGTAACCCTGGTCATAGAGATCACCGTCGGCGTCTTCCCAGGGCTTGGTCCACAGGCGCAGCACTCGGGCCTGCGAGCGCAGCGGATTGGCTCCGTGGTCGGGGGGAATCAGCGTGCCGGTGGTCACTACGGCTGGTGCTGCTGCCAATGGCGTGCGATGTGGTGCAGTCGACTGCGACGGCTCTGGCGGCGTTGGTGTTTCTGTGGACTGCTGCTGGCGCTGGCTGGGCAGCTTGTTGTGAAGGGCATTGGCATAGGTGCCGGACACCGAATCACAGGCCACGCCTTCGGGCGCCTTGCAGGCGTATTTAGAGCCGCCGCCCAGACCGGACAGGTTGCCGCAGCCACTCAGGGCCAGCATTCCCGCCAGTGCGACGGCCCTTAGGCCAGTGTCCCCTCTCCGAAGTTGAAACCGCGTGTTCATGGTCGAGCCTCCTTCGTGGTCTGCAGCAGGCGTGCCTCCAGCACGTTGCGCTCGATGTAACCCTCGGTGCGGCTGCCATCGGCCCAGATCAGGGTCGGTGTGCCGTGCACAGCGAGCTGATGGGCCAGCGCCAGGTTGCGGGCAATGGGGTGGGGGCAGGCGGTGGCCGTGCTCAACAGGGTGCTGTCACCGCGCAGCATCAGGCGCTGCCAGGCTTGTTCACGGTCCGTGGCGCACCAGACCGCGATCGGTTTGGCCTCGCCCTGGAATGGCACGAGGAAGGTGTAGACCGTCACGTTGTCGATACCGGCCAGCTCGGGTTCCAGCTGTTTGCAGAAGGAGCAGTTCGGGTCGCTAAACACGGCGACTTTGCGTTGACCGTTGCCGCGCACGGTCTTGATCGCGTCTGCCAGCGGCAGCTGATCAAACGATACCGAAGGCGACGAGACGCCAGGGCGAACGGCTTCATCCGACGAGCCTGATGCCTGTGCCAGCTTCGGCCCGGTGATGTCCCGCATCGTTTGCGTGTCAAAGACGCGCCCGAAGATGAAGTAACGCGGATTCCTGGCCGCCACATAGGCCACGTTGCCATTCATCCAGACTTCATAGATGCCGTCGACCGGGGAGCGCGAGATCTCGGTGAAGCGGGTGCCGGGGTGGGCCTTTTTGAGGGCTGCCAGCAAACGCACTTCCTCTGCGGTCGAGGCGCGTGCCGGGGAGACGACGCAAAAGAGCGCGGTGACCAGGACCGCCAGCATTGCAGGCGTGCGCATGGAGGCGCGTGTGGGCGCGCGCCGGACATCAATAGTTGCCATCGTCAGGAACCTCCAGGTAGCGGGTTTCAGGGAAACGTTCGGGGGATTGGGATATGTGCGTTGGGCGCGATGGGGGCGTCGCGCTGGCCGTCATGGGCACATCGATACGAACGCCCTTGGTGATGACCACGTCGATCTCACGGCCGGCATCGATTTCGATGACCGGGAAGGTATTCTCGGCCAGCTTGATGTAGTACTGGGCCAGGCGGTCCAATGCGCGACCCACGCCGGAGCCGACGCCTGCGCGGTAGGCGTCGGCCCCCTGGGCACTGGCGACCGTACCCAGTGCGGAGGTGCTGTACTCCGTGGATGCAGTGGACACGCCCTGGCCGATGCCGCTGACCACGCCGGCGAGCAGCGCATTGGCCAGCATTTGGCCCTGCTTGGTCACCAGGCGCCCGCGCATGCCGACCTTGCCGTCCTCGCCATAGACACTGCCCTGGATCTTGACTTCCAGTGTGGCGCCGTCGGCGCGCACGCACGACAAACTCTCGGTGCGCAGGTAGGCACGCTCTGAACTGATGTCGCCGTAGCCTGCGGCTACGACGAAACAGTCGCGGTATTCGCCGCGGAAGCGGTTGGGAAGGATGCTGTTGTCCGACAGACGGATCAACACCGGGTGGGGGTTGGACTGCGATTGGCCGCCCGTGGGTGCATCCAGTCCGCCGAGCAGCGTGCCGCGTGTAAAGCTCACGGGTAGGAAGGTCGAGACGGTGTGGACGTCCTTGGGCGAATTGGCATCCGGCCCCGTGCCGGTCGCTGCGCTTGTCGCGCTGGGGGTCTTATTCCTCTCTGTCAGCGTGATGCGGGTAATGCCAGGCGTCGCAGGTATCTCGTCAAGCTGCCCAGGAGATGGGGTGCCCGGCATGCCGCTTGGCAGGGCTGACGTCGAGGATCCCTTGGAGGGTGGTGGCAAAGGTGGCAGGCTTGTGGCCGGAGGCATGCCCGTTGAAGGTGCGGGCATCGTGGGCAAAGTCGGGGGCACTGATGGCGGCGGATTGAGGGCCGCCTGTTGGGTCGAAGTCAGCTTCTGCTCCAGATCGGCGAAGCGCTGCAGGGTCTTGGACTCAAAGGCCTGCCGGTCCTTGTTCAACCGGCCCTGTTCGTCCCGTTCGTTCTCATACTGGGCAAGTTTGCGTCCGGCCGTACCGACCCATTGGTCGACCGGATTGACCTGGCCGCCGGGCGGCATGATGCCGATGTTGGTGACCGCGCTGGGGAGCCCGGTTGATGTTCGGGTCTCGTCGTTCTTCGGACGCGATTCCGTAAATGAAAACACCAGCCACAGCAGACCGATGCCACCGACCAGGATGCTGGCGAGCATGGCGTACTGGCGCTGACGCGGGGACAGGCGCGTCAGCAGTTGGTTCAGGGCGTGGATTGGGTTGCCATATGTGTGGCGTAAGGGGTTCATTGCGCACCCCCGCGCCGGATCACATAGACACTGGTGCTCTCACCTGGACGCAGGTTGTGCTGCTCGACTGCGATGCCGGCGACGTTGCCGCTCTCGCGGTCGAATTCCTGCTCGGCCAGCACCATGACGTCCTGACTGACGTTCTGCAGCAGGTATTTCTCGCCCAGCAGGCCACGCCCTTCGTACTGGCGTACCTGAGAAAACCGGGCCTCGGTCCACAGCTGAATGGAGCGGCTGGTCTCTTCGACCCGGATGTCCGCCGGAACCCGATCCGACGCCATGGCAACGAGCAGGGCGTTCATGGCGCGGATATGGTTAGGCGAGGGACCCGCTGGGCTTGGGGTGGCTGCAGTGGGTTTGAGCGACTTGGGTGTCTTGTCGCGGATCACGATGGTGTCGGCGGGTGTGTCCGAGCGGCGCAGCAGCAGGGTGTAGGTGGCTGTCGCGGAGGAGATGAACAGGTTGATGGGTTTGGTCGATTCGCCGACCGGGCGGAGGTAGATCTCGCCCTTGTCGCGGTCGCATTCCAGGACCACGTCGCCGCCGGGGTTGGCCACTGGGGTGAGCGGGCCGCTGGGGCTTGTTCCGGCGGGCATGCCGGGCATCGCCGAAGGTGCCTGGGCGGCACCACAATGGCTTGAATGGATGTTGCCGAACACATCGGTTATGGGTGTGCCTTCGATGCGGATGCGGGTGGGCTCCTTGATAGCCAGGATGGCCTCGACCGATACGCCGTCGCTGGCTTCGATAAGCTGTAGCGCCTGAGCCGATGGGGCCGTCAGCACGGTGACGGCGGTTGCCACTATGGCCGTCAGACGGGCAGGCAGCGGCGTGCGCGGATGGCGATGCGTAGCCAGAAGTCTGGGTCTATTTGCTCGCATTGGGAATCTCCTTGAAAGTCTTGAGGTGCATGCGTGCGCCCGAGTAGCTGAACTCGACCAGATAGGCCTTGGCTTCGTTGGCCGTTTCAAAGCCATTGACGAGGGTGCGCAGTCGGCCCCGCACGACGACGTTCTGCGCGTCCTCGCTGGGCACCAATTGCTGGGGCGCAAAGACCGTGGTGGCGTTGATGCGTTTGAGGCGCTCGGCTTCCACCTCCTGCCGGGTCTTGAGCGCACCGTACTGGTCGGATTCGACATAGCCCAGCAGCATGTCTTTCTTCCAGTCGATGCTCGATGGCGTGACGTCGAGCACCAGCCAGGCCATGAAGCTGGCCATCTGCTCCAGGTACTCGCTGCTGGCCTTGTCTCGGATCACCCAGAAGCTCTTGTTGATGGACGGCGGCACGATCACCGTGCGCACCGTTCCCAGCAGGTTCAGGATGACCAGCAGGGCGATGATCTGACCCGCTGCCAGCGCACCCACGGTCAGGCCCAGGCTGCGGTTGCGTCGGCGCATCTCCTTGAGGTCGCTGTTGAGGCGTTCGAAATCCATGAGAGGTCTCCTTGCGCTTAGCCGACCATGCGGCGAATGTGGGACGGCGGCGTGGCGCGCATCGCCGTCACGGGATTGGCCGGCAGGTGCCAGTACAGCCAGTGGACGGCGAAGGCCGGATGGCGGTCGGCTTTGAGGCGCGCAATCCAGCGCGACAGGAAGATGCCCGTCGCCATGCAGGCGGCAAAGGACAGCTTGCTGCCGGACAGGTAGCCGACGAAGAAGAAAAACAGGACCGGGGCGGCAACATCGATGTCCCAGAACCCGATCTTCCACTGGTCATCGAGACGACGCGGGATGTAGGTGTCGGCTTGCATGCGGGCCTCCGAGGGGTGTCCGGTGGCTCAGATGACCGCACCCATGATGGCGCCGGCGATCACCAGACCTACCGCAGCAAAGATCGCCAGTCCCACGTAGAACAAGACTGGTCCGAAATTGCGCAAGGCCGAGAGCGAGATCAGCGCGACCACGAAACCGACGAAGCCCACCAGGGCTTTGATCCCGGGGCCAAGCGCGGAAATCTGGGTCAAGGCCGACGTGAGCGGGCCGGTGATGCCGGTAAAACCGACCAGGTCCAGGGCGTAGCCCGGGAAGGCCACGCCGAGCCCCAGGACGGTCAGGGCGAACGCAAGCAGCATCGGCTTGCGGGCGGAAGATGCATGTGAAAAAGATGAAGCGGACGCGGCGAGAGTGGCAGTACCCATGAGAACCTCCAGAAATGTGTGGACTGAAAACGTTTGGTTTAAGAAAAGGCGGGTTGGCAAGGCGGGTGGGAGTGCGAGCACTCAGCGGGTTGTTTGCAGGTAAAACTGGGGAATGACGGTGAGGCATTCGGTCTGGTAGCGCAGCGGGTCATGGCCGTTGCTCCCCTTCACTGCTGAAGAGGACGTCGACGCGCCGGTTGAGGCTGCGACCGCTTTCCGTGTCGTTTGGAGCCATGTAGCAGCAACTGCCTTGGGCATCGAGTTTCAAAACAGGCGCCAGAATCGGATGTGCAGTCCGCAGGTAGTCGTGGACAGTGCGCGCACGGGCTGTGGCAAGCAGCTCGTTGGCGCTGGCAGGTCCGATGCTGTCGGTGCGACCCGAGATGACGATGTGTTTGGCATTCGGTGCCGCTGCCACCGCTCTGTCTAGAGCGACTTTGTCAGCAACGCTCAGTGATGCATCGCCAAATCTGAAATGCACGGTCACTGTCTTGCCGAGAGAGTCCGGGGCAAGCCTGGATGGAGAAGGCGATCCTGTCGTTGTGCCAGGAGACGCAAGAATGATTTCTTCTCCGGTGCGCAGGGTCGATGCTGCGGCGGTCGGTCGGGGCTCTGGCAGCGCTGCACGAGGAAGTAACGGTGCCAGCGTTTTGGGCGTAACAACCGGACAGACCGGAGGCGTGCACAGACCGAATGCAGCTTGACGTCCGAAGTTCATCTGGGCAAGGTGTGGCGCGGGCTGGGCGGTTTGCGCGAGCGAACTTGTCTGCTGCCGGCTGTGTTGCGTAAGACTGCACGACGAAGCGAGTAGGGCGGCGCAGAGTGGCAGGACCCAGCGGACAGGGCCGGGGAACGAACGTGAGGGGGATTTCGTCATGGTGACACCCGGACGGCAAGTTGCATGGGAATGGTGGTTGGTGCCTGTGTCGGTTTGTGGTAGGGCGTTGCCGCCCCAGCGATGGTGAGTGGATGCCGAGATGGCAGTCGTTGATAGACCCGCCACGCGTACTTGGCTCGGGCTCGATTGCAGGCCTCGTCCTTGAGCTGTGAACAAGCCGCGTTGTAGGCACCGACCGCGTCCCACGACACGCCCCGACGAGAAAAACTGTCGGCCAGCAGCCAGGCACCCACATGGAGGTTGGTGCAAGGGTCGTACAGGTCGGATTCCTGGATGCCGTATCGCGCCAACGTTCGCAAGTGAGCGCTGTTGATTTGCATCAGGCCGATGTCATAGGAACCAGTGCGTTGAAGGTGCGAGCGGTTGATCGCTTTGGGGTTCAGGTTGGACTCGGCCCGGGCGACCGCGTACAACAGTTCGGCTGGCACACCGTAGCGTTGTGCGGCTTCATCCCAGCAGGCCAGTGCCCAGGTGGGCATGACAGCCAGCACAGTTGAAGCAACTAATACCGCGAAAGCCGATAAACGCATGACGCACCCTTTGGAGGGGATTGATACAAGCCGCTGGAAAGCGGGCCCTAGGTCTGGGCTGCCTGGCGTGATCAGGCGGTCTGGGTCTGGGTCTGGGTCGGGTTCGGGTCAGGCCGGGCCGGGCATGGTGCCAGGCTGGATGCGGTAGAAGCTGGTTGAAAGCGGGGGGTAGCGAGTAGGGGCGGGTGATGATCGGTTCGGTCGGGAGCGATTCAGATTTCAGGCGAGCTGGACTTGCTTTCCGCGTTGCGCACGCTCAGCCATGTTGTGGCGCGCTTGTTGGAGGATGCTGGTGCCCGACTCATCTTGCGCACGGCACAGGGCCACGCAGGCGGTTGTCAACTGGTCGAGTTGGAACTTGGGGTTCGGATGGCGGTTGGCGGGTGAGCGCTGCACTGCAAGCAAGAACTCGTACTGCTGGCGCCACATCGACTCGCGGCGGCGCGGGGTCTGGGGTGCGCGCAGCACCAGTTGGGTGCCCAGGAAGCGGAAGATGTGCAAGGGGGCATCCTCGTGCGTGAAGACCAGCGACACGCAGGCTGCGATCAGGTCGGGGAAGCGGAAGGTGGGCGAGACGTTGTTTTCGCTGCGCAGGAGTTTGTAGAGCCAGACATGCTCTTCAAGCCACAGGCGCGTCTCGATGGTGTCCTGGTGGTCGTGCCCCAATGGAGTTGATAACGTTGCGAGCTCGCGAGTGGTTGGCAGGGTGGAGAACATGGTGTCCTATCTCGGTTCAGATGCTGCGGGTTGCTCTTGCGAGCGCATGACTGAAGGATAGGGCGCGGTGGCGGGCGCGTCGTCGGGGAATGGGTGCTTTATGAGGGGGATTTCGGGATTGGAATGGTTGGGATGAATATCCGGCAGCGCGGGTACCACCCAAATATAAACAACGCAAAGAAGCGGCGGCGTTCCCATCACCGCGGACCCCGAACTACAACTGAGTTCGGGGCGGTACAGCTTTATTGAGCCAAAGGCTGTTGAACATTTGCCAGCTTGAAGCTCCCCATCGGTCCCGCAATGATTCGACCACTCTCGACCAATTTCTTGGTGGCCGCGGTCATTGAGCCAAGGGGGATGCCAGTCTCCTGCCCAGCGGCCGTTTGGCTAATTACGGTGAATTCGTTTGTGTTAAGTACGCGCTCAAAATGACTCAGCAGTTTGGCGGGGTTCCCACTGATCTTCAACGAACTCCCCGCCTCGCTAGGGATATTTGCTACTTTGACTGGCTTAGCGGCCTTGGCCGCCTTAGCCGGGATTGGGCTCGGAACCAATTTTGATACGCTGGTCTTGGGATTTGATGTCTTTTTCTTTGACTTGACGACCACATCGGTAGGCGTCTGGTCATTTTGGTTTCCCATGCTTTGCGCAATGGAACTCGCTGGCCGGAGGGTCGTACGGGACATAGACTTGGATGTCGGCTTCTTCGTTTTGATATTTGTGGCCGTAGGTGTCAGATCAATTTGACTGACCACTCCCTTTTTGACGGAGCGTGTCGGCGCGGCCAATGAAAGAACTTGCACCACGCTGGGCTGGTCATCCGCTGTCAGTTCAGAGGCGACTTGAAACACCTTTTTGATCTCCTCTTCGATCCCAGTGATCGTCTGCGAGAGGCGCGCTACCGTCTTCCAGTTCTCAAATAAAGCGTCATTGGCCAAACCATATGGATTTGATCCCATAGCTGCATTGACACGATCCGCATACTCCTTGACAGTATTTTTGAGTTTGGCATCAGCCGTGAAAATTGCGGCGCCTGCTTTTTGAATGGCTGACAGTGTTGAGCTAGAGAGTGACATGGGCGGGATCCCTTTTTAAACATAACGACATATATAACGCCGCATAAATGACTTACACTGTGGACTCCTGATTGTTTGCAAGGAGCGCCTATGCGTAAGCTGGAAATTGCAGATTCCGACATCATGAGAATCGCCATTCAACAAGAGATTGCCCGCTCCGATGAGTCGCGGTATGACCATCGACTGCACGGCTTGCTGCTCCTCACCGGTGGTCAGAGTTGCCAGCAGGTTGCCGATCTCTTTGGCGAAGATCGACGCACCGTACAGCGTTGGGTCAAGCGATTTGAGGAGCACGGACTGGAAGGGATGCGCGATGGTGAACGCCCGGGAAGGCCAGCTTGCCTGGATGCCAAGCAGTGGGCTTCTTTGGAACGCGACCTGCGTCGCAGCGCCTCCGATTTCGGCCATGTGGGCCACCTGTGGGATGGCAAGTTGTTGTCCGCGCACCTTGAGCAGCGCTATCAGGTGATTCTGGGCGTGCGCCAGTGCCAGCGCATGTTCAGGCAAATGGGATTTCGTCTTCGCAAACCCCGGCCACAAGTGGCGCAGTCTGACCCGCTGCTGGTGGCAGCCTTTAAAAAAACTGCGTCGTCTGGCAAAGCGAAAGGATCTTGAACTGTGGAGCTTGGACGAATGCCACTTCCAGCAGCACGGCACACGCTGCCGAATGTGGATTGCGCCAGAGGTCAAAGACCCGGTGTTGACCCATGCACCCACCCGCAAGTCGATTGCTTGCTTTGGCGCAGTGAGCCTGGAGACAGGGAAATTCGCATACAGCTTGTGTGACACGTTCGACGCCAAAACATTCGAAACGTTCTTGAGGCTGTTGCTGCGCCGACGGACCTGCGCAAAACGCATGGTGATCGTCTTGGACAACGCCCGGTACCACCATGCCAAGCTACTCGCGCCAATGCTGCACAAATATCGAAAAGTGCTGACACTGCTATTCCTGCCGCCATACAGTCCGCAGTTGGCACCAATAGAACGAGTCTGGAAACTCACCCGACGCTTGGCCACCCACAACCGGTACTTCGAGACACTTGCAGAGGTGCTCGACGTTGTCCAGCAATGCTTCACTCGGTGGACAAAGTCCAACTTGGTATTGAGGAGGCTATGCGGCATTATTTAAGACGCTATGTTTAACAATGAATGGAGAAGCGACAAGCGGGAAGCATGCTACTTGGCTTGGTGCGCGACCAGTGTGTAGGACGGACAAGGTAAGGCCCCATCCTAGTGCTTGCATTTTACGGTCGGCTGGCTTGGCTGGACTTTCCTAGCACGTCTTACAGTCTTCCAATTTCTTGCTATCGACGCCGTAGGCTAGTTGATGGGGTAACACTTGATACTCGCATCATTGACGCGCCGCTCAGCGATCGCGGGGAAAAGTGGCACGAAGGGCGCCAACGACACTTCAGCCCTACGTCGCAGCCGCCTCGCTGTCAACGATGTGGTTGGCGATCAAGGCGATAGCCCCGTAAAGCATGGTGTGCATGCACCGGTTAAGCAAACTGCAGTAGCAGGGTCAGCTTAACCTCGCTTATGAAAACACCCCACCGACCGACCGACCAGCACACTGACCACCAACGGGACTGAAGGCAGTACCAGCGGATGCAGCGTGACGGGCACCACAAACCCCACGACCGTTGCGCACATGATGATGATTGCCAGACAGGCATAGACGGCGAACATTTCCGGATCGTGCTGCATGAATTCCTTGGCCTTGATCAGTCGCACAAACCAGCCATCGACTATCGCCGCCAGCGCGAATGCGGCCAGCCAGGGCAGCCATTCGAGGAGCGTGGAAAGCCGATAGCTGCCAAGCAGTAGCAAGGCATCAATCGAGCGGAAGTAGGGGTTGTTGAACAAACGCTGGTTGACCGATGCCATTTCCTTCGCCACGGCGTTGTTCACCCCGGTGGACGACGGCGCAACGGACGCTTTAGGTATAGGCGTGACTTCGACGGTAGCATCCTGCATGCGTACCGCACGGGCCA
Organism: Rhodoferax sp.; assembly: GCA_031291295.1. Lineage (GTDB taxonomy): Bacteria > Pseudomonadota > Gammaproteobacteria > Burkholderiales > Burkholderiaceae_C > Rhodoferax_A. The sequence goes on along the minus strand of JARLJI010000260.1, from coordinate 226,255 downwards.
GGATTCGGGCCGCGGGCTCGGATCCCCAGAACGCCGTCGTGGCTTCGTGCTCAATGCGGATTTGCGCCACAAAGCGTTGTGGTGGATGGGCCGACGGAATGTACAGCACCAAAAGCAGCAGGATGACGAGGGAAAAAAAGGCAGCGGCGCGGATCATGGCGTGGTCTTCGATGCGACAGGCTCGCGTTCGGCATCCGGATCGAGGATGGGAAACCGCCCCTTGATGATCCGTCCTCCTGACACGGAGGCGAAGTACTGCAGGTTGGGCAGCTTGCCCAGCACGTCGGCTGGCACCATTTCCTCGAAGCTCTCGGCGATCTGGGTCGAATAGCTTGATGAAAAGTCCCCGAGATGGGCGTCGGCACCATGACTCAGACCCACGCGCATCGTGTGAATGGCTGTCTTGCCAAAGGTCTCGACTACGAAATCCTGCGTCGGCCTGTCTTTCGTGCGCAAGGCGATCAGATTGTTCAGATTGCCCAGTGCCATGCGTGCCGCATCCTCGCTGCCCAACCGTTTGGCCAGGTCAGCCAACGTCTGCATCGCGCAGGTCGTGAAAATACCCCCTTCAGCGCCCTTGTTCAATATTTCGATCAACGGCTGGTTGATGACATTGGAGATTTCGTCGACAAACAGCGAAATGCGCCGATAAGCGCCGAGGTTATAGCGCATGCCAGCACGCGCCGCTAGGTCGGCCAGCGCCAGTGCACCGATGGCGGAGGCCACGGAAGGATCCGGCAGCGAATCCAGGCACATATAGAGCACGTGGCCGGCCCGCTCGATTTTCTCGAAGTTCATGATGGGGCGAGTGTCGTTTGCATCGAAGGGGTCGGGCGAAAGGCTGGGACCCAGGTCGCCCGAGGTCAGCATGGACAGGACGGGCAACAGATTGGCCGTGATCTTCTGGTAATGCTCACGGTTGTGGCGGAAGGTACGAACCTGGGCATCGATGACCTTGCTGCGCTGGCTTTGCGCGATGTGATGTTCGTAGTAGGCGACAAAGGCCATCAGGTCAGCACTGGCTGCCTCCGAGGGCTTTCTCATATTGCCCCGGTGCGCATCGTGCAACAGCTTTTTCATCTCGGGCATCTCGCGCCAGCTGCCGCCCAAAGTCTCGTCATAGAAGCGCCGCAGCGATCCCTCCAGCACCGGTTCGATCCCGCCTTCGATGTACTTGGTTAGCTTGACCAGGTTGGGCCGCTCCTCGAGTTCGATGAGGCCCTGCACGACCACGTTGACCGCGTCCCAGCCAAAGGCCGAGAACGCACCCCCCGTGTCTGGCGGCATAACAGACTGGATGCGCGAGGCGAGTTCGGTGGCCTTTTGCCAGTTGAAGGTGAAGTCGATCCGGATGCCGGTTTCCGGAAATGCCGGATGGAATTCCAGGAAAGTGTCCGGTTCGCGATAGTCCTCGCAGGCACGCTGGGCAATGCGTTTGAGCCGGTGGCTGTTTTTCGGGTCGATCACGATCACCACATCACCGCGCCGGATCGCCTGCGTGATCAGGTTGGCGAGGGCCACGCCTTTGCCGGACTGGGTGGTGCCGACCAGCAGGGTTCCGCCTTCGAAGTTCTGCAGCGGGCGGTACAGGGGCACTTCCCGGGGTTCCACGCCGTGGAGGTAAGACAAGCCGATCTCTGCGGCGGGCTGGGGATTCACGTCGTAGCCCAGCCAGGTCAGTAGTCGAGGCGAAACGGCAAATTCGCGGTAGTCGATCTTGGCGAGTTCATATAGGCGCTGAGAGTGCACAGGTCGCCACTCAAAGCCGAATCCAAGGAATACCTCGTCCGGCTTGCTGCAAAGTGGGGCCAGCGCCTGGGTCGTGATGCGCTGGACGCTGCGGCCGCAGAGCGATGCCCTCAGCACCAGGGTCCGCAGTGCCTGCGTGATGCGCATCAGGGCCATGAGAAAGCAGGTTATCGACAGTGGTAACGCCAATATTCTGGGCAACTGCCCCGTGCTGCCCACCATGACGAAGTAAGCCAAGGCGAACAGCCAAGCGAGACTGGCATGGGCCTCGTAGGCTCGCCGCCAGGGCATCTCATAGCGTCGCAGCAGCATGTCAGTGCTCCCCTGCATCTTGCAAGGTGAATCCGTCAAGGTCGAATCCGGTAATGAAGCGCGGATCGACCACGATGCCCAGCGTCGGTGTGCCGTTGAAGTCACGAGCGAGGGTGGGCGGCCCATGGGGCTGCGCTGGCACGAGCATGCGCACGTCGGCCAGGGCGCGCAAGGCCATGGACGGTTGTAGACCACGCCGTTCGAATTCGCTGAGTGGCACATAGAAACCGTGGGCGACAGTGCAACCTTGCGCCGGGCCAGCGCCCTCGTTCAGCGTCTGGACGACTGCCGCCAGTGCCTCCCGCACGACCGGGTTGAGCCGCATCGGGGCCTGCAGTGTGAATAAGACCGATGGTGTTACGGGCGGGAATGCTTTGGGAGTCGGAGGTTTCGATGTCAGTGGGAGCCGTTCGCTGGCGACCTCCATGACGGGAGATGTGGCGGCCGGTGGAATCAATGACAGTTGCTCCCCGGGGCGCGCGGACCGTGGCGCCGCCGCCGGGGACGGATCGGGCTCACCGGGACGACGCACGAACTTCAGGTCCAGCGCTTCGGGTGGCGGATCGATGCCTGCGAACAGGATGGTTGCAGACTTCAACTTGACGGCTTCCAGCACCGATTTAGCACCCGGTGGATGAATGGTCCAGGTTGGATGCTCGGCGTCCTGGGGTTCGATCACCCCTGCTGTCAACAGCACTTCCAGCATGGTCTCAGCGGCCTTGGGGATGCCCGGCAACTGGTCGGCGTCGAGCAGTTTGTGAACATCCTCGGCGGCGTTCGGCCACAGCAGGAATAATCCATCCTGGCCGAACCAGACACGTGACTTCTCTTGGTTGGGAATCCAGGCGGAATTGCTGCTGGCCAAGCGTCGCAGTGCGTCCACCAGATAGCGCTCCAGATGCGAGCCGAACTGCGGCGAACCGTAGCGATCCGCGTTGGCCAATAGATTGCGATCGATGACCAGGGCCAGCGAACGGCGCACCAGGTCATCCAGGATGTTGTGATCCCGGTAGATTGGCATGCCGCCGATGCTGGCCATCAGGTGCGGCACGATGATGGTGTTGTCCTCGGACAGGTACTGCAGCACCCCGGGTGGAACCACATGCGCCAGCGCAAACACGCCCAGGCAGCGGGTCTCGATGGCTTGTGGGCGCCAGCTCAGGAAATAGCGCGCTACGCCGCGTTCCGCCAACCAGTCGACCAGCGGCTGCAGGTAGCCCGACCACACCTCGCCCTGTACGTCCGTGACAATGATGTGGCTGAGCACCCGGTGCATTTCACAGCACAGGCCGGCGATGAAGGTGGCGTGCCGCCAGCGCGGCTCGAGCAGACGGCGCGTGGAAATGGTCGAACGTCCCGAAAAGATATGGGCGTCCGTGCCCTGTAGACTGAAGAACCCAGCCTCCAGGCCGAGCCGCAGCAGGCCACCCGGCGCGCTGAAGTAGTTGTCCGCTGTCGCGGGCAGCAAATGCACGTAGGCTGCGTAGCGGCGGATCAGCGCCAGCACGTCGGTCTCGAAGCTCTCCCGGTCCGCTCCGTAGCAGAGCTTGATACGTGCAAGGATGTCGGCGTTGGCGGCCAGCACTTCATCGATCGATAGCGCTGCAAAGCCGGGGTTGGCAGAAGAAAACGTGCTCGCCGAAGAAAAAATGACCATCACCTCTGCTCTGAAGGACCAAGTGCCATTCTTTGATCACTTGTCCTGCATGTCTCCCGGAAATGAAGGCAAAGGGGCCTCTCTATTGTCATTAGCTCCGCTTTCTTTCTTCCAGCGCAGCATCGCCATGCCATGTTGAAATACCGTTGGATCGGGCAGGGGGTGTGTAGGAAAAGAGGTCTGCACGCGTGGGTCGTTGCCGTAACGCTGAACCACTTTACAGAACGGACAACCTTCTGTCTTGGGAATCGTGCCAAGGGCTGTCAGGAACTCGCTGGCGCAGGCCGGGCAGGTCACGACCTCGAAGCTGGGTGACTTGGCAATCCAGATGCCGTCAGTGTGTGAAGCTAGATCAAAAGCTCTGTCGAAGCTGATCCGGTTCGGTGCCTGGCACACCATCTGGTAGTGGCGGTAGGCTCCTACCAAGGTTTCCCCGGCGCCGAAGCCTGCGTGCCGCAGGCGGCGGTAAATGGCCGAAAAAATGGACGCATCTGTGCGATACAGCAGATTGGCGCTGTGATACCACTCAGGAGAGTCTGGCGGCCGGCCACGGGGGATGGCCTGCGGGTCGTTGAAAAATAATCGCTGTATCTCGCGAGGGGGTAGGCCGGTGATGCAATGGATGGTACGTATCCGGGCACCCAACTCTGAACAATCCTTGGCGAGCCTGACTGTCCTCAGATGGCGGTCGGCGCGGGTTGGCATTCAAGTCTCCCTGCGCTAGCGACCGGGCTGCCTGGGGGAACGAACCGCAGCCAAAGGACCTGCCAAGGGCAGCGGTGTCTGGAGCAGGCTGAGCAGATCGTGGCGCGGGGGAAATAAGGTCGCCGGCCCGACGTTGGCCACGATCGCCCAGATTTGGTCGGCACTCAGGTTTTCAAGAAGATCGGCTTGCGCGGCGTCAAGGGCGAACTTGCAGCAGGTCGCCACCTTGTCGTGCTGCATGCTGATCTTGATGGCGGTAAGAACGCTCAGGTTGATGTACTGAACATCGGAGAGTTGCACATGACTCATTATTCTTCCCTTAAGTGAGCCCCAGTGGGGCATCGTGGTGTGACAGACCGATAGTGGTTTTCCCTCATGGGATTGAACCGGATTGTTATTTTTCTGGGTTTAGCATAAGCTGATATTTATTCAAAATTTTTAGCATTTGCTGATTGCCACCTGCAATCGATCCAATACTTGGTGCTTTGCGCGTCGTGTTGGAATATTTGCAAGGTGGAGGTTGGGGACCGGTTGTTACACACGAGAAAGGACGTCGAGATGAGCAAGGACCGCACACTCTCTGACAAACGAACCTCCAATCAACTGCCCAAGAAGCGCGTACCGGAAGTGCGAAGTCGAAGGACGTCGATCAAGCAATCAGAGATGAAGAAGTCAGCTCCAAAAACCGAATTCAGGGAACGTCTGATTGCCAGGCTGGACCAGGCCGAAGTTCCGATCAACAAGCGAATGATGTACGTGTCGGAGTTAACAGGGCGTGCAGTTCAGACGGTGAGTCGCTGGTTCGATGCGGATGGGCCCGGGCTACCCGATCTGGAGTCGTATGCACGTTTGTGCGAGGGACTCCATTGCAATGCCGATTGGATGCTGGGTCTGGCTACGACACCAAGCCTGGTACCTGAGTCGCACGGCGGTGCCGAGAATGAGACGGTGGCGTGGATGGTCGAGTTGCTGGATGAGCTCCGGGGAGAATTTCAGGACTGCGAACTGATGCGCATGTCGGGCGATGAGATGGCGCCCAGGATTCGTGATGGTGACCACATGTTTGTGAGTCGTGGCACGGAAAAGGTGTTTGGCAACGGCATTTATGTGATCGAGTGGCAAGACCGACGGGTGGTTCGGAAGGTGGAACACCGCATCGGCCAGGGGGTGGTTCTGAGTTGCGAGAACCCGCAGTATGCTGAATGTTTGGTGAAGGACGCAGCTGCCGCACGGCGTATGGGTTTGCGTGTGGTGGGCAAGGTCAACGGAATCATTCGTGCAGTTCACTTTTGGGCGCATTAACGGGCTGTCGGCTCAGCGGGCCGATCTGATGCTTCGCTTAACCGACGGGAACGGACAAAAGCCACCGGAGCATATGCCCCGGCGCTTCCCTCCCTTGCGTTGCCCGCTCAGCCTGAAGGCCAACGGGCATGACGACTGGCCGACGAGTGTCAGCCGGTCGGGTCAGACGGCTTGCGCCAGGCCCTTCCACTCCTCAGTCGGCAACTCGATCAGCTTGCCACCCAGTACCTCGAATTCGGTCGCCCGGTCGTAGTCCTCGACCTCCTGTGAGAAGTGGGTGACGGCATTTACGAGTCCGTAGCCCGACAAATCCCCTTCTGTGATCAGGTGGCGCAACACGCCCGAGCGCTCGGTATCCGTCAGGTCATAGCGACTGGCCAGAACCTCTACGGTTTTGACCGGATCACCGGTGAGCGGAATATGCAAAGTCTTTTGCATCTTTTGCGCAATCTGGCGGAAGGTGGTTTCTGACACCGCTGCCTGCACCACGTCGCGGACCCTCAGGAAGAAGGCCTTGTCGTCGGCACGCAAGGTGTCATCCCGGTACACCGTGATGCCATCGTCCTCTGCGCCTAGCGCTCGCCCGACATGGGTTTTGCGCAGCGAGCGGTCCCATGCGATCAGGCCGTTGCGACATACCAGGCGGTACAGCAGCGGCTGCACCGACAGCGTTCCCTGGCCCACTTCGGAGTTCGTGATAACCACGCCGGCCTGCACGATGTCGCCAGGGGTCATTTCGTACTTCAGGCGTGGTGTCACCACTTTTAGGTACATGCGTGTCTCGGTCAGCTCGACTGACTCAAATTTGACCTCGGGCAACTGCTGCAGGATGGGCAGCACGCTCTCAGCCAGGTCAAAGTTGTCGAGCCGGCGGTAGCGGTCTGACAACACGGCCCGGACCTGTCCGTCCAGTGTGCGGATCATGCGTCGATCCTCCTCGCTTTGCAGCCAGGTGTTCACGTTGCGGTCCAGAAGGACTGGTTGCTCGTGGCGCATACGCTCAAAATAAACGTAGGGAATCTTGAGCTTTTCCGCCAACTGGCGCCGCGCCAGGGGCGTGATGCCGTACTTGGCGGGACCACCGCTTTCTTCGATGACGAGGCGGGTATCCCCCTCATCGTTGGTATCGTGCCGCAGCAGTTGCGATGACACCACCAGATCCTTCTTTGAATGCAACTGGCGCTCCAGTTCCTGGGCCAGGCTCACAAGAGAACGTCCGTTTTTCATAGTAATCTCCAATCAGAAAGAAAAGCGGGGACGGCATCACCCCTTTAGCGGGGATGCGTATCCCCGCAAGGGTCAATGACGGATCGGGCAAGCCGATCCACGAAGGGCACGAAGTGAATCGCGCCAGAACTCCAGGGCTGTCTTTGCTGTGCACGGGGCGCAACCTGGTTTGACAGCTACCAGTGGGGGAACTTTTTCATCACCACCGCGCCCATTGCGCGCAGTGGTGATGAAAAGGCGGGTGCGGCCTTTCGGCCACACCCCCAATAAGACCTATCTAGTAAGCGCGGTGTTCTCCACCCGCATGCGCCACACATCAGCCCAGTCCGTCCCGGCCTGCTTGGGCAGAAACACCTGCACCTGCCGAGGACCGATTCGCCGCTCTTCCTTTTTCAGCCGACGTGCCAGCGCGAAAGCAAACGCCTGTCCGTCAAAATCTGCATTCGCGTCGTTATCGGCATAGATACAGATTCGCCGTACGGAGTCAGGCAACCACAGCTTCTCCAGGTTGCCTGCATTGAGCCCGGCCCACACTGGTTTGCCGGTTGCCAGGTGGACGGCGATACCGGTCTCGATGCCCTCGCTGAGCGCGAGCTCATCGGTGGCCTCGAAAAGACGGACTGCCGCGCCGTTGATTCCCGTCGACAACACTTTCTTCGCATCGCGTAACACGGCTTTCTGCCCGTCCTTGAGGTAGGTTCGGTGCAAGGTGACCGCATGGCCGTCGGGACCCTGGATACAAGCCAGCATGGCGCCGTACTCAGCCACCTTGCGCGACTTACCGCCAGCATCTTTCTCGAAGTACCCCAGCGCCGGGTGGAAACGCAACACCTTCGGGTAGGCTGGCAGTGCCAGTCCACGTCCGCGCAGATAGCGATCCACCTCGTCACCGGCAGTTACCGGCACGGCTTCATCCCAGATTCGTTTGGCAAGTGTTTTCATGCGCTCGGCCGATAGCTCGACCGAGATGGCCTTCAGGGCGGGAAGGACCGTGCCTACGCAACGCTCGACTTCCCGCAGAGCGGTACCAAAATCGATCCCCTTTACCGCCTGCAACAGCTTGAAGCCGCCGCCCGGGCCGCAACTGCGGCAGTGGTAGTTGCCCTCGCCAAACTTGTCGGTGTACTGGAAGCGGTCGGTGCCGCCGCACAGCGGGCAGGGGAGATTGCACCTCTTGAGAATGCGCTCGTCTACCTGCAGGCAGTCCAGAATCTCGGTCCAGCGCCCATGCGCGCGACGTTTGACGTCGTCGACGCGGGCGGCGTACTCAGCGTTCTGCATGGCTCATCCCACCAGTTCAATTGAGTGGCCGGGATCTGCTCCCATACCGACGTTCAATTGGAAAGTCTTGCCATGCAACAGCGGGTACTTGCCGAGTTTCAACGTCTGCATCAGCGAATCCAGCGTTTGAATCGGATCGACGGATCGCAAACGGCAGATCAGATCGGCCAGCGCGTCACGGTCGGCATCCAGGTCGCCCTCCCGGAACTGGTCGTCCTCGTCCGTGAACGACGAGGCCTGGCGCACCGGCTCACCCGAGGTCTCATCTGCAGGGATGTACAAGGTGTCGCCATGGTAGACGCCAGCATCGGTAATCTCCACCGTTTCGCCACCGACCTGGATCCGTACCGCTTCGCACAGGATGACCGTTGGCCAGACCCAGCGGCCCTCCAGGACCGTGCGGTGCTGTTCTGACAGCGCCTCGACAGTCAACGCTTCGAATTCGAAGTAGCGAACGTGGTGATGCACCCAGTGATCGGCGTGCAAGCCATTCCAACCGAAAACCAGATAGCCCTTGGCTCTGGCCAGCATCCAGCGGCCAGCGTTGTTGTCGCCCAGCCAGTCGAGATCGACCAGGGTCACCGCACCGCTTTCGATGGCTTCGCGTGTCGGTGCGGTCGTCACTGGCTGTACGTAGTCACGGTTGCTGGCGTTGTCCAGAATCGGGTAGCCGACGATGGCGTCAAACAACTCGCATGGCAACACATCCAGGTCATTGAGCAGGTCGACATGTCCCCAGGCCCGCATTGCCGGGTAGTAAATTTCGACGAAGCGATCAGGTGCAAGCTGGGTCTTGGCGACTTCCAGTATTCGGCGCCAGCCCTCTTTCAACTCGGCCTCGATGCGTTTGTGCTGAACGTCCTCGTCGATCAGTTTGTCGCGATCCGGCAGGCGAGCCACGAACTGGCGCGAATCCAGGTGCACGACGTTGACCTCTCCCAACGGGAGGTAGCTTGTGTTCAGGACACAAAACCCTTGCAAGAACACCAACGTGTGGTGGCTGTGCTTACCATCGCGCGTGCCTGTGAGATGGACTGTCCCCATCGGGCTGGGCATCGTCGCGAGGTGCGCTTCGGCGAAGCGTCGCTGTAGCGCTTTGCCATTGAACAGCACGATCACCGGGAAACCCAGGCACAAGATCTCGATGCGCGCCTCCAGGTCGGGCAGGTCAACCCCGTGCAGTTCGATCCGCGTTCCGGCGATGGCATCGGATTCCCCGACCCGCATCACCTCGATGGGCGACTTGGCCAGCGCGGCGCTGGTGTCGAAGTCGACGGACTGGCAGCCTGAAGCTACGATGCAACGCGAAGCGGCATAGAGGCATTTGGAGAAACCCACCCCAAAGGGGCGCTCCTCGGCGCAGGTGGACGCGTCCCAGCCGGACTCGTTGAAGCTCAGGAGCTTTTGGAAGTCGTCGATGCCACGGCCGTCATCGGTGACGAGCAGGACCTTGGAGGCCGCGTCGTGGCGGATTTCAATCTGCGTCGCACCGGCTCTGCGGGCGTTTTGCAACAGCTCGGAAATGAGCGTGAAGCGATCGGTGAAGGCGTAGCGCTGGTTGCGCAGGGTGCCTTCCTCGTTGATTCGAACCTGTATCTGCATGAAATTCTCCTTGAATGCTGCGGACTCGACCCTGGCGGGACGGACCCGCGGGGGGGACATAGACGGTCAGCCGGGACGGCGAACCATGGGGGTGAAAAGCTGCCCTGCGCGCAGGGCTTCAACCACGCTGTGATCGAGAAACTCCCAGGGCAGCAGATGTCGGGAACTCAGGGCCTGTCCATGCTCATCAAGTCGCTCGACTTTGGAGCCCATCGGGTGCCACTGCACCCGGTAGCTCAGGCGGTCGGCACCGGCAATGACGAATGTGCGACCGGGTTTGCCAGTGAGCACTTCGCTTTCTTTCACAAGAAACTCGATGTCCTCCGGTGCCCGGACGTTCAGTAGCGGAGCGTCGGTGTCGGGGATGGCTACATGGGTTTGCATGGTGGATTCCTCAGTAGATGACGGGCGGGCAAAGCGCAATCGCTTCTGGCGCAGGGTCAGAAGCGGGATCTGACAAGTCGTCGTGCTGGGGATCGGTCCCCAACTGACTAACCTGCGCAGCAGAATTACCGGCTGGCGAGGGGATCGTCGGCCAGCAGTTGGTGGATGCCGAGTGCCGCAAGTTCTGCCGGGTTTCTTCCAGCATCACTGCGTCTTCGTAATCCATGTGGCCCGTGATGCCGTAGGCGAAAAATATCGCCAACAGGCATAGGGCGTCCTTGATGGTGGACATGGTCTACTCCTAAAAATGACCAGACTTGCGGATCTATAGGCAAACCTGAAGGGTGGTGAGGGTCAGGCAAACAGATCGTCCTGAACTGAAAGCCGTTTCAGCTGTTCGTTGATCCACTGGGGGTTTTTGAGCAGTCGTGCCTCTGCCCACTCGGGGTTTCGGATGACGGCTTCACGCACCCAGACCGGGTAACGCTCTAGCGTGGCTGAAAGCCAGGCTTTCAGGCTGTTTTGGATGCGATCACGGACTTCCTGCGCATCGACGAGGCCGCAGTAGGCAATGGGCGACAGCGGGCTACAGCCCACCACACGCAGGCAGCTCACGAAAGAAAAGGGTTGTCGGTCCTTCTCGCGCTCGGTGAAGATCCAGCGCAGGGTGTCGAACTTCTCTTCCAGCGGCTTGTCCGGGTCGGCCAGGTGGCTGATCTCCTGCAACAGACGCCAATGCAGGAAGACGATGTCCTCCTCGCTCCATTCGATCGCTGGCGCATCATCGTCCAGCAGGGCGTCGATAGCACCTTGATCGGTAATGGCCGCAGGTCGCAGCGGCGAGGCCGCTGCAAAAGGTTGGAATACAAACCCCGCAGAAACAGGATGGAATACAGGGGGAAATACGCTCGGGTTCAGCATGGTTGCCTCCAAAAAATGCGAAGGCAACGCGCACCAGGGGTGAGGGCGGATGCCCGCACGGGGTGATGAACGGCCAGTACAAAACCGGCGGCTATGGGAAAAGGACTTCAGGGCTGGCTTGAAAGCGGTACGAACCGCCTTGATCGGTGTGCCAGCGACCGATCGAAGAAAGCTTTCGGGGGGAGGGCGCGGAGGAAACAGAGCACCTCTATCTCGCCGTCACCTCGGAAGCCGCTTCGATAGCGTTATGGGACTGGCACCGTGAATGGTGCCGCGACAAACATGTTGACTCTCAACCCGCAGGGCGGGAGGGCGAAGATGTCAATCAAATACTCCAGGGCTTGCCTTGTTTGAATGCAGGGCCAGCTGCTGCATGACGTAAAGGTAGCGACACCGAAATGCAGGGTCAAGCCCCAAAAGCGGAAGAACTCACGCTGATGTCGAAATGAGGTCCAAGTGCCATCCATTCTCCGTGGTGAATGCAGGCGAGGGTGCGGATGATTGCTTGCAACATGGCATTCAGAGGAGTCCGCGCATGTCTGACATTCAAATCGTGAAGATGGATGAGGGTGGCGTCAACGCCCGCATCCTTGCCAAGGAGACCAAGGCGGATTTCCGGCGCATCGAGGCGGCCAGCCTAAAGATGCGAGTGTGCTTTACAAGCGCAGAGGGCAAGCGCTTCTTTGTCCGACTGTTCAGCACGCTTCAGCTCAATACCCACTTTATTTCGGTGATCGCCCGAACACGACTGGATCACGAGGACGTTGCCAAGGTGGAGGCTGCGATCCGGACTCAGATGGACGCAGTCAACGAGAACCTTAACAAAGCCATTGATGGTGCCGAGGCGCTTTTTAAGAGCCATGGTGTGACCAGTGTGGCGACCTATGACACGGTTCCACTCGAAGTCGATGTGGGAGTGATGTCGTCGACAAGTCGGCGCTATCTGGAAGTTTTGGGCAAACTCGATCAGCTCATGCCGCTGCTGCAAACATTAGAGATCCATGAGGTCATCACGGCGCAGGCGGTTGATATCCAGCGGGCCGGTCTGAAACGTCAGGTGCGTGATGTGGCCAATGGGGCTCGGAATTTTGCAATGGGGCTGAGGCGGCGAATGAATGCTCTGGGGATTCGGGAAAGCGACGACACGGGTGACGTATCTGTCGGGCCTGGACAAGACGAAGCTGCAGATGTACACGCGGTGTCATCGAGTGGCGACGACGCCCACGGTAGCGCTGATGTGTCTCAGTCGGCCGAGCATGCTCGCTTCAGCCATGATCAATAGTGGTGTTCGAAAATTGGAGAAAGACGACCGCACAATTGCTACGTGAAAGATACCAGGACGATGGCTGTTTTATGCCGGTGAGGCATCGACTGACCTGAATCAGCCTGATGATTCGTGTAAGGTGCTAGAAAATTGCCCCAGAGGCCGACCATGTGCTTGGCGCGCATCCCCTGCTGTTTGCGCGGCGGCGTCGCAGTCGATACCTGCCTTCTTCTGAACGATCTTTGTTCTTTTTCAGTCTGCATGGTGTGTCGTGCAGGCGGAATCAATCGAGGAACCACATGTACTTTGTCCGATATAACAAGGTGCAGGTTTGTTAATGTCAATTTCCATCCATACCGCATGACCGGAATGCCTGCGGTATCTCGAAGAGTTCAGCGTTCCTACCGGCATGCGCAATCCTGACCTAGCGTCGCCGCGAAAGTGCGGGTCAAGTCCTTTTACGGTGCACGCCGTGACGAGGCCAGATCATGCCAAAACCCACTTCAATTGCCGCCGCTACTGCGGTGATGCCTTCCATTCCATCGCCTGTACTGCCAGAGACCGGTTTTCTGCGGCAGCCGCAAGTGCTTGCATTCGTTCCGATTTCAAAGTCCACTTTGTGGCGGCGTATTCAGGCCCGGTCTTTTCCAGAGCCTATCAAGCTTTCGGCACGTGTTACCGCGTGGCGTGCTGAGGACATTCGGCGCTGGATTGTTGAGCAGGGAAGGTCGACTGCCGAACCCGTAGAGGGGGACACCTGATTTTGAGTCATGCCGAACAAGGTTCACAGCAAGACCCCTTGTCATTCATCGCTTACATGAGTTCGTCGTCGTGCTCGCCAATAAACGGTGCAGGACCTGGGCGATCGGTCACCGTCCGGCTAAATCTCGGCGCTGGTGAAGGTTGAAGCACACCGTCGCGCTCAAAAAAAGTGCCGCGCGCGCTGTTGTGCGGGTGGCGTGCCGCCTCTTCCAGCGTCAGCACCGGCGCAAAGCACACGTCGGTCCCTTCCAGCAACGCACACCAGTGCGCGCTCGGCTGGGTGCGGAAGATGTCGGTGATCTGGCCTTTGAGTGCCGGCCAGGCTGCCGGATCGCGCTGTCGCTGAAACTCGGGATCGGTGATGCCGAGTTTTTCCAGCAGCAGCGTATAGAACTGCGGCTCTAGCGCGGCGATTGATATCCATTTGCCATCCGCGCACTCATAGGTGTCATAGAAATGCGAGCCGCCGTCCAGCATGTTGGCCTGACGCTCGTTCTTCCAGAGCCCCAGCGCCTTGAGGTCGCAGACGATGGAGGTGAGCAGGGCTGCACCGTCGGTGATGGCGGCATCGACGACCTGGCCACGGCCGGAGGTGCGCGCTTCGAGTAAAGCGCAAACGATGCCGAAGGCGAGCATCATGCCGCCACCACCCAGGTCGCCGACCATCGCCGGCGGCGCTACCGGTCCGCCTTTCGAGCGGCCGATCATGCTAAGCGCGCCCGACAGCGCGATGTAGTTGATGTCATGCCCGGCGGCCTGCGCGAGCGGGCCGTCCTGGCCCCAGCCGGTCATGCGCCCGTAGACGAGTCGCTGGCGGCGTGCCAGCAGCACTTCCGGGCCCAAACCCAGCCGCTCCATCACGCCCGGGCGAAAACCCTCGATGATCGCGTCGGCCCCGTCGACCAGTGCCAGGACCCGCTGCACGTCCTCGGGCGACTTCAGGTCAACCGCCATCGAACGCCGGCCGCGGTGCAGCACGCTGCGCCGGCCGCTGGCCAGGAAACTGCCCTGTCCGCGGTCTTTGCCCTTGTCGGCCTTGCGGTCCAGGCGGATCACGTCCGCACCCATGTCGGACAGCATCATCGCGCAGAACGGTCCGGGGCCGATGCCGCCGAACTCGATCACTTTCAACCCCTGCAAGGGACCACTCATTTGTCGTTACTCCTGAAACTGAATTAGAACCGCAAGCCAGCTGTTTGTTACCCCAGCCAGCGCTTGCGCCGCTTGTAGTGCTTGACCTCTCGGAAACTCTTGCGCACCCCCTCGCGATCGAGGCCGAGATAGAACTCGCGCACGTCCTCGTTGTCGCGCAGTTCCTGGGCCTGCCCCTCCAGCACGATGCGGCCGCTCTCCATGACATAGCCATAGTCGGCGATCTCCAGGGCCACGCGTGTATTCTGCTCGACGATGAGCAGCGACAGTCCCTGCTCACGCAAGTGGTGCAGCACGGCGAAGACTTCCTCGATCATGCGCGGCGCCAGTCCGAGGGACGGCTCGTCGATCAGCATGAGTTTCGGCTCGGCCATGATCGCGCGCCCGATCACCAGCATCTGCTGCTCCCCGCCCGACAGATAGCCCGAGGTGCGCTTTCGCAGCTCGGCCAGGCGCGGAATGGCTTCAAACACGCTGTCCATCGCCCGGCGCATCGCCTGCGCCGACGCAAACATGTGGCCGCCGATGATGAGGTTTTGCTCGACCGTCATGTGCTGCAGCACGCGGCGGCCTTCCATGACATGGACCAGACCGCTGCGCACCACGGTCGCCGGATCATGCCCCTGAATCGGCCGGCCGTTGAAGGTGATCGCTCCTCCCGAGACGCGGCCGTCTTCCGAGTCAATGACGCCGGAGATGGCCTTGAGCGTGGTGCTCTTGCCGGCGCCGTTGGCGCCCAGCAGCGCCACGCATCCGCCTTCGGGGACCTGCATCGACACGCCCTTGAGCGCCAGGATCACCTCGGCATACAACACCTCGACGTTGGACAGCGTCAGCACCGCCGGAGTGGCGGCCGCATGGGGCTCGGTGCGTTGATCCGGTGCTGCAGCAAGGGCTGAATTCACCATTTAGGCACCGTTGGAACGGTCACATCGCCCGCCGCCCGAACTACCTTGCCGTCCTTCATGGTCGCGATGTTGACCTTGGCGGTGCCGGCGGGGAAGGGGGCGTCGTTGCTGAAGTCCACACCAGGCAGTATGCCCATCAGGTCGTTGCCGGTGAACGGGCTGGCCAGCAGCGTCTCACGCACGGCTTCGCCGGTGACTTTGCCGGTGCCCTTGGCCTTGACGGTGGCCTCGATCGCGCGCACGGCCACGATGCTTTGGCCCATACCCATGATGGTCATGGCGTTCCAGCCCGATTTCAGGCCGTACTTTTCCTGCAGCAGCTGATAGAACTTGCGTGCCGTTGTGTCGCTTTCGCTGGCGTCGGCAATTGCTCCCACTTCGAAGTCGCCGGCAAAGCCGTTAGGGTCACCAAGCGCCTTGGACGATCCCACCAGGCCGTTGTGCAGCGACAGCATGATCGGGACGTTCTTGCCCAGCGCCTGCAAGGCCCGTTTGGTGGCCACGGCCTGGGCGGTGTTGGTCTGGATCACAATCACGTCGGTGCCCGCGTTGACCAGGCGGCGCACCGCTAGGGTCAGGTCGGTTGGCTGCACTTCGGTCCAGATCGCCTCGACGAAAGTGGCCTTGTCGGGGTTGGCCTTGGTGTAGCTTTGCAGGCCCTTGGCCATGTCGGCGTAGGCGGGGGTGGCTTCGGACGTGATGATTGCCACCTTGACCGGGCGCTTGCCCTCGAGCTTGGTGGTGCGGAACCATTCCAGGAATCCGGCCGCCTCATGGGGGTAGGTGGGACGCAGGTTCAGGACCCATTGGTTGGGCTTCCAGCCGAAGCCGTAGGCGGCGGTGCCCAGCAGCATGGGTACCTTGTCTTCCGGCAGGCGCTGCTGCAGCGCGGCTGCATCCGGGCCGCCAAGGCCGAGCACAAGCGCGGGTTTCACTTCGGCCTTGATGCCGGGCCACAAGCTGGCGGTTTGCGCCACGTCGTAACGCATGTCAAAGGTTTTGACGACGATCTGCACGTTGAGCTTACTGCCAACTTCCTTGTTCCACCACTCGATCACGGCAAGCCGCCCGCCCTGCATCTGGGGCATGACGTTGGCGTAGGGGCCGGCGAAGTCGGCAAAGGCGGCAACGTTGATCGTCGTCGTTTGCGCGTGGGCGGGCGCGTTCAGCAACAGGCCGGTGGTCAGGGCGGCCGTGAGTTTGAGAAAGGTATTGCGTTGCATGGATGTCTCCAGGTTGTGGTAGGTTGAAGGAAGTGGGTGCTGAGGCGCGCTGTGGTGGGCGTGTTCAGTGGTGAAACGGCCAGAGCCGATAGTTGGTTTTCAGGATGTTCCAGCGATGCATCAGGCCTTTCGGTTCAAGCAGCAGGAACAGCGTGATGATCAGGCCGAGAAACACATTCATGCTGGCGAAGATCAGGTCGCTGCTCAGGCTGGGGATGCGCTCGACTAGGTCGGGGCCCATACTGGTGATGGCCTCCTGCACGCCACGGATGAGCACGGTGCCTATCAATGCCCCGACGATGGAGCCGAGCCCGCCGACGATCATCATGGCGATGAACCAGATCGAGTTGAACAGCGTGAATTGGTCGACTGAGACATAACGCACTTGGTAGGCCCACAAGGCACCGCCGATGCCGGCGTAAAAAGCGCCAAGCACAAAGGCGCGCGATTTAGCCCCAGCCACGTCGATGCCCATCATGCCGGCGGCCACATCGTCGTCGCGCACGGCAACAAAAGCGCGCCCGTGGCGGCTGCGCAGGATGCCGAAAGCGCCGAATACCATCACCATGGTGACGACAAGAAACAGGTAGTACAGCGAGCGGTCGGTGTTGAACAAAAATGTACCCAGCCGGGCCGGCTCCAGGCTGAAGCCATTGACACCGCCGAGCCAGGTTGAGGGCAGATTCAACACCATGAAGTGGAAGATGAACTGGGCCGCGATGGTGGTCAACGCAAGGTAAAAGCCCTTGATGCGTGCCGCCGTCAGGCCGAACAGCCAGCCGGCCAGCGCCGCTACCAGGCCCCCTACCGGCACTGCCACCCAGAACGGCAGCCCGGCCTTGACCTCGATCACACTGGCGGCGTAGGCACCGACCCCCATGAAGGCGGCTTGGCCCAGGTTGATCTGCCCGGCGTAGCCGGTGGTGATCTGCAGGCCGACCACTACGATGGATGTGACCAGCATCAGGTTAGCTACCGCTACCAGGCGCGCCGAAGCGAACCAGGGGTAGAGCAGCAGAATGCCGATGAACAGGGCCAGCGTGACCCACTGGGCACGCGTGCGGATCAGCGCGCGGTCGCGCGCATAACTGGTGGAAAAAATGCCGGAGGGATCCATGGGTCAGACTCTTTCAATGCGTTTCCAGCCGAACATGCCGGTCGGACGGACCACCAGCACCACCAGCATGAAGATATAGGGGACGACGGCGGCGGCGTTTCCGCCGATCAGCGGGTCGATGTAGGCGGCGGTCAACCCCTGCACTACCCCGACGATGATGCCGGCCAGCAGCAGGCCGCCGATCGATTCGAGGCCGGCCAGCAGCGCCACCGGCAGTGCGGCGAAGCCGATCTCGGAGGACAGGAAAGTCAGCGACTTGCCGCTCAGGTAGACCATTGAGGTGATGACCGACAGCACGCCGCCCAGCGCCCAGGCGAACGCGATGGAGCGACGTACGCTGATGCCCATGGCCAGCGCGATCTGGTGGTCTTCGGCCACCGCCGACATCGCCAGCCCAGTGCGGCTGCGGTTGAAAAACCAGTGCAGCGCCACGGCCGCCAGCACCGCGATGAGGCCACCAAAAGCGAGCGAACGCGGGATGATCATCTCGCCCAGGATGATGGGCGTGAGGGGAAAGATGGCGGGGAACTGACGCTCCTGCGGGCCCCAGATCACCAGCACCAGGCCGCGCATCAGGATCAGCAGCCCGATGGTGACCATGATCATCGAGAACACTGATTCGCCAATCAGCCGCCTGAACAGCAGCCTTTCAATCGCCAGCCCGATCAGCACGGAAATGCCCAACGCGACGGCGATGCCCAGCGCCGGATGCATGCCGCGCGACTGGATTGCCCACCAGAGCAGGAAGGCGCCCAGCACGATCATCTCGCCGATCGCCATGTTGAAGACCTTGCTGGCGCGGTAGATGACGACAAAGCCCATGGCGACCAGCGAGTACAGCAGGCCGAGCAACGCACCGTTGACGGTGTAGTTGATGAATTCAATGATCATGGTGTGTGGGTTCCTTCGATGTCGGTGGCCACGACGGTTGCGCGCAACACGCCCTGTCTGCCGTCCTGGTAGGTCACGGCGATTTCGCAGGCAATCTCGGCGGCGCCTGCATACAGTCCGTCAATCAGCGCCCGATAGCGCACCTCGAGAAATTCCCGGCGCAGCTTGCGCGTGCGCGTGAGTTCGCCTTCGTCGGGGTCGAGCTCCTTCGGAAAATTGGCGAAGCGCACCACCCGCGAGCCTTCGGGCAGCAGTTTGTTGATGCGGCGGATTTCGCCCTGCACCAGTTGCCGCACCTCGGGCCGCTGCGACAGGTCGGTGAAGGTGGAGAACGCGATGCGCCGTTCCTCGGCCCAGCGGCTGGTCACTGCCATGTCGATGTTGATCAGCGCGCCAACCCAGGGCCGGGTGGCGTCGCCCAGCACCATCACGTCCTTGATGAAGGGTGAAAAGCGCAGCCGCGTCTCGATGAACTGCGGTGGATACAGGTGGCCGCTGGCGAGTTTGACCAGGTGTTCGAGTCGGTCGAGGTACACCAGTTCTCCGCGCTCGGTCTTGCGCACGGCGTCGCCGCTGACGTACCAGCCGTCGAGTTCGATGGCGGCGGTCTTGTCGGGCTTGCCCCAGTAGCCGAGAAAGCCGGTGCCGCCGCGCAGCAGCAGCTCGCCGTTGTCCTCGATGCGCGATTCCAGCGGCGCGCCGAAGGCCGGGTCCACATCCAGCAGCGGGCCTACGGTTTCGAGGTCGTAGCGCTCGCCGCGGTGGCCGGCAATCAGGCCGAATTCGGAGCAGCCGTAAATGTTGCGCAGTGGCACGCCCATGGCGTGGAATAAACGAAACACGTCGGGTGCCATGGCGGTGCCGCCTGAAACCGCGACATTGCTGCGAATAAAGCCAAACTGGTCGCGCACCGGCTGCAGCGCCAGCGCTTCGGCCAGCGGCAGCAGCAGGCGCGACAGCCAAGGTGCCGTCCGCCCTTCGAGTCGCGCCACATGTACGTCGTGGCCGATGCGTATGCCCCAGCGGTAGATGCCGCGCGCCAGCCAGCTCGCGGCGAGCATACGCGCCTCGATGGTGGCGGCGATGTTCTCCCACTGGCGCGGGCCGAACAGCACGATGTGTGGCGCGAGTTCGCGCAGGTTGGGCAAGACCTGGTCAGGACCTTCGGGGAAGTTGATGACCAGCGGCAAGGTCAGTCCGAGTGTCACGCCCAGCAGTTGCTCGGTGATCCAGGCCAGCGGGGTGTAGGACATGTATTCCATGCCGGCTTGCAACGGCAGCGAGCTCCTCATGCGCAACGCGTTGTCCATCAACCAGCGGTGACTGATCATCACGCCCTTGGGCTTGCTGGTGGTGCCGGAGGTGTAGGTCAGCAGCGCCAGATCGTCCGCCTGGCCGGCGGTGACTTCGCGTTCGAAGCGCTGCGGGTGCCGCTCGTGCTGGCGCCGCCCTTCAGCGGTCAAGTCATCAAATGATTGCAGCAGCGGATGCCGGTACGACCACATGCCCGAGTTGTCCCAGTACGCTATGCCCCGGATGTCGGGCAAGCGCTCCAGCAGCGCGAGCGCTTTGTCGACCTGCTCCTGGTCCTGCGCGAAGATGAAGCGGGCCTGCGAGTCCTCGCACAGGTAATGCAGTTCGTCGACGGTGGCGTCGGGGTAGACCGATACGGTTTTGGCGCCCAGTGACTGGGCCGCAAACAGCGCCCAGTAATGCTCGGGCTCGTTCTCGCCGATCACGATCGCGGTTTCGCCGCGCTGCAGGCCCTGCGCCGCCGCGCCAAGCGCAATGCTGCGCGTGCGGTCAAACACGTCGGCCCACGCATAGCAGCGCCACACGCCTTTGCGCTTGACGCGCTGCGCCAGCCGCTGCGGATGTTCCTGGGCGTGGGCGAGCAACTTCTGTGGCAGGGTCGGTACGGATAACGGAGTGGGGTGGGTCGCGCTCATGCCGCAGCTCCCAGGTAGGCCTGAATCACGGCCGGATCGGCCTGTACCTGCGCCGGCGTGCCGTCGGCGATCTTGCGGCCGAAGTCGAGCACCGCTACGCGGTCGGCCAGATCCATTACCACCCCCATGTCGTGCTCCACCAGCACCACCGGGATGCGCTTCGCCTCGCGCACGTCGATGATGAAGCGAGCCAGGTCTTCTTTTTCTTCGGTGTTCATGCCGGCCATTGGCTCATCCATAAGCAGCACTTTGGGCTCCATAGCCAAGGCCCGGCCCAGGTCCACGCGCTTGCGCAGACCATAGCCGAGTGCACCCACCGGCTGGTGGCGGATGTTTTCGATTTCGAGGAAGTCGATGATTTCCTCGACCGCCTCCCGGTGCAGGGTTTCTTCGCGTTGGGTCCAGGGAAAGTAGAGAAATGCCTGCGCCATACTTGATCGCATCTGACTGTAGCGGCCGACCAGGATGTTGTCGATCACGCTCATGTTGGAGAACAAATGGGTGCCCTGAAAAGTGCGCACCACGCCGTCGCGCGCGATTTCATGCACCGCGCGGCCTTTGATGTCTTGACCACGGTAGTGCACGCTGCCTTTTTGCGGCTGGTAAAAGCCGCTCAGTACGTTCATCAGCGAGCTCTTACCCGCGCCGTTGGGGCCGATGATGGCCAGCAGTTCATTGTCACGCACGTCGATGCCGACATCGGCCAGCGCGATGACACCACCAAAGCGCAAGGTGATGTCACGCGCCTGCAGAACCGAAGCCCCGCTGGACGGGCTAGTGGAGGCGTTGGAAGTCATGGGTCAGAAGGCGTTGATACCGGTCAGGGCGCGGCCAATGATGAGTTTCTGGATTTCGGTGGTGCCGTCGGGAATCGGCATCATGCGGGCGTTTCTGAACAGCAGTTCAACCCCGAAGTCCTTGGTTATACCGTTGCCACCGTGAATCTGCAATGCCTTCGACGTGACGTTGACCGCCATCTCGGTCGCGTACCACTTGGCCATGGCGCTTTGCACCTCGCTGCGCACGCCGTGGTCGATCAGGTTGAAGGCGCGGTAGACCAGCAATCGCGCGGCGTCGAGTTCGGTGGCCGCCTCGGCCAGCATGCCCTGGATCAACTGGTGACCACCGATTGGCTTGCCATGCTGGCGGCGCTCCTTCGAATAGGCCACCGCCTTGTCGAGCGCCGCCTGTGCGATGCCCACCGAGGTGAGGCCGACCATGGGACGTGCCTTCTCGAACAGCACCATGGTGTTCTTCAGGCCAGTGCCGGGGGCTATCATCATGTTGGCGGCCGGCACGCGCGCGCCGTCGAAGAATAGTTGTGCGGTTGACGTGCTGTTGAGCCCCAGCTTGTCGATGTTGCGACTTTCGTAGCCGTGTTCGGCGCGGTCCACCAGAATCATTGAGATGTCTCCCGCGCCTTCGCTCGACGTGCGAACGATGACCATGCAGAAGTCGGAATAGTGGCCGTTGGATATCCAGGTTTTTTCACCGGTTACGATGTAGTGATCGCCGTCGCGTTTGGCGCGGCAGGTCACCTCGGCCACGTTGGATCCGACGCCGGGCTCGCTGATGCCGCTGCAGGCGATGATCTCGGCGCGGACCATGCGCGGCAGGTATTTTTCGCGCATGGCGGTGTTGGTGCACACCTGTAGCGAGTAAGCGCCGAGCTGCTGGATCAGCAGCGAGATGGCCACGTCGCCGGAAATGCGCGCGAGCTGCTCGTACATCAGTGCATAGGTCAGCCAGGGCATGCCCATGCCGCCATGTTCCTCGGCGATGATGCCGTTGCCGCCCATGCCGTACGGTAGCATCTTCTGGAAGATCTCGAGCATCAGCTCTTTTTCAATCAGCTTGTCGGGCTGGTAGCGTTCGACGATGGGTCGCAGCTCGGTTTCGAGGAAGCGAGTGAAGCCTTCGACGGCCATGCGTTGTTCTTCGGTGGGGAGAAAGTTCATGATTGTGGTCTTGGTGGGGTGTTGATTTCGTTCAGCGTGTGCTCATGCGTGCGCCGGCATCAATGTGCAGACAGGTGGCGTTGATGTAAGGGTTCTCGACGATGGAGCGCACCAGGTGGGCCAGCTCGTTGGATTGACCCATGCGGCGTGGGAATAAAATCATACGGTCAACGATGGCCTGCGCGACTTTCTTTGGCAGGCCCGCGACCATTGGCGTTTCAAACAAGCCAGGCGCAACCGCTACGCAGCGGATCCCCAGATCGGCCAGGTCCCGTGCCACTGGCAGCGTGAGGCCGATCACGCCGGCCTTGCTGGCGGCGTAGGCCGCCTGTCCCATCTGGCCGTCCTGTGCGGCACCAGACGACAGGTTCACGATGACGCCCCGCTCATCGTCCTCGGGTTCGTTGCGCGCCATCGCTACGGCGGCCAGGCGAAGCACGTTGAACGTGCCGGTGAGGTTGACAGCAATCACCTTGTCCCACAGTGCCAGAGGAAATGGTTTTCCATCGGCCACGGTCTTGGCTGCGTCTGGCACGCCGGCGCAGTTGATACAGATGTGGATAGCGCCAAAACGGGCCAAGGTTGCGTCGATGCCAGCCTGTACCTGTGCCTCGCTGGTGACATCGACCTGCTCGAACATCGCAGAACTGCCTAGCGCGGTGGCGGCCTGCGCGCCTCGTTCACCGTCGCGGTCAAACAGTGCCACGCGTGCGCCGCCAGCGATGAGGGTTTCCGCTACCGCACGACCCAAACCGGATGCGCCACCGGTGACGACGGCGACCTTGTCTTGTAAGTTCATTCTTCGCTCCCTCAACGTCCGAGGATCGTGATGGCGGCCACGGCCTCTTCAATTCCGAACAGGCCACCACCGTTTTCTGCGATGGCAAGGCGGGCCCCTTGCACCTGGCGAGCCCCCGCTTCGCCGCGCAACTGCACGACCAGTTCGTGCAACTGACCCAGCCCGGTGGCACCGATCGGGTGCCCTTTGGACTCCAACCCTCCCGATGTGTTGATGGGGATGCGCCCGCCGATAGTGGTGTCGCCGCGCTCGGCGAGCCGACCACCTTCGCCGAATGCGCAAAAGCCCAGGTTTTCGCTTTGGACTATTTCGCCGATGGCGGTGGCATCGTGAACTTCGGCCAGCGAAATGTCTTGCGGGCCAACGCCAGCGAGTTCGTAGGCTTGTTTGGCAGCCTTGACGGTGATGTGTTGATCCAGGTCTTCAGGGCGGCGGTTGCTGCCCGTGGCAATGATCGATGCCAGCACCTTGATGGCGCGCCCGCGGTTTGCCAGACGCGCCAGTGCTGCTTCGGAACACACTACGACAGCGGCAGCCCCGTCGCTGATGGGTGCGCACATTGGCAGCGTCAATGGGTAGGTGATCGGCGGCGCGGCCAGTACCTCGTCAATGGTGTAGGCGTTGCGGTATTGGGCCAACGGGTTGTGCACGGAGTGGCCGTGGTTCTTGGCCGACACTGCAGCAATTTGCCGCTGCGTGGTGCCGAACTCGCGCATGTGAAAGCGACCAAAGGCGGCGTAAATGTCCATGAACAGGCTGTACGGTGCCTTGGACATGGAGCCTTCGGGCGGTTCAATGCCATGCCCCATTTGCAGTAGTTGGCGCTTGTTTTCTTCGACCGTTGCCACGTCCCAGGCACCATCGAAGACGCTGAACATTCTGGCTTTGTCGGCGCAAAACATCTTCTCGGCACCAATGGCCAGCGCGATCTCGCCTGCGCCTGAGCGCACGTACTGCACTGCCAGGTTGAATGCCGAGCTGGCACTGGCACAGGCATTTTCAATGTTGAAAATCGGGATGGACTCGAAGCCCATCGTGCGCAACGCAATTTGGCCGCGGATCATGGTCTGGCCTTCGAGCGCGCCCTGGGTGGCGTTGGAGAAATACGCCGACTGGATGTCACTGATGGACAGTCCGGCATCGGCCAGCGCGGCATGCACTGCGGTGGCGGTGAGCTGCTTGATGTCGCGGTCGAGGAATTTACCGGTGGGTGTCATGCCGACACCGGCAATGTAAACGGGGGATAGCGTGTGACGCATGGTAGTCATTCTTGAATGGAGTTGGTTTTAGTAGCCCTTGAAATCGGGCGTGCGCTTGCCGACGAAAGCCGCGAGGCCCTCTCGTATGTCGTGCGAATGGCGGTGCGCGTCGAGCACCAGTCGCTCTAGCCGCAGTGCCGAAGCCTGTGGCTGCTCCAGCCCGTCGGCCACGGCCTGTTTCATGCGGCGCAGCACAAGCGGGCTCTTGCTGGCGATGCGTGAAGCGAGCTTCTCAACCTCGGGCACCAATTCGGCATCAGGCACCACGCGGTTCACCAAGCCCAGCGGAACCAGTTCGCGTGCGGGCATGGTGCCGCCTGTGAACAGCAGGTATTTGGCGGCGGTGGCGCCGATGCGCCGTGGCAGGATCGCCGCGCCGCCCGCGCCCGGAAACACGCCGAAGTTGGCATGCGCATCGCCGATGCGGGCACTTTCGGCGGCGATGATGAGGTCGCAGGCCATTGCCAGTTCCAGCCCGCCGGCCATCGTCAGGCCGTTCAGCGCGGCGATGGTGGGTTTGGGGCACACGCGCAATCTGTCCATCATGCCGCCGACGAGATCGAGAAACTCGCCCATCGGGTCGCACGGGCCGGGTTCTCCGCCGCTGCTATCGAACACGCCTTTCAGGTCGGCACCGGCACAAAACGCACGGCCAGCGCCGGTGAGCACGATGACGCGAATACCGGGGTCACGCTCAATCCGATGGAGCGCATCAAGTAGCTCGGCGCACATCGTGTCGGACAAGGCGTTCATCGCATCGGGGCGATTTAGCGTTATCCACGCCACAGCGCCACGCTGATCAAGGCGGATTGTCGAAAGGGCTGACATCGCAGGCTCCTCGTTCTTGGGCGGGTTCGCTGTCGTCATGTGGGTCAGCCCCGCAGCAGTTCTTCGGCGATGATCATCTTGCGCACTTCGGACGTGCCAGCACCGATCTCCAGTATCTTGATGCAACGGAACAGCCGGTTGATCTCGGACTCCCAGATGTAGCCGCTGCCGCCGTGAATCTGCACGGCCTTGTTGAGGATGCGGTTGCAGGCCTCCCCCGCGTAAAGGATGGACGCCGCGGTGAGCTTGTGCGCTTCGCCGCGACCGCCGCCGCCCACTTCCAGATCATTGACTTCGGCCAGCGTGCGCCAGACCAGGGTTTTCATGGCCTCGATCTCGGTGTACATCTCGGCCAGCAGTGCCTGCACCATCTGGAAGCTGCCAATCGGCTTGCCGAACTGCACGCGCGTCTTTGCGTACTCGACGCTCAATTCCAGCGCACGTTCGCAGATGCCCACACACAAGCCGGCCACCAAAGCGCGTTCCAGGTCGAGCCCACTCATGACGATTTTGACGCCTTCGTTTTCCTTGCCCACCAGGTTGGCTGCCGGCACACGGCAGTCGTCGAACACCAGCTCCCCGGTCTGGCTGCCTCGAAAGCCCATTTTGATGAGTTTTTGCGCCACTTTGAAGCCGGGGAAATCCTTCTCGACGATGAAGGCCGAGATGCCCTTGGCACCCAACTCCGGCGCGGTCTTGGCGTAGACCAGCAGCACGTCAGCCACCGGGCCGTTGGTGATGAAAATCTTGGTGCCGTTGAGCACGTAATGATCGCCGTCGCGGCGCGCCGTGGTGCGCATGCTGCCCAGCGCATCCGAGCCGGCGCCGGGCTCGGTCAGGCCGAGCGCGCCGATCTTGCTGCCGTCGCACAAGCCGGGCAGGTATTGGCGGCGCTGCGCCTCGTTGGCGTTACGGAAGATGTTGTTGACGCACAGGTTGTCGTGCGCCGCCCAGGACAAGGCGATGGCGGGATTCCAGCGCGCGAAGGCCTGGCAGATCAGGCCCGAGCTGAACAGGTCCATGCCTGCGCCACCGTATTCGGGCGACACTGTGGCCCCCATGAAGCCGGCCATGCCGATTTTGGCGAAGATCTCGGGCGGCCACCATTCTTCGTCGTCCATACGGCGCGACAGGGCCTGGAATTCCTTGCGGGCGAACTTGTCCGCGGCCTCAAGGACCGCGCGGTCGTCGTTGGTCAATCCGAAAGACTGGGTGCGACTGGAAGACATCGATAGAGGCTCCATGGTTACTGTTGCGAGACGTTAAGACGCCAGACATTGGCGCAGTTCAGTAGGCTGGATTTCTGAATTGCGCCAGTTACAAAATACAAAACAAGCCAGATGCGATCTGGGTGAATGTAGAATCTTCTTGCAAACCTGTCAAGCGTTTGGTAGAGTAGTCGCATTAAGGTTTTCACCTAGTGTGTGACAGGAGATATCAATAATGAATGGTGGCGCGGGAGCGTTTTCATTGACTGTAGGCGATCTGTTGCGCAAGCAGGCTGGCGCGCGCGCGGGTGCAATGGCGATCCAGGACGCGCGGCGCTCACTCTGCTACCGTGACTTGGACTCGCGTGTCAACCGACTTGCCAACGCGCTCTGTGGACGTGGTGTAACGCATGGCGACAGAGTGGCGATGCTCTCCGAGAATCGAGCCGAGTACATTGAACTGGAACTCGCCGCCGCCAGGCTCGGGGCCATCGTTGCTTGCCTCAACTGGCGTCTTGCCGATGAGGAAATGCTGCACTGCATCCGGCTGACGACCCCCGGGCTGCTGCTGGTTTCGCGGCGTTACTTGACGGTGCTGGCGCGCATTGATCACGGCGTGGGCGATGTGGTCGTCATCGACGACGAATATGAAACCCTGCTCGCCGCCGCCTCCGACAGAGACCCCACGGTCGAGGTTGAAGCCGAGGATGGTCTCGTCATCCTCTACACCAGTGGCACCACGGGTTTTCCAAAGGGTGCATTGATCAGTCACCGTGCGATGGTGGCGCGCGCGATGTGCTTCTCCGCCGAATTCGGCATTGGTGCCGACAGCAACTTCCTGGCCTGGTCGCCGCTGTTCCACATGGCGGCCACCGATTTCAGCCTTGCCACCCTGATGCTGGGCGGAAAGGTAGTGATTCACGACGGATTCGAAGTCGACAGCATGTGCGCGGTACTCGAGAGTGAACCGATTAGCTGGCTGGTGGCAATGCCGGGCATGATCGAGCCGTTGATCGACGGCCTCAAGCGCAACCGACCGCACATCTGCGGCGTGCGCATGGTCGGAGCCATGGCCGACCTGGTCCCGCTGCACCAGATCGCCGAACTCACGCGCCTGATCGGCGCGCCCTACCTCAATAGCTTCGGTGCGACGGAGACTGGCTTGGCGCCGGCCTCCGGCGCGCTACTGGCGCCAGGCGTCGTGCCCCAAAGCTTGGCCAAGCGCGAGTCGGGTTTTTGCTTGATTCGCCTGGTCGACGCCGATGACCGCGACGTGCCCGTTGGCGAGCCGGGTGAACTGGCGATTCGTGGACCGACGCTGTTCTCGGGCTACTGGAATGCGCCCGAAGCGAATGCACTGGACTTTCGCGGCGGCTGGTTCCACATGGGCGACCTGTTTGTGCGCCATGCCGACGGCACACTCGATTTCGTTGACCGCGCCAAGTACCTCATCAAGTCAGGCGGCGAGAACATCTATCCTGTTGAGATCGAACGTGTGCTTTTGTCCCACGAGGCTGTGGCCGACGCCGCCGTGGTCCGACGAAGTGACGCGCGCTGGGGTGAAGTACCGTTGGCCTTCGTCGCACTCAAGCCCGGTGCCGCCGTCGACGCGCAGGCGCTGCTGCAGTGGTGCCGTGCGCAACTGGCCGGCTACAAGGTTCCCAAGGAGGTCCGGTTTGTCG
This sequence comes from Rhodoferax sp., assembly GCA_031291295.1. Lineage (GTDB taxonomy): Bacteria > Pseudomonadota > Gammaproteobacteria > Burkholderiales > Burkholderiaceae_C > Rhodoferax_A. The sequence continues at coordinate 198,115 of JARLJI010000260.1, read as the reverse complement.
AGGCTGCCGAGTTTCCGCGCAGCAGCACCGGCAAGATCCAGCGCCATGAGATCGAGCGCCAATGGGTGACCGCGTGATCTGGATACTGCGGCTTTGCCGCATTTTCGCCTTGGAACCTATCAGGTCATGCCGTTCGCGGCGCGACCATTCATCAGCGTCAACTGACGCTTCAACCTGAGGAGTTAGAGTTATGAGTCATAAAGTCATCGTCGCCGGCGTAGGCATGATCCCGTTCACCAAACCGGGCGCCAGTGAGCCGTATCACGTGATGGGAGAGAAGGCCGTGCGCCAAGCCTTGGCCGACGCGCGCGTCGAATACCCAATGATCCAGCAAGCCTACGTCGGCTATGTGTATGGCGACTCCACCTGCGGCCAGCGCGCGCTCTATCCGGTGGGTATGAGCGGCATACCGATTGTCAACGTCAACAACAACTGTTCCACCGGTTCGAGCGCGCTGTTTCTGGCGCGCCAGGCAGTCGAGAGCGGGGCGGTCGATTGCGTGCTGGCGCTGGGCTTTGAGCAGATGGCCGCCGGTGCCATCAAGGCCCAGTTTCAGGACCGGCCCACGCCTTTCGAAGAATTTGATCGCGCCACCGCCGAGCTCGTCGGTCATCCGGAAATCCCGCTGGCCATCCGTTACTTCGGCGGTGCCGGCAAGGCACACATGGACAAGTACGGCACCCAACTGTCGACTTTTGCCAGCATTCGCGCCAAAGCCAGCCGCCACGCCGCCAACAACCCGCTGGCGCTGTTCCGCAAGGAGGTTTCGGTTGATGACGTGATGAACGCGCCCGTGCTGTGGGACGGTGTGATGACCCGCCTGATGGCTTGCCCGCCGACTTGCGGCGCCGCTGCCGCGGTGATCTGCTCCGAAGCCTTCGCCAAAAAGCATGGGCTCGATACGCGCGTTTCGATTGCCGCCCAGGCGATGACGACCGATTTCCTCAGCACTTTCGAATCCAAAGACATGATGCGCGTGGTCGGCTTCGACATGGCGCGCGAGGCGGCGCAGCAGGTGTACAAGCAGGCCGGTATCGGTCCGCAGGACGTGAACGTGGTCGAGCTGCACGATTGCTTCGCACAGAACGAACTGATCACCTACGAGGCGCTGGGCCTGTGTCCGGAGGGCGGTGCCGAGAAATTCGTGCTCGATGGCGACAACACCTACGGCGGCAAGGTCGTGACCAATCCGTCCGGCGGCCTCTTGTCCAAGGGACATCCGCTGGGTGCCACCGGCCTGGCGCAATGTTACGAGCTGACCCATCAACTGCGCGGTACGGCGGACAAACGCCAGGTCAAGGGCGCCCGCGTGGCCTTGCAGCACAACCTGGGTCTGGGTGGCGCCTGTGTGGTGACCCTGTACCAGGCCGCGTGAGTGCAGGCGTGGACCTGGACAACAGGAGTTGCAAGCCATGATTGACAAGAAACATATCGGCTACGCCCCACCGACCACCCTGTGGGAGGTGGAAAAGGGACGCATTGCCTTTTTTGCAAAGGTGATAGGTGCATGCGACCCGATTCACACCGACGAAGCGGCCGCCAAGGCCGCCGGTTACCGCAACGTGGTTGCCCCGCCGACCTTCATCTTTGGTGCCGAGGGTGATTCGGGCGCGTTGATGAAGCTCATCGACACGCTCAAGATCGACCTCGGCAAGGTCCTGCACGGCGAGCAGCGCTTTGACTACCACGCGCCAGTGTGCGCCGGTGACACGCTGCGCCTGGAGTCGAAGGTCAGCGATATCTATGACAAAAAGGGTGGGGCACTCGAGTTCGTGGTCAAGGACACCCGGGTCACCAACCAGTTGGGCGAGCACGTGGCCGACCTGCACGCGGTAATCGTCGTGCGCCATGCCTGAAGGAATATTCATGAACGTTCAAATAAAAATGATTGAGGTCGGTGACGACATGCCCGTGCTGGAACTGCCGCCGATCAGTCGCACCACCCTGGCCCTGTTCGCCGGCGCCTCAGGCGACCATAACCCGATCCACATCGACATCGACTTCGCCCGCGGCGCGGGCATGAAGGACGTGTTCGCGCACGGCATGCTGTCGATGGCCTACCTCGGGCGCGCGCTCACCGAATGGGTGCCGCAGCGCCAGATACTCAGCTATGGCGTGCGCTTCGCGGCCCTGACCCACCTTGGCGACCGCGTGCGCTGCAGTGGCAAGGTGGTCGAAAAGCTCGAGCATGCAGGTCGGCCCTGCGTGCGCGTTCAAATTAGTGCGACGAAGGCAACAGGCGAAATCACGCTGGCCGGCGAGGCGTTGGTTGCCTTGAACTGAGGCCTCCGTTTGGCGGCCCGACTTTTTATTTCTTTCCTTTTAATCACAAGCAAGGACACACCATGAAAAAACTTGAAGGCAAAGTTGCCATCGTCTCCGGATCGGGTCGCGGCATCGGCCGCGCCATCGCCATGAAACTCGCCAGCGAAGGCGCCAAGGTGGTCGTCAATGACCTGGACGCCGGCCCGGCCGAGCAGACCGTGGCCGACATCAAGGCCGCTGGCGGCATGGCGCTGGCTTGTGCCGGCAGCGTCACTGCCGACGGCTTCGCTGAAAAGTTCGTGAAAACCGCGATCGACGGCTTCGGCGGCCTGGACATCATCATCAACAACGCCGGTTACACCTGGGACAACGTGGTCCAGAAGATGACCGACGAACAGTGGAACGCCATCATCGACGTGCACCTGACCGCGCCGTTCAAGATCCTGCGCGCCGCCTCCGAGTTCATCCGCGCCGCCTCCAAAAAAGAGGCCGAGGCCGGGCAGGAGGTGTTTCGCAAGGTGGTCAACATCTCGTCCATTGCCGGCACCGGCGGCAACGCCGGTCAGGCCAACTACTCGGCCGGCAAGGCTGGCGTCATCGGTCTGACCAAGGCGCTGTCCAAAGAGTGGGGGCGCTACAAGGTCAACGTCAACGCCGTCGCTTTTGGCATGATCAAGACGCGCCTGACTGAGGCGCCGGCCAGTGGCGACGCCTCCATCGACGTCGAGGGCCGTAAGATCAAGGTCGGCGTCAACCCGGATCTGCTGGCGATGATGGAGCGCACCATTCCGCTCGGTCGCGGCGGCACGCCGGAAGAGGCGGCGGGCTCGGTTTACCTGCTGTGCATTCCCGAATCGAACTACGTCAGCGGCCAGACCCTGATCTGTGGCGGCGGCATCTCCATTTAAAGCAGAAGTGAAGCAAGAGGTCAGCCATGGATATCGATTTCAGCCCTGAAGATTTGAAATTTCAACGTGAGGTGCGCGCCTGGTTTGAAGCCCACACGCCTGCCGCGCTCAAGCGCAAGGCCGTCACGGGCGAAATGTTGCAAAAGGATGAGATCGTGGGCTGGCAACGCCAGCTCGATGACCAAGGCTGGCTGGTGACCGGCTGGCCGGTCGAGCACGGCGGGCCGGGCTGGACGCCGACGCAGCGCTATATCTTCGACCTGGAGCGCGCGGCAGCCAGCGCGCCCGTGGGTTTGTCGATGGGCGTCATCATGCTCGGGCCGGTGCTGGCTGCCTTCGGCACACCGGAGCAAAAAGCCAGATACCTGCCGCGCATCCGCCGCTGCGAGGACTGGTGGTGCCAGGGCTATTCCGAGCCCGGCGCCGGCTCCGACCTGGCCAGCCTGAAGACCACGGCCGTGGCCGATGGCGATGATTACGTCATCAACGGCTCCAAGATCTGGACCACCTACGCGCACTGGGCCACCCACATGTTCTGCCTGGTGCGCACCGCCAACACCGGCAAGAAGCAAGAGGGCATTTCCTTCCTGCTGCTGGAAATGGACAGCCCCGGCATCGAAGTGCGCCCCATCGTCTCGATTGACGGCGAGCACCATCTGAACCAGGTTTTCCTGACCGATGTGCGCGTGCCCAAGAGTAATCTGGTGGGTCGCGAAGGTCAGGGCTGGGACATTGCCAAGTACCTGCTCACGCACGAGCGCACCAGCATCGCCGGCGTGGCCGACTGCAAGGCGCACCTGTCCAACCTGCGCGTGGCCGCCGAGCGCCGCTCGGGCGGGCGCCCGCTGATGGAGGACGCAGCACTGCGGCTCAAGCTGGCGCGCACCGAGATCGAACTGATGGCGCTTGAGTACACCAACTTCCGTGTGCTCGCGGCCACCGCCTCGGGCAAGGCGCCGGGGCCGGAGTCCTCGCTGCTCAAGACCATGGGCACGGCGGTGCAGCAGAGCCTGGCAGAACTTGATGTTGAAATTGCCGCCGAGCAGGCCTGGCCTTGGCATGAGACGGGCGAGTTGGGTGGCGGGCGGTTTTCCCATGCGATGTCGCGCTACTGCTTCTCGCGCGCCGCCACGATTTACGGCGGCAGTGATGAAGTGCAGAAGAATGTGCTGGCCAAGATGCTGCTGGCCGGCGCGCGCTAAGGGGTAAAGGAACACCATGAATTTTGATCTTTCCGAAGAACAGACAATGCTGCGCGACGCGGCGCAGAAATATTTCCGCACCGCGTACGGTTTCGATGCCCGCAACCAGATCGTCGCCTCCGCGACCGGCATGAGCCGCGAGCACTGGCAGCGATTCGGCGAATTCGGTTGGTTGGGCCTCGGCCTACCCGAGGCGCATGGCGGCTTTGGCGGCGTGGTCGAGTTGATCCAGATCGCCGAGGCGATGGGGGCCGCGCTGGTGGTCGAGCCCTATCTGGCCAGCACGGTGCTGGGCGCGCAGGCGCTGACGCGCGCGGGCAGTGCGGCGCAGCAGGCAGCCTGGCTGCCTGGGCTCGCGTCCGGCCAGCGCATACTGGCATTGGCGCATGGCGAGGCTGATGCCCGCCATGAACTCGGCTATGTGAGCACGCGTTCCACGGCCAAAGCCGGTGGCTGGCTGCTGTCGGGCCGCAAGAGCGGCGTGCTGGGCGCCCCTTGGGCCGACGGCTTCGTGGTCGTCGCCAGAACCTCGGGCGCAGCGGACGAGCGCCAGGGCATCAGCCTGTTCCTGGTCGATGCCAAATCGCCGGGCGTGCAGGTGGCGGGCTACCGCGCCTACGACGGCAGCCGGGCTGGCGACTTGCTGCTGGAGCAGGTCGTGCTCGGGGCCGATGCACTGCTGGGCACGGAAGGCGAGGGCCTGGCGCTGCTGGAGCGCTTGATTGACCTCGGCACCGTGGTGGCGTGCTCTGACGCCCTCGGCGCCATGGGCGCGCTGCTGCGCAAAACCGGCGAGTACGTCAGCACACGCAAGCAGTTTGACGTGCCGATTGCCAGCTTCCAGGTCATCCAGCACCGGTTGGTCGATATGTTCGCCGCCGTCGAGGCCAGTCGTTCCCTGCTGCTGATGGCGGCCTTGCACGCCGATCATGCTGATGCGGCGGCCCGCTCGCGTGCCGTGTCGGCGGCCAAGTCGGCCATCGGCGAACGCGCACGTTATGTGGCGCAGCAGGCGGTGCAGTTGCACGGCGGCGTCGGCATGACCGAGGAACTCGACATCGGTCACTACTTCCGTCGCCTGACCTTGTTTTGTCAATTGTTTGGCAGCGCCGATCACCACCTGCAGCGCTTTGCGGCGCTGCGTGCGGCGGCCTGAAAGTGTGCAGAAACCTGCCGGCGCGGCCCTGTGGCCCGCTCCGGTGGTGTGAAGGGGTGTTTTGATGAGTGTGATGTCGTCCAGCGTCTCGCTGAATTCAGATGAGTTCAGCCGTAACCGCGAGGCCTATGAGGCGCGCATTCGCGACCTCTATGAACGCCGCGAGCGTGCCCTGGTCGGCGGCCCCGAAAAGGCGCGCCTGCTGCACAAGAAGCGCAAGCAGTTGCTGCCGCGCGAGCGCCTGGCCGCCGTGCTCGACCCTGGCTCGCCGTTCCTCGAATTCGGGCAGCTTGCCGGCGACGGCCTGTACGCGGGCGTGCCGCCGGGCGGCAGCATCATCACCGGCGTCGGTCTGGTCAGTGGCCGACCCTGCATGCTGATGATCCACGATGCCACCGTGAAGGGGGGTACCTACTACGGCATCACTGCGAAGAAGCATGTGCGGGCCCAGATGTTCGCCTGGCAGCACCGGCTGCCGTGCATCACCATGGTTCAGTCAGGCGGTGCCAACCTGCCGGAACAAGCGCATATTTTCCCCGACGACGGCCAGTTCGGCTCCATTTTCTACAACCAGATCCGCATGTCGGCCGAGGGCATCACCCAGATCGCGACCGTGCACGGGCCGTCCACCGCTGGCGGCGCCTATCTGCCGGCGCTGTGCGACGAGGCGGTGATCGTGCGCAATCAGGGCGCGATGTTCCTCGCCGGGCCCGAACTGGTGTATGCAGCCACCAAGGAAGAGGTTGACATTGAAACCCTGGGCGGCGGCGAGATGCACAGCCGCATCAGCGGCGTCACTGACCATTTGGCCGAGAACGACGGCCATGCCATCGCCATCGTGCGTGGCATCGTGGCCAACCTCGGCACCGTGGCCAAGCAGCGCTGGGATGTGGCTCCGCCGCTGCCGCCGCGCCATGACCCGCGCGAGATCTACGGCATTGTCAGCGCCGACAACCGGCACCCGACCGACAACCGCGAAGTGCTGCTGCGGCTGATCGACGACAGCGACCTGCAGGAGTTCAAGCCGCTGTACGGCGACACCATGATCTGCGGCTTTGCCCGCATCAAGGGCTTCCAGATCGGTATTCTGGCCAACAACGGCGTGATTTTCTCCGAGAGCGCGCTCAAGGGCGCACACTTCATCGAGTTGTGCTGCCAGCGCGACATTCCACTGCTGTTCATCGCCGATGTGTCGGGCTTCATGGTCGGTAAAGCGGTCGAGCAGCAGGGCATTGCCAAGCACGGTGCCAAGTTCATGACGGCCATGGCCTCGGCCAACGTGCCGCGCTACACGCTGATCACCGGCGGTTCGTACGCGGCGGCCTACCTGGCCATGTGCGGGCGCCCGTTCAAGCCCAACGTGATGATGATGTGGCCCACCGGCCGTGCCGCGCTGATGGGCCCCGAGCAGGCGGCCACCACGCTGACCATGGTGCGGGAGAACATCCACCGGCGCGAGGGCACAAGCTGGAGCGACGAAGAACGCGAGCAATTCAAGCAACCGATACGCGAGCAGTTCGAGAGCTTTTCCAGTCCCTATAACTATGCGTCCAACCTCTGGTGCGACATGGTGATCGATCCGGTTGAAACACGCGACACCATGGCCTTGCTGCTGGAGTTGGCGGGTCGTATGCCGCAGCGTGACACGCATTTCGGCGTGTTTAGGATGTGAGGCTGACATGTTCAAGAATATCCTGATTGCAACGGCTGGAGCTTGCCATGTTTAAAAAAATTCTGATTGCCAATCGCGGTGAAATCGCCTGTCGCATCGCACGCACCTGCCGTCGCCTTGGCGTGGCGGCGGCCGGCGTGCATTCCAGTGCCGATCGCGATGCGCTGCATGTTGATCTGATTGGCGAGTCGATTGAAATCGGCGGGGCAGCGGCGGCCGAGAGCTACCTGCGCATCGACGCGGTCATCGATGCAGCCCGGCGCACCGGGTCGCAGGCTATTCATCCGGGTTTTGGCTTTCTGGCCGAGAACGCGGTCTTCGCGCGCGCGGTCGAGGCGGCCGGCCTGGTCTTCATCGGTCCGACGCCCGAGGTCATTGAGCGCCTGGGCGACAAGGCGTTGGCCAAGCACGAGGCCCGCGCCGCTGGCGTGGCCGTGCTCGGCGGCAGCGAGCTGCCGAGCCGCGACGCGGCCGAAGTGGCGGCCATCGTGCGTGGCCTGCCGCTGCCGGTGATTCTGAAAGCCGCCGCCGGTGGCGGCGGCAAGGGTATGCGGGTGGTGCAGCAGTTGGAAGGACTGGAAGATGCCATTGAGTCGGCCATGCGCGAAGCCAAAAGTGCCTTTGGCGACCCGGCCCTGATCGTTGAATCTTTCGTTGCACGTGGGCGTCACATCGAGGTGCAGATCGTCGGCGACGGGTCCGGCGAGGTGATTCACCTGTTCGAGCGCGAATGTACGCTGCAGCGGCGACATCAGAAAGTCATCGAAGAGGCACCGGCGGCCAACCTGGCTCCCGCGCTGCGCGAGGCGATGCTCAATGACGCGGTGCGCCTGGGGCAGCGCTTGCGGTATCGCGGTGTCGGCACGGTGGAATTCATCGTGCAGGGCGAGCAGCACCACTTTCTCGAGGTCAATCCGCGACTGCAAGTTGAGCATCCGGTGACCGAGGAGGTGACCGGTGTTGACATTGTCGAGTTGATGTTGCGCATCGCTGCTGGCGAGGGGCTGCCCTTGCGCCAGAGCGAGGTGCGGGTGCAGGGCCACGCGGTTGAGGCGCGGGTGTGCGCTGAAGACGCAGCGCAAAATTTCCTGCCATCCACCGGTGAACTGATGGCGGTCCGGTTCCCGACTGCTGGCGTGCGGGTCGAATCGGGTGTGCGGGTCGGCATGGTGGTCACGCCCTACTACGACTCGATGCTGGCCAAGCTGATCGTTCATGCGCCCACACGCGATGCGGCGCTGGATCGTCTGAGTTTGGCACTGGGAGATACACAGGTGCTGGGTGTGCAGACCAACTGCGCGTTTCTGCAGCGTCTGCTCGCGCTGCCGGACACGCGAAACGCCACCTTTCATACCCGACTGATTGACGAGGTGCTGGCCGAGGGGACCCCGTGCGTTAGCGGTGCGCCACTGGAGCGGCTAGCGGCCGCTGCGGCTTGGTGCTTGTTCGATGCACGGCGCACTGGCCCCGGCTTTGGGGCGTGGTCAGCCTTCGACGTCACCGGCTGGCAGATGCATGCAGGAAACGATCCGGTCACGCCGGTTCCGTCCTTGTTGCTGCGCTCGGGCGGTCAGGTGCATGAGGTTCGGATCGGGGCGGTATCGCCAGCGTCGGAGGTCACAGTGCAGGTCGGTGCCGAGCGGGTGCGCCTTGCGCTGACGCCCATTGCCAACGGGGACTGGCGCTTGCGCGTGGGCGACCGCCATGAAGTGCTGACCATCGTGCGCAGTGACGATACCGTGCTTGTTCAGGGCGGCGGCATCGCCCACGCCATCGGCGTGACCTCCTACCTGAGCCATGCCGCCACCGGCCGGCAGGTCAGCGGCCAGTTGCGCACGCCGATGATGGGGATGATTCTCAAAACCCATGTGGCGGTTGGGGAGCGGGTGTGTGCCGGGGACGTGGTGGCGACGATGGAGTCGATGAAGATGGAGATGCGCATCAACGCCGATCACGACGGCGTGGTGCGCTCACTGTCGGTGCAGGCTGGGCAGATGGTCGAGCGCGGCCTGGTGGTGGCGGTGATTGAAGCCGAGGGAGCTGACGAGTCAGCGGCCCCATGAGCGGGGAAATATTTTTTACCAGGAGACAAAGACATGAGTAAAGCAGGAGCTGTTTTGCATGGAACAGGGGATGGCGCTGCCACAGTGAAGGGCGTGCCATTGGCGCAAAGAAGGCAGGCCTTGACGCAGCGAGTCCCGGTGTGGTCGCGGCTGACCATCGGCGACTGGTTTGACCGGCTGGCCACAGAGTTCGCGGACCGCGAGCACATCTTTACGCTGGAGCGGCGCTACACCTACGCCCAGTCGCGGCAGATGGTGGACCGGCTGGCCAAGAGCCTGATCAAGCTCGGCGTCAAGCGCCGGGAGCATGTGGCGATGCTGTTTCCGACCGTTCCGGAAATGGCATTTCTCCAGCTTGCGCTGGCGAAAATCGGTGCGGTGAGCGTGCCGCTGAACGAACGCCTGGGCGTGGTCGAGCTGGAATATCAGGTCCGGCAATCGGACAGCGCCTACCTGATCGCGATGGACAAGTACGGTGATCGCAATTACATCGAAAAGATCAACACCATCATCCCGGAAATGCGCCGCGCCCCGGACGGCTGGCGCGCGGAGCAGTTTCCGGCGCTGCGCGGCGTCGTGATCGAGTCTCCGGGCGGCGCGCGCCATGCGGGCGCGCTTGACTGGGAGGACTTCCTGCGGCTGGGCGAGAGTGTTTCGGACGAAGCGCTGCGCGAGCGCCAGCAGGCCTCGCGCTACCCTGACGAAGTTGTGCTGATCTGCTACACCTCCGGCACCACGGGCAGCCCCAAGGGCGTGATGGTCACCCACGACATGCTGATGCGCAGCGCCTACGGCGCGGCGCTGAGTCAGGGCTTCGCCGACGGCGAGCGGCTCGCCAGTGCCTTGCCCCTGCATCACATGTTCATCTATGTCGAAGGTTTCCTGGCCACGCTGTTCGTCGGCGGCGCGTACATACCGCAGGCGCTGTTCGATGCCGGGGAATTCCTGAAACTGCTGGCGGCGAGCAAGGCGACCCGGATCGAGAGCGTGCCGACGATCGCCATTGCGCTGCTGAACCACCCCGACCTGAAGCAGCACGATCTCGGCACGCTGCGTGGCATGAAGAATGCAGCCGCTGCGACGCCGCTGTGGGTCTGGGAGGCGCTACAGCGCGATTTGGGCATCAGCGAGATGTGCACCGGCTGGGGCATGACCGAGACCTCGGCCGGGGCCATGTACACGCCGTTCGATGCGTCGCTGCAGGTCATCACCGAGACGGTCGGGCAGGAAAAGCCGGGGGGCGTTGCTGGCCAGGAGGAATTTGCCGGCGCTCTGGTGGAATTCAAGCTGATCGACCCGGCGACCAAGGAAGACCTGCCGCCGGAGGTGCAGGAAGGAGAACTCGCGGTACGGGGCAACATCGTCACGCGCGGCTACTACAGGAAGCCGATCGAAACCGGCGAGGCGATCGACAAGGACGGCTGGTTGCGCACCGGCGATGTCTTCAAGCGGCGCGACGATGGTTGCTACGAAATCACCGGCCGCGCCAAGGACTTGTACAAGATCGGCGGCGAGCAGGTCGCGCCCAAGGAGATCGAGGAGATCGTCTGCAGGCACGAAACGGTCAACCAGGTCTATATCTGCGGCGTGCCGGACGAACGCATGGGCGAGGTGGGCGCCGCGTTCGTTCAGTTCAAGCAGGGCCAGGGTTGCACCCAGGCCGAACTCGTGGCCTTCGTCGAAAGCAAGGTCGCGCGTTTCAAGATACCGAAGTACTGGATGTTCGTCGATGAATTTCCGATGACCGCGACGGGCAAGGTGCAGAAATTCATCTTGAGCAAGATCGCAACGGAAAAGTTCGGACTCGCCGACATCAATAACCGCGGCGCAAACTGATCGGTCCCCGCGATCATTACCACGAAAGGACAGACCATGAACGAGCCAAATGCCGTGCCAAAGATTGCCTTGCAGGAAAACCTGATTCGTCGCGTCAACGTTGGCGACATGCTGACACGCAGCGCCGCCCGTGCGCCGACCCATACGGCTCTGGTCGAAGGGCCGCGCCGCTTGAGCTATCGCGAACTGAATGACTGGGTCAACCGTTCCGCCCACGGGCTTGTTGCGCTCGGCTATCGTCCCGGTGACGCACTCGGGTTGATGTCGGGGAACTGCATCGAGTTTCTCGTCACCTATTTCGCGTGTGCGAAGATCGGTGTGGTCTGCACGCCGGTGAACCTGTTCTGGCGCCAGGGCGAACTGAGCTACGTGCTTACCCATGCGCAAGTGCGCGGCGTGGTGGTGCAGGAGCGCTATCTCGGCGAGCTGGCGCAGGCATTGGGGGACTTGCCCGCCGTGCGCGACGTCATCCTGATGGCTGGGTCGGCAGGGTCGGATGTTAGCCTGCCCGGACATGTCGACCTCATATCCCTGGTGCAGTTGGGTGAAAGCCAGCCTGGCACCGAGCCCGAGATGCTTATTGATGATCGGGCGCCGCTGTCGTATCTGTACACCAGCGGCACGACTTCCGCGCCGAAGGGGGTGGTTGGCAACCATCTGGCGATTTATCTCGAAACCCTGGGCGTGGTCATCGACTTGGAGATGAAAGCCCGTGACCGGGTCGTCGCCATGATGCCGATGTTTCATACCGCCCAGCTCAATGCGTTTTGCACACCCACTATCGCGTCGGGCGCCACGCTGTACATCCTCGAAGGGTTCGATGCAAAAATCTTGCTCGATCTCATTGAGGCCGAGCAGATCACGATAACCTTTGGCCTGCCGATGATGTACCGTGCGCTGCTCGACGAGCAGCAGCAGCGCACGCGCACGGTGTCGAGCCTGCGGCGCGCCGTCTACGCTATGGCACCGATGCCAGATGACGACCTGCGCCGTCTCATCGAGGTGTTTGGTTGCGAGCTCTCGCTGATGTTCGGCCAGACCGAAATGAGTCCGGCCTCGACCTGCTTTCGCCCAGAACACCAGCTTTCTCACCCAGGGGCGATCGGCATGCCATCGATCAACGTGCAGGCCGGCATCATGGACGAGCGGGGTGAACTGCTGCCGTGGGGACAGTCGGGCGAGATTGTCTATCGCAGTCCGCATCTGCTGACCGAATACCTGCGCGACCAAGGGGCAAGCCGCGAGGCCTTCAAGCACGGCTGGTTCCATTCCGGCGACGTCGGCCACTTCGGCCAGGACGGCATGCTGTGGTTCGAAGACCGCCACAAGGACGTCATCAAGTCGGGTGGCGAAAATATCGCCTCGATCGAGGTCGAGAAGGCTTTGTATGCGGTGGAGCCCAAGCTGGCTGAAGTGGTCGTCGTGGGCCTGCCGCACGAGCGCTGGGGCGAGGCGGTGACCGCGGTGGTCACGCTGCGCAGCGGCGAAACCATCGATGCCGAGGGTGTGCTGGTCAGGTTGCGACAAAAACTCAGCCCATTCAAATGTCCCAAGGCGATCATCGTGGTCGGCGAGATGCCCAAGACGGCGACCGGCAAGATTCAGAAGACCAAGGTGCGCCAGAACTTCGCTGACTACTTTCGCGCTGACAAACGCCTGGCAAGCGTTTGACCCAACGCGGAACGGTGCGCCGGTCTTCGTCAAGAAGATCGGCAATTTGCCGACAACTCTCATGATCTCTGAATCTGCAATTTCAATCTTACGCATATGCGCCCCTCGCTGACAAAATCCTTCAGCACAGCGGTGCAAGTCGTGAACGACGATGTGTCCGGGGCGAGCAATGACTGACGCCAAACTTCCGAAAGGCGTGCATGTTTTTGAACGTGGCTGGTTGTCTTCAAATAACATTTTGTTCCTCGGATCGCAATCGAGCGCACTCGTTGACAGTGGCTACAGCACGCACGCGGAACAAACCACCGGGCTGGTCAGCGCCGCTTTGCAGCAGCGGCCGCTGGACTTGCTGCTCAATACGCATCTGCACAGCGACCACTGTGGCGGCAATGCCGCCCTCCAGCGCAGTTATCCAGAACTTCAAACCCTCATTCCGCCAGGCCATGCATCACTGGTTTCGTCGTGGGACCCCGTCGCCCTGAACTATGTGCCATCCGGGCAACACTGCCCCCGGTTCAAGTTCGATAGCCTTCTTTTACCGGGCACGGAAATCCAGCTGGCCGATACGCCGTGGCAAATCCATGCGGCACCGGGCCATGATCCCCATTCCGTCATTCTGTTTGAGCCTCGGTCCCAAACCTTGATTTCGGCAGATGCCTTGTGGGAAAAAGGCTTCGGCGTGGTGTTTCCGGAGCTCGATGGTGAAACCGCGTTCGACGAGGTGGCCGCTACATTCGACTTGATTGAGCGGCTTGACCCGCGCTGGGTCATTCCCGGCCACGGCCCGGTATTCGGCTACCGTACCGAGGTGCTGGCTAAGGCGCGTGAGCGCCTGAATGCCTTTGTCAAGAGCCCTGAGCGGCATGCGCACCACGCAGTCAAGGTGTTGCTGAAGTTCAAACTGCTGGATCAGCAGCAAATGCCTTTTGCTGAATTTGTCGAATGGGCCGCCAATACCAGCTACTTCCAGCTCATTCACCAGAGGTTTGTTCCTTCGGTTCCCATCGACCAGTGGATGGAGCAGTTGACGCAAGAGCTTGTGCGTTCAGCAGTCGCACGAAGAGAAGGTGACATGGTCTACAACGCGTGAAATGGGTCACGCCGTGAACCACGCAACAAAGGCGCTGACGAATCAGTGGCCGTATGAGCAGAGCAAGCAATTTTTTACCAGGAGATCAGGATATGAGTGAAGCAGAAACGGTTCTGTACGAAGTGCGCGATGGCATTGCCACCGTGAAGATCAACCGGCCCGAGATGCGTAACGCGCTGTCACCGGCAGCCGCCAACCGGCTGCACGATCTGTGGGGCGAGGTCGATGCCGATAAAAACGTGCGCGTGGCCATCCTGACTTCTGCCGACTGCGGCACCTTCTGCGCCGGTCTTGACCTGCGCGAGGCCGCTCGTGTCAAGAAGGAAGAGGGCGTGGACATCTTGACCAAGATGAAGGACCCGTTCCATGGCCGCCAGCGCCGCGTGGCCAAGCCCATCATCGCCGCCATGACCGGGCACCTGATTGCCGGCGGCATGATGCTGAGTCTGAACTCGGATTTGCGCGTGGGCCTGAAGGGCACACAAGTCGGCATTACCGAGACGCGCATCGCCGGGCGCGGCAGCCCCTGGGCCATTCCGCTGCTGTGGATGCTGCCGCAGCCGATGCTGATGGAAATGGTGCTGACCGGCGACCTGTACCCGATCGAAACCTTTCATGGGCTGGGTTTCATCAACTACCTCGAAGACACGCCCGACGCCGTTCGCGCGCGCGCCATGGCGCTGGCCGAGCGCATCCGCGACAATGCGCCGCTGTCGGTGATGGCGGGCAAGGAATCGATCATGACGGCGATGAGCGCCGGCTGCGAGGCCGGCATGGCGCTGGCCCACAACATCTACCGTGCCGCTTACGCCAGCGAGGACGCGCAGGAGGGTCCGCGTGCCTTCGCCGAGAAGCGCAAGCCGGTATGGAAGGGGCGCTGATGTCGCTCCAGGGAGATGCCATATCCAGCCTGGCCCCTCTGTTGGAGAGCAACCGTGCCTGGTCGGCGCGCTGTGCTGCGGAAGATCCGCAGTACTTCGAGCGGCTGGCGCACCAGCAGATGCCGCGCTACCTGTGGATCGGCTGTTCCGACAGCCGGGTGCCGGCCAACGAAATCCTGGGCCTGCGGCCTGGCGAGGTGTTCGTGCACCGCAACGTCGGCAACCTGGTGGTGCACTCCGACTTGAATTGCCTGACGGTGTTGCAGTATGCGGTCGAGGTGTTGAAAGTCGAGCATGTTCTCGTGGTGGGTCACTATGGCTGCGGAGGCGTGCAGGCGGTGATAGAACAGCGCCGCACCGGTCTGGCCGACAACTGGTTGCGCCATCTGGAGGATGTGGCGCGGAAACACGCTGATCGGCTCGACGGCATTTCCGGCGTTGACGAGCGCGCAGCGCGGCTTTGCGAGATGAATGTGATCGAGCAGGTCAGCAACGTGTGCCGCACCACCATCTTGCGCCGCGCCTGGGAGCGCGGGCAGCAAGTTGAGGTGCACGGGCTGGTCTACGGCCTGCGCGACGGCTTGCTGCGGCCGGTCGGGGGCAGCGTCAACGGCGTGGAGGACCGGCAGAAGCAATACGCTCAGTCGCTTGCTACGCTTGGCACACTCTGAGTTACACGAAGAACACAAGAAAGGTTATTTCACATGTCCGCCGACACTACAGCCCTCCCGTCCTCCCGCATCGCCGCCCAACTGGCCGCCTTCGCACACGGGCTTGAGCCCGGCATGCTGCCTGCGGCCGTGGTCGAACAGGCCAAGCTGCTGATGCTCGACGCACTGGGCATCGCCCTGGCCTCGTCCCAGCACGACTTCGCGCACTGCGCTTACCGCGGCTTGCATGCCCTGGGCGGCGCGGGTGACAGCGCCGTCATGGGCGCCTTTGCCCCCCTGCCGCTGCGCGATGCGGTGCTGATGAATGGCATCCTGGTCCACGGGCTCGACTTCGACGACACCCACCCCGGCGCGATCACCCACCCCAGTGCCAGCGCCTTTCCGTTGGCGCTGGGTCTGGCGGCGCAACGGCACGCCACGGGGGCCGAGATGATCACGGCCTATGTGCTCGCGATTGAGGTTGCTGCCCGTCTGGGTGCGGCGGCCCGGGGCGGCTTCCACGACGTTGGCTTTCACCCGACCGGCCTGGTGGGGGCTTTTGGGTGCGCGCTGGCGGCCGGCAAGCTGATGGGGCTGGATCAGGCGGGCCTGGAGCACGCGCAAGGCGTGGTGCTGTCGATGGCATCCGGCAGCATGGAATTTCTGAGCGACGGCGCCTGGACCAAGCGCATGCACCCGGGCTGGGCCGGTGTCAGCGGGCTGACCGCCACGGCGCTGGCCGGTGCCGGTTTTCGGGGGCCCTCGCAGCCTTATGAAGGGCGCTTTGGTCTGTACGCCAGCCACCTGGCCGCGCGCGGCTTGTTGGCCGATTTATCGTTATGCACGCGCGGCCTGGGCGAGCGCTGGGAACTGCTCGAAGTGGCGGTCAAGCTGTACCCGACCTGCCACTTCACGCACGCCAGCATTGATGCCGCGCTGGCGCTGCGGACGGCGGGGCTGCGTGCCGAGGAGGTGGCATCGGTGCAGGTGCTGCTGCCGCCAGGGGTGCACCCGGTGGTGTGCGAGCCGGTGGCGGCCAAGCGGCGACCGGCCAACGTCTATGAATCGCAGTTCAGCATTCACCATCTGGTCGCGCTGGCCCTGCTGCGCGGCGAGCTGGGGCTGGCCGAACTGGATGCCGCCAACCTGAGCGACCCGCAGGTGCAGGCGCTGGCTGACCGCATCGAGCACGCGGCCGACCCCGATGCCGATTACCCCACCTTCTTTTCCGGCGAACTGCGCGTGCGCACGCACGACGGGCGCGAGCTGCGCTGGCGCGAGTCAGCGCACCGCGGCGCACCGGGCCGGCCGATCACGGCCGCTGACATCGAGGCCAAATTCATGGGCAATGCGCTGCTGACATTGCCGCGCGATCAGGCGCTGCGCCTGCGCGACGCCGTGCTGAGCGCCGACTGCGCCCCAGACGCAGCCACCCTGGCGCATACCCTGACCCATTCCAACACTTCCGGAGCCTTCTGATGACAACCAGCGAGCCCGTGGCCTTTGATGCTGAAAAAGAAAACCTGATCCTCGACGCCGTCGAGCGCTTTGTCGACCGCGAGATCAAGCCGGTGGCGCAGCGCCTCGAACACGCCGACGAATGGCCGGCCGACATCGTCGCCGGCATGCGCGACATGGGTCTGTTCGGCTGCATGATCCGCGAGGAATACGGCGGCCTGGGCCTGTCGGCCAGCACCTATGCCAAGGTGGTGGAGCGCATTGCGCGGGTCTGGATGTCGGTGTCGGGCATCATCAACTCGCACCTCATCATGGCCGCCTGCGTACAGCGCAACGGCACCGAGGCGCAGCGCCAGCATTTTCTGCCGCGCTTTGCCAGCGGCGAGCTGCGCGGCGGCCTGGCCCTGACCGAGCCCGACTGCGGCACCGACTTGCAGGCGGTGCGCACGGTGGCCCGGCGCGACGGCGACCACTACGTCATCAACGGCACCAAGACCTGGATATCCAACGGCATCCATGGCCAGGCCTTTGCCGTGCTGGTCAAGACCGACCCCGAGGCGCAGCCGCGCCACCGCGGCATGAGCCTGTTCATCTGCGAGAAGGGCGCCGGCTTCACCTCCACCAAGAAGCTGGAGAAGCTCGGCTACAAGGGCATCGACAGCGCCGAGCTGGTGTTCGACAACTTCCGCGTGCCCGCCGCCAATCTGGTCGGCGGCGCGGAAGGGCAGGGCTTCAAGCACGTGATGGGCGGGTTGGAGCTCGGGCGCATCAACGTGGCGGCACGCGGCGTGGGCGTGGCGCGCGCCTGCCTGGAAGAATCGGTGGCCTACGCCCAACTGCGGCGCACCTTCGGCGAGCCGATCTGTGAACACCAGGCGATCCAGCTCAAGCTGGCCGACATGGCGACCCGGGCCGAGGCGGCGCGTCTGCTGGTGGAGCAAGCCGCAAAGGCTTATGACGCTGGCCAGCGCTGCGACATGGAAGCCGGCATGGCCAAGCTGTTCGCCAGCGAGGCGGCGGTCGAAAACTCGATGGAGGCCTTGCGCATCCACGGTGCTTATGGGTACTCGAAGGAAATGAACGTCGAGCGCTACTACCGCGACGCGCCGCTGCTGTGCATTGGCGAAGGCACCAACGAATTGCAGCGCCTGATCATCGCCAGCCAGTTGGTGGAGCGCAGCCCGATCTGATGCATCGCCTGGGGCGGTGCATCAACTCGGCGGTGAATGAATCCCACGGAGGAAAATTTCTTGAACAACCTGCTATCCGCTTTCCGGCTCGCCACCCTTCCCGCCGGGACGAACCCGTTTCGCGCCGAGGTGAAGGCCTTTCTCCAATCCAGCCTTGAGCCGATGCCCGCCGACGTCCGAGCCCGTTCCTGGATGGGTTTCAATGCCGCCTTCAGCAGGAAGCTGGCCGCACGGGGCTGGGTCGGTGTGACCTTGCCGGCCCAATACGGTGGCGCCAGCCTGGACGCTTTCTCGCGCTTCGTGCTGGTGGAAGAACTGCTGGCCGCCGGTGCTCCGGTGTCCGCGCACTGGATCGCCGACCGCCAGAGCGGTCCCCTGATCCTCAAGTTTGGCTCTGAGGCGCAACGCCAGTTCTACCTGCCCAAAATCTGCGCCGCCCAAGCGTTTTTCTGCATCGGCATGAGCGAACCCAATGCCGGCTCCGACCTCGCCAGCGTCGGCACGCGGGCCACGCGCTGCGAAGGGGGCTGGCGTTTGAACGGCCGCAAGATCTGGACCACCAATGCGCAGCACTGTCATTACATGATCGCCCTGGTGCGCTCGTCGGGCGAGCCGCAGGACCGGCAAAAGGGCTTGTCGCAGTTCATTGTCGATCTGGCATTGCCCGGCGTGACGGTGCGCCCGATCCGGGATCTAGCGGGTGATGCGCATTTTTCTGAAGTGTTCTTCGACAACGTGCTGCTGGCTGACGATGCCTTGATCGGCCAGGAAGGCAGTGGCTGGGCGCAAGTCAATGCCGAACTGGCGTTCGAGCGCAGCGGCCCGGAGCGGGTGTATTCCAGCATCGTGCTGCTGGAGCACTGGATCACCTGCCTGCGCCGCAGTCCGCATGCGTTCGCTCACGCAGCCACCATCGGCCGCTTCGCCACGCACCTGGCCACGCTGCGCAACATGTCGATCGCCGTCACGGCCAAGCTCGTCAACGGGGAAAGCCCGCTGGTCGAAGCGGCCCTGGTCAAGGATATTGGCACCGAATTCGAGCAGAGCATTCCCGCTGTGATCGAAGCCGCCATCGCCATGGACCCGGACGCTGCAGTCGACGCCGAGCTGTACCGCACCGTGGCCTACGTGAGCCAGGTGGCGCCCACCTATTCCCTGCGCGGCGGCACGCGCGAGATCCTGCGCGGCATGATCGCGCGCGGTCTGGGCCTGCGCTGAACCCAGGTTGAAAACGAAAGTATTCCATGTTTGCACAAGCGATTGAAGACATTCTCCAGGACCAATGCACGCCCGCTGTGGTGCGCGCGATTGAAGCGGGCGGCTCGCCGCTTAAGCTGTGGCAGGCGCTGCAAGGTGCCGGCTTTCTTGAACTGCTGGCGTCCGAGGTGGCGGGCGGCGCCGGTCTTGCGCTGGCTGAGCTGTTCCCGATCCTGAGTAGCTTCGGCCGCTACACGGTGCCGGTGCCCGTGGCCCAGACGATAGTGGCGCGTGCGCTGCTTGGGCCTTCGTGTGCGATGCCCGCTGGCATGATCACGCTGGCCGCTGCGTTGCGGCGCGAGGCCGGTGGCGCCATCGTTTGCCCATTCACACCTTACGGTCAGGTGGCCGATTTCGTGCTGGCCCAGGATGGCGATGCCTTGCTGCTGCTGCCCGCGGCTGCGGCGCAGCGCGAGGCAAGCGGCGTGCATGGGAGCCTTGCGGCCACCCTGCGCTGGCCCGATGAAGGTGCCGCGACGCACGTGTCCGGCGCGGGCCCGTTGTTGCCAGCGTTCGCAGCAGCCTTGCACGCCGCCCTGCTCAGCGGGGCCATGACCCGTGTGTTCGAAATGACACTGCATTACTGTAATGACCGTATCCAGTTTGGTAAAACGCTGGGCAAGTTCCAGGCGGTGCAGCACCAGTTGAGCGTCATGGCTGAACACGTCGCCGCGGCCTCAATGGCCGCCGAAGCGGCCTTTTACACCGACGCTGCGGCGCCGTCCCTGCTCGCCGCCGCGATGGCCAAGTCCCGCACCAGCGAGGCTGCGGTGCTGGTTGCCTCCATCGCGCATGCACTGCACGGCGCTATCGGTATTGCGGAAGAATATGACCTGCAATTGCTGACCCGGCGCCTGCACGAGTGGCGCATCGCCCACGGCTCGGAAGCGCACTGGAACGTATTGATCGGCAACCGCGTGTTGGCTGCCGACGTGCCCATCGCCGATTTTGTGCGGTCTGTTTAGGTGCAGCTTTTGTGCGCACGATCAGCGGTGAAGTGATCGACACCCGGGGCTCACAACAGTCCCCGTTCATTGATCCGGCTATTGCGCCACAGACTTGCCACCACCAAGCGCTTCACTGAAGAAGTCGATGAAGGTCCTTAGCTTGGGTGTCATGTACTGCCGATTCGTGTAAACCGCATACAGCGTGAATGGGGGCACGGTGTAGGTCGGCAGCACGCGCGCGAGGCGACCTGCGGCCAGATCGTCGTCGACCGTCCACTCGGGCAGGAACGCCATGCCCATGCCGGCGTGCACCGCGTGATAGGTGAGCGTGCTGTCGTCCGAGCGCATCACCGCATGCAGCTTGATCCGCGCCTTGCCGGCAGGCCCTTGCATTTCGAGGCCGTCGACGTTCACGTAGTTGGGTACCACGGCGCTGCACCTGGCCAGATCGGCGGGTCTGAGCGGAAAGCCTTCACGCTTCAGATAGGCCGGGGTTGCGACCAGGTGGAACCGCACGAGACAAATCGGCCGTGCAATCAGCGCCGGAGACAGTTCGCGCGTGGCGCGCAGTGCGAGGTCGTAGCCATCGGCCACCAGGTCGATCTTGCGGTTCTCCAGTCGCATGTCGACCAGCACCTCGGGATAGCTGTTGCGGTATGCCTCCAGTACGTCGGCGAAACGCCGGTTTGCACACCAGACGGGGGCGCTGATCTTGAGTTGTCCGCGTGGTGCCTGCGCGCTTTGCCGAAGCGCCGCTTCGGCAGCCTGCAGCGTGTCGAGCGCCTCGCAGCATTGTGCGTAGTACACCGCGCCGGCCTCCGTCAGGCTGAGCTTGCGGCTGGTCCGGTGCAGCAACCTCGCACCGAGGTCTCGTTCGAGCTGGGCGACATGCTTGCTCGCCATCGGTGCAGACAAGGTGAGGCGCGCTGCGGCGCGGGAAAAGCCGCCGGCCTCGACCACTTCCCTGAAGACGCGAAGGCTGGTCAGTCGATCCATTTATGATTTCTTGTGAGGAAATGATGTATTAATTTTACAGCTATTGATTAACCGAAATGAAACATTAAGCTATTCCTCATGGTCAGTCCAGTAGACATCCAGTCTCAAAGAGGCAGCCCATAAACCGCGTTTTCGTTGATGCCTTCAACCAATGCAGTACCACTTCTTAATTTCTTAATCATTCTCAGGAGAGCAACATGAGCAAGCCGCAGACCGCCGCTACCACCCCGTTCGCAATTGATGTGGAAAAAGACAAGGATTACTACTGGTGTGCCTGCGGCCTCAGCAAGTCGCAGCCGTTCTGCGACGGCAGCCACAAGGGCGGCGAGTTCGTGCCGACCAAGTATAGCGCCGACGAAAGCAAGACTGTCTATTTTTGCGGCTGCAAGCAAAGCAAGAACGGCGCGCTTTGCGACGGCACGCATAAAGCTCTGTAAGGCGAGACATAGCCGTGACAACGGAGCGATTGCCGACCTACTTCATCTCACACGGCGGTGGGCCCTGGCCATACATGATGGCGCAGTCCAACGGCATGTACGATCATCTGGCGCAGTCTCTGCGGGATATGCCGCGCCAGCTCGGCGCCCAACCGAAGGCCGTGCTCGTGATCTCCGCCCATTGGGAGGAGCGCGAGTTCACCGTGATGGCCGCCGCGCGGCCGCCCATGGTTTACGACTACTCTGGCTTCCCCGAACATACCTACCATGTCCAGTACCCGGCACCGGGCCTGCCAGCGCTGGCCGAGCAGGTGCGGCAGTTGATCCAGGGCGCAGGGTTCTCGGCGCGGCTTGATGCCCAGCGCGGTTTTGACCACGGCAGCTTCGCGCCGCTGGTGGTGATGTACCCGCTGGCCGACCTGCCGGTCGTGCAACTGTCCTTGCGTGTGGGCTATGACCCGGCGGAGCATTTGGCCGTCGGCCGTGCCCTGGCGCCGCTGCGCGAGCAGGGCGTGCTGATCGTCGGCAGCGGCCTGAGCTACCACAACCTGCGCCGCATGGGGCCGTCCGCCGCGGTGCCGTCAAAGCAATTCGACGACTGGCTGCAGCAGACCTTGATCACCACCGATTCGCACCAGCGTGCGCAGCGGCTGATCGACTGGCAAGACGCGCCGGCCGCCCGGGTGGCCCATCCGCAAGAAGACCATCTGCTGCCCCTGATGGTGGCGGTGGGTGCCGCCGGGCATGATGAAGCCGTGTGCGTGTACCACGAGGAAGGCTTCTTTGGCGGCGTCACCGTGTCCAGCTTCAGGTTCGGCCAGGAAGGCGGGGTCTGAGTGGCGGTGGCTTGCTGGGCCGGTAGGCGCCTGTCGCCGAGGGGTGTTTCCGGTAACCCTCGCGGCAGGTGTACAGCGACAAACGATGAAGCGCGAAGACGGAGAACCGCATGACAAGTTATCTCAGCCATCAGCGCCGTGGCGCTCGCCCGCGGACGACGCCAAGCAATCCGCATACGCAGCTTGAACAGAATGCGCCGGTAGAACTGCAAGAGCTGGTTTTCGAGAGGGGGCAGTCCCTGGGCGGCGTGGAAGTTGGTCCGAGCCAGGTGTCTGTTCCCGGAGCGCGCGCCTTTTATTTGCCGCGATGCGGATGCCAGTCCTTCGGGGCCTTCATGGTCGGCAAGGAGTTTGCCCATATTCACCCGCCCAGTGACGGCAGTCTGCACATGACCTTGCCGCCCGAGATCGTTCCCCAGGTCATCGAAAACGGCTGGGCGGAGTTGCATCCGCTGGCGGGTCAATATGGCCTGCCCGGGAACATCGTGATGGTCTATGGGCCGCGTGACGACGAGGAGCTGCAGGTGGTTTGCGACTTGCTGACGGCGTCGCATGCCGCGGCGGCGACGTCAAAGGCGTGAAAAATCCGGGGGCCCATCCTGCCCGTCAGGGCAGGGGGTGGCGCACAACCAGGCTCATGCTGTTGCAAGTTTGCCCTGCAACTCGGCCACTGTCTCCTGGGTGCAAAAGGGGTTGAATCATCATGCCGTTCTGGCGGGGCGCGGCCCTTGCGGCGGCGCAAGCGGCGTGTGGCCCAGGTCGGCCAGGGCGCTCCGGGCTGCCTGTACCAGTGGGGTGTGCGGCTCCGGCCCGATCAGCGCCGTGAGCTTGTCATTGGCCAGCGCGTGTGGCGTCTCCCACAGGTAGCGCATTTCACACAGTGCCGCCCAGGTCGGCAACACCAGCGCACCCAGGCGGATGATGGGCCAGGGCAGCCGCCTGAACGTGAGGGCCGCGCCCGGCTTGACCCATCCCTCGGTCCGGGCCAGCGGCGTGAGGGCGTCCAGCCACTGCTCGCCCGTGATGCGGTGGCCAGCAAAGTGGAGCACCTCAAAGGGCTGCAACTGCGCGCGCTTGCGGGCCACCGCCACAAAGGTTTGCGCCAGGTCCGGCAGGTAGGCCCAGGATGTGGCCACGTCGCGCTGGGCGGGATAGGTGAGGACGCCACTCTGAATGTCCTTGACAATGACCGAGTCGAACCAGGTGCCGCGACCACTGCCAAAAAAGTCGCCCGCACGAATGACGACCGCACGCACGCCGGAGCGCTGTAGCTGCGTCTCCATGGCGATGCGGATCTGGCCTTTGACCGTCTGGGCCTGCTGGGGCGTGTCCTCGCGCAGCACGCCGGGCATGTCCGCGCCAAAGTTGTAGATGTTGCCGGGCACCATCAGCGTGGCATTGAGGGTGCGGGTGAGCGCAATGGCGGCGTCCATCATGGGCGCCACTTGCGCGCGCCAGGCCTTGTGCGTGTAGGGCGGGTTCAGTGCATGCACCACCACTGCGGCGCCGCGTGCGGCTGCGCTCAGTGCGGCGGTGTCGTGCAAGTCCAGGTCCAGCCACTCGATGTCCGTGTGCGGCGGCACCTTGGCGCCCGGGCGGGTCTGGCCCAGCACGCGCCAGCCGGCATCGCAAAAGGCACGGGCGCAAGCCAGGCCAAAACGGCCGCGGGCGCCCAGAATCAGTACAGTCGTTTGCATGGTGTCTCTCCTGGACGTGATTGATGGGGTGATTGTGGAAAACTTTGGCCTGCACCACAATTGCATAAATGTTGATAACCCATATGCATTCATGAATACCTCAGCCCCTCCCGGCTTCGACTGGAGCCTGGTTCGATCTTTCCTCGCCGCGCTGGACCAGGGCAGCCTGCTGGGCGCGGCGCGGACATTGCGTATGAGTCAGCCCACGGTGGGGCGGCACATTGCCGAGCTGGAGAGTCAGCTCGGCGTCGTGCTGTTCGAACGCACCGGCCGCGGGCTGGTGCCCACCGCCATGGCACTGCAGCTTGCCGAGGCGGCGCGCGGCATGGAGGCGGGGGCGCTGCAGCTGGCGCGCACGCTGTCAGGCGCGCAAACCCAGACCAGCGGTACGGTGCGAATCACTGCCAGCGTGCCGGTGGCGGTCCAGCTGTTGCCGCCTGTGCTGGCCCGCATGCGCCAGGCGCTGCCTGACATTCAGGTGGAACTGGTATCGAGCAACCAGGTGAGCAACCTGTTGCGCCGCGAAGCCGACATTGCCGTGCGCATGGTGCGACCGGACCAAGCCTCCTTGGTCGCGAAAAAAATTGGTGATGTCGGTCTGGGCGCTTATGCGCACCGCAGTTATCTGGCGCGCCACAGCCCCCTGCGCCAGCTGACTGACCTGCTGCAACAGGACCTTATCGGAAGCGACACCGACCCGTCGATCCTGCAGGGTTTTACGGCCGTGGGATTCCCGGTGAGCCGTGAGGCCTTTGCCCTGCGCAGCGACGATTTCATCGTGCAGTGGCAGGCGGTGCGCGCGGGGCTGGGGGTGGGTTTTTGTGCGGACTACCTGGCGCGGACCGACGTCGACGTGGTGCGCGTGCTGCCGGGCCTGTTGAAGATCCCGCCGCTGCCCATGTGGCTGGCGGTGCACCGCGAGATTCGCACCAACCGGCGCATCCGTGCGGTGTACGATTTTCTGGCAGAGGCTTTGCCGCGGGTGATTTGAGCTGCCCGGGCCCGGCGTCGTCGCCCAAGGGTATCCTCTCGTCGAGCTTGACCTTCGCGAATGCTCGACCACCCAGATCCTGCGCGAGATCGAACAGGGCGAACTCGATCTTGGCTTTGTGCGTTACCCGGTTATCGAAGCCACCACGGCCTGCTTGCAGCCGGTCGAATACGACCGGCTGGTGGCTGTATTGCCGACCGGCAGCCCGCTGGCAAGCCGCAAACGACTCAAACTCATGGACCTGGCACACGAGCCCTTCATCATGTACTCGTCGGTGTCGGCATTGAACCTGCGTGGGCAGGTGATCAGCGTTTGCCAGGCGGCAGGCTTTACGCCCAACGTGGTGCAGGAGGCTGTGCAGGTGCAGACCATCGTGAGCCTGGTGGAAAGCGGCATGGGCGTGGCCCTTGTGCCCTCCGCAAGTCAGGCGCAGGCATCAAGGGGAGTCGTTTTCCGTGAATTGTCGGGTGCATCCGAGCAGCTTAACGTCGCCCTTGCCGTGGCAACGCATCCCAAAACCGAGCCACCTGCGGCCGTACGCTTTCGCGAACTGCTAACGGAACTCCGGCAGACGGGCGAACCCGGCAAGCCTGCCATCACACCCCCATAGCACCGCCGTAGTCGCGCTTTGATCACTGCACCCCGATCGGCGGCACCCGCTTCACGATGTCGCGCCACTGCTGCTGGCTCTGGACCACGGCCGTAGTAAATTCTGCCGACGTGCCAAATCACTGGGAAAGCAAGCTGCTCCACGTCACCCCGCCAGCTTGCCCTGCAGCTCGGCCACCGTTTCCGGGTTGACCAGCGAGGAGAGGTCGCCCGGACTGTCGCCCCGGTACACGGCTCGCACGACTCGGCGCATGATTTTCATGTTGCGCGTCTTGGGCAGGTCGCTGACCAGCAGCACCTGCCGGGGGCGGTAGGAGGCGCCCATGCCATGGACGACCGCCTGCGACAGTTCGGCCTGCAGTGCTGCGTCCGCCGCCACGCCGGGCATCGGCACGCAGACGCAGACGATGGCCGATCCCTTGATCTCGTCGGGCACGCCGATCACGGCTGCCTCGGACACCTTGCCGGTGCCGGTGAGCAGGGTTTCGATCTCCGACGGGCCGGTGCGCTTGCCCGAGACCTTGATCGTGTCGTCGCTGCGCCCGAGGATGTAGAACAGGCCATCTTCGTCGCGCATTGCAAAGTCGCCATGCACCCAGACACCCGGGATGGTGCGCCAGTAGCTTTCGAGGTAGCGTTCGTTGTCACGCCACAGGCTGTTGGTAAAGCCGATGTTGGGGTTGCGCAGCACCAGCTCGCCGACCTGGCCCGGCCCGACCGGCTGGCCGCTGTCATCGACGATGTCAACCCCGGCGCCGAGTCCGCGCGCGCCGAACGAGCCTGGCCGCAAGGGATGGTGCAGGGTGCCGGTGAAATTGCAGCCACCCACCTCGGTGCCGCCGACGATGTTGAGGAACGGCAATTTCTCTTTGCAGATGTGCTTGAAGAACCAGCGCCAGGGCGCCTCGGTCCAGGCCTCGCCGCCGGAGCAGGTGATGCGCAGTGCGGACAGGTCGTAGCGTTTGACTTCTTCGTCGCCGTAGCGCATCAGGCTGCGGATCAGCGTGGGCGCGACACCGAGGTAGGTGACTTTGTGGTCCTGCACCAGGCGCCAGAAGCGGCCCGTGTCGGGAAAGTCGGGCGTGCCCTCGGCCACCAGCAGGCTGCCGCCGAAATAGCTCGGAATGCAGGCGCACATGGCACCCACCATCCAGCCCATGTCGCTCATGAAGAAGAAACGGTCGCTCGACCTGAAGTCGGCGCAGATGTGCATGTCGCGCGTGACCATCGAGCCCAGGAAGCTGACGTGCGTCCAGACACAGCCCTTGGGCTTGCCGGTGGTGCCCGAGGTGTAGAGCAGCACGGCGGGGGCATCGGCGGCCATTTCGGCGGTCGGGAGGTCGTGGGGCTGACCAGCGACCAGGCTGACCCAGTCGTGGTCGCGTCCCGGTGTCATCGGGCAGGGGGCCGCGTCGCCCAGGTGGCGCAGCACCACCACGTGCTGCACGCTAGGCACCTCGCGCAGCGCTTCGTCGAGCACCGACTTCATGACGCCGGGGGTGCCGCGCCGCCAGGTGCCGTCCACCGTCAGTACCGCCTTGGCCTCGCCGTCGTTCAGGCGGGCGACGATGGGTTGCGGCCCGAAGCCCGAAAACAGGGGCATCAACACGGCACCGATCTTCAGTACGGCAAAAAACGCGACGAAGGTCTCCGGCAGGTTGGGCAGGTACAGGCCGACCCGGTCGCCTCGGCCAATACCCAGCGACTGCAACGCCGCGGCCAGGCGGCAGACCTCGGCGTCAAACTCGCGGTAGCTCAGGCTCCTGCGTTTTTGCGGGTTTTCGCCTTCCCACACCAGGAAGGTCTGCTCCCACACCGGCGTGCCGCGGTGCCGGTCCAGGCAGTTCAGCACGATGTTGGTGGTGCCGCCGACGCACCAGCGTGCCCACTCGATGCCGCGCGAAGTGTCGAGCATTTGCGTGTAGGGTTTGTAAAAGCGGAAGTCGCAGAACTCGAACACTTCCTGCATCAGCCAGGCGGGATCGGCATCGGCACGCACAGCAAGATCATCGAAGCGGGTCTCACCTACCTTGTGCAGGAAGGCGGTCAGATTCGATGACGCGATCAATTCAGGCGTTGGCGCCCAGTCAAACGGTTGTTTGTTAGAAATCATGGCACAATAGTAGCCGAATGCCGTGCCGACGTCTAGTGGGCGTCCCACTTGAATTTTTGTTTTCCTCTATTTGGCTTGTCAGAAAGGCGGTGTATTTCCATGCATGTCGATGAAGCAATTCGCAGCCGGAGATCGGTCAGGCGATTTCTACCCACATCCGTTCCCGCCTCGGTCGTGCAGCACATTCTGAGCGTGGCGGCGCGGGCTCCGAGTGGCAACAACGTGCAGCCGTGGAAGGTGTACGCGGTGGCGGGTGAAGCCCGGCAGCGTCTGTGTGATGCCTTCATCGAGGCAGCCACGCACGAGCCTGATCGCCACCAGCCCGAGTACGCTTATTACCCCACCACCTGGGTCGAACCCTATCTGGATCGTCGGCGCCGCTGCGGCTTTGGCCTGTATGCCAGCCTGGGCATCGCCCGCGACGATACGGCGGCGCGGGAGCATCAGATGTTGCGCAACTACACGTTCTTCGACGCGCCGGTCGGGCTGCTCGTCACGCTTGACCGCCGCCTGAACACCGGCAGCTTCATGGACCTGGGCATGTTCATCCAGAACATTCTGGTGGCTGCGCGCGCACAGGGCCTGCACACCTGCGCGCAGGCAGCGATTGCCTGGTACCACAAGGTGGCCCGGGCCCAGCTGCCGATCGGCGACCACGAAATCCTCGCCTGCGGCATTGCCCTGGGTCACGAAGACCCGTCCGCCCCGGAGAACGCCTTCATCACTGAACGTGGCGAGGTGGAGACGTTCACCAGCTTCCATGGCTTCGATCCCCAGAGCTGATCAAAGCCTTTCATTTATTGAAATACGGATACCCCATTTATTTAATCAAATTTTCTGAAGACACTATTCATGATCCTGCATTCGCCTTCTACGATTGAACACTACACTGCCGCCAAACTTTGGGGGGACCGCACCCTGCTTGATGTGGTTGCGGCACATGTGGTCGATGTTCCGCAACGGGTGGCCATCGTCGATACACCAGACCGTGAGGCGCTGATCGGCACGCCCGCCACCTCGGTAACTTGGAGCGAGTTCGGCAAAGCCGTCGACGCGATTGCCACCGGGCTGATTCTCCGTGGACTTAAAAAAGACGATGTTGTGGTTGCGCAGTTGCCCAATGTCTGGGAGTTGATTGCGTTGTACTTTGCTGTGTCCCGTGCCGGAGGCGTGCTGTCTCCGGTGGCCATGCAGTGGCGCGAAACCGAGTTGCGCAACGTCGCAGAGGCCAGTCAGGCGCAGCTCTACATCGGCGTAAAAAATTTCAAGGGCTTCGACCACATTTCGATGGCCGCCAAGCTAGGCTACGCCACCTTGGCGATTGAAGACGTCACCGCTTTGGCCGCACAGGCACCAGACCAGGCCCTGCTGGACGCTGTCAGCGTCAGTGCCAACGATATTTTCAGCCTGTGCTGGTCCTCGGGTACTGAATCACATGCCAAGGGCTGTCCGATGTCGCACAACAACTGGCTTTACCAGATGCGGCTGGTGCCCAACACGGCGGGCATTCAAGAGGGTGACCGTGTACTGGCACCAGCACCGATGGTCAACATGACGGGTGCCGTGGCTTGGCTGAGCTGGCTGGCAGCGCGTGGCACGCTGCTGCTGCACCATCCGCTCAATGTCGAACTGTTCCTCAAGCAAATACTCACGGAAAAGGTTCAGTTCACGATTCTGGTGCCTGCAATCCTGAACATGATCCTCAAGCTGCCCAATGTCGACAGCCTCGATTTGTCATCCATCCGCTCAATCGCCACAGGCTCAGCGCCGCCCTCGCGCTGGAGCATGGAGGAGTTCAAGCGCCGCTGGAACATCGAGATCTGCAACCTGTGGGGGCAGACCGAGGGCACAGGCTTGGTTGGCGGCCCGGTTGACGTGCCGGATTTCGCTATGCGATCGGATCATTTTCCCTGGTGGGGCAAGCCGGGACTTGAATGGCCGTCGACAATGGAAGGCGTACAAGCCAAGCTGCTTGACGAGCAAGACAAAGAATGCACGCAGCCAGGCGAGGTGGGCGAGTTGGTCTATCGCGGACCCAACGTGTTTGCCGGCTACTACCGGCGGCCAGACCTCGCACAGAATTCGTTCACGGCCGACGGTTTCTTTCGCACCGGTGATTTTTTCATCGTGCGCGATGAACGCCACATCGGCTTTTTTGACCGCAAGAAGGACATCATCATTCGTGGCGGTTTCAATATAAGCGCCGCCGAGGTCGAGAACCTGGTACTCACCCACCCCGGTGTGCAAGAGGTAGCAGCGGTGGCGGTGCCCGACGAAATCATGGGCGAGAAGACCTGTATCTACGTCGTGCCCAAGGACAAGGCCCGGCTGCCGACGCTGGAAGATATCGTTGACCACTTGAAACAAATTGGCGTGGCGGTCTACAAGCTGCCCGAGCATATTGAGTACCTTGACATCATCCCGCGCAACCCGGTGGGGAAAATTCTGAAGGTGCAACTGCGACAGCGCGTGCCTGTGCCAGAAGTGTGAACCTATGCGCTGATCTTTCACATCAGCGTTTTAGCCCCTGATTCATCCCGGCAAGTACACCAACTAACTAAAGGAGACAAGCGATGATTCTGCACAACACTGAGACCTTGAAGCGTTACACCGAAAGCGGTCACTGGGGTCGGCGCACCCTGCTCGACTTGATGCACGAGACGACGGCCAAGGCCCCCGACCGGCCTGCGGTGGTCGATCCGGCCGACCGGCCCGATCTCACCGGCACAGCCGCACGCAGCCTGAGCTATCGGGAGTTGTCTGCGGCCGTGGATGCCATCGCCACCGGGCTATTGGACATGGGTTTGCGCAAGGACGAAATCGTCGTCGTGCAACTGCCCAACGTCTGGGAGTTGGTTGCCATGTTTCTCGCGGTCAGCCGTGCTGGCGGCGTGCTCTCGCCCATGCCGATTCAGTGGCGCGACAACGAGTTCCCGAACGTCAAGAACAGCACCGATGCGCGCTTCTTTTTCGGGATGCGTGATTTTAAAGGATCCGACCAACTCGCCATTGCCGAGAAGATTGGCTTCGTCGCGTTGCCGATCGAACGCATCTCCGAGATGGCGCGGGGTGCCGCCGACGCGGCCCGACTCAATGCCATCGTTGTCGATGCCAACGACATTTTTAGCCTGTGCTGGTCGTCTGGCACCGAAGCCCTCTCCAAGGGCTGCCCGATGTCGCACAACAACTGGCTCTACCAGATGAACCTGATCCCGCAGACAGCCGGACTGCACGAAGGCGACCGGGTGCTGGCAACCGCGCCGGTGGTCAACATGACCGGCGTAGCGACCTGGCTGGCCTCGCTGGCCATCGGGGGTACCACGTTGTTGCACCACCCGCTGAACATGCCGTTGCTGCTCAAACAGCTGATGCACGATCAAGTGCACTTCACCCTGCTGGTGCCGGCCGTGCTGAACATGATCCTCAAGCTGCCCAACGTCGACCAACTCAATTTTTCGAACGTGCGTTGCATCGCTTCAGGTTCAGCGCAGCCCTCGCGCTGGAGCATGGAGGAGTTCAAGCGCCGCTGGAACATCGAAATCCTGCACGCCTGGGGACAGACCGAGGGCACAGCAGTGTTTGCCGGCGCTCGGGACGTACCCGATTTTGCCAAACGCTCCGACCACTTCCCATGGTGGGGCTGCCCTGGAGTTGAGTGGCCTTCGGGCATCCGCGGTGTTGAGATGAAGCTGCTCGACGAGGCCGATGTCGAATGCACGCAGCCGGGCCAGGTGGGTGAACTGGTCTACCGTGGGCCCAACGTGTTTGCCGGCTACTACCGACGCCCCGATTTGGCAATAAGCTCTTTCACCGCTGACGGATTCTGCCGTACCGGTGACTTCTTCATCGTACGTGACGCGCACCACATTGGTTTTTTTGACCGCAAGAAGGACATCATCATTCGCGGTGGCTATAACGTCAGTGCCGCCGAGGTCGAGAACCTGGTTCTCACCCATCCCGGCGTCCAGGAGGTGGCGGCGGTGGCGGTGCCCGACGAGATCATGGGCGAGAAGACCTGTATCTTCGTCGTTCCGAAGGACAAGGCCCAGCCGCCGACGCTGGAGGATATCGTCGGCCACCTCAAGCAGATCGGCGTGGCGGCTTACAAGTGGCCCGAGCAAATCGAGTACCTTGACGCCATCCCGCGCAACCCGGTAGGGAAAATCCTGAAGGCACAATTGCGCAAGCACCTGCGCCCTGCGGCTGCCTGAGCCCACCCCGACCCAAGAACCCTGTTATGGCAAACATTAAATATGGCAAACATCAAATCCGCACCCTCGTCGCATACGCTTCGCGGTAAAACCGCGATCATCGGTGCGGGCATTTCCGCCGTCGGCCGCGTGCCGGGCAAGAGCGCGCTCGCGCTGGCCGCCGACGCAGCGGGCAAGGCGCTGGCCGAGGCCGGCATCGGCAAGCACGAGGTCGATGGCGTGCTCTCAAGCTCCGCCTTTGCCTCGCCGTTCCACCGCTTCAGCGTGGCTTTCAGCGAATACCTGGGCATCCAGCCAACGTTTTCCAACACGCTGCAGGTCTCCGGCGCCACGGCGGCCACCATGTTCAACATCGCCGCCGCCGCCATTGCCGGCGGCTTGGCCGAAACAGTGCTGGTGGTGGGCGGCGACAGTCTGCTCACCGGCCTGTCACCCGACCTTGCCCTGCGCTCGATGACCGAAAGCCGGGACCAGCAATACGAAATGCCCTTCGGCATTCCCGTGGCCAACACCTTCGCCATGACCGCGCATCGGCACATGAAAGAGTTCGGCACCACCTCCGAGCAGTTTGCCAAGGTGGCGGTGATCCACCGCGAACACGCACGCCGCACGCCGGGGGCGCAGATGACCGATCCGCTGAGCGTCGATGACGTGCTGAATTCCGGCTGGGTGACAACGCCTTACCACAAGCTCGACTGCTCTCTCATCTCCGACGGCGCAGCAGCCTTCATCGTCACGTCGGCCGAGCGCGCCAGGGCGCTGGGAATTGCCAAGCCCATTTACATCCTCGGCGGCGGCGAATGCTACACGCACGAGCACATCTTCCTGATGCCCTCGCTGACCACCACGGGCGCGGTGCAGTCGAGCGCCAGGGCCTACGCCATGGCGGGCTGCGGGCCGAAGGACATCGACGTGGCCGGGGTCTATGACTGCTTCACCGGCACGGTGATCATGATGCTGGAGGACCTCGGGTTCTGCCCCAAGGGCGAAGGTGGGCGCTTCGTCGAGGACGGGCAGATCACCTACGGCGGAGCCATCCCCTGCAACACCCATGGCGGCCTGCTGTCGTTTGCGCACTCGGGCATGCCGGGCTCGCTGTTTCATTTCTATGAGGTCGTCAACCAGCTGCGCGGAAGCTGCGGTGAACGCCAGGTCGCGGGTGCTGAACTTGGCATGGTGCACAGCCTGGGCGCCGGTTTTGCGACCAACGCCACCACCATCCTGGGAACGGAGGCCACGCTGTGATCAACCCAAAAGACGCCCACCTCAAGCCGCAGCCGATGCCGGATGCGGATTCGGAAATCTATTGGCGCGGCATTCAGGAAGGCGAGCTGCTGCTGCAGCACTGCCTTGCGTGCGGCCACGTGCAGCTCTACCAACAGGCGATCTGCCGTGAGTGCGGTAGCGAGCGCCTTGATCACCGCGCCGCCAGCGGTCGCGCCAAGGTGTATTCGTTCAGCGTGGTCCACCGGGCGCCCGGCCCGGCCTTCAAGCAGGACACGCCCTATGCCGTGCTGCTGGTAGAACTCGAAGAAGGTCCGCGGATGATCAGCGCCTTCGTCGGTCCAGATCCTTCGGTGGTCACCTTCGACATGGCTGTCGAGCTGGTTTGCGAGCCCGTCGGGGGCGGTGTGTCGCTGCCGCGATTCCGGGCGGCCGGACTTCAAGCGTGAAACAGCGTCTTCGCGTGCCATCTGAGGAAATGACCCATCCAAAAGCGACATTTCGCTGGCCCCATTTCGCTGCGTCGTCATCCCAGGCGGTAGTCGAGGGGGCGCCCCCTGACCAGACGGCGGCCACGATTGCGCGGCGGGCGATTGTGCACTTGTCCATGCGTGATCGGATCGTGGCCATCGTTGCGCCGGCCGGCTATGGCAAGACGACATTGATGGGAGGTTGGTTTCGCGCTTGCAAAGACGCCGACCGCGTGTGGGTGGCGCTCGACACTTCCTGGCGCGACAAGGTGTTCTTTATTCGCTCTTTGTTGAATGCAGTCGGAGGTCCGTCGGAGCCCGTCGCGATGGGTGCCATCGACGCGACGGCGGCGGTCGAGAGCGGCTTGCTGGCGTTGTTGCAGGCCCTTGGCCAACGTCGTCGTCCCATGGTGCTGTTCTTCGACGATGTGCATGTGTTGCGTGGCAGCGAGAGCGCTCACACCCTGAGCCGTCTGTTGGTGGCGGCACCCGACTACGTGAGGTTCGTCGTTTGCGGCCGCGAAGGGATGGATTTCGATCTGGCCGTGCTGACCGCGCGCGGGCTGGTACGCTGGGTGACACAGCGCGAGCTGAAGCTCGACGCGCAGGATGTGCAGGAACTGGTGCGGCGGCGCCGACTGTCGGCCGGTGACGAAGAGGTTGATCATATCGTCGGGATCACCGAGGGTTGGCCGGCATTGGTGCAGCTTGCCCTCGCCAGCGGCGAGGGCGTACTGGAGGCCGACGAGGGCAGTAGCAACTTGCTGATGGACAGCTTCATTTACGAGAGCTTCTTCAAGGGATTGGCGCCGGCCCGTCAGCAGGCGCTGTTCGTGATGGCCGCCGTTGGTGACTTCACGCTGCCGCTGCTGGTCGCGCTCAATGCGCCCGAGGGGGCTGAGGCGATCGCCGAGGGCGAGCAACTGGGCATCGTGCAGCGTCGGGGACGCGTGGCTGGCGAACCGTTCTACGCCTTGCATGCGCTGGTGGCGGAGCGCGCACTGATGCGATTGGTCGGCGTGGGGGGGTGTTGGCGCGCATACTGCGAACGCGTTGTGCGCAATGGTGGCATGCCCGGGGGGAGGTTTACCGTGCGATCCGCACGGCCCTGGAGGGTGACGACGCGCGGCTCGCGTCCACCTATCTGACCAGCTACGCACATCAGTTGGTGCAAGGCGAGGGTCGGCACGAGACCTTCCTGGACCTGCTCGCGCAATTGGAATCGCGTAGCGTGGAGCCTGACTGCGCACTAATGTTGCAAGCGGTGTGGGCGCTGGTGTTTTTGCGTCGCTATGCTGAAGCGGCAGCGTGGCTGGCGCGCATTGAGCGGGCTTGCGGCAAGGGAAAATCAGCCGGTGTCCGCTTGATCCTGCATACGACCGTTCTTCAGCGCGGCGTGATCGCCGGCCTGCGTGATGACGAGGCCGATGCAGAGGTCTTTGTGCGCCAGTGGCTGGCCGGGCCGCCCGATCCGGACCCGTTCCACTACGGCGCCGCACAAACGGTGCTGGCCTATGCGCACAAGTGCAATGGACGCTTCGCCGAGGCCACCCAATCCTTGCGCGAGGCGCAAGTGAAGTTCGAGGAGGCACCTTCGCCATACGGCCTTATGTGGGTCAGGGTGATCTCGGCCGCCTCGCTGCTCAAAGCCGGGCGGCATCGCGATGCCCTGGCGGACAGCGCCTCGGCGCTGTCCGGAGCGCCTGCTTTCACGCCTGGTGCCGCGGGCCTGGCGGCCATGCTGCGCGCGATCCGCGCGTTGCTGCTGTACGAACGCAACCAGTGCACCGACGCGATGGTGGAAGTGGAAGCGGCGTTGCCGCTGCTGCCGCACCAAGGTATCGTCGATGCGATGATCGCGGGCTACGTGGCGGCGTCACGTCTGCAGGCCGCGCGGGGTGACATCTCGGGTGCGCTCGATGCGGCGGCGGAGGGCGAGCGCGTGGGACTGGCGCGTGGCTTCGTGCGCTTGCAGCTTACGATGGTGGCCGAGCGCGCACTGTTGCTGCTGCGCGCCGGCGACGTCGAGGCGGCGCGGCGAATGGCCAGTGACCATGGGCTGCTGCCGCAAGGACCGCAGACCAATTTGCACAGAGACAAGGCCGAGCGTCTCTGGGCCCGTCTCGATCTCGCGCAGGGTCGGCCCGACCTTGCCCTGCAATGGGCCGATTCCGGCATCGCCAGGGCGCGGCGCAGCCATCAGCAGCACAAGCTGGCCGAACTGCTGATGCTGCGCTCGTTGGCGTTGGCGCGAACCGGAGATACCGAAGGTGGGCACGACGCGCTGATGGAAAGCCTTCGCATCGCGGCATCGAACGGCTACGTGCGCCTGTACCTTGACGAGGGTGTCGAGTTGGAGGGCCTTTTGCGCCGCGTCGTCGACAAGCCGCAGAGTCCCACACCGGCGTTTTCATACGCGCGCACGCTGCTGCTTGCCGCAGGCGCTGCATCCGCACGCCAGGATGCGGCGCCCGCGGACCAGGAGCGGCCAACCGAGCGCGAACTGCAGATCCTTTGCCTGCTGGCAGATGGCCTGTCCAATGGCGAAGTGGCGGGTCGGCTTGTGTTGACCGAGGGCACGGTCAAGTGGCATCTCCACAACGTGTACGCGAAACTGGGCGTGAAAAACCGCACGGGCGCTTTGCGGGAAGCGCGCACGCGGGCCTGGCTTTGAGCCTGGATTGCCTCAAGTAAAGGCCCTGGCTGGTCGATATAGACCAAAGGCCTCCGTGCTTCTGGTCTTCTACTCGCAGCCCTTCTCGGCGCAACGCCTGGCCGAACTGGCACGTCTCTATCCGCGCCTGCAATCCAGCGGCACCGAGGTGATTGCCATTGCTTTGCCGGGCGCCCCTTCTTCGCCGTCGGTGCCGTTTTCCGTCGTCACCGACGGGGCGCAGGAAGCGGCGACCGCCTACCTGCTGTTCCGGCGCACCTTGAGGGACCCCGGCAAGACCGTCTTGGGGGAACCACCGTCTCACATGGAATTCCTGATCGACCGATTCGGCTATGTGCGTGCGCGCTGGCTGCCGCAGGACGAGGAGGGCACTGGTGAAGGATGGCGGGACACGCAGTTTCTGCTCGACCAAATCGAACGCATCAACCGCGAGCCGAAAATCCTGCCGCCGCCCGATGATCATGTGCATTGAGCGGCAGTGCGCTGCCAGGCGACTTGCGGCCCCGCGCCGCTCAGACTGCCTTGACAAGCGACTTGGTGTAGATGCGGTAGGTGCCGATGCCGCGCGACACGATGTCTCCGTCGAGTGCGTCGAGCGTCACTTTCACCGACACGTAGGCCAGCGTCTTGCCGATGTGGTCGGGCGTTGCCGATGCAAACAGGATTCCGGCGCCGACCGCACGCATGAAATCCACGGTGAGCGTGACCGTCACCGAGGACTGGATGAGCTGATCACTGCCCGGGATCGGCCGGTCGATCAGCGTTCTGCCCCCGACCGCATCGAGCAATGTCAAGGGCACGCCGCCGTGGAGCACGCCGTGGGGGTTGAGGTGGTCGCGCCGGATCGGCAGCCGGAAATAGAGGCCGTGCTCGCCGTTCAAGATGTCGTATCCCACGAGCTGCTGAAACGGCCCGTGAGAGTAACTTGCTGATGGAAGAGGTGCTTGCACACTCACACTGGCTCAACTTTGAAATAGTCCGGCTTGCCCGCAGGCCAAAATTCGCCCCACAGCAGCATCCCGCCCTCGACGTTGAGCACCTCGCCGGTGATGAACTTGCCCGAGGGGGCGGCGAGGTAGACCACCGCCTCGGCGATGTCCTGCACGTCGCCGGCGCGCTTCATCGGGTTGCACTGGTAGAAGGTGGAGACGTTTTCTTCGCGGTAGTTGTTGAAACCGTTGCTCTCGATGGCTCCGGCACCAATGCAGTTCAGGCGGATGCCGTGCTCAGCCCACTCGATGGCCAGCGTGCGCGACAGCGCGATCACACCGGCGCGCGAAGCGGTCGTGTGCGCCATGCCGGTGAGGCCGCGGTCGATGGCGGCGGTGATGTTAACGATATTGCCGGGCCGGCCCTGTTCCACCCAGCGCCTGGCCGCACCTTGCATCATGTACCAGCTGCCGTTGAGGTTGGTGTCGATCACCGCATTCCAGCCTTTGACGCTGAAGTCCATGGCATGGGCGGCGAACTGGCCGCCGGCGTTGTTGACCAGCACGTCGACGCCGCCGAAGCGTTCCCACACGGCACTGAGCATGGCGTCCACCTGCTCGGAGTCGCGGATGGTCATCGGGTAGGTAAATACCTCGCGGCCCGACAGCGCGCGCAGTTTTTCAGCGCAGTCCTCGAGCTTCTCGGGCTTGCGTCCGCAGATGGCTAGCGTGGCGCCAAGTCGCGCGAACAGGAAGGCGATCGCCTTGCCGATGCCGCTGCCGGCACCGGAGACCAGCACCACCTTGTCGGCGAACAGGTCGTCGCGGTAGACCGTCGGAAGGGTGGCCAGTGCTTCGTCACCGGGGCCGAACTTGGGGTGTTGCGTTGTGGTCGGATTCATGCGTTCACCTTGAAGTAATCGGGTTTGGCGATGGTCCAGACTTCGCCCCAGAGCACACCACCGCCGTCCACCGTGAGCAGCTCGCCGGTGACGAACTTGCCGCTGGGTGCGCTGAGGTAGACTGCGGCCTCGGCCACGTCCTGCACGTCACCGACATGCTTCATCGGGTTGGCTCCGGCAAAGGCCTTCACCGCCTCGGCGGAGTATTGACGGAAGCCGGTGCTGGCAATCGCCCCTGGTGCGATGCAATTGACTCGTATTCCATACTGCGCCCATTCCACCGCCACCGTCTTGGACAGGTGAGTCACCGCGGAGCGCGCGGCGCAGGTGTGCGCCACGCCCGGCATTCCGCGTTGGAAAGTAGCGACGATGTTGACGATGTTGCCCTGTGTGTCGGTGTCACGCCAGCGCTTGGCTAGGGCGTGCATCATGTACCAAGTGCCGTTCAGGTTGGTATCGATGACCGCCTTCCAGCCCTTGACGCTATAGTCCAGCGCCTTCTGCGGGAACTGGCCACCGGCGTTGTTGACGAGAATGTCGATGCGCCCGAAGTGCACCCACGCCACGTCAATCAGCAGTTCGACCTGCTCTGGATCGCGGATATTGGCCTGCTGCACCATCACGTCAGGACTGCCGAGCTGGCGCAGCCATTGCGCGCAGGTTTCGAGTTTTTCGGTGTCGCGACCGCAAATGACGAGCTTGGCGCCCAGGCGCGCGTACAAGAAGGCGATGGCCTTGCCGATGCCGCTGCCGGCACCACTGACCATCACCACCTTGCCATCGAACAGGCCGGGTTGGTAGACGGTCGGTCGGGTCGACAGCGTCTCGTCGTCAAAGCCGAAGCTGGTGGGTATTGTCATGGGTACCTCAGAAACGAAAAATGCCGTAACGCGGATCGGCGATGGGCGCGTGCGAGGCGGCCGACAGGGCCATGCCCAGCGCGTTGCGGGTATCAACTGGCGCCAACAGTCCATCGTCCCACAGGCGCGAGGTGCCGAAATAGGCGTTGGACTCGCGCTCGGCTTTATCGTAGACCCGCTGGCGTAGCGCCTTCATTTCGTCCCCATCGGGTTCGTGCCCTTTGCGGCGCAACTGCGCAATCTTTACGTCAGCCAAGGTGTTGGCAGCCTGCTCGGGGCCCATCACGCCCATGTGGACGTTGGGCCAGGCCCATAGCAAGCGCGGGTCCCAGGCGCGGCCGCACATGCCGTAGTAGCCGGCACCGAAGGCCGCGCTGGTGATGACGGTGAACTTGGGCACCTCGCTGCCGGCCTGGGCCATCAGCATCTTGGCACCGTCCTTCGTGATGCCTTCCATTTCGTAGCTACGGCCTATCATGTAGCCGGTGGTGTTTTGCAGGAACAGCAACGGTGTGCGGTTCTGGTTGCATAGCGAAATGAAGTGCGCCGCCTTCTTGGAGCTGTCGCTGAACAGCACGCCGTTGTTGGCCAGGATGCCGACGCGGTAGCCCCAAATGTAGGCGTAGCCGCAGACCAGCGTCGTGCCATAGGCTGGCTGGTACTCGTGGAAGCGGCTGCCGTCGACGATGCGCGCGATGAGTTCGCGCTGGTCGAACTGCACCTTGTGGTCGGGCGAGACGATGCCATGGATTTCGTCCGGGTCGTAGTAGGGTGCCTCGGGCTCACGCTCGGGCAGGAAGCTGCGCGTCGGCGGCTTGAACTGGGCCACGATCTCCCGGCAGATTTCAAACGCGTGCGCTTCGCTGTCGGCCGGATAGTCCACCGTGCCCGAGACCTGGGTGTGCAGGTCGCATCCGCCGATCTCGTCAGCAGTGTGCTCCTCGCCGGTGGCAGCCTTGACCAGCGGCGGACCGCCCAGGAACACCCCACCGGTGCCACGCACGATGATGCTGTAGTCGCACAGCGCCGGAATGTAGGCGCCACCAGCTGTGCAGTGGCCGAACACGATGGCCACCTGCGGCACATTGGCCTTGGACAGCAGGCACTGGTTGCGGAAGACCTTGCCGCCCTCGATGTAGACGCCCGAGAGTTCTTCGAGGAAGGCTCCGCCGCTGTCGCATAGGTGGATCACTGGCAGACGGTTTTCCAGCGCGATGTCGAGTAGCCGCGAAAGCTTGCGCGGCGTGAGCGTGTACCAGACGCCGCCCTTGACGCTGGAATCGTCGGCGTGGATCAGTACCTCGCGACCGCTGACCATGCCCAGGCCGGTGACGACGTTGGCACCCGGCACTTCGCCGTTGTAGTCTTCGCAGGCGGCCAGTGCCGAAAATTCGAGGAAAGGGGTGCCGGGGTCAAGCAGCAGATCGAGGCGCTCACGCGCTAGCAGCTTGCCCTGATCGCGCACACGCTTGATTTCGTGCGCTGGCCGCTGGTGGCGGGTGATCTCCATGCGATCGCGGTATTTCGCGACGATGGCGGTCATCGCCTTGTAGTTGCCACGGTACGCCGGGGACGAAGTGTCGATGCGGGATTCGATGCGTTTCATGGCGTTAGCTCAAAAGTTTAGGGGCTCAGGCGTCGGTCAGCGTCAACAAAATGGCCTTGAGTCTGAAAGTGGCGCCCACGCCAAAATGCACGGCCTTGACGCGCGCTTCTCGCGGCGCGAGCAGTGTGGTTTCGAGCTTCATGCTCTCGATCACCATCAGCGGCTGGCCGACGCTGACCATGTCGCCCTCGGCCACTTGGATGGCGATGACGGTGCCGGGCATCGGGGCGACTAGCGTGTCGGACGCTCCAGCGCGGGCCTGTCCGGCGCCTCCCGCGGCGTCCACCGTCTCGATCTCGATGGTGCCGCTGGCGTTGCTATGCACGAAAACCGATTTTTCACTGGCGGCGATCCAGACGGTGTGCTCCTGAGCGTCGATCCCGAGGCGCTGGCGGCCATCGGGTAATGCCTCGACGCGCGCGTCGAGGCGGCGCCCGGCCCGCAGAATGGAAAATCCGCCATTGACGCCGCGGGTCACCACCACGTCATGGGTTTGTCCGTTGATCAGGTAGCGTCGGCGCATCGTCAATTCCTCCAGGCGCCCATGGCGGCATGCATCGCGGGCACGCTGCGCACCGCGCGCAGCAACTCGCGATCAGACAGCACGGCCGCGGCAATCGCCAGATCGGTGTCTTCCTCGCTAACAGTGCCGCGTAGTTCCTCGGCGCAGCGCGCCAGCATGCCGGTGTCGGATCGGCCTTCCATGAATTCGGGGTGCCGCAGCACACGGGCCAGGTAGCGCGCGTTGGTGGTCAGGCCCAGCAGCACGGTGTCCTGCAACGCGCGCACCGAACGGGCAATGGCCTCGTCGCGCGTGGCGCCGTGGCAGATGATCTTGGCGATCATCGGGTCAAAGGCGGCGGTCACGGCCTGGCCTTCGCGCACGCCTGAATCGACTCGCACGCCAGGCCCCGCAGGCGCTTGCCAGCGCAGGATTTTGCCGGTGGCCGGGCGGAAGTCATGCGCCGCGTCCTCGGCGTAGAGCCGGCATTCGATGGCATGGCCATGCTGCGCGATGTCGGACTGGGTGAAGGCCAGCGGCTCCCCGCGCGCCACCCGCACCTGCTCGCGCACCAGGTCGATGCCAGTGACCATCTCGGTCACTGGATGCTCGACCTGCAGCCGCGTGTTCATTTCAAGAAAGTAGAACTCGCCACTCGCGCCGTAAATGAATTCAATCGTGCCGGCACCGCGGTAGCCGCAGGCGCGGGCGATGCCTGCAGCGGACTCGCAGATATCACGTCGCTGCTTGTTCGTCAGCGCAGGCGAGGGGGTTTCTTCGATGATCTTCTGGAAGCGCCGCTGCACCGAGCATTCGCGCTCCCACAGATGGACCACCTGACCGGATTCATCGCCGAGCACCTGCACCTCGATGTGGCGCGGGCGCTCGACATAGCGCTCGACGAACAGGCGGCCGTCGCCAAAGTAGCGCTCGCCCTCGCGGCGTGCGGTGGCAACCTCGGCTTCGAGCTGGGCCAGGTCGCGCACGATCCGCATGCCCTTGCCGCCACCACCTGCCGAGGGCTTGATCAGCAGCGGCGTGCCCAGTTGGCGGGCGCGTTCGACGAAGGTCGCCGGGTTGTCGTCCTCGATCGCGCCGGGCGCGATGGGAAAGCCTCGTTCAGCCACAAAGGCGCGCGCGCGCACCTTGTCGCCCATCAGTTCAATGGTGTCGGCACGCGGCCCGATGAAGACAATGCCCGCCGCATTGAGCGCCCGTGCAAACGACGCGTTTTCTGATAGAAATCCGTAACCGGGATGCACCGCCTGTGCCCCGCTGTGACGACACGCCTCGACCACTTGGTCGATATCGAGGTAAGCAGCCACCGGGGTGGAACCGTGCAACTCAATGGTCTCGTCGGCCTCCAGCACGGCCGGGCTTTCAGCGTCGATTGCGTGGTATGCGACCACAGTGGTGAGTCCCATGCTTTTCAGGGTGCGCAGGATGCGCAGCGCGATTTCACCACGGTTGGCGATCAGAACTTTTTGAAACACGGGCGGGGCCTCCAGCTAAACGGCGGTTGCCGGTCCATGCATGCACCGGCTCAAGGTCTCAATCGACCACGGGAATGGGATCTGACACGCGCTCGAAACGAGAGTTTTTGGCATCCGAACGCAACACCAGTACGCTGCTCGGTGAGTGCCGGTCATTAGGGGCGAAATTGATCGGAGAAGCCAGTCCATCGGTGCTGAAGTTCTTGGTTGTTTCCAGCTTCTCGACGACGCAGGCGCGGGTCAGCGCTTTACCACAACGGCGGATCGCATCTTCCATCAACAGCGCGCCGACATAGGCCGTGATCGA
This sequence comes from Rhodoferax sp., assembly GCA_031291295.1. Classification (GTDB taxonomy): domain Bacteria; phylum Pseudomonadota; class Gammaproteobacteria; order Burkholderiales; family Burkholderiaceae_C; genus Rhodoferax_A. The sequence continues at coordinate 155,012 of JARLJI010000260.1, read as the reverse complement.
ATAGCGGTTGAGCAACTTCTGCTCGTCAGCTGACAGGTACTTCTGTGCCAGCCCGATGAACTTGGCCATGCCCGGGACCGACAGGTCGGACAGAGGTGGGACATAGTCGGCGACGAAGTAGCCATCGCCCGCAGCGCCGGCGAGGGCCTGCACAGGGGTCAGGTGGGCCGAGTGCACCGCGAGGATGGTCATCGGCATCTGGTTCTTGGCGGCTTCCTTCATCAGCATGGAGTGTTCGGCGACTACGCCGCCTGACGCGAGGAAGGTCGCACCCGCCCGCTTCAGGCTCAGCATCTCGGCCGAAAAGTCCTTGGTGCCACGCTTGAAGGCGATCTCGGATACGCTGTTGAGTCCCAGTTCCTTGACCGCCTTCTGGTAGCCGCAACGCACATCGTTGCCAAATTCATCGTCCTGATAGACCAGTGCAAACTTTTCTTTTTGCAGCTTCTTAGCTGCCACCAAGTACTTCATGCCAGCGCTCAACTCCTGACAATAGGTCGGACCAATCACGAACACAGTTTTATTTGGTGGCGTGAAATGTGCTGCCGCCACGGCCATGCCGTTGATGGTTGGCAAGTGCTGTTCGTTGATGTAGGGCAGCATGGCCTGCAGCATGGCTGAACCCGATGTGCCGATCAGGCCGAAAATGCCTTCCACTTCGACTAAGCGCTTGACCCCCTGCACGGCGCGTTGGGGCACGTAGCCATCGTCGTCCTGGCGAATCTCCACTTTGCGGCCATTGATACCGCCACGGGCATTGACATCTTGCTCCCATACCCGCAAGGCGGCCATATGGGCCTTGCCTAGAAGGCTAGGGGGCCCGCTGACGGGTGTTACCGAGCCGAGAATGATCGTGCTATCGGTCACGCCGGGCTCGGCGGCTGCCGTGGTCGTGGCTGCCAGGCCACTGAGCATGCAGAGCAGGCTGGTGGCGGCGTATCGAAAGTATTTGCGTGTCATGAAAAGGTGCTCCTGGTTGAGAAATATAGGTGGGGCTAGTGCTGCTTCGCAAGGATCACTTGGCGCTCAGAAATTCAGAGGCTCGCTCGAACTTTCCAGTGCTGGCATTCGCCTTCAGCAAAATGGAGCGGTTGCCCGACTGTCGAATATTGGGCCCGAAGGTAATTGGTGCCATGATGCCGTCGCTGGTGAAGTTTTTGGTTTGCTCAAGCTTCTCGACTACACAGGCGCGCGTGAGGTTTTTGACACAGGCGTTCAGCGCTGACTCGAGCAGTTGGACACCAACATAGGCGGTCAATGAATACCGATGCATGGCTTTGACCTCAGTGGCTGAAAAATACTTGTAGGTCAATGCCGTGATTTTGCCGATGCCCTGAGTTTCCGTGTCGGTTACGGGGGGGACAAAATCAGCTATATACATGCCGTCGGCAGCCGGGCCCGCCAAGGCCAGTACCGCAGACAGATGCGCTGGGTAAACGGCTAGGCGCACGGCTTGCATCTGGTTTTTCGCGATCTCTTTGAGCATGGCTGCGGTTTCGGTGATGATGCCGCCAGTCAACACAAAGGTCGCACCGGCACGCTGCACGCTCAACACCTCGGCGGAAAAGTCCTTCGCGCCCCGTTTGTAGGGAACTTCGATGCTGCTTTTCAAACCGAGCTCCTTCAGTGCCTGGTCGTAGCCACACTTGACATCGGCGCCATAGTCATCCTCCTGAAAAATCAGGCCGAACTTGGAACCCTGCAGCTTCTGGGATGACACCAGATATTTCATGCTGGCGGCAACGGCCTGGCAGTAGGTCGCCCCGATGTTGAACAGCGTCTTGTGTGGTGGATTGAAGTGGGCACTGTTGACCGCGATGTGGTTGATCGCGGGAATCTTCTGCTCGTCAATGATGGGCAGCATGGCCATCAACTGCGACGAGCCGGAGACCGCGATCAAGCCAAATATCTGATCAACATCAATCAGTTTTTTAAGGCTTTGGACCGAGCGTTGCGGCACGTACCCGTCGTCCTCAATGCGAATGTCAACCTTGCGTCCACCAATGCCACCGCGTGCATTGACATCCTGCTCCCAAACTTTCAGAGTCGTGGCAATTGTCTTGCCGATGATGCTGGGTGGTCCGCTGAGTGGAATGACCGCGCCGAGTACCAGTTTGTCGTTTGTGACCCCGGGGTCCGCAGCTAGTGCACTGCCTAAGGCTAGTGTGGCGATGGCAGCGATGTAAAAGCGCTGGGCCAGTTTCTGTCGTGTTCGCATCTCAGGTCTCCTATGGAATAAGCAGCGGGTGTGCTGCGGGGTCAGAAACGGAAAGGCCAGTGGGTCCAGTAATGCTTGATGTCGCGCCATCGGCCCATCAGTCCGTCGGGTTCAAAACGCAGGAACAGCACGATTGTGAGTCCGTAGACAACGCCTTTGATTTCGTAGGCCGCGCCCGAGCCGGAGCCACCAAAACTGGCACCGAGCAGGCCGAACAGGAATCCCAGGCTCTCGTTGAGCAGAACGATGAAAGCTGTGCCGAGCAAGGCCCCGGACACTGAACCCAGGCCACCCACGATGAGCATGGACAGCGCCTCAATCGAGATCAGCAGACTGAAGCTATCGACATTCAGGTAGCGCGTGTAGTAGGCCAGCAGGCCCCCGGCGATGCCGGTGTAGAAGGCACTGACCATGAACGCCAGCAATTTGTAGCGAACCAGGTTGACGCCCATGGCCTTGGCGGCGATGTCATGCTCCCGAATCGCCAGGAACGCCCGGCCAATGCGGCTACGCAGGATGTTCAGGGTGATGAAGGTGAATACCACCACAAAGGTCAGTACCACGTAATAGTAGCCACGCTCGGCCCCCAGCGCCTGACCGAACAGGGAGGGCTGCGGCACCGTCAACCCTTCCGAGCCGCCGGTGAGACTGCCGCCGTTGAGGATCAGGTGGTTGATGATCACGGCGAACGCCATCGTCGTGATGGCAAGGTACAGGCCCTTCAGGCGCAGTGACGGTATGCCCACGATGATCCCGGCGACGGCGGCACTAAGCCCCCCGGCAAAGATGGATGCCAGCATCGGCCAGCCGAGTTTGCCAGCCACGATGCCGGCGGCGTAGGCGCCTACCGCCAAAAAGCCCGAGTGCCCGAGCGAGATCAGCCCGGTGGTGCCGGTCAGCAGGTTCAGGCCCAGAACCCCCACCGCTGTGATCAGCAGCAGCAGAATGACGGAGACATAGTACTTGGACAGCAGCAGTGGCGCGGCCGCCAGCAACGCCACCAGCAGACAGGACCAGACGATGACAGGGACCGAATCGGTCAGCGCCAGCAACTGGCGATAGTTTTGTTTGAAGTTTCCGCTACGCATCAGACACGCTCGATATCAGGTTTGCCGAACAGGCCATAGGGTCTGACCATAAGAACGACGAGGATCAAAACAAAACCGGCGATCTCCTTCATGCCGCGGCCGATATAGCCTTCCGACAGGTTTTCGACCACCCCGATCAGGATTCCGCCCAGTGCGGCACCGAACACCGAGTCCAGCCCACCCAAAATGACCGCCGGAAAGCTGCGCAAACCGGTTGTCCACATGCCGGGGTTGACATCGTAGATGACACCGATCAACACGCCCGCAATGGCAGCGAGCCCGGCCGACAGGGCCCAGGACAAGGCAAAGATGCGCTTGACATTGATGCCCATCAGCAGGGCTGCAGTTTGCACGTTGGCGGTGGCCCGCATGGCGATACCGACCCGTGAATAGCGAAAGAAGGTCCACAGGCCGAGCAATACGGCCGCCATCAGCCCAACGGCATACAGTTGCGCTGGATACAGGCCGGCCGGACCGATCCTGATGACCTCCGTTGGCAGACCGGCATTGAGCGGCATTGGGTCAGCACCCCAGATCAGCACTACCACTGAGCGCAGGATCACAGCGAGTCCAATGGTCACCATCACCGTGGAAAACACCGGCTGACCGAGCATTGGTCGGATCAGCAAGACCTCAATCAGCAGTCCGAGCAGCACCGAAGCAGCGACTGTCGTCGCCAGCATGGGCCAGAAGCCAAACTTGAAAGTGCCGGCCAGTGTGAATGCGATGTAGGACACCAGCATCATCAACTCGCCCTGAGCGAAGTTCACCACGCCGGTGGCGCGGTAGATCATCGCAAAACCCATGCCGATGAAACCGTAGACCAGCCCAACAGCAATGCCGGAAATGACCAGTTGAAGAAAATAGTCCATCAGCTCGCGCCTCCACCATAAATGATCGCGATCTCTTTCGCGAAGGTTTTTTCGATCACGTTGCGGCGCACCTTTTGGGTAGCGGTGAGTTCGCCGTCGTCATGGTCAAGTTCTTTTTCCAGGATCAGGAACTTGCGGATGTTCTCGACCCGGGCAAAGAGTTTGTTGACGCGTCTCACATCCTCGTCAATCAGTTCGCGCACCTCGGGTAGCATGGCCAGACTCTTGTAGGTTGTGTAGGCCAGTTTGCGTTCTTGTGCCCACTTGCCGACAGTGTCAAAGTCGATTTGAATTAGCGCCGCCAGATAATGGCGTCCGTCTCCCAAAATGATGGCCTCACGAATGTGCAGACTGTCCTTGAGTGCATTTTCGATTTCGGAAGGGGCGATGTTCTTGCCGCCGCTGGTGATGATGATTGCCTTCTTGCGGTCAACAATCATCAGTTCGCCGTTATCGGCCAGCGCCACGATGTCGCCGGTGTGCAGCCACCCGTCCACCACGGTCTTGGCGGTGGCACCTTCATCGTGGATATAGCCCTTGAATACGGCGGGGTGCTTGATGACGAGTTCGTCATCCTCGGCAATTTTCCAGTTCAAGCCGTCGATGGGTAGACCCGTTGCCCCCAGTTTGGTGGCCTTTTCATGCTGGAAGAAGACCACCCCGCCGGACTCGGTCATGCCGTAGACCTGGTATACCGGAATGCCGAGGATGCGGAAGAATTTCAGCACCTCGGGCGAAACGCTGGCACCGCCGCAGAAGCCGCATTGCATCCGGTCCAAGCCGATGAATTTCTGCAGGTTGCGAAACATCAGGATCCACAGCATGAAAAACTGCAGGCGATCCGACAAGCTGCGCTGCCCCCCTTGCGCTTCGGTTTTTTCGAACAGACGACGCCCAGCATCAAGACAGCGATTGAAAGCCCAGCGCTGAAAGCGCGAGGCATCCTGCATGCGGATCAGAATGCCTTGTTGCAGCTTTTCCCAGATACGCGGCACGCCCAAAAAAACCGTAGGGGCTATTTCACGCAGATTGACGGCCACCGTATCGATCGATTCGGCGTAGTTCACCACACCGCCGGTCAGCAAGTGCATGACAGTCGAGAAGGCGCGCTCGGCAACGTGGCACAGCGGCAAGTAGCACACCACCTCGTAATTGTGGCGGTCCAGTTTGAAATGTGCTTTGAGCTTGTCAACGCTGATGATCAGGTTGCGGTGCGAGAGCATGGCCCCCTTGGGCGGGCCGGTGGTTCCCGATGTATATACCAGCATGCAGGTGTCGTCGGGCTGGGTGTCGTCAATGGCGCGATCAAAGGCCCCGGCATCCTCTGCTGATGACGCAGCGTATTGATCACCAAGCTCAAGCACATCGTCGAAGGACATCAGTTTATCGTGCTTGTAGCTTCGCATCCCTTTCATATCGACACAGATGATTTTGACCAGGTCAGGCAGGCCAATGGCGTGCTTGTCGATGGCATCGAGTACCTTGTCAACCTGTTCCTGATCGCCGCAGACCACGAACTTACTGTTGGAATGGTGAACGATGTATTGCAACTCGGACCACGGGTTGGTGGGGTAGATGCCCACCACAACACCGCCGATGGCCTGCGTGGCCAGGTCGGAGAACATCCATTGAGGACTGTCTTCGCTGGCAATTGCCAGGCGATCCCCTTTTTTGAAACCGAGGGCCTTCAGGCCGTGGGCGAAACGGCGAGCTGTATCGAAATAATGCTGCCAGCTCATGCGGTTCCAGATGCCGTAGTCCTTCTCGCGAAACGCGAGCGCATTGGGAAAGCTCTGTGTCCAGTGCTTGAGCAGCTTGGGGAAGGTGGTGTTGCCGTCGCGCAGCGAGGCGTCAAAGTTCTCGATCATGATGCATCCTTGGTTTTGCTGCCCAGGTAAGCATCAATCACCGCCGGGTTGGCCGATATCTCGGCCGGTGTGCCCTCGCCGATCTTGCGTCCGAAGTTGAGCACACAGACGCGGTCCGAGATGTCCATCACGATGCCCATGTCATGTTCGACCATAAGGACAGAAATGCCGAGTTCGTCGCGAATGTCGAGCACGAAGCGGGCAATGTCCTCGGTCTCTTCGCTGTTCATGCCCGATACCATTTCGTCGAGCAGCAGCAACTTTGGCTCGGTCGCCAGTGCGCGCCCAAGTTCGACCCGCTTTTGAAGGCCATAAGAGAGAGTGCCTACCGGCATGTCCCGGATTTCTTCGATTTCGAGAAAGTCGATGATCTCTTCTACCTTGCGACGGTGTTCGATTTCCTCGCGCCGGGCTCGACCAAAGAACCACGAAGCATCCAGCACGTTGGTAGCCATGTGGCAGTGGCGACCGACCAGCAGGTTGTCCACCACACTGGCGTGTTTGAACACTGCCAGATTTTGAAAAGTTCGACCAATACCGATAGCCGCCAAGCGGTGTGCCGGCATGCCAGTGATGTCGTGGCCATCGAAATGCACCGTGCCGCTGCTGGGCTTGACGACACCGCTGATCATGTTGAAGGTGGTCGTCTTGCCGGCCCCGTTGGGGCCGATCAATGAATAGATTTCTCCGCGCTGGACGTGAAAACTGACACCGGCAACAGCTTCGACTCCGCCGAAGCGCTTGGACAGGATTTCGACCCTTAACAATGTGTCGTTCATGTTTTTTTCTCAGGATAACCAGCGCTTGCGCCGTTTGTAGTGCTTCACGTCGCGCATATTCTTGCGCGATCCGCCTTCGCCAAAGCCAAGGTAGAACTCGCGCACGTCTTCATTGCGCAGCATCTTGGCGGCCTCACCATCGAGCACTACGCGGCCGTTTTCCATGATGTAGCCATAGTCGGCAATGGTCAGCGCCATCTGCGCGTTCTGCTCCACCAGGAGAATGCCCATGCCTTCTTGACGGCACAGGCGGGTGATGATTTCGAAAATCTCTTCGCTGATCTGCGGTGCGAGACCGAGCGTTGGCTCGTCGAGCATCAACAGCTTTGGGGACGACATCAGCGCGCGGCCGATGGCAACCATCTGCTGCTCGCCGCCCGACAGGTAGCCCGACACGGTGCTACGTTTTTGCACCAGACGCGGGAACAGCCCATAAACCATTTCCATCTGGCGCCTGGCGTCGGTCAGACTGCGCGTGTAACCGCCCATCACGAGGTTTTCCTCGACCGTCAACTGGTCGAACAGGCGACGCCCCTCGGGCACCATGACCACGCCGGCGCGCACGATTTCGTCGGGCGCCAAGCCGGCCAGCGGGCGGTCTTCAAACGTGATCTGGCCACCCTTGATCTCACCGTCTTCTGGATACAGCACGCCCGAAATGCCTTTGAGCGTGGTCGATTTGCCGGCCCCATTGGAGCCGAGGAGGGCGACGATGCGGCCTTTGCCCACCGCTAACGACGCCTCGCGTACAGCTTCGATGGTGTTGTCGTAGACGATCTGGATATTCGTGAGATTCAGCATGACTGGCTACCCTTTGCGCCACGCTGTAGAGGTTTGAGCATCGAACTGTTCTTCCGGTCGGTTGGAGTGGGATAGATTGTCAGAATCGCAGTCGCGGCCGTGCAACCTGTTGCTACAGACGGGCCGGGACAAGGGATGCGACCACTTCCTGTGGTGTCCAGGGCATCGGTCGAAGGTGCAGTGAGTCTTCTAAAAGTGGTTCTTCATCAATTCCACTGTGATTTCTGGCTCAATCCTGGAGAATCCGGTTTTTCAAAATCTCCGACTTGAACATGAAAGACACCGCGTTGTATGAACAGCTTCTTGGGTTGAAGACACCCTGGTCGGTCAAGAAGGTAGACCTTTCCCTGACGGACCAGCGGGTGGTGGTCGAAGTTGTTTTGAAGAAGGGTCAGGTGTGGGCGGACCCCACCGATGCGACCAAGAGGGCGCACATCAATGGCTGGAGCGAACGCCAATGGCGTCACCTTGACACCTGCCAGTTTGAGACCCTTATCAAGGCACGTATTCCCCAGCTCAAATACAGTGACGGCACGGTTGAAGAGCTGACGGTGCCGTGGGCCGAGCGCTACAGCCGGGTCACCACCATGATGGCCGGCTTCGTCATCAAACTGCTTGAGGCCTGTCCCACCACCCAAGCCGTGTGCACGCTCACACGACTGTCCTGGAGCACGGTCAATGCCATCATGGTCAGCGCAGTGGAGCGAGGCATGCTGCGCCGTACCGAGGAAGAGATTGCCTACCTTGGCATCGACGAAAAGAGCTCCGAGAAGGGACACACCTATGCCAGCATCCTGACCGACATTGACCGTTCGCGGGTGCTGGACCTGGTGCCCGAGAGAAAGCTTGAAGCGGCTGTGGGCTTGTTGGAAACGCTCACGCCGGCACAACGCCGGTCGGTCAAGGCGGTGGCCATGGACATGTGGCCGGCGTACATGAGTGCAACCAGGCAATGCATGGCGCAGGCCGACATCGTGCACGACAAGTTTCACGTCTCCAAGTACCTCGGCGAGGCGGTGGATGCTGTGAGAAAGCAAGAGCACCGCAACCTGTCCCAGGCAGGCACGTCGCCATTGACGGGCAGCAAATGGGCGTGGCTGAAGAAGTACCCTGATGGTCGCAGCGCTGAAGCCATCTCGTTTCGGGCCTTGAACCAGCTCAACCTCAAAACCAGCCGGGCCTGGTGCATCAAGGAGAACTTCTCCCAGTTTTGGAGCTACAGCTACAAAGGAGCCGCCAAACGCTACTTCAAAGCTTGGTCGAACAATGCGATGCGCAGCAAGTTGGAGCCAGTCAAGAAGGTCGTCAAGATGCTCAGGCGCCACGAGGAAGGACTGCTCAACTTCAGTCAACACAGAATCAGCAACGCCTGTGCCGAAGGTTTCAACAGTGCCATCCAGCTCATCAAGGCCAATGCCCGTGGGTTTCGTAACTTCACCAACTATCGGGCAAGGATTCTGTTTCATTGTGGAAAGCTGAACTTGGCGATGGCCTAGAAAATCACAGTGAATTCAACGAAGCTCCCTAAAAGTTTTTCCTGTGTTGAGCGCGTTGGGGTAGATGGGTTGCCTGTCTTGTGTTTTGTTATCAGGCAAGACATGCATCCTTCCCTGTGTGCGAGAGTTAGTCTAACGCTAGTTAGCTATTGGGCAAACTAGGGCAAACCCGGTGTTGTTGCCAACGCCCCCGATTGCGAGCGGCAACTTTTGCCCGTGTCCTCGGCCGGATGGGGGCAGGGGTTCGCCACTGCACAGCTACATAGCCGCGTAATTCGGCCCGCCGCCGCCCTCGGGCGTGACCCAGACGATGTTTTGTGTCGGGTCCTTGATGTCACAGGTTTTGCAGTGCACGCAGTTTTGCGCATTGATTTGCAGGCGATCTGAGTTGTCGGGGTTTTTCACAAACTCATACACACCGGCCGGGCAGTAGCGGCTTTCAGGCCCGGCATAGGTGGCCAGGTTGATGTTGACCGGAACTCTTGCGTCTTTGAGCGTCAAATGCGCCGGCTGGTGCTCTTCGTGATTTGTGTTGGACACAAACACCGAGCTCAAACGGTCAAAGGTGATTTTGTTGTCGGGCTTGGGGTAGATGATTTGCGGGCACTCAGACGCGGGCTTGAGCTTGGCATGGTCTGATACCTTGTTATGAATCGTCCAGGGCGGTGACTTGAAGCCCAGCTTGGGCAGTAGCCACAGCTCGATGCCGTTCATGATGGACGACAGATACAGGCCTTTTTTCATCCACTGCTTGGTGTTGCGTGAGGCCTCAAGTTCCTCGTGCAGCCAGCTCGTTTCAAACGCCTCGGGGTAGGCCGTGAGTTCGTCGTGCTGGCGGCCGCTGGTCACGGCGACATAGGCGGCGTCGGCGGCCAGCATGCCGGTCTTGATGGCGGCATGGCTGCCCTTTATGCGTGAGAAATTAAGGAAGCCCGCATCGCAGCCGACCAGCGCGCCGCCGGGGAACACGGTCTTGGGCAGGCTCATCAGGCCGCCGCAGGTAATCGCCCGTGCGCCGTAGCTGATGCGCTTGCCGCCTTCAAGGTACTGGCGAATCGCAGGGTGGGTCTTCCAGCGCTGCATTTCCTCAAACGGGCTGAGCCACGGGTTGCTGTATTCGAGGCCGGTGATAAAGCCGAGCGTGACCTTGTTGCCTTCGAGGTGGTACAGAAAGCCGCCGCCATAGGTCTTGCTGTCCATGGGCCAGCCGAGCGAATGCACGACGTGGCCGGGCCTGGCCTTGGCCGGGTCAATCTCCCACAACTCCTTGATGCCGAGGGCATAGGTTTGCGGGTCCTTGCCTGCGTCAAGTTTGTATTTGGTCAGCAGTTGTTTGCCGAGGTGGCCGCGCGAGCCTTCGGCAAAAATCGTGTACTTGGCGTGCAGCTCCATGCCGAGCTGAAAATTTTCAGTCGGCTCGCCGTCTTTGCCGATGCCGAGGTTGCCGGTAGCCACGCCCTTGACCGATCCGTCGTCGTACAAAACTTCTGCAGCCGCAAAGCCGGGAAAAATTTCCACGCCAAGCGCCTCGGCCTGCTCGCCCAGCCAGCGTACAAAGTTGCCCAGGCTGATGACGTAGTTGCCTTCGTTGTGCAGGGATTTCGGAATCAGGAACTGGGGGGTGCTGATCTTGCCGGTTTGGCTCAGGAACAGCATTTCGTCACCCGTTACAGGTTGCGTCAAAGGTGCGCCCAGCTCTTTCCAGTTCGGGAACAACTCGGTCAGCGCGCGCGGGTCCATGATGGCACCGCTCAAGATATGCGCGCCGGGCTCGGAGCCCTTTTCAAGCACGACGACAGAAACGTCTGTGCCTTTGTCAAGGGCAAGCTGTTTCAGACGAATGGCGGTAGCCAGGCCACCAGGGCCGCCGCCGACCACGACCACGTCGTATTCCATGGCTTCACGGGGGCCGTATTGCTCGAGCAGGGAGGTGGGCGTCATGGGGAGAGAAGAAAAAAAGTTGGTGGCCCTTAGGCCGAAGTTAACGAAAAGGGGCGGTTCAGGGGCCGCAGTCGTTCGGCAGCGGCGGTGCGGTGCGCGGTGCGCCGTCACGCTTGTAGACCATTACCGTGCGCTTGAACGTGCAGACAATGACGCCGCCCTGGTTGTAGCCTTCGGTACGCACCGTGACGACGCCGACATTGGGGCGTGATCGCGACTCGCGCTTGTCCAGCACCGTGGAGCGGGAGTAAATCGTGTCGCCCTCGAACACCGGATGCGGCAGCCGGACTTCGTCCCACCCAAGGTTGGCCATGACGTTTTGCGAGACATCGCTCACCGTCTGACCCGTCACGAGGGCCAGCGTCAGGCAGGAGTTGACGAGGGGCCGACCGAATTCCGTCTGCGCGGCGTAGTGGGCGTCGAAGTGTAGTGGCGCGGTGTTTTGCGTCAAAAGCGTGAACCAGATGTTGTCGTGCTGGGTAAGGGTGCGCCCAAGGGCATGCCTATACTCGTCATCGACCTGGAAGTCTTCGTAGAACCGGCCGCGCCAGCCTTCCTTGACAGTCATTTGTTGCTCCTGAGGCTGGTTGTCCAATTTGAGGACACACAGACGCAGCCGGTCAGCGTGCCTCTGAGCCTCATGGGCGACATGAAGACAATTGCTGTCAGTCCCTCAGCCGGGCCTGTCGAAGCTGTCGGCAATGCATCGCGGTTATGCTTTGTCATGCGTAAGAATTCCATCGAACACGATTGTTGTGATTTGGCGTGCGAAGTCCTGAAAAGAGCCGCGTTGGGGGTTGTACCACTCGACGGTCCAGTTCAATGCGCCAATCACGAAAAGCCGAATCACTGCTGTGCTCGCGTCTTGGCGCAATTCGCCGCAAGCCAGGGCCGATTCGAACAGCCGATCCCAATAGTCTGCGTAAGCCCGCCGCACGACCCGGTGGCGATTTTTTGCGTTGGTTGGGATTTGGCCATAGATTCGAATATTGGCCGACGTGAAGTCGCCATGGTGGAGCATTCCCCAAAGGTGGCCTTCGATACCAGCGGCGATTCGCTCACGCCAAAGTGCGTTCTCTGGAAGAGCGTCAATACGGGCACGGACGGTGTCTGCGACGATCGTGATACCCTTGTCCAGTACTTCGCCAAGGATCTCTTCCTTCGATTCGAAGTGATAATAGATGCTGCCGGCTTTGACTCCGGCCGCGTCGGCAACTTCGCGCAGAGTCGTCGCTGCATATCCATGGTGTCTGAATAGTCGTGCTGCTTCGAGCAGGATGCGCTCACGGGTAACGGGGGCTTCGGTGGCATTGGCGGCGGATTCAGAACGTGGCTTGATGGTCATGTCGGTCGTTAGTTAGGTTGAACAAGCCGATCGTAGCAGACGGACCCTGTGATGAGACTACAGGCGATCAGCTTCGCGCGCTGCGTGCCTGGGACGCCAAGTGTTGGTTCACTTGCTGTCACCAACCCACTGTCGGAAATTCGGTTGACGTTTTTCCAGGAAAGCGCGGACGCCTTCTTTGGATTCGGCGGTGTCATAGTACAGGCTTAGCGCTTGAAGTCCCAAGCTGCCGATGCCTCGAATGTGCTCGGTGGATGCGTTGAATGAGCGTTTCGCGATCGCCAGCGCGGTCGGGCTCTTTTCTACAATTTCCTTGCACCAGCGTGCGACTTCAGCGTCGAGTTGGTCGTGGGGTACGACGGTGTTGCACAGGCCCATCGCTAAGGCTTCCTGCGCGTTGTAGCGGCGACACATGTACCAGATCTCGCGTGCTTTCTTTTCGCCAACCACATGGCTCAGGTAGGCCGTTCCCCAACCGGGGTCGACCGAACCGACTTTGGGCCCGACCTGACCAAACACCGCTTTTTCCGATGCAATGGTCATGTCACACAGGGTGGCGAGCACGTTGCCGCCGCCAATGGCGTAGCCCTGCACGCGGGCGATCACGGGCTTGGGTACGTCACGAATGGCGCTGTGAAACTCTTCCACCGGTATGCCGATGGTGCCCCTGCCGTCGTACTGACCGGCATGGGCCGACTGATCGCCGCCGGTGCAGAAAGCACGGTCACCCGTCCCCGTGAGCACAATAGCGGCGATTCGCTTGTCCCAGCCTGCTTTCATGAAGGCCTGCAGCAACTCCTCGACTGTCTGGCCGCGAAACGCATTCATCACGTCGGGGCGGTTGATCGCGATGTAAGCCACAGAGTCGCGTTCTTCGTAGAGGATGTCCTTGAATTCCATGAATTTTCCTGTGCGCCGGTCAAAACCGGCAGTGTGTTGTAAATGAAAGTTTTATACGTTGAAAGAGGTAGCTATCTACGGCGGCTCCGAGTCATGCGTACATGTTCGTAAGGACATGGATGAAGCGTTGACAGGGGGTTGTGCGGGCCAGCCATTGAGCCGCGAAATACATGCCCCGTGCCGAAAGGCGCGGGTGGTCTGGGGTGCAGAGGCAGTAGGAAAGTGCCGAAGGCCACACCGGGGCAACCGCTTTGGCGAGGTTGCCTTGGACCCCACGCGGTCAAAGACCCTGCGCACGCACACAAACACACTGTTCGGGAACCGGGAGATCCCGCTGTCTTCTGCCAGCTTGCTGGCAGAGCGCATCGAAAAGCCTATGGGCGTAACGCGATGAGCAATCGACACGGGAAGTCGGACTGGGGCGTAGTACCGAAGAAGCGGGCGAACAAAACTGCGGGTGCAATTCCTGCGGCAGCGGAGTCCGTGGAGGGAAGGCCACAGGCCAAGGGAAATGCTGTTGCAGTGCGCATGTCCCGCAGAACAATGCGGACTTATGACATGGGAACTGCACTCGACGGCATACGACAGACGGCTAAAGGCCGACCAGGAACGAAGTTCACTGGACTGCTGCACCATATCTACGAAGTTCAACGCCTGGAGGGCGCATATCTCGCTATCAAGCGAGATGCCGCCGCCGGTGTAGACGGCGTGACGTGGGCGCAGTACGGACAAGACCTGCAAGGCAACTTGCTCGACTTGTCGGACAGACTCGCCCGAGGAGGGTATAGACCTCAACCCGTAAAGCGTGTTTACATCGACAAAGCCGACGGCACAAAAAGGCCTCTGGGTGTACCCGCGTTTGAAGACAAAATCGTCCAACGCGCCACAGTCGAAGTACTCAACGCCATCTACGAGCAGGACTTCCAAGGCTTCAGCTACGGCTTTCGACCCGGGCGCAGCGCACACAATGCGCTGGACGCTGTATCGGTTGGAATCTGGAGCCAACGAGTGAACTTCATACTTGATGCAGACATCAGCAAATTCTTCGACACCGTCGAGCACGAATGGCTGATTAAATTCATCGAGCACCGGGTCGCCGACCCACGCATCATCCGCTTGATAAAGAAGTGGCTGTTTGCTGGTGTGCTGGAAGACAACAGGCTCACGCAAAGCGAAGTCGGTACGGTGCAAGGCGGGAGCATCAGCCCCCTTCTTGCCAACATCTACCTGCACTATGCGTTTGACCTGTGGGTGAGACAGTGGAGGCAGCGACACGCCAGAGGCGATGTCATCGTCGTTCGATACGCCGATGACTGGGTTGCAGGCTTTCAGTTCATTGGTGACGCAGTTGCGTTCCAAAAGGCTGTAGCCGAGCGACTCCAAACCTTTGGCCTGGCACTGCATCCAGACAAGACGCGGCTGATCGAATTTGGGCGCTACGCCCGAGGCAACTTCAGCCGCCGAGGAGCGGGCAAACCGCAGACCTTTGACTTTCTGGGCTTCACGCATTGCTGCGGTGAAACCAGGAACGGCAAATTTACCGTACTGCGGCTGACCAGTGCCAAGCGACTGAGGGGAAAACTTCAATCGCTCAAGTTGGAAATGAGAAAGCGCATGCACCACACCATCACCGAGCAGGGGCAATTCCTCAAGGCCGTGGTGGGCGGGCATGCCCGATACTTTGGCGTGCCCAACAACGGGCAACGCCTCCTGCGATTCAAACGTGAAGTGGTAAGGATATGGAGACGCTCTTTGAGCCGCCGTAGCCAACGCCCTATCACGTGGAAACGCATGTACCGCTTGATGGATCACTGGCTTCCCAATCCCAAAATATGCCACCCGTACCCAGCACAACGTCTGATCGTCAATACCCAAGGCAGGAGCCGTATGCGGTAATCCCGCACGTACGGATCTGCGGAGGGGGTGCTGGGTGACTGGCATTCCTACTTCCTACTTTTTTTGGTATTTCGACGTCGCATGGCCTGCCGACCATGGCCAGGCGTTTACCCAATCATGCTGTAACCACCGGACACCGAAAGGACCTGCCCGGTGACATGACCCGCGGCCTTCGCTGAAGACAAGAAGACGACTGCGTTGGCAATATCCTGCGGCCGCCCCACCTTGCGCAGCGGCAGCGCCTTGGCGATTTTTTCCAGTTGCTCTGGAGTGAACATGCTGCCGGCATCGACCCACATGCTGCTTCCACCCACTTCGTCGGTGGTGCTCGGGATCGTGACGCCGGGGCAAACCACGTTGCAGCGGATACCGAAACGCCCGTTTTCCTTGGCAATCGTTTTCATGAAGCTGTTGATGGCGGCCTTGACACCGCCATACACCGCTTCGCGCGGTTCGCCCTGTCGGCTGGCGTCCGAACTGATGGAGACGATGGAGCCGGCATTGCGCGGAACCATCAACTCAAGCGCGGTTTTGGTGCAGTTGAGAACGCCGACGTAGTTGATGTTGATGATCTTCTGCCAGAGATCGGGGGTCGTCTGCGTGAAGAACATCAACTGGTCCCAGCCGACGTTGTTGACAAGGACATCGACGCCGCCGAACTTGTCAGTCGCAGCTTTGAACATGGCCTGCACCTGGTCGAGCTTTGTCACATCGGTCTTGACAACCTGCGCCGACGCTGCACCGCTGAGCAAAGCGAGTTCGGCAGTCTTTTGCGCTTGCTTGTCGTCGATGTCTCCGATGGTGATGTGGGCGCCTTCCGCGGCGAAGCCGAGCACGATGCCGCGGCCAATGTTCGAGCCACCACCGGTAACGATGACCGATTTACCTTTTAGATCGAGATCCATATTTACTCCTCGCGCGTTTTGCGCAACATTAATTTAATGACAGTATAGCTGTCTAACGGTAGTTAGGCAAGATGGTTTCTGAACTCTCTGATATTTCGGGCAATTGCGGGGTGATCTCCAAGTCAGCCCGCCACCGCATCAATCATCAGGCGGCAAGTTGAAGAGGCTACTTATTCAGTAGCCTCTTAGCACGGAAAAAGGGTCACGGCCAGTATTTATGAGTTCGACCGTACCCCTCTGTTTTATAACGATCTATTGTTTAGCTTTGGCGAACTCGCCGGATTCTTTCTTCACAACTTCCTGGATTACATCGTCATACGCTGAGAACCAGCCAGTCTCTGGCACCCACTTGGCGCCATCCCACATGTCAATGCGGGTCTTGCCACCACCACCATGGTCCTTGGAGGTCACTGTCACCGGGGCGATCAGGCCTTCGGCATCAAAGTTCTTCAGACTTTCCAGGCCGCGCTTCATTTTGTCAGGAGTGATTGGCCAGCCATTTTGCTTGATTGCCAGGCGAGCGCCCTCGAAAATACTGGCATAGATGGCCAGACCGGTGTTGTAGTAGATATCGTTGAGATGCTTGCGGTCACCGTTGCCCTTGCCCTTCTCATACAGATCCTTGATGATTTGCTGCATCAGCGGGTGGCTCTGCCCCCCCACCACGTTGGTGCCGCGTTTGAGGCCTTTAGCATTTTCCAGACCGATGTTGGCAATATCTACTTCATTGAGCCAGTTGACGGCAATGTATTTGTCCATCGGGATGCCGTTGCGCTTCATTTCGCGCGAGGCGACGACGTGCATGTTGGCCAGGTTCCAGCTAAGGACCCAGTCGGGGTTGAAGCGGCGAATCTGCGTCCAGGCGGCGGCCTGGTCATTGCCCGGCATCGGGTTGGGAACCAGCTGTAACTCAAAGCCCTCTTTGGCCGCGAGCGTCTTCAGCACGCCGATCGGTTCCTGCCCGAACGGATAGTCGGGGTAGATGAACGCGATCTTAACGCCCTTGAGGTTGCCTTTGGCCTTGGTTTTGATGTATTGAATGTTGTTGGCCATTTGGCCCCAGTAGGTCGGCCCGATGGGGAAAATCCACTTGAACACGTCGCCATCGACCGCATCGCCACGGCCTACGAAAGACTGCACCATCACATTGCCATCCGCCATGGCGCGAGGCAGAACGGCGCGGGAGACCGGAGTCGACAGGAAATCGAAGGCAATTGCGCCCTCGCGTTTCATCTTTTCGTAGCACTCGATACCGCGCTGCGGTTCGTTGCCATGGTCTTGAACCAGAATCTCAATCGGGTGGCCTTCAATGCCGCCTTTTTGATTAAGGATCTGCGCATAGTCGCGTGCCGCCTGAGAGATCTGCGGCGTGACAAAGCCGTAGGATTTACTCAGGTCATAACAAAGCGCGAATTTGACGGGCTGGGCTGGTGCCTGCGCCTGCGCAGACTGCAGACCGGCAAGCGCCAATCCCAGACCTGCCACGATAGAAAGTAACTTGAATCTCATGTATGTTCTCCTAAGAAAAGTACGGATTAAAAAAAGTCCGATGGGCACGCCGCACAGTACGGCCCAGAACTGTACGCCAAATCAGGTATGGACGTTGACTGTTGGACTACTCTGGGGAAATCAGGTGAGCCAACGTTTGCGCCTGCGATAGTGCTTGATGTCATGGAAACTGCGGCCTTCGGTGCCGCCTAGATAGAACTCCTGGATGTCCGGGTTTTTCTTCATGGCTTCTGCGCTGTCATGCATCACCACGCGTCCGTTCTCGATCAGGTAGCCATGCGAGACGACCTCTAAAGCGGCAATTGCGTTTTGTTCTACCAGCAGAACGGACAGACCTTCGTCCTTGTTTATGCGTCGGACAATGTCGAAAATCTCGGCCACCAGAAAAGGCGCGAGACCGAGGCTCGGCTCGTCAAGCATCAGCAGCTTGGGTTGCGTCATCAAGGCCCGGCCAATGGCCAGCATCTGCTGCTCGCCGCCTGACAGATAGCCGGACTGCGCGGTGCGTCGCTGATGCAAGCGCGGGAAGTAGCTGTAAACCATGTCCTTGTTACGCAGCATGTCCTGGCGGGTGCCACGCACCGCCGAGGCCGCCACCAGGTTCTCGTCAGGCGTCATGTGTTCGAACACACGCCGCCCTTCCAGCACATGAACGATACCGAGCTTGACGCGCTCCTGAGGCGCCAGCGCATCGATGTTCTGACGCAGGAATTGCACCTCACCGCGGGTTACCAGGCCGCGCTCGGGGCGCAACAGGCCGCTGATCGACTTCAGCGTCGTGCTTTTGCCAGCGCCGTTGGCACCCAGCAGTGCAACCATACCGCCTTGCGGCACATCGATCGAAATGCCCTTGATGGCGAGCGATACATGATCGTAGATGACCTCGACATTGTTCAGTGACAATATCAAGGCAGGTTCCGCGGTCTGGTTTTGCATCAGCGTTGGGGAGGGGGTTAAGTTGTCAGTCGCCATGATGTCGTTTTTACTTTCGGGCGTAGCCGAAGGGCCAGACCAGCAGGTAGTTGCGCAGATTGGTGTACATCTTGCCCAGGCCCATCGGCTCGACCAGCAGGAAGATAATGATCAGCGCGCCATAAACCGCATGCGGAATGTGGGCCAGCGTTTCAACGCCGAGCGAGATACCCATGAGCTGCGCCAGCCAGGCGATCAGGCTGTTCATCAGGCCGGGCATCAATAGAATGAAGGCGGCCCCAAAGTAACTGCCGATGATGCTGCCCAGTCCGCCGACGATCACCATGGCCAGCAACTCGATGGACACGTTGACCGCAAATTGCTCCGGTGTCGCCACCCGGTAGAAGGTGAAGATCAGGATAGCACCGCTGACGCCGCCGATGAAGGACGAGGTGGCGAATGCCACCAGCTTGTAATACAGGCTGTGCACGCCGATGACTGCTGCGGCGAAGTCCTTTTCACGCACGGCAACGAGCGCGCGGCCAAGCCCGGTGCGACGCAGGTTTAGCATGAAGACGGTCACGAACAGGCACCAGCCCAGCGCCATATAATACAAGCCGCTCTCTGAGGTGACGGCTTGACCGAGCAAGCGCATCGCGGGTGCTTGCAGCGTGGCCTGGGAGCCGCCGCTGATGGCGGGCACATGGGAGATCATCCAGTCCATCACGAACTGCAGTGCCAGCGTGCTGAGCGCCAGATACAGGCCTTTCACGCGCAGCGCCGCGAAAGCGAAAACGATGCCGATCACAGCGGCCATCACGCCGCCGAGCACCACCGCGATCTCCCAGGGAATGCCGTTGCGTGCGCCGTGCACCGCCGTGTAGGCGCCGATGCCCATGATGGCGGCATAGCCGAAGTGGAACTGACCGGCCCAACCCAGGATCAGGTTCAAGCCGAGCACGGCCGCAGTCCACACCAGCCACGGTAACAGCTGGGTGCTGAGGACGAGCGAGCTCATGGTGAATGGTGCAGTTAACGCAAAGGCCAGCAACAAGCCGATCATCCAGCGATCCGCGGGTAGCGGAAAAAGCGAGCGCGCTTTGGCGTAACTGGTATGGGAAATCCCTGATTGACGAAATAGCATGACCTTCAGATCCTTTCAATGTCGTGGCGCCCGAACAGACCGTGGGGCCGAATCAGGATGGTCAGAATCAGCGTTGCGGCAACCACCAGGTCGCGGCTGCCACCACCCACCAATGGGTCGAGATAGCCTGACGCAACGCCTTCAAGAAGGCCCAGCAGCAAGCCGGCCAGAATGGCACCGCCGATGCTGTCAAGACCGCCCAGAACGGCGACAGTCAGGCCCTTGAGCAATAGCAGAGCCAGCCCCTGATTGACCCCTTGAACCGAGCCCCACAACACGCCGGCTGTGGTGGCCAGAACCGACGACATGGCCCATGAAAATGCCACCCCGCGTTCAACCGAAATACCGATCGACCACGACGCGATGTAATCATCGGAGATGGCGCGCAGGACAATGCCTCTGCGCGTTTGAAAGAAGAACATGAAAATCAAAAACAGCGCGACGGCCACCACGGCCCCCACTACATAAGCCCGATTCAACAACAGTGGCCCCAGGAAGAGCGGTTCGTCGCTGATGCCAATGGACAGCGTACTGCCTGCGCCACCCCAGATGGCCATGGTTGTCGCGCGTATAAAGATGTCCAGCCCCAGTGTCATCATCAGGATCATGATGATGGGGCGGCCCGCCAACCGACGCAAGGCCACCCGCTCGATACCCATGCCGACAAAGAACATCGTCGCCATCGCCAGCGGGATGGCAGCCCACATCGACACGCCCAATCCATTGCCAATCGCCAGCACCACATAGGCACCCAGCATGGTCATCGCACCTTGCGCCAGGTTGGGCACCGAGGATGACTTGTAGATGATCACGATGCCCATGGCCACCAGTGAATACATCAGCCCCGACAGCGCGCCATTGATGGCCAATTCGGTAAACAGTGAAAAGTCCATGATTTAAATCTCCTGCACCGAGAGTTGGCGCTCGATGGTGCCGACTTCACCGGATTCGTACGTGATCTGTGCCTTCATCGTGACCATCTTCTGCCCGCCGTAGATCGCATCAATGATGGGCGCATAACGCTGTTCCACCACGTTGCGGCGCAACTTGCGGGTTCGCGTCACCTCGCCATCGTCGGGGTCGAACTCCTTGTGCAAGGACACGAAGTGATGCAGTTTCAACCCGTCTGGCAGGATGCCGTTGACGCGCTTGACTGCTGCCGTGATCAGTTCGATGACCTCGGGTTTTTGCGACAGGTCGGCATAGGACATGTAGGAAATGCCCCGTACCTCAGCCCAATGGCCAACCGGCTCCTTGTCAATGCAGATGATGGCCGCCAGTGTGTCGTGACCGCTCCCGAGCACAGCCACATCCTTGATGTACGGACTGAACTTGAGGCGGTTCTCGATGTAGTTCGGAATGTAGCGTTCGCCCTTGGAGGTGTACACCACCTCCGACAATCTTCCGAGCACCACCATATGTCCGTCAGGCTCAACATAACCAGCATCGCCCGTGCGCAACCAGCCATCCTCAAGTGCTTCCCGGGTGGCATTTTCAAGCTTGTAGTAACCAGAAAACACACTTCCGGACCGAACCATGATCTCGCCGTTGTCGCCGATCTTGACTTCCACACCAGGCAGCGGTTTGCCGACCGTGTGCAGGCGTACTTCTTCGATGTCCTGCAAGGCATTGAAGGCGCTGCTTTCGGTTTGACCATAGAACTGTCGCAATTTCACGCCCAGCGCGCGGTAAAAAACAAAAGTGTCTTCGCCAATGGCCTCGCCTCCGGTGAAGGCATTTCGCAGGCGGGTGAGGCCAAGCTGGTCCTTGATCGGCCCGAAGACCAGCAACTCGCCCAGCGGTCGCATCAGACGCTCTTTCAGGCTTGGTTGTTTTCCCTCAAGTTTGCGTCGTTCAGCGGCCAGCGCAGAGTTCATGAAAACATCGTAGAGCCATTTTTTGAGCGGCGTCGAATCTTCCATGCGCACCTGGATGGTGGTCAGCATGTTGTCCCAGCTTCGGGGCGCTGCCAGATAGAAAGTGGGCGCCACCTCGCGCAGGTCGTGCAGCACAGTTTCTTGCCGCTCGGGAATGTTGATGGTGAAGTGCAACGCAACACCAGCCGCGACCGTGATGGCAAAGTCGCCCACCCAGGCCATGGGTAGGTAGGCGAGGATGCTTTCGCCAAAGGTGAAGGCGCCGCCCCGATAGGCGTTGCCGACGCCGGCCAGCAAATTCCTGTGACTCAGCACCACGCCCTTGGGCTTGCCCGTGGTGCCCGACGAGTGCACGAACACGGCCGGTCCTTCGGGCAGCGCCCGCTCGATCAGGGCCTTGCGCAAAGTTGGCTCGGTCCGCAGGCGCGCGGCACCGATTTCCTGTACCTTGTCCCACGACACCAGTCCGGGATTCGGATAGTTGGTCAAGCCGCGTGGTTCGTCGTAAATAATGTTCTTGATCGTTGCACCCTGATCGCCCAGATCGAGTACCTTGTCGACCTGTTCCTGATCTTCGGCCAGAACAAAGCCGACGTGTGCCTCCTGCATGAAGTGACGGATTTCGTCGGGTGTTGCATCAGGATAGACGGGCATCGCGTAGCCGCCCAGCATGCCGGCCGCGAGCATGCCCATGTAGAGTCGGGGCCGGTTGTCGCCCAGTACCAACAAGGCATCGTCGGGACCAAAACCCAGGCTTTCCATGCCGGCCGCGCAGGCGAGCGTGGTATCCAGCATGTGCGACCAGGTGGTCTCCTGCCATATTCCCAGGTGCTTTTCGCGCATTGCCACATGCTCGCCGAGCAACTCGGCGTTGCGGGCCAGAATGCGGACGAGTGTGGTGTCGACACCCAGGTCCCAGGTTGTGGTGTTGCCGCCCTTGGCCGAGTCAATATCAGCGCGTTGCATGCGCACCCCCCAGATAGGCCTTGATCACGCGCTCATCCTTCATCACCTCGGCAGGAATCCCGGTTCCGATGGTTTCACCATAGCTGAGCACCATCATGCGATCGCAGATGCCGGTGATCACGTCCATGTGATGCTCGATCAGCAGCACCGTGACATTGCGTTCGTCACGTGCATCGAGAATAAAGCGGGCCATGTATTCTTTTTCCTCCTGGTTCATGCCGGCCATCGGTTCGTCAAGAACCAGAAAGCTGGGCTCGGCCACCAGCGCGCGCGCCAGTTCGACCCGTTTTTTCAATCCGATCGGAATGCTATCAACCATCTCGTCACGCACGCTCTGAAGCTGCATGAAATCGATGATCTCCTCGACCTTGAGGCGGTGTGCCACCTCTTCCTTGCGGCCCAACCACCAATACAAGGCGGTTTGTGCCACGCCGGGCTTCATGTGGATATGGCGGCCCAACAGGATGTTGTCAAGCACGCTCATGCCGTTGAAGAGCGCCAGGTTCTGGAAGGTGCGGGCGACCCCAAGAGCTGCGACCTTGTGCGGTGCCATGCCGGTGATGGCGCGGCCATTGAGCAAAATGCTGCCCACCTGGGGTGGAAAGAAGCCGGTGATGGCGTTGGTCATGGTTGTTTTGCCGCTGCCGTTGGGGCCGACCAAGCCAAAGATCTCGCCGCGCTCAATGCGCAGATTGACCCCGGTTAGTGCGACCAGGCCGCCGAAACGGCGCTCCAGTCCTCGACATTCGAGGACTGGTATCTGGTTGCTGGCTTGCGTCGGAGTCGGTCCCTGCTCTCTGGTGCTGTTATTGGTACTGATGGTGTTGATCACTGAAGGTGCCTATGACATTTCACGGTCGACCATCTGCTTGTGCGCAATTTGCCGACTTTCTGTTTTGCATAAAAGATTATTTATTTTAAAGCCTAACATTAGTTAGGTATGAGGGGTTTTCCCTTGCTCAAGTAGGCGTGGTTCATGCTTCAACGTGTTGCACGATGCTTCCCCGCGCGATCAGGGCGTCAATGGTGGCAGCGCCGTAGCCATGCTCCAGGAGCAGCTCACGCGTGTGCTGGCCGAAGCGCGGCGGCGCGCTGTGGGCCCGTCCCGGGGTGCGCGACAGCTTGACCGGGATACCGATGCCCGGCACCCCCTCCACCTGCACCACCATATTCCGATGCAGGGTGTGGGGATCGGTCAACACGTCTGGAATGGCCCTGACGGCGCCGGCCGGAATGCCGGCGGCCAGCAACTCGCGGCATAGCCACTCGCCATCGACCTGCAGCAGATATGCCTCCAGCAGGGCGCGCAGCGCGTCGCGCTCACGGAATCGGTCGGCGTTGGTGGCAAAGCGTGGCTCATCGGCCATCTCGGGACGGCTGAGGAACTCGCACAGTTTCTTCCACTGTCCGTTGTTGCCGATCCCCAGGAATATCTCGCAGGTTTGGGTCGGAAACTTGTCGTAGGGCACGATGTTGGAATGCGCATTGCCGCTAAGTTTCGGTGTCTGGCCCGACTGCAACCAGTTTGCACTTTGCGGATGCAGTAGCGATATGGCCGTATCGTATAGCGTGGCCTCGACGAACTGCCCGCGCCCGGAACGCTGGCGTTCGATCACCGCCAGCAGCACGCCGATCACGGCCGACAGGCCGGTAGTGATGTCCACCACCGGCACACCGACCCGTAGTGGGCCGGTGTCGGGTGTACCGTTGACGCTCATCAAGCCGCCCAGTGCCTGCGCCACCGCGTCGTAGCCCGGTGCGCTGCCCAGCGGCCCATCGGCGCCGAAGCCGCTGACACGGCAGTGAATCAGGCGCGGGAAGCGTTCACGCAGCGTCTGTTCATAGCCGATGCCCCAGCGCTCCAGGGTGCCGATCTTGAAATTCTCAATCAGCACGTCGGCGTCCGCCAGCATTTTGAGCACAATCTCGCGCCCCTCGGGCTTGGACAGGTCGATCACAATGTCGCGCTTGTTGCGGTTCAGACCGTTGTAGTAGGCGGCGGTACCGTCGTCGGCAAAGGGCGGGCCCCAGGCGCGGGTCTCGTCGCCGGCCGGCGGCTCGACCTTGATGACGTGCGCGCCATGGTCTGCCAGGATCTGGCCGCAGTACGGCCCGCCAAGCACGCGCGACAGGTCGATCACCTTCAGGCCGGCCAGCGCGCCGAAGACGGGGAGGGGAGAACTCGCGCTCATGGATGCCTGTCAGTACGAGCGCGGCAGGCCCATCACGTGCTCGGCGATGTGGTTGAGCACCATTTCACGGTTCAGCGGCGCGGTGCGCAGCAGGCGCACCAAGCCGTACAGATCGTACATGCCGTATTCCTTTGTGAAGCCGTTGCCGCCAAAGCACTGGATCGAGCTGTCCACGGCGTGAATGCCGGCTTCGGCGGCGGCGTACTTGGCCATGTTGGCAAATTCGCCGGCGGGTAGGCCCTGGTCGAAGGCCCAGGCGGCCTTTTGCGCCATCAGCGAAGCCATTTCGATCTCGCTGCGCGCAATTGCCAGCGGATGCTGCACGCCCTGGTAAGCGCCGATCGGCGTGTTGTTGAAAACCTTGCGGTCTTTGGCGTAGTCAACTGCCTTCTTCAGTGCAAAGCGACCGACGCCAGTGCACAGGCCCGACAGGATGATGCGCTCGGGGTTGAGTGTGTCGAACAGGATGTTGAAACCCTTGCCGACCTCACCCAGTACGTCGGCCTCGGCCAAGGCGACATCGTCGAAGAACACCTGCCACTGCGTTTCGGGCACCGGGAAGGCGACCGGAATCAGCGTCTTGCTGATGCCTTTCTTTTTCATGTCGACCATGAAGATCGTGAAGCCGTCAGTCTTCTTCTTCACGTCCGCGCGCGGTGTAGTGCGCGTCACGACCATGGCGTAGTCGGCACAGTTGGCATCGGTGATGAAGACCTTCTGGCCGTTGAGCCGGAAGCCGCCCTTGCCGTCGGGTTTGGCGATGCTGGTGATCTCGATCGAGTTGGAACCGGCGTTCGGTTCGGTGATGGCGAAGCAGAACTTGATCTCGCCGGCGCAGCCGCCCGGCAGAAAGCGGCGCTTCATGTCCTCGCTGGCGTGTTTGGCCAGCAGGCCCATGGTCATAGTCGGTCCGACCACCAGGTTCAGCAGTGGAATGCCGTTGTTGGCCAATCCCTCCATGAACAGTAGCATCTCGGTCATGCCTTGACCCGCACCGCCGTAGGCCTCGGGCACCATGATGCCGAGAAAACCATCGTTAGTGATCTGCTTATACAGCTCGGCCGGTGGTTGGTTTTTCTCGGCGTAGCCTCTCCAGTAGTTGTGGTCGAACTGCTTCGAGATACGGTCGCCGTACTCGTAGATCATCCGTTGTTCCTGGGTCAGGTTGAAATCCATGGGGGTTCCTTTCTTTACTGTTGGGCGGAGGGAAACTTGGGTGCGCGTTTTTCACGCACCGAGGCCACGCCCTCCTTGGCATCTTCACCCAGGAAGCACAGCATTTCCATGGCCAGTGAGCTCTCGAAGATCGGGCGCGCCATGTTCATCCAGCCGTTCAACGAGCGCTTGGTGAAGCGGATCGCCTGCTGGCTGCCGTTGGCCAGCTTATTGGCCACCGCCATCGCCTTGTCCATCAGCTCGGCGCGCGGTACGCACAGGCTGACCAGGCCAATGCGCTCGGCTTCCTTGCCGGTGACGAAATCGGCGGTCATCAGGTAGTACTTGGCCTTGGCCATGCCGCACAGCAGTGGCCAGCAGATGGCAGCGTGGTCGCCAGCGGCCACACCGATCTTGACGTGGCCGTCGGTGACTTTGGCCTCTTCGGCCATGATGCTGATATCGGCCAGGAAAGCCACCGCCAGACCGGCACCCACGGCCACGCCATTGATGGCCGAGATGATGGGCTTGTCACAAGCCATCATGTTGTAGACCACGTCCGAAGCCTCGGTCATGGTGTTGGCAATTTCCTTGGGGTTGCCGACCATGTTGGCAACCCACTCCAGATCGCCGCCGGCCGAAAAGGCCTGATCGCCAGCGCCGGTAATGACGGCAACTTTGGTCTTGGGATCGTCGTTGACGACGCCCCAGACCTTGGTCAGCTCCCAATGCAGGCGGGCATTGGTGGCGTTCATCACCTCGGGGCGGTTGATGGTGATCAGCAGCACGCCATTGGGTTTGTTGTCGAACTTGAGGAATTGAAAGTCAGCGTAGTTCATCTTGAGGCTCCTTGAAAAAATAGAAAATGAAAATGAAAATGAAAGGCAATGGACGGTCAGCGCAGCTCGGCGCGTCCGTTGTTCAGCACGAGGATGTCGCGTTCGACGGCGCGGGCGCGAAACGACACGACCTTGCCGTCGACCCAAAGCTCGGTGCGTATCGTCTCGCCGGGATAAACCGGTGACGAGAAGCGCACGTCAAGCGATTGCATGGCGGCCGGGTCGCCGCCGCACACCTGCTTGACGACGGCCCAGCCCGCGATACCGTAGGTGGCCAGGCCGTGCAGGATGGGCCGCTTGAAGCCGGCGGCGCTTGCCACCGCGGGTTCGGCATGCAGCGGGTTGTAGTCGCCCGAGAGCCGGTAGATCAGCGCGGCGCGCGGCTGGGTGGCGAAATCGACACTGTGGTCAGCCGCGCGCGTGGGAAGTTCATGCACGGTTTTGACCGGGCCGGTCGGGCCGCCAAAGCCGCCGTCGGCGCGGCAGAAGGTGGTCGAGGTCAGCGTCGCCAGCAACTCGCCGCTGGCGGCATCCAGCACCGTGCGCTCGGTGTAGATCAGCGCGCCCTTGCCCGGCCCTTTGTCGATGATGTTGCTCACCCGCGTGCGCCCGATCACCTCGCCCTCGGGTGGCACGGGGCGGTGCAGGCGCAGACCCTGCTCGCCATGCACCAGCCGCACCCAGTCGACGCCGGTGGCCGGGTCCTTGAGCCACATGCCGGGGTAGCCCAGCACCACCGGCAGCGTCGGCAGCGCCAGCAGGTTTTTCTCGTAGACGAAGCGCAGCTCGGTCTCGTTGGTCGGGTCGGTGCCCAGGCCGACGCCCAGCGCATAGAGCATGGTGCCCTGCTGCGTGTAGCGATGGTGCACGTCCTCGAACGGCCAGGCCATCAGTTGGTCGTAATTGATTGCCATGGTGTTGCGCAGCTTTAGACCGGGTCCCAGGAGAACACGATGTTCGAGCTCTCCAGCGGATAGAAGTTTTGCTTCATCGCGGGCAGCACGCGCTCGGCGATGGTCTCGGGCGTCCAGCCCTCGGCGGTGTGCATGCCGCGGATCGGGCGCGACTGGCTCATCAGGAAAATCTCGTTGCCGCGCACGGCGAAGATCTGGGCCGTGACGTCGGCCGCGGCATCGCTGGCCAGGAAGGTGGCCATCGGCGCAATCTGTTCGGTGCCGAGTTTTTTCAGTTTTTCCACGCGCGCCTGCTGCTCGGGGGTGTCGGTCGGGATCGCGCCGATCATGCGGCTCCAGGCGAACGGCGAGATGCAGTTGGAGCGCACGTTGTAGCGCTGCATGTCGCCGGCGATGTGGCGTGACATGGCCACGACGCCCAGCTTGGCGGCGGCATAGTTGGCCTGGCCCAGGTTGCCGATCAGGCCCGAGGTGGAGGTCATGTGCACGTAGGCGCCCGATTTTTGTGTCTTGAAGTGCGGGGCGGCGGCGCGCGAGGTGAAGAAGCTGCCGTTGAGGTGCACGTCGATCACGGCGCTCCACTCCTCGGGCGACATGTTGAAGAACAGCCGGTCGCGCAGAATGCCGGCATTGTTGACGACGATGTCGATGCGGCCGAAGGTGTCGGCCGCGCACTCGATGATGCGGTTGGCCGTGGGCCAGGTCGAGACGCTGTCGGTGCTGAGAACGGCCTGGCCGCCAGCAGCCTTGATCTCGTTGACCACCTGCTGGCCGGGGCTGGCGTCGCTGCCTTCGCCGCCGACCGAGGCGCCGATGTCGTTGACCACCACCTTGGCGCCTTGCGCCGCCATCATCAGTGCGATGTCGCGGCCGATGCCCCGGCCTGCACCGGTGACCACGGCCACCTTGTCTTGCAGCATGATGCCTTTGTTCATGAATGACTCCTGTTAGTTAAGTAAAAAAATCAGACGGTGGCGGCCGTGCCCAGCAGGGCCGTCACCTGGCTTGAGAGAACGCCGCCGTTGCCATGGCACAGGGCGATCTCCGCATTCGGCACCTGGCGCGCGCCGGCCTCGGCACGCAATTGCTGCACCGCCTCGATCAGCAGGAACATGCCGTACATGCCGGGGTGGCAGCACGACAGGCCACCACCATTGGTATTGACCGGCAACACGCCGCCCGGCGCGATGCGCCCGTTGCGCACAAAAGCGCCGCCTTCGCCCTTGGCGCAAAAGCCCAGGTCTTCGAGGAACAGCAGCGTGTTGATGGTGAAGGCGTCGTACAGTTCCAGCACGTCCACGTCCTTCGGTGCCAGTCCGGCCATGGCGAAGGCGCGCGGCCCCGACTCGGCAGCGGCGGTGACCGTCAGGTCGGGCATGGAGCCGATCTGGCGGTGCCAGGTGGCCGCGGCCGCGCCCAGCACGTAGACCGGCGGCTTGGGAAAGTCTTTCGCCCGATCGCTGCGCACCAGCACCAGGGCGCCGCCGCCGTCGGTGACCAGGCAGCAATCGAGCACCGAGAGCGGGTCGCTCACCAGACGCGAAGCCAGCACCTGCTCGATGCTGAGCGGATCGCGTGCGTAGGCCAGCGGATTGAGTTGCGCCCACTGGCGCGCCGCCACCGCGATGTGCGCCAGGTCTTCGCGCGTGGTGCCGTACTGGTGCATGTGGCGCGCTGCCGCCAGGGCGTAGCTGGAGATCGGGTAGCGCGGCTCGTAGGGCGCTTCGTACAAGGGCGTTTCGGCCATCGACTTGAGCTTGCCAAAGCCGGAGCCCTGGTTGCTGCCGTAGCAGATCAGCGCCACTTCGCACTGGCCGGTGTGCAGGGCCATGGCCGCAGTGAGCAGGTGGCCGACGTAGGACGAGCCACCTACCATGGTGGCTTCGCAGAACTGGGGGTGGATGCCCAGGTATTCCGCCACCGACAGGCCGGCCAGGAAGTGATAGGACGAGCCGGTGAACAGGCCATCGACATCGGACAGCTTCAGGCCGGCGTCGGCCAGCGCGCCATGCACCGCTTCGCTCAGGATTTCGAGCGCGCTGCGTCCCGGCGCCATGGGTACGCCGCCCAGGCTGGCGCCGACGATGGCGGCCACGCCGCGCAATGGAGAGGTGACGCTCATGGTGTGGACCCCTCGGGCATGAAGACCAGCAGCTTGCCTTTGGCTGGATCGTCGATCACGCGCGCCTGTACGCGCATGCCGATGCGCACCTGGTCGGGTGCAATGCCGTCGATGCGCGACATCAGCCGCGGCCCTTCGGCCAGGTCCACCAGCGCGACGTTGTAGTCGCCACCGGCTTGCGGCTTGCGGCGCACCGTGGTGCTGGAATAGACGCTACCGGCCCCGCTGGGCGCCACCCATTCGAGCTGGGCCGAGCCGCAATGGGTACACAGCGCGCGCGGGTAAAACACATGCTGACCGCAGGCGCTGCAATGCTGAATCTGAAAGCGACCCTGCGCCAGCGCCTGCGCAAACTGCGCGTCCGGGCCGGGGCCGTCAAAGACCGGATAGCCTGATGCGCTCATGACGGCAACTTCAGCACGCTGGCGGCCAGGATGTTGCGCTGCACTTCGTTGCTGCCGCCATAGATGGTGGCCGGGCGCGCGTTGTAGAAGGTGGTCAGTGCATCGGTCTTGCCGCCGGGCAGGGCGATGGGGCCGGGCAGGGCGCCGCTGGCGCCGACCACGTCCACCAGCAGGTCGGCCAGGCGCGAATAGGTTTCGGTGGCGAACAGCTTGAGCATGGAGACATCGGGGCCGAGCGTTTCGCCGCGTTTGACCTGCTCGATGAATCGGCCATAGAGCGCGCCCAGGTCGGCCACGTCCAGCGCCAGTTTGGTGTAGCGGTCGACAAAACCGGTGTCTTCGAACAGGTCGAGCCGCTGCGCCGCTTCCTGCACGCGCGCCAGCGCGTACTGGCTTTGCTTGGGGCTGCCCAGGAAGATGCGCTCAAAGCCGAGCAGCGCCTTGGCGATGGTCCAGCCCTTGTTGAGTTCGCCGACGATGCTGGTGCGCGGCACGCGCACGTTTTCCAGGAAGACCTCGCAGAAGTCTTCGCTGCCCGCGATGTTGCGGATGGGGCGCACCGTGATGCCCGGCGTTTTCATGTCGGCCAGCAGGAAGCTGATGCCCTCCTGCTTCTTGGCTGATTTGTCGGTACGCACCAGCAGGAAGATGTGGGTGGCGTCCTGCGCCAGCGTGGTCCAGGTCTTTTGTCCGTTGACGATGAAGTCGTCGCCGTCGACCACCGCTTCGGTGCGCAGGCTGGCCAGGTCGGAGCCCGAATTGGGTTCCGAATAACCCTGGCACCAGATGTGTTCACCGGCAATGATCTTGGGCAGGTAGTAGGCGCGCTGCGCCTCGTTGCCGTGGTTGATCAGCAGCGGGCCGACCATGGTGATGCCCATGTCGGGCGCGCGCGCCACGCCCCAGCGCTCCTGCTCTTCGATGAAGATGATGAGTTTCTCGGGCGAGAGTCCCATGCCGCCGTACTGCGTGGGCCAGCTCGGCGCGACCCAGCCTTTTTCCGAAAGCTTCAGGTACCAGGGGCCGATTTCGGACCAGCGCAGGCGCCGCTGCGGGTAGCGCCATTCGCTGGGGAAATGATTTTCAAAAAATTCGCGCAGGGTGGCGCGAAAGCTGGCGTTGTCGAGCGCATTCCAGTCGGTGGAGGTAGACGTGGAGGAGGTGTTCATGCGTGTCCTTGCGCGGTGGCGTTGCGTGTGAGGTCTGCGTAGCGGCGGCGTTGCTGGGTGCCATTGCCCAGCCAGGCGGCCAACACCAGGGCACGCTGCAGATACAGGCCCAAGTCGTATTCGTCGGTGACGCCAATGGCGCCGTGCAGTTGCACCGCCTCGCGCGCCACCTGCAGCCCGGCATCCGACGCGCGCGACTTGACGCGGCTGGCCATGGCCGAACGCGCTGTGGTATCGCCGTCCCCGTCATCAAGCAGGGCCACCGCCTGCGCCACCACGCTGGCGGTCAGTTCCTGCTGAATGAGCAGGTCGACGGCGCGGTGCTGCAGCGACTGGAAGGTGCCGATCGGCTTGCCGAACTGGATGCGTGTGCGCAGGTAGTCCTGCGTCATGGCCAGCATGCCGCGCACCAGGGCCAGCAGTTCGACGCTGGTCAATACCAGGGTTTCATCGTAGGCGCGGGTCAGGGCGGCGACGGCCGAGGGCCCTTCGGCCAGCAGGTGGCTGGCGGGCAGGCGAACGTTGTTGAAGTCAAGCAGGGCGACATAACTGCCGTCGGCCAGCGGCTGGCTGCTCACGGTGAGGCCGGCCGCATCGGCGGGCACCCACACCAGGGCCAGACCTCCCGGCCCCGTGGCGCTGACGATGTAGCCGTCGGCGCCGGCGCCGGGGCGCACATGGCGCTTGCTGCCATTCAGCAGCAGGGCGTCGGCCTGGCGTTCTAGCCGGGTTGCCGCCTGGTCCGTCCGGTCTTTGGTGCCGGTGACGTCTTCCTGCCAGGCCACGGCGGGCAGGGAGCGTCCCTCGGCGAGTTCGGTCAGCAGACGCGTTGATAACTCGGTGGCGCCCGTGTGCGCCAGCAGTCGACCCGCAAAGACCAGCACCGGCACCACCGGCTCGGGCGCGACCTGCGTGGCGAGCGCGGCGACCACCTCGGCCATTTCGGCGAAGCCTTGCTCGTAGCCGCCCATGGTTTCGGGGACCAGCAGCCCGGTCCAGCCTTGCTCGGCCAGGGCGTTCCAGAAGCGGCGCTCAAAGCCCGGCGTCTGTCGGCGCAGGGCGCGGGCGCGGTTGAGTGGCGATTCTTTGGCGGCGAAACTCAGTGCGCTCGCGCGCAGCATGTTCAGCTGTTCAGCGCGTTCGCTGTCGGGGGTGGTGGTCATGATGGGGTGGGTGGTGTCATGGGTTAAACGAGGGTTTGACGAGGGCATTGCTGGCCTCAGCGGGAAGAAAATCGGTCGTGGGTTCGTGAGTGTCAATAGGATTTGGGCAGGCCCAGCACCTTCTCGGCGATGAAGCACAGGATGAGTTGCGGGCTGATCGGCGCGATGCGCGGGATCATCATTTCGCGCAGGTAGCGTTCGACGTGGTATTCCTTGGCGTAGCCATAGCCACCCAGC
The DNA here is from genome assembly GCA_031291295.1 of Rhodoferax sp. GTDB lineage: Bacteria > Pseudomonadota > Gammaproteobacteria > Burkholderiales > Burkholderiaceae_C > Rhodoferax_A. Next base: position 122,300 of record JARLJI010000260.1, on the reverse strand, counting down.
GTGGCCATGGCGCGCTGGCAGGCGTTGAAACCGGCCTCGGCCGCCATGTACTTGGCGGCGTTGGCGTCGGCGCCGCAGGGCAGGCTGTTGTCGTATTTCCAGGCCGCGCGCATCGCCATCATCTCGGCGGCTTCCAGCTCCATCCACGATTGCGCCAGCGGATGCTGGATCGACTGGTTCTGCCCGATGGGTCGATCAAAGACCACGCGTTCACCGGCGTACTTGACGGCCACCTGCAGCGCCGCGCGGCCCAGGCCGACGGCTTCGCCCGCGATCAGTACCCGCTCCGGGTTCATACCATGCAGGATGTATTCAAAGCCGCGGCCCTCTTCGCCGATGCGGTCTTCCACTGGCACCTGCAGGCCGTCGATGAAGAGTTCGTTCGAGTCGACTGCCTTGCGCCCCATTTTTTCGATTTCGCGCACCTGCACAAAACGGCGGTCGAGGGCGGTGTAGAACAGGCTCAGGCCGAAGGTCGGCTTCTTGCAGTCCTCGATCGGCGTGGTGCGCGCCAGGATCAGCATTTTCTCGGCCACCTGGGCGGTCGATATCCAGACCTTCTGGCCGGACAGCACATAGTGATCACCCACCCGCTCGGCGCGGGTTTTCAAGCGGGTGGTGTTCAGACCGGTGTTGGGCTCGGTGACGGCGAAGCAGGCCTTCTCGCGGCCCTCGATCAGTGGCGGCAGCATGCGGCGTTTCTGCTCCTCGTTGCCGAACACGGCCACCGGCTGCAGACCGAAAATGTTCATGTGCACGGCCGATGCACCAGACAGCCCGGCACCCGACTGTGAAATGGCCTGCATCATCACGGTTGCTTCACTGATGCCCAGTCCGCCGCCGCCATATTCCTGTGGCAGGCAAACGCCGAGCCAGCCGCCGTCGGCCAGGGCGCGGTGCAGTTCATGCGGAAAGCCACCCACCCGGTCACGTTCGAGCCAGTAGCTGTCGTCGAAGCGGGCGCAGATTTTGCCGATGGCTTCGCGAATGGTTTCGTGTTCTGGGTTGGGGGTGAAATTCATGGATGAGAACGGAACGCTGTTCAACGCCCGCTGAAACGTGGGGCGCGCTTTTCCAGAAAGGCCTGCACGCCTTCACTTGCATCGCTACTTCGGGCGCGAGCTTCAATCAGAGACTTCTCGAGCGCCATTTGCTCGTGCAGGTTGCGTCGCGCGGCGCCTTCGCACAGTTGCTTGATGCCAGCCATCGAGGCGGTGGGCGCACGGGCCAGCCGTTCGCACAGGGCTTGGGCGCGGGCGCCCAACTCGGCGTCAGGCACGACTTCGTCCACCAAGCCGAAGTCGAGACATTGGCGAGCGTCGACGGGGTCACTGAGCATGAGAAGCTGGCGCGCGCGCAGCGAGCCGATGCGTCGGGTGATGAAGTGGGATGCGCCCATGTCAGGGGACAAGCCGATGGCTGCGTACCCTGTGCGTAGCTTCATTGATGCTGCCGCCAGAGCGAAGTCGCCGCAAAGTGCCCAGCCGATGCCACCACCGCCGACTGGGCCGTTGATGGCCGTCACCACCGGCACCGGCAGTTCAGACAGTCGCAGTAGCGCCGGGTGCGCGATGCCCACGAGCTCGTCAATATAGACGTCGAGCGTTCCAGCGTGTTGGCGCATCTCGGCGATATCCCCGCCGGCGCAGAATATCGTTCCGCTGCCGGTCAGTAATACGACCCGCGGCTTTGCTGCGGCAATCTCGGCAACTGCGCGGGCCAGAGCTGCAGTGGACGCGAGTGAGATCGTGTGAGGGCCGTCGCTGCGGTCGAGCACGATCCGGCCAATGTCCCCGGCCACACTCCAACGTACGTTGTCGGCTGTTTGTTCTTTCATCAGTTGCCCCTGTTTTGAGCCCTGCGTGAGAGCTCGATGTCGCTGTACTTCAACATTGAAGTGGGTTTAGATGATCGCCAGACCGAGGCGCGTGCCCTGGTCAATGGCGCGCAAGGCGTCGAGTTCGGCCGCCAATTCGGCGCCGCCGATCACATCGGGCGTGAGGCCGAGCGCGCGCAGTTCGGCAAGCAATGCGTTCTCGCTGTCCTGGCCGGCGCACAGGACGATGGTGTCCACGACCAGCGTTTGCGGCACGCCGTTGACGCTCAGGTGCAGGCCGGCGTCGTCGATGCGCTCGTAGCTACAACCAGAGAGCGTGCGCAGGCCGCGCCGCGCCAGCTCGGCCTTGAGCGCCCAGCCGGTGGTCATGCCTAGGCTGCGTCCGGGTTTTTCCGGCTTGCGCTGCAATAGGGTGACTTCGCGTGGCGAGCTGACCGGCTGCATCGGTTTCAGGCCGCCAGCGGCTGAGGGCGAGGTGTCGACACCCCATTCAGAGTGAAACCGGTCGATCGCCTGCGGCGTGCTGGCGGCGTCAGCCGCATATTCGTCGTGCAGCAGGAACGTTGCCACATCGAAACCGATACCCCCGGCGCCGATCACCGCGACCCGGTGGCCTGCCTGCATCCGGCCCGACAGCAGGTCGGCATAGCTCACCACTGTTGGGTGCCCGATACCCGGGATCTGCGGCAGGCGCGGGCGCACGCCGGTGGCAATCACGATGCGGTCGTAGTGGGCTTTGGCGAGCGATTGGGCGTCAGCCCTGGTGTCAAGCTTCAGCATCACGCTGTGTCGCGCCACGCCCTGCTTGAAGTAGCGCAACAGTTCGTTGAACTCCTGCTTGCCCGGCACGGCCCGAGCCAGGTTCAACTGGCCGCCGATCTTGGACCCGGCTTCAAACAGGGTGACCGCATGGCCGCGCTCGGCCGCGGTCAGTGCGCAGGCCAGCCCGGCCGCGCCGGCGCCGATCACCGCCACCTTGCGCGGCACGGCCCGTGGCGGCAATAGCGAAAATTCCAGCTCGCGGCCGGCGCGTGGATTGACCAGGCAGGTGGCGGGCCGGTCGGCGAAGATGTAGTCGAGACAGGCCTGGTTGCAGGCGATGCAGGTGTTGATCTCATCGGCGCGACCCTGCGCCGCCTTGCGTACGAAGTCGGCGTCGGCCAGGAAGGGGCGCGCCATCGACACCATGTCGGCGTCACCGCTGGCCAGGATTTCTTCGGCCAGATCGGGCGTGTTGATCCGGTTGGAGACGATGACCGGAATCGTCACCGCCTTTTTGACGCGGGCCGCGGCGAAGCGCCAGGCGGCGCGCGGCACCACGTAGGCAATGGTCGGAATACGCGCTTCGTGCCAGCCGATGCCGGTGTTGAGGATGTCGGCGCCCGCGGCCTGCACTGCCTGGGCGAGCTGGGCGATTTCATCGGCCGTGGCGCCGCCTTCGACCAGATCGAGCGCCGAAACCCGGTACATCAGCAGAAACTGCGGACCCAGGCGTTCGCGCGTGCGCCGCACGATCTCCACCGGCAGGCGATGGCGATTTTCCAGGCTGCCGCCGAATTCGTCGCGGCGGTTGTTGGTGCGTGTGATGGTGAACTGGTTGAGCAGATAGCCCTCCGAACCCATGATCTCCACGCCATCGAAGCCGGCGCGCTGCGCGAGTTCGGCGCAGCGCACATAGTCCTCAATCGTTTGCCAGACTTCGGCCGTGCTCAAGGCGCGTGGCGCGCGCGGGTTAATCGGGGAAGGGATGTCGGAGGCTCCCACCGGCCTGGCGACTTTTGCGTAGCGGCCGGTGTGCAGGACTTGCAGAATGATCTTGCCGCCTTCGGCGTGCACCGCCTGCGGAATTGGTTTGAGTCCATCGGCCTGCTCCGGCGTGACGAGCAGGGGACCAGTTTCATCCAGCAGGCCATCCTGGCAGGGCGCATAGCCGCCCGTGACGATCAGGCCGACGCCACCGCGCGCCCGCTCGGCATAGAACAGGGAGAGCCGGTCGATGGGGCGGTCCAGCAACTCCAGTCGCGTGTGCATGGAGCCCATCAGAGTCCGGTTCCGAAGGACGTGCGCGCCGACTTTCAGGGGAGACAGCAGCGTTGCAAAGGACGCAGTGGGCTCGTTGGTCATTCAGAAATTCTCCAGCATATCTAACTAACAACTGTTTGGTGCTATATTACACGGAGTCGCCCAATTTTGCAATTGGCGTTCACCTCAATTTTCATATTTGGCTGTCGCGGTGGGCGCAGGCGGCAGCAGTTTCGGCAACAGTCAACCAGGAGCTACACCTATGATTTTCGACAACGATCAAATTGCGCTGCGTGACGTAGCGCGCCGCTTTGCGCGAGAGAAGCTCAGGCCCGATTACCAGAAGCGCGAGTCGCAGCCGGGTATTGACCGGGCGCTGTTCAAGGAAATGGGTTCACTCGGTCTGATCGGTGTCGATTTGTCCGAGGAATATGGCGGCCTGGGCTTGAGTGGTGTCACGGCCGGTATCATTACCGAGGAAATCGCTTATGGCGACTTCAACGTCAGCTATATGCAGTTGCTCAGTTCGCTGATGGGCGCCATCATTCATGCCAATGCGTCCCCCGAGTTGGCGCGCACCTGGAACAGTCGGATCGTGGCGGGCGAAGCCATCGTCGCCCTGGGTCTGACCGAGCCGCGGGGCGGCTCGGATGCCGCCAACCTGCAGCTCAAGGCGCGTCGCGTTGGCGACGAGTACATCCTTTCGGGTGAGAAGACATCGATCACCTTTGCCGACCAGGCCGACGCCATGGTGCTGTTCGCGCGCACCGGCAAGCCCGAGGATGGTGCGCGTGGCATCAGTGCCTTTCTGGTGGAGCTGAACCAGCGAGGCGTGCAGCGCACCCGCTTCAACGACGTCGGCAGCAAGATCATCGGCCGTGGCTCGGTGTTTTTCGACGACGTGCGGGTGCCGCTCGAGAACCGGCTGGGCGAGGAGGGCAAGGGCTTCACGCAGGTGATGCAAGGTTTCGACTTCAGCCGCATCCTGATCGCGCTGCAGTGCGTGGCCGCCGCGCAAGCCTCGATCGACGAAACCTGGGAATACGTGAAGGAGCGCCACACCTTTGGGGCACCGCTGGCGCAGTACCAGGGCGTGAGTTTTCCGATTGTCGAATTCGAGACCCTGATTTCCGCTTGCCGCCAGCTCTGCTACCACGGCCTGGCCTTGCGCGACGCAGGCCAGCCGCACACAGCGGAAGCCGCCATGGTCAAGTGGATGGCCCCGAAGACCTCGTTCGATGCGATCCATCAGTGTCTCCTGACTTTTGGTCACTACGGTTGGTCGATGGACCTGCCGCACCAGCAGCGCTTGCGCGATGTGATGGGCCTGGAAATCGGAGACGGCACGGCGCAAATCATGAAGCTGATCGTCGCCCGCGAACGCGTGGGGCGCGCGGCGGTGCAATATGCCAAGGAGAACAAATAATGAGCCAGGCATCTCCCTTGGTGGTCAGCCGTGAAGGCGCCGTTGGCATCATCGAGCTGGCACGCCCTGAAAAATTCAATTGCCTGTCAATGTCCGTTCATGCGGCCATCGAGGCCGCCATCGACGGGTTCGAGCAGCCCGGCTCCGGTGTGCGCGCCATCCTGATCCGGGCGCAGGGCAAACATTTCTGCACCGGCGCCGATCTGGATGAGGTGAAGTCGCTGCGCGCCGATCCTGCCAGGCTGAAGCATTTCATCAGCTATGGCCACAGCGTGCTCAAGCGCCTGGAGCGCAGCGATCTGCCGGTGGTGGCGGCCTGTCAGGGTCTGACCCTGGCCGGTGGCAGCGAACTGATGCTGGCCTGCGACATCATTTTTGCCGCCAGGGACGCGCGCTTTGGCGATCAGCATGCTCAGTTCGGCCTGATTCCCGGCTGGGGCGGCAGTCAGCGCATCCCGCGCATTGTCGGGCTGCGACGTGGCCTGGACCTGTTCTTCTCGGCACGCTGGATCGATGCCGACACCGCCGAGAAATGGGGGCTGGTGAACTATGTGGTCGAGCCCGACCAGTTGGGCGAGGCGGCGCTGGCGTACTGCACCAAGCTCGCCACGCGCAGCCGCATCGGCATGGCCACCATGAAGCGCCTTGCGCGTCAGGGCATGGAGGGTTCGTCGGAGGTCGGCCTCAAGCTCGAGGAAGACCTGGCCAGTGCCGCCCTGCTCGACGACGACGTCAGTGAAGGTCTGGCGGCCTTCGAAGCGCGCCGTACACCGGTGTTCAAGTCCTGAGTACTTTCCTTTACGAATCGATGCAAGAGCGTATATGACCATCCTCTCCTCACGTGTGTCGACTTCCGACGACGAATTCCGACTCAATCGCGACGCCTACGAGGCCGTGATAGCGGATCTGCAAGGTCGTCGCCAACTGGCGCTGGCCGGTGGCCCCCTGAAAGCGCGGGAAAAGCACCTGGCGCGCAACAAAATCCTGCCGCGCCATCGCGTCGAAGTGCTGCTCGATCCGGGCTCGCCCTTCCTGGAAGTTGGCATGCTGGCCGGCGAAGGCATGTACGACGGCGTGCCGCCGGGTGCCAGCATCATCACCGGCATCGGATTGGTGCAGGGCCGCCCGTGCATGATCATTGCCAACGACGCCACCGTGAAAGGCGGCACCTACTACGGCATGACCTGCAAGAAGCATGTGCGGGCCCAGCAGATTGCCTGGGCGCACCGGCTGCCCTGTATCACGCTGGTCGATAGCGGTGGCGCCTTCCTGCCGGAGATGGCGAACATCTTTCCCGATGTCGGGCAGTTCGGCAGCATCTTCAACAACCAGGTGCGCATGTCGGCCGAGGGCATCCAGCAGATTGCCGTGGTGATGGGGCCCTGTACGGCGGGTGGTGCCTACATCCCGGCGCTGTGCGACGAGGCGGTGATCGTCAAGGAGCAGGGCTATATGTACCTCGGTGGCCCCGAGCTGACCTTTGCCGCCACCGGCGAGACGGTGGATGCCGAGTCGCTGGGCGGTGCCAAGATGCACTGCAGTGTCAGCGGCGTCACCGATCACATCGCCGAAGATGACCGCCACGCCCTGGCCATCACGCGCGAGATCGTGCGCGACCTGGGCGAGCAGCCCAAGCCGCGCTGGACTCGTCAGGCTTCACTGCCGCCGCGCTTCGATCCGCGCGAGATTTACGGCATCATCAGCCGCGACACCAAGATTCCGACCGACACGCGCGAGATTCTGGCGCGCTTTGTCGACGATAGCCGGTTCCAGGAATTCAAGCCGATGTACGGCGACACCCTGCTGACCGGCTTTGCGCGCATCCACGGCCACGAGGTTGGCATCCTGGCCAACCAGGGCGTGCTGTTCCCGGACAGCGCGATGAAGGCGGCGCACTTCATTGATTTGTGCTGCCAGCGCGACATCCCGCTGTTGTTCATGGCCGACGTGACCGGCTTCATGGTCGGGCGCGCCGCCGAGCAGGCCGGCATCGCCAAGGCTGGCGCCAAGATGATCACGGCCATGGCCTCGGCCAACGTGCCCAAGTACACCATCATCATGGGCGCCTCCTACGGCGCCGGCTACCTGGCGATGTGCGGCCGTCCGTTCAACCCGACCGCGATGTTCGCCTGGCCGACCGGACGCGCGGCCATCATGGGCCCGGATCAGGCCGCCACCGTGATGGCGCTGGTGCGCAAGCAGATCAACAAGACCGAGGGCAAAGAGTGGACGCACGAGGAAGAAGAGGCGTTCAAGGCCCCGGTGCGCAAGATTTACGAAGATTTCCAGCCTGCCACGAACTTCTCCTCGAATTTGTGGGTGGACGGCATCATCGACCCGGTGGAAACACGCGACGCGATGGGGCTGCTGCTCGACCTCGCATCCCGTACCGCCGCCAAACCGACGCCGTTCGGTGTCTTCCGTTTCTAACCAGGACGCCAGCCATGCAACGCATCCATACCGTCTTGATGACCCACTTCGCTGCAGGAGTTGGGCATGCTTAAGAAAATCCTCATTGCCAACCGCGGCGAGATCGCCTGCCGCATTGCCCGCACGTGTCGCAAGCTCGGCCTGGAAGTGGCCACCGTGCATTCCAGTGCCGACCGGTTTGCCCGCCACGTGCGCGAGATCGGTGAATCGGTCGAGCTCGGGGGCGCCGCGCCGAGCGAGAGTTACCTCAATATCGACGCCATTATCGCGGCGGCTAAGCGTGTCGGTGCCGACGCCGTGCATCCGGGCTACGGCTTTGTCTCGGAAAACGCGGCTTTTGTGCGCGCGCTCGACGCGGCTGGTTTGACTTTCATTGGCCCCACGGCCGACACCATTGAGCGCATCGGCGGCAAAGCCAGCGCCAAGCGGGAGGCGGCACGCCTAGGCGTGCCGGTCATTCCCGGCAGCGAAGGCGGCATGACCGATCCGACCGAGGTGTTGAATCTGGTGCGCGGCATGACGCTGCCGGTGCTGCTCAAGGCGGTGGCCGGCGGCGGCGGCCGCGGCATGGCGGTGGTCGAGACGCTGGAGGGGCTGGAAGGGCGCATCGAGAGTGCCATGCGCGAGGCTGAAAAAGCCTTCGGCAACGGCGAACTGATTGTCGAGCGCTACCTGCCGCAGGTGCGCCACCTGGAGGTGCAGGTGGCCGGTGATGGTCAGGGCCACGCCATTCACCTGTTCGAGCGCGAGTGTACCTTGCAGCGGCGCCATCAAAAAGTGATCGAAGAAGCGCCTTCGGCCGGCCTCAGCCCGCGCCTGCGCGAAGCCATTCTGGCCGACGCGGTCAAACTGGCCGCTGGCGTGAACTACCGAGGACTGGGCACGGTGGAGTTCGTTGTCACAGGGGAGGAGCATTATTTCCTGGAAGTCAATCCGCGCCTACAGGTCGAGCACCCGGTGACCGAAGAAGTGACTGGCCTCGATCTGGTGGAGTTGCAACTGCAAATTGCCGCCACCGGCAATTTGCCGCTGGCGCAGGCCGATGTGCATTGCACTGGCCACGCCTTCGAGGCCAGGCTGTGCGCGGAAGACGCCGATGCCGGTTTCCTGCCTGCCACCGGGCGGCTGCAGGTGGTCGATTTTTCACGCGCGGGCGTGCGCATCGAATCCGGGGTGGACAGCGGCGACGAGATTTCGCCGTACTACGATTCGATGATTGCCAAGCTCATCTCCCACGGCAAAGACCGCGACGCGGCGCGCCGGGCGCTGGTGGCCGGCTTGCGCGAGAGCACCGTAATCGGCCTGGTCACCAACCTGGAATTCCTGCATGAACTGCTGGAGTGGCCGGAAACCCGCGACGCCAGTTTCCACACCCGCCTGATCGATGAACGCCATGCACAGCGCGGCGTGGTGGCTACCGCCGCGCCGCCGATCGAGCACTTGGCGGCGGCCGCGCTGCATTGGCTGGCACAAAGGCGTGCCGAGTCGCCCGCGCTGGGCTGCTGGACCCTGTGGGATGGCTTCACAGGCTGGCGCCTGACGAGCGGGCCGATTCAGGCCGCACCCCAGCCGGCCCTGGTGTTGAAGGATGGCGAGGCTGAGTGGCCGGTACGGTTTTCGACTCGCGACGCCAACGCCGCCTGCACCCTGGTCATTGGCGAGCAGGAAGTGAGCGCCACGCTCCAGCCGCTCGCGGCCGGGCGTTCCCTGTTGCAGTGCGGCGGGCGGGCGCTGGAGCTGACCATTCGGGGCGATGCGCGGCAGGTCGAGCTCTCCAGTGCGCTGGGAAGCAGCGTGTTCACGGCGCAGCCCTATCTGGGTGGCGCTGCCGGTGACGCCGCCGCCAGCGGGCAACTAGGTGCGCCGATGATGGGCAAGGTGGTCGCGGTCAAGGCGGCGGTTGGCGAGATGGTCGCCATTGGACAGACCGTGATCGTGCTCGAATCGATGAAAATGGAACTTCACGTTACGGCACCGTTCGAAGGCAGCCTGAGCAGCCTGCGTTGCCGGGTCGGTGACATGGTCGAGCGCCATCAGGTGCTGGCCGAAGTCAGTCCGGTTTGATCGAAGGAGATGTTAGCGATGAGTGATTTTCCTACCTCCGTCGAGTTCCATGAGGAGGGCCCGCGCGAGGGCTTCCAGATGGAGCAGCAAACCTATCTACTGGCCGATCGCGCGGCGCTGATTGACGCTTTGGCGGCCTCGGGCCTGAAGCAGATCCAGGTGGCGTCCTTCGTCAGTCCGCGCGCGGTGCCGCAGATGGCCGACACAGCCGAGCTATTTGCCACCATCGTCAAGCGCCCCGGCACACGCTACACGGCGCTCTGGCTCAACGATAACGGCTTCGATCGGGCGCGCGCCTGCGACCTGGTGGATCTGGACGGCAAGCTGATGTTCTACACCACCGAGCCGTTTTCGCAGCGCAACAACAACTGCAGCGTGGCCGAGATGCGCGAACGCCAGCTCGGCTGGCTGGACCGCTACGTCGCCCTGGGCATTCCGGTGGAGAAGGCCTACGTCATTACGGCCTTTGGCTGCAATCTCGGTGGCGCCGTGCCGCTGTCGATGGTCACCGATCAGGTGCGCTGGCTGGTCGATGCCTGCGCCGACCGGGGTGTCGCGCTGCCGGCGGTGTACCTGGCCGATACCATGGGCTGGGCAAATCCCGAGGAGATCAAGCGCCGCATCGGCGCGGTGCGCGAGATCGTTCCGGATGCCAGCATTGGATTGCACCTACACGACACGCGCGGTGTCGGCGGCGCCAACGTCTATGCCGCCCTGCAGATGGGCGTGCGGCTGTTCGACAGTTCGGTCGCGGGTCTGGGCGGCTGTCCGTTCGCAGGCCACGCACATGGTGGCGCGGCCGGCAATATCTGCACCGAGGACATGGTGTTCATGTGCCAGGAACTGGGGATTGAGACCGGGATCGACCTGGAACTGCTGATCGAGGCGGCGCGGCTGGCCGAGCGCATTATCGGCCGCATCCTGTCGGGCCATGTGATGCACAGCGGCTCGCTCAAGGCCTTTCGCGCCGGCCCGCAAATGCAAGAGGTTTGTAAGGCGGCGCCCTGAGCGCGGTCAGGGTGCAGGGCATTTTTCCTGCCACACAGGATTCACACCACAAGGAGAGCGTTATGGGTCGAGTACAGGACAAGGTCATTCTGGTCACGGGCGGCGTGATGGGCATGGGCCAGGCCCACTGCGAGCGCCTCGCCAGCGAGGGAGTGCGGCTGTTCGTCGCGGACATGAATGCCGAGCTCGGTGAAGCCGTGTCGACGGTAGCTACACCCCGGTCTGACCGCGCTTCAAGGGACGATACAGGATGTCGGTGATTGAAACTCGTATCGATATACGCGGCCCCGGCTATCGGGACAACCTGACCCACAACACGGGCCAGATCGCTCTTCTGCGCGCACGCCTGTCCGAGGTGGTCATCGGTGGCCGTGATGCGCACATCCGCCGCCACCGCGAGCGCGGCAAGCTGCTGGTGCGCGAGCGCATCGACTTCATCGTCGATGACGGCAGCGCCTTTCTGGAGCTCTCGTCGCTGGCGGCCTGGGGCCAGTATGGCAACGAGGTGCCGGGCGCGGGCATCGTCACCGGCGTTGGCATGGTGGCCGGGCGGCCCTGCATGTTCATTGCCAACGACGCCACCGTCAAGGGTGGTTCGTTCTTCCATGAAACAGTCAAGAAACACATCCGGGCGCAGGAAATTGCCGAGCGCCTGCGGCTTCCCTGCCTGTACCTGGTGGACTGCGGTGGCGCCTTCCTGCCGGAGCAGGACCGCGTATTCCCCGACAAGGACCACTTTGGCAACAGCTTTCACCGCCAGTGCCGCATGTCGCAGGACGGCCTGCCGCAGCTCTCGGCCGTGTTTGGCGGCTGCACGGCGGGCGGCGCCTATATCCCCGCGCTGTCCGACGAGGTGGTGATGGTGCGCGGCAATGCCCGCATCCACCTGGGTGGCCCGTCCATTGTCAAGATCGCGATCAACGAGGTGGTCGATGGCGAAACCCTCGGTGGCGCCGAGATGCACAGCCGCGTTTCCGGTGTCAGCGACCACCTGGCCGAGGACGAGCGCCAGGCACTGGCCATGCTGCGCCAGATCGTGGCCAGCCTGCCGCCCGAGCCGTCCATGGTGCCGCCGCTGCCGCCCAGCCCGCCGCGCCATGACCCGGTCGAGCTCAACGGCATTGTGCCGGTTGATCCCAAGCAACCCTACGACGCGCGCGAGATCATTGCGCGTCTGCTCGACGGCAGCGCCTTCCATGAATTCAAGCCGCTGTGGGGCGAGACGCTGGTGACCGGTTTTGGCGCCATCCACGGCCAGCCGGTGGCCGTCCTCGCCAACAACGGCGCGCTGCTGGCCGAGTCGGCCCTGAAGGGCGCGCATTTCATCGAGTTGGCCAACCAGCGCGGCGTGCCGCTGCTGTTTTTGCAGAACATTCCCGGCTTCATGGTCGGCACCGAGGCCGAGCGCGGTGGCATTGCCAAGCACAGCGCCAAGATGGTTTACGCCATGGCCTGTGCGCGCGTTCCAAAGCTGACGCTGGTGGTCGGCGGCTCTTACGGTGCCGGAAACTACGGCATGTGCGGCCGCGGCTTCGAGCCCGAGTTCCTGTTTGCCTGGCCCAGCGCCAAGGTGGCCACCATGAGCGCCGACATCGCCAGCAACGTGATGGTCGAGCTGGCGCGCTCCAACCTGCGCGGCCCGGCCGACGAGGCGCGGCTGTTGGATACCGAACGCAAGGTGCGCGAGCAGTACGCGCGCCAGAGCGACCCTTATTACGCCACCTCCCGCTTGTGGGACGACGGCCTGATCGAACCCTCGGCCTCGCGCGACGTGCTGGGCCTGGCGCTGGCGCTGGCGGCGCGCCGTGAGTTGCCGAAAACCGCCACCCCTGTTTACCGCATGTAAGAGAACCACCATGAACACACCCACCTACGAGACCCTGCAACTGGCCGTCGACGCGCGCGGCGTGGCTCGCCTCACGCTCAACCGCCCCGACACCCACAACGCGCTCAACGCCACCCTGATCAGCGAGCTGCGTCGTGCCGTCGATTGGCTGGCCTCAGCGCCGGGCGTGCGCGCGGTGGTGCTCACCGGCACCGGCAAGACCTTTTGTGCCGGCGGCGACCTGGGCTGGATGCAGGAGAACATGAAGAAGAGCCGGGCCGAGCGCGTCAGCGAGAGCGGCGATCTGGCGCTGATGTTGCGCGCCCTGAACGAGCTGCCCATGCCCGTCATTGGCCGCATCAACGGCCCGGCCTATGGCGGTGGCGTCGGCATGATCTCGGTCTGCGACATCACGATTGCAGTTGATACCGGCGTCTACTCGCTGACCGAGGTGCGCCTGGGCCTGTTGCCGGCCAATATCGCGCCCTACGTCGTGGCGCGCATGGGCGAAGCCAACGCACGACGCACCTTCCTGACGGCGCGCCGCATGAGTGCGCTTGAGGCGCAGCGGCTGGGTTTGCTGTCCGACGTGGTGGCGGCAGACCAGCTCGACGCTGCGGTCGAGCGCGAACTCACGGACCTGCTGCAGTGCGCGCCCGGCGCGGTGGCGGCCACCAAGAAGCTGGTGACCTATGTGCATGCGCACGATCTGGGCACCAACATGATCTACGCCGCCGACAAGCTGGCCGATGCCTGGGAAACCGAGGAGGGGCGTGAGGGCATCGCCGCCTTCTTCGGCAAGCGCCTGCCGTCGTGGCGGCAGTAACCGAAAGCGCGCCGCTGATGTTCGACACTCTCCTGATCGCCAACCGCGGCGAGATTGCCTGCCGCATCGCCCGCACCGCGCGCCGCATGGGCTTGCGCACGGTGGCGGCGTACTCCGACGCGGACCGCGACGCGCTGCACGTGGCCCTGTGCGACACGGCCGTGCGTATCGGCCCGCCGGAGGCTGCGCGCAGCTACCTCGATGCCGCGGTGATCGTGGCTGCGGCACGTGCGGCCGGTGCGCAGGCCATCCATCCGGGCTACGGCTTTTTGTCAGAGAGCCTGGCCCTGATCGATGCCTGCGAAGCGGCCGGGCTCATTTTTGTTGGCCCCTCGCGCGAGGCGATCCGGCGCATGGGGTCGAAGATCGAATCCAAGCGCATCGCGCTCGAAGCCGGCGTGCCGGTGGTGCCGGGCTACCACGCCGACGACCAGGACCCTGGGGTCTTGCAGGCGGCGGCCAGTGACATCGGCTACCCGGTGCTGATCAAGGCCTCGGCCGGCGGCGGCGGCAAGGGCATGCGGGTGGTGCGCAGCGCGGCTGAATTCGTGGCCGCGCTGGATACCGTGCGGCGCGAAGCCCAGGCCTCGTTCGGCGACGACCGCGTGCTGCTGGAGCGCTACCTGGACGAGCCGCGCCACCTCGAAGTGCAGTTGCTGGGCGACCGGCACGGGCATCTGGTGCATCTGTTCGAGCGCGAATGTTCGATCCAGCGCAACCACCAAAAAGTGATTGAGGAAGCGCCCGCGCCGCACCTGCCGCCCGCCGTGCGCGAGGCCGTGTTCGCGCACGCGCTGACGATGGGGCGCGCCATCGGCTACGACAGCACCGGCACCATCGAGTTCATTCATGACAGCCGTAGCGGGGACACCTTTTTTCTGGAAATGAACACCCGGCTGCAGGTCGAGCACCCGGTGACCGAGTTGACGGTCGGCATCGATCTGGTCGAATGGCAACTGCGGGTGGCCGCCGGTGAGCCGCTCGGCTTCGGCCAGCCGGAGCTGTCCCAGCGCGGCTGCGCTATCGAGGTGCGCGTTTGCGCGGAGAATCCGGCGGCCGGTTTCGCGCCCGAGATAGGCACCCTGATTGGTTACCGCGAGCCGCGCGGCGAGGGTGTTCGGGTCGACAGCGGCGTGCGCATCGGCAGCCGGGTCACGCCCTATTACGACTCCATGCTGGCCAAGGTGATTGCCCATGCCAACGACCGGCCGACTGCCGCGCGGCGGCTCGCCACGGCATTGGACGACACGGTCCTGCTCGGCGTGCACAGCAACCTTGGTTTTCTGGCCGATCTGCTGCGCCACGACCACTTCGCGCAAGTACTCACCACACACTACATCGAACGCGCCTTTCCCACAGGCTGGCAGCCGCGCGCGGACGATGGGCTGGCCATCGCCGCTGCCGCCTTGCACGGCGTGCTGGCCAAGCAGGCGGCGGCCGGGCGCTCGGCCTGGCAGTCGCTCGGGGCCTGGCGGGTGGTCGGCGCTGGGAGTGGCGCCGGCAGCACGCAGGTGCTGCTCGAAGACGTGCACCGCCGTGTGCATGAGGCCAGCGTGTCGCCGTTGGGCGAAGGCTGGCGCGTGCGCGTCGGCGATCTGGAGCTGAACCTGGGGGCGACGCAGGTCGGCGACACCCTGGAGTTGCAGCGCGACGGCCTGACGGTTCGCTTCACGGTGGCGGTGGAACAGCACGCTACGCAGGGCGAACGCGTGTGGCTGGCTGGCCCGGGCGGCACGTGGGCCTGGCGCCGGCTCGACCGCTGGCAGCGCGCGCTCAAGGGCGCGGCGGGTGCCGATGAACGGGGTGGCAATCGCCTGCTCGCGCCCATGCCCGGCCTGGTGACGCAGGTGCAGGCCAGTGTAGGCATGACCGTGAATGCAGGCGACACCCTGGTGCAGATGGAGGCGATGAAAATGGTGCACACGCTCAGCGCGCCCACGCCGGGACGGGTCAGCGAGTTGCGCTGCCGCGTCGGTGACGCGGTGCGCGGTGGCGATGTGTTGGTGATCATGGAAGCAATGGAATCTGAGGAAAAGCAATGAACGAGCCGATTTATTTTGACGAGCAACACCGGCAGTTCCGCGACAACCTGCGCCGCTTTGTCGAGCAGGAGGTGGTGCCACAGGCTGCGCAATGGGAAGAGCAGGGCATGGTGCCGCGCGCGGTGCTGCGCAAAATGGGTGAGCTGGGTTACCTGGGCGTGCGCTATGGCGAGCAATACGGCGGCTCCAAGCTCGACACGGTGTACAGCGCGATCCTGGCCGAGGAACTCGGCCGCTCCACGTACGGCGGCTTTGCCGTGACGGTGATGGTGCACACCGACATGGCCTCGCCGCACCTGGCCAACTTTGGCACGCCAGAGCAGCTCGTGCGCTACCTGCCTGCCATCATCGGCGGCGAGAAGATCTGCGCCGTGGCGGTCACCGAGCCCGATGCCGGCTCCGACGTGGCTGGCATCCGCACCCGCGCCGTGCGCGACGGTGACCACTGGGTTATCAATGGCAGCAAGATGTTCATCACCAACGGCGTGCATGGCGATGTGTATTTCGTCGCCGCCAAGACCGACCCGACCGCCAAAGGCTCGCGCGGCATTTCGATCTTCATCGTCGAGAAGGGTACGCTGGGCCTTCGAGTCGGGCGCACGCTGAAGAAAAGCGGCTGGCTGTGCAGCGATACCGCCGAACTGGTGTTCGAGGACTGCCGCATCCCGGCGGCCAACCTGCTGGGCAGCGAGAACAAGGGCTTCTACCAGATCATGCGCAATTTCCAGAACGAGCGAATGGTGCTGGGTGCGCAGATGATGGGCGAAGCCGCGCGCGCGATCGAGTTGACGCTGGCCTATGTGCGCGAGCGCAAGGCCTTCAGCGCCACGCTATGGGACAAGCAGGCGATCCGCCAGCGCCTGGCCATGCGGGCAGCGCAGGTCGAGGCGGCCCGTCAGCTCGTTTACCACGCCGCCTGGCTCGATGCGCAGGGGCGCGAGTGCGTCAAGGAAGTGTCGATGGTCAAGGCGCTGTGCGGCGAGCTGCTCAACGACGTGGTCTATGACTGCCAGCAGTTCCACGGCGGCGCTGGCTACATGCGCGAGACACCGATCGAGCGCATGGTGCGCGACGCCCGCGTCCAGTCCATCGGCGGCGGCGCCACCGAAGTGATGCTCGAAGAAGTGGCGAAACGGTTGTGAACATGAACACCTCGCCCGCCGCCCCGATCATCGACTTGTTGGCCGAGCTGCCGCTGAAGGAAGTATTGCCCGGTATTCTGATGTTCACGCTGCCGGTGGACTACGGCATTGATCACGTCAATATCTATCTGATTCGCGATGGTGAGGGATGGTGTCTGTTCGACACCGGCGCTGATTGCGAAGCGGCGCGTGCTCTGTGGCTGCGCGCATTGGCCGGTCCGCTGGCGGCAGGGTTGACACGCATCATCGTGTCTCACCATCACCCCGACCATCTCGGTTTGGCAGCATGGTTGGCTCAGGTCACCGGGGCGCCGATCCTGATGCGTCCGGAGGAGCGCGAGGTGGCGCGCGCTACGTCTGTTCCCGATGAAGCGGGTCGCCGCCATTGCGTGGAGTTCATGTGCCGTCACGGCTTGTCGCCGAGTGATGCGCACGAGATCGTCAGCGGCGTGCTGCAGGAAAATCTGGCTTGCGACGAACCCCCGCCCAGCACCAGCCTTGAAGACGGGCAGTGTCTGGAGATTGGCGATTACCGTTTTGACGTGCTGGTGCTGGGTGGCCACAGCATCGCACAAATCTGCTTGTATGAGCCAGACTTCAAGCTATTACTCACTGGGGACCAGTTGCTTGAGCGCATCACGCCCAATGTGGGGGTCTGGCCGTACGGTGAGACCAACCCGCTGCCGCGCTATATCGACAGCTTGCGGGTGATTGCAGGCCTGCCCATAGAGCATGTGTTGCCGGCTCACCACCGTGTCTACCACGCGGGCGAAAAGCGCGCGCATGGGCTGGCTGCCCACCATCAGCGGGCACTGCGGCGTTTCAAAGCCGGCTTGCGCGAAGGCATGAGTGCTGCGGATCTCGGTGAAGCGAACTACGGCAAGCAGTCCGAGACACTGCACGGTTTCCTGGCCATGGGCGAGACGCTGGCGCATCTTCTGTGGCTCGAAGCGGACGGTCACGTGACGTCTCGCGTCGATACCGGTGTGGTGCGCTGGTCGCCCGTTCAAGGCTCGACGGAGCCGATGGTTCAAATTTTAATTTAAGGAGGTTTTTAATGGCAGAAACGATGAATTCTGAAGAGGAGTTCGCCCAGCGCTGGCAGAAGTTTGCGCATGTCTCCCCGTATAACCGGGAACTCGGGCTGCTGCCGCATTCGGTGCGGCCGGACTGGTGCGTGTTGAAGGTGGACTACAAGGATGGTCTGGTTGGCGACCCGAACACGCGAGTGCTCCACGGCGGCGTCATCACAGCCTTGCTTGATGCCGCCTTCGGGTTCTCGATCTTTGTAAAGATGCCCCAGATACGGCCGATGGCTACGCTGGATCTGCGCATTGACTACCTCAAGCCGGCCACCCCCGACAAAGCTGTGCTGGGCGGTGCGGTTTGCTACAAGCTGACTTCGGAGCTCGCTTTTGTCCGCGGCTGCGCCTATCACGAGTCACCGGATGACCCCATCGCCACCGCGGTGGGCATCTACATGTTCACTGGCGGGCGCACGGTGATCCGTAACGAGGAGGTTCCACGATGAAGTTTGCCGAAATCTTGACCAGTTGCAGGGCGTCCAGCGACTGGAGCCCGCTGGTTCAGTCCATTCCTTACGCACGCTTCCTGAATCTGCGCATCGACATCAAGGGTGACGCGTTCACTTGCATCCTGCCTTTCGACCAGAAGCTGATCGGCAATCCTGTTCTGCCCGCCTTGCACGGCGGTGCAACCGGCGGTTTTCTGGAGTGTGCCGGCATGTTCTATCTGCTTTTGCAGACGGAAACCCAGAGCCTGCCGAAGACGATCGATTTCAACATTGACTACCTGCGTACCGGCTTGGCGCAAGATACCTATGCCAACGTGGTGATGGTCAAGCAGGGGCGGCGCGTGGCCAACCTGCGTATTGAGGCCTGGCAGTCGAGCCCCGACAAGCCGATTGCGCTTGGCCATTGCAACTTCATGCTCGGTGCATGACCCCCCTTTTGAAGAGCAAAACCCATGAATCAATCTGTCTATCAATCCGTATTCCGTCCGGGACTATTCGCAGGCCAGGCCGTGATCGTCACCGGCGGCGGGAGTGGCATTGGCCGCTGCACCGCACATGAGCTGGCCAATCTGGGCGCCAGTGTCGCGCTGGTCGGTCGTCGCATCGAAAAACTGGAAGCGGTGCAGGCCGAAATCGAAGCTGCCGGTGGGAACGCTAGCACCCATGCCTGCGACATCCGCGACGAGCCGGGCGTCAAGGCCATGATCGCGGAGGTGATTGCGCGCCACGGCAAGATCGATGGTCTGGTTAACAACGCCGGTGGTCAGTACCCGCAGCCTGCCAAGGACATCAGCTTAAAGGGCTGGGAAGCGGTGGTACGCAGCAACCTCACCGGCGGCTTCCTGGTGGCGCGAGAGGCCTACAACCAGTCGATGGCGTCCCACGGTGGGGCCATTGTCAACATCATCGCCGACATCTGGGGTGGCATGCCTACCATGGCGCACAGCGGCGCGGCGCGCGCAGGTATGCTGTCGTTTACCGAGACGGCCGCCTGCGAATGGGCGCATTCCGGTGTGCGTGTCAATGCCGTGGCGCCGGGCTGGGTGGCCAGCAGCGGCTTCGACACCTACAGCGCCGAGATGCAGTCCGAACTGCGCAGCCTGAAGACGAAGGTGCCGCTGCAGCGCTACGGCACAGAGTCCGAGGTGTCGGCAGCGATCGTGTTTTTGCTGTGCGAGGCGGCGGCTTTCATCACCGGCTCGTTCATTCGGGTCGATGGCGGCGTGCCCAATGCCAGGCCCACCTGGAAGCTGATACCACACGATCGGTCAAAGGCATTCAACGGCTTTGCGCTGTCGCAGGCGCCGAAGTGCCTGAGCGAGGATGAGCATGGAGGATCGATGACATGAACGCGCCGCTACAAACCACGAATTCGAACGACCTGTCGAGCTGCCTTGCATCCGGCCGCTATGTGGACAGCGAGCACCCGGCGGTGATTGCGTTCGCGCGCCGGGTTGCTGGCACCGCGATGACGCCGCGTGAAATCGCGGTCAAGCTCTACTATGCCGTGCGCGATGAGTTTCTCTATGACCCGTACCACTTCGACACCAGCATTAATGGCCTCAAGGCCAGCCATGTCATCGCGGCGGGCCGCGGCTTCTGCGTGCCCAAGGCAGCACTGCTGGCGGCGGCGGCCCGCGTGTTGGGCGTGCCATCGCGACTGGGTTATGCCGACGTGCGAAACCATCTGACCAGCAAGCGACTGTACGACATGATGGGCACCGATCTGTTCGTCTTTCACGGCTACACCGAGTTGTGGCTCGACGGTCAATGGCTCAAGGCCACGCCCGCCTTCAACCGCTCCTTGTGCGAGAAAGCAGGCATTCGGCCGCTGGAGTTCGACGGTAGCGTCGATTCGGTCCTTCATGAATTTGACATCAACGGCCGACGTCACATGGAGTATGTGCAGGACCGGGGCGCCTACGCCGATCTCCCGCGCGAGGAACTGCTGGCCGCGTGGCGTGAGAACTACGCTTCGTTCGCCGACTGGGGCGAGTTGGACGGCAGTGCAGCTGACTTCGAACGAGACGTTGATCGGCGATTGGGATCACAAGGTGGTGACCTAACTTAACTCTTCGAGAGGAGGCAGCTTTGAACTACGGAAAATCAAAAATCAGGAATCTTTTGCGCAGTCCCATGATGTCATGCTGGCTTCGAATGCCTCAATCATGGTCATCAATACGCACTGTCAACGCGATGGTCGCGATGTCCGCGATGCTGTTGGGGGCAGGGCTGGTGCGAGCGGAAACGGGCGTCACGGTGCAGACCGTTCTAATCGGTCAGAGTGTGTCGCTGACCGGGCCGCTTGCAGCGATCGGCACTGACTTCAGCGAAGGCTTCAAAGTGTACGTTGACGAAGTGAATCGGGGGGGGGCGTCTTCGGCCGCCATTTGAAGCTCGTGCAAATGGACGATGGGTATGTGCCCCAGCGATCGCTATCCAACACCGAAAAGATGATCACCGAAGACGGCGTGTTCGCCATCGTCGGAAATCTCGGAACCGGCAACGTCATGGCGGTGTTGCCGCTGCTGGCGGACAAGCGTGTGCCCTTGTTTGCACCGTTCACGGGGGCGGATAGCGTACGCCGTACGCCAAACCGGTACCTGTTTACCGTGATGGCGTCGTACAGCAATGAAATCGAAAAGATGGTCCAGCATCTGACGACACTAGGGATTACTTCCATTGCGGTGGCCTATCAGAACAATCCCTTTGGAAAGGAGGGCCTGACCGGCGTGCAGGCGGCAATGAAAGACCGACAGCTGGCTCCGGTAGTGATCGCGCCGATCGAAACCGACGCTCGCGACGCCGCCGCCGCGGCGCAGACGATTGCGCGCGCTCGTCCACAGGCGGTCATCGTCGCAATGGCTGGCAAGGCTACGATCGAATTCATACGTGAGTTCAAGAAGACCGGCGTGGTGGCGCAACTGCTATTGTGGTCGGTAGCAGACACCAATCTCCTGATCAACCAATTTGGTAAGGACGCGACTGGCATCATCGTCACGCAGACGATGCCGGCGCCGTTTTCCGAGAAGCTCGCTGTTTCGCGCGAATTCCGGCGACTGATGAAGGCCGCCAGCAAGGACAAGCACATTGGCTATGCGTCCATGACGGGGTATGTGTCGGCCAAAGCCTTTGTCCAAGCGCTCCGGCTCGCGGGGCCTGATTTGACTCGCGAAAAGTTCATCGGCGCCGTCGAGAGCGCGAAGGCCATGGATCTGGGCGGCTTTATCCTGCGCTTCGCACCGGAACGGCATCATGGATCGAGTTACGTCGAAATGACCATGATCAGGCCTGGCGGTTCCCTCTTTGTCTATTGAGGTGGCGATGGTGAAACCAAGTTCCGTTGTGCTTTTCTCGAAGAGATATCTTCCATGGAAGACTGGACCACGGAACGACGGCGTTCGGTTGAGGAAGGATCCTGCATGAATATTTTCGAACGGCGAGAGTTTTCCGGCTTCGCTGGTGGCCCCTTGGTGGCCGACGTGTATGGGCCGGTGGGTGCGCCCACGGTGTTGCTGCTGCATGGTGGCGGGCAGACGCGCCATGCCTGGGGCAAGGCCGGGCAGGTGCTGGGTGACGTCGGCTGGTACACCGTGGCACTGGATTTGCCCGGCCACGGCGACAGCGCCTGGGCCTCGGATGGCGACTACCGCATAGAGACGCTCGCCGACACCATGTGCTGCATCTGGCGCGAGCTGGGCACGCCGCTGGCGGTGGTCGGGGCCTCCCTGGGGGGCTTGACCAGCATGGCCGCCATCGGGCGCCCTCATGCGCCGCCGATCAACGCGCTGGTGCTGGTGGACATTGCGCCGCGCATGGAAGAAGCCGGCGTCGAGCGCATCGTGAGTTTCATGCGGGCACGGCCCGATGGCTTTGCGTCGCTCGAAGAAGCCGCCCAGCATATTGCCGCCTACCGGGGCCGACCGATGGAAGGCCCGATCGAGGGTTTGAAGAAAAACCTGCGCCTCAATGCGCAAGGCCGCTGGAATTGGCACTGGGATCCGCTCATGATGAGCGAGGCCAACCACAACCACCGGCGCGACGCCGACGGCTACGAGCGCGCCCTGCGCGGTCTGCAAGCGCCCACCATGCTGCTGCGCGGCCAGCGCAGCGACGTCATCACCGAGGAAGATGCACGCGCCCTGGTGCAAACCTTGCCGCGGGCGCGCTTTGTCGACCTGAAGGGCGCCGGCCACATGATTGCCGGTGACGCCAACGATGCCTTTGTCGCCAGCGTCGCGACCTTTCTGCACGAAGTGATGCCGCCGACACAATCCCCGGCGAGTGAAACCTGAACCAGGAGCATGCAATGAGTTTGCGATCTTTTACGCTGTACGATGCCATCAACCGCAACGCACGCTTGTACGGTACGAAAACCGCTTTCCTGTTCGACGGACAGCGGGTGACCCACGCCAATTACGCCGAGCGCACTGCAAGGCTGGCGGCCGGTTTGGTTGCTGCGGGCGTGTGTTTGGGTGACCGGGTTGCCATTCTCGCCCCCAATAGTCTGGAGTACCTGGATTTGTTTGGTGCAGCGGCGTGTCTGGGTGCGATAGTGGTACCTATCAACTGGCGACTGTCGGCTGAGGAGGTGGCCTATGTTATCGAGGATGTGGCACCCAAGGTGCTGATCGCGGCTGACGAATTCAAGGCACTGGTGCCTCAAGAGGGTATGGCCGGGACGCTGCGCTACTCGCTGGGGGCGGCGCTGGCCCCGTGGCAATCGGTCAGCGAGCTGTATTTGGAGCGCGATACGCCGATGGCGGACCTGCCCGACGTGGCCGACGACAGCGGTTTTGTCATCATCCACACCGCCGCCGTGGGCGGGCGGCCGCGCGGCGCACTGCTCTCGCACCGCGGCCTGATCGCTGCCAGCCTGCAGACGCAACTGGCTTGGCACCTGACGGCGGCGGACGTCAATCTAGGGGTCTTGCCGCTGTTTCACGTGGCCGCCATCGGCTTCCTGCTGGCCACGCAGCAGGCGGGCGGGGCGACGCTGCTGATGACACGTTTCGATCCGCCCAGTCTGGTCAAACATATCGACGAGGACGGGGGCAGCCTGATCGGCACCTTTCCACCGATGCTGGGCGCCCTGCTGGACGCCGCCGCGGCCCAAGGCTCTGCACTGGCCAGGCTGCGCGTGGTGTCGGGGATCGATGTGCCCGAGACCATCGCGCGCTTGCGTACTACCTGTCCCCAGGCGACCTTCTGGAGTGCCTACGGCCAGACCGAGACCTCGGGCTCGGTCAGCCTGGCGCCATTTGACGAGCGCCCCGGCAGCGCCGGGCGTGCCACCGCGCTGAACACGGTCGCGGTGGTGGACGAGCTGGACCGCCCGCTGCCCACAGGCGCCACCGGCGAGATCGTGGTGCGGGGACCGATGGTGTTCCAGGGCTACTGGCGCTGCGAAGTAGACAACGCCTTCACGCTGCGCAACAGCTGGCACCACACGGGCGACATGGGGCGCATCGATGCCGAGGGCTACCTCTGGTACAGCGGGCGTTCACCGGCCAAGGAGTTGATCAAGCCGGGGGGCGAGAACGTTTATCCGGCTGAAGTCGAGCGGGCCATTCTGGAGCACCCGGCGCTGGCGCAGGTGGTGGTCATCGGTGTGCCGGACGTTCAGTGGGGCGAGGCGGTCAAGGCCGTCTGCGTGCTGAAGGCGGGACACGCATTGAGTGCCGAGGACCTGATCGAGTTCGTGGGCGGTCGCATCGCACGCTACAAGAAACCCAAGCATGTGGTGTTTGTATCGGCACTCCCCTTGGGCAGTGCCGATAGCATTGACCGCGCGGCCGTCAAGGCCGCGCACGGCGGGGCCTGATGGCCATGTCAGCCCGGTGTGCTCAAACCACCGTTGACGCTCAGCGTCTGGCCGGTGATGGCATCGGACTCCGGCCCGGCAAAGAACGCCGCCGCGTTGGCGATGTCCTGGCAATGTACTGGAAACAGCATGCGCTTGCGCAGGTTCTCGATCATGCCCGTGCCATGGCCGCCTTCGAGCGCTGGCGAGCCCGGACCCCAGCGCGGCTCGGCATCCCAGATGTAGCTCATCGCCACCGAGTTGACGCGAATGCCGTCGCGCCCCAGCTCACGTGCCAGCACGCGGCACATCTGCATCATGCCGGCGGTGGCACCACCAATGAAGGATTCGCCGACCGTGGCCACGCGGCCCGCGTCGGTACCCACCGCGACGATCTTGCCGCGGCCGTGGCGCGCCATGACGCGGGCGGCAGCCTGGATCGCAAACGCGCGTGTGAGCCAGTGGGCGTGGATGTAGTTTTCGAAGTCGCCGTGGCTCATTTCCTTGAAAAGGCGAAAGGACGGCGAATCGGCACTGGCGCCTGCGCCGCTGGCCACAAGGATGTCAAGGCGGCCGTGGCGCTCGGCGACACGATCCACCATGGCACGAACCGCGTCGCCGTTGGTCAGGTCGGCTTGTTCAAACGTGGCGCTGTAGCCGTTCGCAGCGATCTCGTCGATCACCGCCTGTCCGGCTTTGGGATTGCGGCCGTTGATGATCACTTGGGCGCCGCGCCGCGCCAACTCTATCGCAATGGCACGACCGATGTAGGCCGTGGCACCGGTGACGAGGGCGATCTGGCCACTAAGTTGACCATAAGACGAGGGCGCGGGGTTCATGCATTGTTCTCCGATGTGAGGAGTTATAAAAATTCAATTATGCCCAGGGTCGGGTCATAAGGATTGCCTGTAAAGAACTATTTTTATCAACAGCCATGAGCCACTGGATTTCAAAATGACCAACTTGACCAACTTGACCAACTTGACCAACAGCACCAAGCCGCACCAATTCAAGACGCACCGGCGCACCATCACTGAAACCGACATCGTCAACTTCGTCAATGTGTCCGGACTGCACGAGCCCTTCTTCATCGACATGGAGTACATTCAGGACAACATGACGGGCGCGCACCGCAGCCGCTTCGCGCCCGGGCCGATGATCATCTCACTGGGCATGGGTCTGCTGGCGACCTACGTGGCCGGCATCATTGAGCGCACAGTCGTGGGCCATGACATCGGAGCCTTCGGCGGCATGACCGGCCTGCAGGCGCGCCTGCGCGGCGCGCTGTTTCCCGGCGACACGATTCACGTCGAGGGCGAGGCGCGGCTGCGCCCGCCGACCGGACGTGGCTTCACACTGATGGATATTCAGCACCTGGTGATCAATCAGCGTGGCGAAACCATCGTCGATTTCACCGAGACACTGACCTTTCTGCCCAAGGAGGCCGGCACCCCGTGACCTCGACGTTCAAAGTTCGCGGGCGCGACGGATGCGCCCGCCTATCCCGGGCCCGGCCGTCAGCGATCCGGCACGGCCAGGTTCAATCCATTTCAATACAACGACAAGGAGACAACGTGATCGAATCTCAACTGAGTCCCAAACTGGTTCAACAAGCCAAGGCCGGCGGATACTGGCACAGCAAGACCCTGCTCGATTTTCTGGACGAAGTCGCGCCCAGCCGCCTCGACAAGGTGGCCGTGACCGACCTCAACAGCATGACCGGGCAGGCGACCACCTTGTCGTACCGGCAACTGCTGCGCCTGTCCAGGCGCATCGCGCTCGGTCTGGCGGCGCTGGGCGTGGAGCGTGGCGACGTGGTGTCATACCAGTTGCCCAACTGGTGGCAGTTTGTGGCACTGCACCTGGCCTGCCTGCGCATCGGCGCGGTCACCAACCCGGTGATGCCGATCTTCCGCCACCGCGAGTTGACTTTCATGCTCGGCCTGGCCGAATCGAAGGTCATGATTGTGCCGCGCGAGTTTCGCGGTTTTGACCATGCCGCGATGCTGCGCGAAATTCAGCCAGCGCTGCCGCAGCTTAAGCATATTTTTGCGATTGGCGGCGAAGGCGAGATGTCGTTCGAGAAACACTTCATCGAGCGCCGCTGGGAGCAGGGAACGCCCAATGCTGATCAGTTGCTGGCCGAGCGCCGCCTGCACCCCGACGATGTGTTGCAGTTGCTTTACACCTCCGGCACCACCGGTGAGCCCAAGGGCGCGCTGCACACCTCGAACACTCATTTCGCGAACATCGTCGAGATCGTCAAGCGTTGCGGCTTGACCGCCGAGCATGTGTGCTTCATGCCCTCGCCGATGGCGCACCAGACGGGCTTTGCCATCGGCATGGAGCTGCCGCTGATGTTGGGTTCGAAGATCGTGCTGCAAGACACATGGGACGCCGAAGTGGCGCTTCAACGCATCCAGGACGAGGGAGTGCACTTCATGATGGCGGCCACGCCCTTCCTGGCCGACCTGACCGACCATTCCGCGCTCGACAAGTACGACATCTCCACGCTCAACATCTTTATCTCCGCCGGCGCGCCGATTCCGCGCGCGCTGGTGCAGCGCGCCACCGAGCGCTTGAATGCCCACATCGTGTCGGGCTGGGGGATGACGGAAAACCTGTTGGTTACGACCACCCGCATCGGCGATTCGCCGGACAAGGTCTTCGGCACCGACGGCGTGCCCATGCCGGGCATGGAGATTCGCGTCGTCGATGCCGTCGGCCATGTCCTCGCCACCGGCGAGGAGGGGGAGCTGCAGTCGAAGGGCCCCAGCAACTTCGTCGGCTACCTCAAGCGCCCCGCGTTGTACGGCATGGACGGCGAGGGCTGGTTCAAGACCGGAGACCTAGCGCGCATCGACGCGGATGGCTACGTGCGTATCACCGGCCGGGCCAAGGACATCATCATCCGTGGTGGCGAGAACGTGCAGGTGGTCGAGGTCGAGCAGATGTTGCACCGCCATCCGGCCATCCAGGCGGTCGCCGTGGTCGGCGTGCCCGATGCGCGTCTGGGCGAGCGCGCTGTGGCCTATGTCACGCTCAAGCCTGGCCACGAGCTCACGCTCGACCAGATGAAGAACTTTCTTGACGAGCAGCAGATGACCAAGCAGTACTGGCCCGAAACGTTGAACATCCTGGACGACTTACCGCGCACACCCAGCGGAAAGGTCCAGAAGTTCCGCTTGCGCGAGATGGCGCGTGGTGAAAACAAGGCCGATTGACCCAACCCCGGGCCCGTGGTTAGTACAGACCGCACGGGTGCGCGATATTTAACACCAGGAGAATTCCAAATATGACAAAACGAGAAGCTGTGATCGTCGGTGTTGCCGACCTGCCACTGAAGGACGGCAAGGTCCTTGCGCCCATGTCGGTCTTGCAGGCTCAGGCGTTGGTCGCCCGCGACGCCCTGAATGACGCTGGCATCGCCATGCGCGATGTCGATGGTTTGCTGACCGCTGGTATGTGGGGTGTGCCCGGTCCGGGCCAGTTGCCGACCGTGACGCTGTCCGAGTATCTGGGGATTACCCCACGCTTCGTCGACGGCACCAACATAGGCGGATCGGCCTTCGAGGCGCACGTGGCGCACGCTGCCACCGCCATCGAAGCCGGTCGCTGCGAAGTGGCGCTGATCACCTACGGCAGTCTGCAGAAGAGCGAGATGAGCCGCAATCTGGCCGGGCGTCCTGCCGTGCTGACCATGCAGTACGAAACCCCCTGGGGCATGCCCACGCCGGTGGGCGGCTATGCGATGGCGGCCAAGCGCCACATGCACGAATATGGCACCAGCTCCGAGCAGCTGGCCGAGATCGCGGTGGCCACGCGCAAGTGGGCGGCGCTCAACCCGGCCGCGACGATGCGCGGCCCGTTGTCGATCGACGATGTGCTGAAAAGCCCGATGGTCTGCGATCCAATGCACCTGCTCGATATTTGTCTGGTCACTGACGGTGGCGGCGCGGTGGTCATGACCACGGCAGAGCACGCCAAGGCGTTGGGGCGCAAGGCGGTCCATGTGCGCGGCTATGGCGAATCGCACACGCACTGGACGATTGCCGCCATGCCCGATCTGGCGCACCTCACGGCCGCCGAGGTGGCCGGTCGCGAAGCCTTTGCCATGGCAGGCATCCAGCATGACGCCATCGACGTGGTGGAAGTCTATGATTCGTTCACCATCACCGTGCTGATGACGCTCGAAGCGCTGGGCTTTTGCAAGCGCGGCGAGGGCGGCGCTTTTGTCTCCAACCAACGCACGGCACCCGGTGGGGAGTTTGCGCTCAACACCAACGGCGGCGGCCTTTCTTATGCGCACCCTGGCATGTATGGCATCTTCCTGCTGATCGAGGCCGTGCGCCAGTTGCGCGGCGAATGCGGCCCGCGCCAGATCGCGAACGCCGTGACCGCGCTGGTCCACGGCACCGGCGGCACGCTATCCAGCGGTGCCACTTGCATTCTTTCCACCCGGTGAAAATCATGTACGACAAACCCCTTCCCGTCATCGATGGCGAAAGCCGCCCCTACTGGGATGCCCTCAAGCAGCACCGCCTGACGATCAAGCGCTGCACTGCCTGCGGCAAGCACCATTTCTATCCGCGCGCCCTGTGCCCGCACTGCCACTCGGACGCCGTCGAATGGGTCGATGCCTGCGGCACCGGCACGATCTACAGCTTTACCATCGCGCGCCGCCCTGCCGGTCCGGCTTTCAAGGCCGACACCCCTTATGTCGTGGCGGTGATCGACCTCGATGAAGGCGCACGCATGATGACCAACATCGTGACCAGCGATGTCGAAGCCGTGCGCATTGGCCAGCGTGTGACCGTGCAATACGACGATGTGACCGACGACATTACGCTGCCGAAGTTCCGGCTGCTTTAACCGCAAGAGGTAAGGACGATGGATTTCCTGATAGACCCTGACACCGAGGCGATTGCCGAAGCCGTATTGCGCTTTGTAGAGCGTGAAGTGCTGCCGCTCGAGGAACGCCATCGCGACCTGCTGGGCAGCGAGCGCACCCTGTTTGAGGCCAATGGCCGCTATGTGCCCGAAGTGCTGGCCCTGAAACGGCAGGTGCGCATGCGCTCGGCAGAGTTGGGCTTTTACAACCTGTTCGGTGCCGAAAAGCTGGGCGGCGCAGAGCAGGGCGCACAGGTCATGGCCCATGTGCAGGAGACGCTCAACCATCGCATCGGCCCGGCCCACCCGCTGGTGCAGACCGTGGTGCTGCCATCGCCCTTCACCAACGGCCTGTCACCGGTGTTGCGGCATCTGCAGCCGGAAATTTTTGAACCCTATCGCGCAGGCATCACCAGCGGCGAGAAAACCCTGTGCTTTGGCCTGAGCGAGCCCGATGCCGGCTCCGATGCCTTCGGCATGAAGACCCGCGCCGTGCGCGACGGGGACGAGTGGGTGCTCACCGGCACTAAGCAGTGGATCACCAACTCACCCTACGCCGATTACGCCATGGTGTTCGCGCTGACCGACCCCGAGGCCGCCGCGCGCCACAAGGGCGGCGTCACCGGTTTCTTCATCGACACCCGCACCCCCGGTTTCTCGGTGCCGCGCATCATCAACACCATGGGGCACCTGGGCGGTGAAACCGGCGTGATCGTGCTTGACGGCGTGCGCGTGCGCGACGACCACCGGCTGGGCGAAGTTGGGCGCGGCCTGGCCGTGGCCATGGACGGTGTCAACGCCGGGCGCATGGGCATGGCGGCATCCTGCTTGGGGCTGGCGCGCTGGGCGCTCGACCAGGCGGTCGAATACGCCAAGGTGCGCAAGACCTTTGGTGTACCGATTGCCGAGCACCAGGCGATCCAGCTCATGCTGGCCGACAGCGCCATGGACATCTACGCCGCCAAGACCATGATCCAGAACTGTGCCTGGCGCCTCGACAGCGGCCGCAGCTCCACCGCGCAGGTCAGCATGGTCAAGGCGTTCTCGACCGAAATGCTGGGCCGTGTGATGGACCGCAGCATCCAGATCCACGGCGGCATGGGTCTGACCAATGAGCTGCGCCTGGAAGAGGGCTACCGCTTCGCCCGCGTGATGCGCATCCCCGATGGAACGGGCGAAATCCAGCGCCGCACCATTGCGCGGCAGTTGTTGTCCGGCCACGCTGATTTCTAAGACGCAACGGCCCGTACTGTGGCGGGCCTACTCACCAAGGAGACCTGTTGAATGGTCAAAGAACATGAACTGCGGGCCGCAGGCCATCGCCTGGCCGCCACCACCTGGGGTGATGTAGGCAAGGGGCGACCCACCATCGTGATGATGCACGGCGGACTGGACTGCATCAGCACCTGGAAAGACCTGCCGCAGGCGCTGGCCGAAGCCACTGGCTGGCCGGTGATGGCGTATGACCGCTATGGCTATGGGCGCTCCGAGCCCCTGGTCGACGGCCGCGAGCCCAGCTACCGGCGCGAGGAGGCGGGGCCGGTGTTGGGCGAGGTGCTGCGCCACTTCGGCATCGACAAGGCGCTGATGTTCGGCCACAGCGATGGTGGTGCGATGTCGGTGTTGGCTGCGGCGGCGCATCCCGAGCTTGTGTGTGGCGTGCTGGCCTGCTCGCCCACCATCGCCATTGATCCATTCATGGTCGATGCCATGGGCAGTGCGCGGCGCGCTTACGAGCATGAAGGCTTGCGCGAAAAACTCCAGCGCCATCATGGCGAAGGAACGGACGCCATGTTCTGGGGCTGGTACAAGCCCTGGGCCAGCCCGAAGGCACTGGAGTGGAACATGAGCGCAGAAATCGCCGCCGTGCGCTGCCCGGTTGCGGCACTGTTTGGCAACCAGGATGAATATGGCTGGCGGCCCAGCGCCATGGCCTTGTTTGAGCATGGAACCATGGCGCTCGAAGTGATTGCCCTGTCAGGTGTGGGGCACCATCCGCAGCAGCGTGCTCGCGGCGAGACCCTGCAGCAATTGCAGCGCCTGATTGGCTGGATGGGTTGAGTGCCCATGTCGGTGGGGAATTCACGAGGAAACATGTCTTGAAAACCGTTAATCCTGTCAGGGAAGACCTGTCGGCAATTTTTACCAAGATTCCCAAAGATGTGCCCATCTGCATGCTCAATCTGCTGAGTTTCCGCGCCCGTGCCTTGTATGCCGATCACGGCATTGATTGCACCGGCAAGGATGCCTACTCACGCTACCTAGCCATGGCCGTTCAAAAAGTGGTCGAGGTGGGCGGCGCACTGGTTTACAGTGGCCAGGCATTGGGTTCGATCATCGGCCCGAAGGATGAGCGCTGGGACGAGGTTTTGCTGGTGCGCTATCCCAGCATTGCAGCATTTTCTGCCATGCTGAGAATGCCCGACTACCAAGCGGCAGCGGCGCACCGTACCGCTGCGGTGGAGGATACCAGGCTGATCGCCACGGTAGAGAACTGACCATCAAGACAGGAAACGACGAGGAATCGCGATGCCGGACAAAAACAGTGCAGAAGTGCAACCTTTGATTATACAACGCGTGGGTGCGGTAGAAACTTTCATCATCAACGATCCTCCATGGAACCGAATGGGTCTGGCATTCATGGATGCCCTCGAGTTAGAAATTTCCCGTGTATCTATCGACCCAGGTGTTCGTGCGATAGTGATTCGGGGAACTGGATCACAAAATTTTTCCGTGGGTATGGATCTGAAACAGCTTCCGCAGGGGGGTGAGCGTGCGGGAGGACTGGGCGCGTTTTTTGACCAACGTCTGCGGATTCTGGATGCGATCGAAAATCTCCCCAAGCCCGTGATCGCAGTGCTTTACGGGTACTGCCTTGGCGGGGGGCTGGAGTTGCCCCTGGCGTGCCATTTCAGACTGGCGGCCACTGAAGGTGCGAAGATGGGTTTGCCCGAACTTGACTTGGGCACGGTTCCGGCATGGGGTGGGTCGGCCCGGTTGACGCGCTGTGTAGGGCGAGGCAACGCTCTGGACATGATTCTCCGGTCGAAAATGATTTCTGGACCAGAGGCGTTGAAAATGGGTCTCGTCAACGAAGTTTGGCCGCTGGAAGAATTGTTTCAGCGAGCCGATGCGCTGGCCCACGAGCTCGCCGAAAAACCTTCCGCAGCCGTGGCGGGTGTCCTGCAGTGTGTTGTTGGTGCCGGAGAGAAAACTCTTGCAGAGGGCATTGCCCAGGAGCGGCGCGCTGTCTTGGCCACCATGGGCTCACTAGATCAGCTGGAAGGCTTTCAGGCATTTATGGAAAAGAGAAAGCCGCGTTTCAACCAACCCCCATAAGTTTCCATCAGCCCGCGCCCCCCATCAATGTGAGCAGTCACACGCCGGGCGCGCCAGCATGCCGGCCAGCGGCGAGAGGTCGCTCAGGAGATCGAGCCGGGCCACCAAGTCGATCAGCTCGTCGCTCTCGGCAAGGTTAAGCACGGGCTTGACCAGGCGACGGAACTTTTCTTCCAGTCGTTGCTGCTGCTCCAGCAGGTCGCTGGCCGGGCGCCCACTGTCGTGGCGCTGGCGCAGCACGGCGCCGCTCCGGGTCTCGATCACTACCTCGCTCAGTGTGAGCCCCGGGCATTGTGGCGCGAGCAAGATCTGCACGCGCTCACGCAGGGCCGCTACCTCAGGCGCGCGCACGGCCTCGTCACTGAACGAGTCCAGTCCGGCGGTGTCGACCCCCGCCAGCGCCATCGCCACCGTGTGGCGCAGGCTGAATTTGGCCTCCAGCCCGGTACGCGGCTCGGCGATGTCGCACACTCCCTCGCTGGCAGCGCCGGCACGCACCGTCACGCGCAGCACATCATCAGCCCGCAGTGTGTGTTGCAGGCGCAGGTGGCGCGCGGCCTCAATGGCAGCATGGGTGCCGTAGCAGGCAGCGTGGAACTTGAACAGGTTGTTGCGCAGGTGCCAGCCACCGTCCGGCGCGGCCAGGGCCGCTTCCAGCGCCGCCGTGCCGCCGTGCGTGGCCACGAATCCTTGTGGACATTCAATCGCATCGGCACGGCTGGTAAACCCACGCGCGGCCAACTGGGCGGCCTGCAGACCATCGGCGCTGGCGCGTCCGGCATGCAGGGGCTTGCACATCGTGCCGAACATCGATTTCAGCCCGGCTGCCATGGTGCTGGCGATGCCAAGCGCGGCGGCGGTGTCATCGGCGTCGAGTTGCATCAAGCGCGCGCAGGCTGCGGCGGCGCCGAGCGTGCCGAGCGTGGCCGTGGTGTGAAAGCCCCTGGCGTATTGCGCATCGCCGCTCGCCAGCCCCAGCCGACACATCGTTTCATAGCCGGCGGCGAAGGCGGTCATGAAGTCGCTTCCGCTGGCACCGCGTGATTCGGCCAAGGCCAGCAAGGCCGGAATCAGGGCCACCGAGGGGTGGCCGGTGCATGCCATGTTGACGTCGTCGTAATCGAGCGCGTGCGAGGCCGCGCCATTGATCAACGCCGCCTGTCGGCTGGAGGTCGCGAAGGCGTGCCCGACCACCGTGGCCTGGGCGTGCCCTCCTTGCTCGCGTGCTTCTTCGGCCAGCATGTGTACCAAGGGTTCACAGCCACCGGCAATTGTCACCCCGATCCAGTCTAGCAGGCACTGCCGGACCCGCAGGCGCACGTCCTCCGGCAGATCGGTGTAGCACAGGACAGCGCTGCGTGCGGCCAGTTCCCGCGTGATGCCAGAGGTTTGGACAGCGGCCGACGGTGCGAGTTTCGTGGCCATGATCACGCTCATTTCAGCGCCCCTTCCAGACCGGTTTGCGCTTCTCCCTGAAAGATCGTGGGCCTTCCAGCGCGTCTTCACTAAGGTAGACAGCATCGAACGCGCGGTTGGAAGCGCGCAGCGCGGCAGTGCGGCCCATCTCGGTGGACATGCGCACCATTTCCTTGGCCGCGCGCACTGTCAGCGGTGCATTGGCCATGAGCCGGGCCGCCAGTTCTTTGGCCCCTTGCAATGCTTGCCCCTTGGGCATCAGGCGGTTGATGTAGCCGAGTTCGTAGGCACGCTGTGCTGTCAGTGGGTCGCCGGTCATTGCGACTTCCATCAGGATGCGCTGCGGCAGCATGTGGATGACGGGCGCGGCCCACGGCATGCCGCGTCCGACCTTGGCCTCGGTAATGGCGAATTTGGCGGTTTCGTCGGCCACGCACAGGTCGCACATCTGCGACAGCAGCCAGCCGCCCGCATAGGCATAGCCCTGCACGGCGGCGATGACGGGCTTGGTGACTTCAACGGTGTCGCCGAGCACGGCCATAAAGCCGGGCGGCGGAATGCGCAGTTGCGTGTCAGCGGCCTCCACCAAGTCCATGCCGGCGCAAAAATTGTCGCCGGCCCCGGTAAGGATGGCCACCTGGGCCTCGGCGTCGGCTTCGAACCGGCGCCAGACCTCGAAAAACCCTTCGCGTACAGCGCGGCTGAGGGCATTGCGGCGCTCGGGGCGGTTGATGGTGATGACGGCGATGCCGTCGCTCACCTCGTAGAGAAGTTCATTGTTCATGGGGTCAATCTCCTGGTCAAGTTGTTGAGTATTTTTTTGTGACCGCGTGCTGCCGCGAGCGGTGGGTCTGAGTCATTTGTCGGGCTTGACTCGCTGCCACTTCACGCGGTTCCGGTCCCGCACGGTAGCCGAGCGCACGCGAAATGTTTGCGGCGAGTTCCATCACCAGGCGCCGCAGGTCAGCGGCCACGGCGCGACCGCGCTCGATCGGCGCGGCGACGATCAACGCCGCATTCACGCGTCCGCCGGGTTCGAAGATCGGGGCCGAAAAGCCGGCAACGTCGGGGGTTACTTCCCCGATCGTGACCGCCACGCCGCTCACCCGAACCTGCTCAATGATGCGCGCCAGTTGCTTACGGTCGGTGACGGTGTGCTCGGTCATGGCCCGCAGGTCCGTGCTTTGCAGGTATTCGCGGCGCCAGGCCTCGTCTTGGAACGCGAGCAGCACGCGCCCGGCGGACGACGCAAAGAGCGGTCGAGTCGTTCCGACTGGCACGGCGTATCGAATCGTTCTCGTGCTCTCGATGATCGGGCTGTAGATGAGCTGGCCAGCGGTCCGGTCGATCCTGGCGATCAAGGCGGTCTCGCCGGATCGTGCCACTGCCTCACGCAGGAACGGCATGACCACGATGTCGAGCGAACGGGCCGACATCAGTGATGCCCCAAGAGAGAACGACTCAGAGCCCAATCGATATATCGCGTCGTCGTGTTGCAGGTAGCCGTGTTCCGTGAGGCCGCGCAACAAGGAGAGCACGCTGGTCTTCGGTGCATTCATGGCCACGCACAGCGGGGTAAGTGCCAAGCCGGCAGGGTGGTCGGCCAGTATCCGCAGCAGTCGCAGCACGCGTGTCACCGCCATGGGCGACCCGTCCGCCCTGGGTGCGACACCCGCGGGCTCCCGCCGTGATGCTGTTGACGTGCTCATTGGATAGGGATCCTTGATTGTTCTGATATCGGATTATTTGTTTCAATATGAGAATACCGTTAGGATGCACGACTGTCAATCGGGTTTTCCTGGCAGCGAATCGTGGAGGAGGCCCCGACTTGACCGGAGGAGACTAGATGACGAACAAACAAGACCAGGCAGCGCTTGGGGGGCCGCTGGCGGGCGTGCGGGTGATTGACCTCAGCGCGGTGCTGATGGGGCCTTATGCCACCCAGATTTTTGGCGACCATGGTGCAGACGTGATCAAGATCGAATCCCCTGAGGGAGACTCGACCCGCTGGATTGGCCCCGGGCGCCATCCCGGCATGGGCCCACTGTTCCTGCACCTGAACCGCAACAAGCGCAGCGT
This sequence comes from Rhodoferax sp., assembly GCA_031291295.1. Lineage (GTDB taxonomy): Bacteria > Pseudomonadota > Gammaproteobacteria > Burkholderiales > Burkholderiaceae_C > Rhodoferax_A. The sequence continues at coordinate 86,617 of JARLJI010000260.1, read as the reverse complement.
GGCGCTCGACCTCAAAACCCCGCAGGGTGCGGCCGCGATGCGACGCCTGATCGAAGGCGCCGATGTCTTTGTGCACAACCTGCGCCCAGCCTCGATCACGCGACTCGGACTGGACTACGAGAGCGTGTTGGCGATCAATCCGCGCATCATCTGGTGCGGCGTGTACGGCTACGGCGAGGACGGGCCCTACGCCGGCCGCCCGGCCTACGACGACCTGATTCAGGGCGCGGTCGGCATTGCCGCCTTGCAGCAACGCAGCGGGGCGAGCGAGCCGCGTTACGTGCCGCTGACCATTGCCGACCGCATGGTCGGCCTGCATGCGGCGCACAGCGTGGCCATGGCGCTGTACGGGCGCGAGCGCACCGGCCGCGGCTGCCGTATCGATGTGCCGATGTTCGAGACCATGGCCAGCGTAGTGCTGTCGGACCACATTTACGGGCGTACCTTCGAGCCGCCCAGCGGTGACGCCGGCTACGTGCGGCTGTTGTCGCCCGGGCGGCGGCCGTACGAAACCAGCGATGGCTACATTTGTGCGTTGGTTTATAACGACGGGCACTGGCAGCGTTTCCTGCGCGCCATCGAGCGCGACGATTTGTGGATCGACCCGCGTTTTGCCAACCTGAGCAGCCGCACTCAGAACATTGACCACGTGTACGGCTTTCTGGGTCAGACGCTACGCGAGAAAAGCACCGCGCACTGGCTGGCGCTGTTCGAGCAAATTGACGTGCCGGCCGTGCCCCTGAACACCGTTGAATCACTGTTCGATGACCCGCACCTGGCTGCGGTGGGCTTCTTCCGCCAGGTCGAGCACCCGAGCGAAGGAGCGATGCGCACCTTTGGCGCGCCGGCGCGCTGGGTTGGTTACGACGTCAACAAACTGGCGCCCGCGCCCCGACTGGGTGAACACACCGAGTCGGTGCTGCGCGAATGCGGCTTTGATGCGGCGGCGCTGGCATCCTTATTGAACGGTGGCGCAGCGGTTCCGGTCGTCGCCGATGCAGAGGCGAGCTTTCGACCGTTATTGGCGCTATCCCGCGAAAAACCGCAAATCCATCCGTAGCAGCAGATTCCGGTGGAGACAAATTCAGAAAATACCCCATCCCCGTCTGGACTACGGGTGGTTGCCGCAAGCCAGGACCTTGGGCCGGCCCTGTCGGATGCTGTATTCAAGGCATCTTTCCATCAAAACCCCGCAGCCATGGGGCTCAGCCGCGCCGCAGACGGGGTAATTGTGGAAGTTAATCAGGAATGTCTCGACCTGACGGGTTTCACGCGCGCGGAACTGTTGGGACGCACGATGGTGGACATGGTGGGGCATTGGCCTGACGCGCAGGGCGGCCGCGTTCGTGACGTCGACATCATGCTGCGCATGAAACACGACACGCCCCACATGCTGCGCATGAACGCTGTGGTGCTGGAGCTGCCGGGCGAGAGGTATGTCCTGTTCTGCTTACGCGATATCGCCACCGAGTACCAAGCCGGGGAAGCTATGCTGACGGGCGAACAGGCGCCGGCGCAGGCCAATGAACAGCTCAACCGTCAGATCAAGTTGTACGAAATGACGGAGGCCGTGGCCCGGGTAGGCCATTGGGTGGTCTACCCGGGTGACCCTTGGGTGCATATCTCCACGGGTTACGCCAATGTGATGGGTTTTGCCGGACAAACCCGCGTGCCCATAAAACATTACCGGAACCTGGTTTTCAAGGAGGATATGGGCAAGTTCGTGCAGGCCCTCAAGCAGATGAATGGCGAGATGCTGGAGTACCGTTATCACCACCCGGATGGTTCGCTGCGCTGGATGCGATCGGGCATGCAGCGCCAGGTCGAAAATGGCGTGGTCAGGGCTGAACTCGGCGTCGTGCAGGAGGTTACGGCCGAGCGCCAGGCCCTGGAGACGGTCAACACCCAGTTGGCGTTCATCCAGAACATCACCCGGCGTGCACCCGGTGCCTTGTACGAATTTCAGACCTGGGATGACGGGCGCATTCAATTTACCTTTGTGAGCGAGGGCGTGGAGTCACTGCTGGGGTTGACGGACCGGGAACTGCTGGACAACCCTCGCTGTTCTTCAGGGCGATCGATAAGCAGGACCTGGCCCCCATGATGCAGGTGGCGCAAACCGCAGCGCGCACGCTAACACCCTGGCAATTCGAGGTGCGTACCCGGCGCCGATCGGGGGTGCAGCGCTGGATACTGTGCCGCTCGACGCCTGACGCGCAGCCGGATGGCTCCATCGTCTGGTGTGGATCGCTCTCCGATATCACGGCGCACAAGAAGACCATGCAGCGTTTGCGCCAAAGCGAAACACGCTTTCGCAGCCTGACCGAGCTGTCATCCGACTGGTTTTGGGAGCAGGATGCGCAGTTTCGCTTCGTCCGGATCGATGGCAATCGTGCAGTCCGCAACCAGGAGCAAATCAAGCGGTATCTTGGCAAGACGCTCTGGGAGACCGGCACGCAAGAAGGTGCCAGAGAGGCGCAGTGGGCAGAGCACCGGGCGCAATTGGCGCGTCACGAAACGTTTCGTGACTTTGAAGTGCAACGCATGCGCCCCAACGGCCGCTTGATGTGGGTTGCCATCAGCGGCATGCCTGTCTTCGGTGAAGCCGGCGTGTTTCAGGGCTACCGGGGCACCGGACGCGACATTTCGGTGCGAAAACGGGCCGAGGTCGAGATTGAACGCCTGGCATTCTTTGATGTCCTGACCGGCCTGCCCAACCGCCGCCTGCTGATGGACCGGCTGCGTCAGGCGTTGGAGTTAAGTGCGCGACGCAGTACCTATGGCGCCTTGTTCTTCATTGACCTGGACAACTTCAAAAACCTCAATGACACCCTGGGGCACCACATGGGTGACGAGTTGCTTAAGCAGGTGGCATCGCGCCTGCCTCAGTGTGTGCGCAGCATCGATACGGTGGCGCGGCTCGGTGGCGACGAATTTGTGGTGATGCTCGAAGACATCGGTACGCAGCCAGCCGATGCGACGGTCATCGCCGAATCGGTGGGGAGAAAAATCCTGCAGTCCCTGAACCAGGGTTTCGACCTTGCGGGGCGGCAGCACCTCAGTTCGCCCAGTATTGGTATTACGCTGTTCTTTCAGCACCAGGAGAGTCTGGATGACGTGCTCAAGCGCGCCGACCTGGCGATGTACCAGGCCAAGGCCGCCGGTCGCAATACCCTGCGTTTTTTCGACCCGCTGATGCAGACCACGGCCATGGCCCGTGTCGAACTGGAAACCGATATGCGTCAGGGGCTGGGCCGGCAGGAATTTCTGCTGTACTACCAGCCCGTGGTCGATGAACAGGCCCGTGTCACGGGCGTGGAGGCTTTGATGCGCTGGCAGCATCCGCTGCGCGGGCTGGTCCCGCCGGGCGAATTCATCCCGTTGGCCGAACAAACCGGCCTGATCCTGTTGCTGGGGCAATGGGCTCTGGAGATGGTCTGTACGCAACTGGTTGCCTGGAGTGCGGCGCCTGCCACGCAGCATTTGACCATGGCGGTCAATGTCAGCGCGCGGCAGTTTCATCACCCGGAATTCTCCGGTCGCTTGTTGACCCTGCTGCGCACCAGCGGCGCCAACCCTCACCGGCTGAAACTGGAGCTGACCGAGAGTCTGTTGCTCACGGACATCAAGGACGCAATCGCCAAGATGGGTGAGTTGCGCTCGGTGGGGGTGAAATTTGCGCTGGACGATTTTGGCACCGGTTATTCCTCCTTGTCCTACCTCAAGCGACTGCCCCTGGACCAGCTCAAGATTGACCAGTCTTTTGTCCGCGACATACTGAGCGACCCCAACGATGCCGCGATTGCCCGCACTATCCTGAATCTGGCCCAAAGCCTGGACCTGGGCGTGGTGGCAGAAGGGGTGGAGACGGCAGGCCAGTACGAATTTTTATTGCGCAACGGGTGCAAGGCCTTTCAGGGTTATTTTTTTGGACGGCCGGTGCCGGTCGACCAACTGCGGCTGAACGACTCTGCGGCTCTTATCTGAGGGGCTAAGAAGTTTGAAGACCTACTTTCATCCGGCTATCGGGCTCGATAAGACTGCCGTAGCCCAAGTGCAGGCTTTTGTCGACTCACACCGCGACGAGGGAACCTCTGAGCTATTTGGCATTACCGAGTTGTGCAATGAGTTCGGCATCACCTTGCGCGCGCTGCGGTTTTATGAGGACAAGGGTCTTCTGGCACCCAGGCGCGTCAACGGCGCCCGTGTCTATACGCGGCGTGACCGGGCCCGGCTGGCCCTCATCCTGCGGGCCAAGGCCATTGGTTCACCGTTGTCGGAAATTAAACGCTACCTGGATTTGTACGGCGACCATGGTGGGTGCCGCGTGCAGCAGCTCAGCTCCGTGATGGACCGCACGGATACCGTCATTCAGGAGCTGGAGCACAAGCGCGCCCAGATTGACGAAACGCTGGCCGAACTGCGCGTCATCAACACCACCTGCCGCAAGCACCTGGAAGCCCGCAAGCGATCCGAGAAAGGTTTTGGTTAATCTGGCCGTAGCCAACGTGGATATTGTGCTGTAAGCTATGATTTTTATAGCAATTTCATTGCAATCGCGACATGAGATGGTTGGCTGTGCAGGACTTGAACCTACGAGGATCGGCCAAAAACTCGCTCAAGCTCCAGCTCGTAAAGACTCTGATCAGCGTAGATGCGGGGGTCAAGCAGCCCCTGTTCCTGATCGACCAACGCCCGGATCGCGTCGGGCGTCCAATTGCGCGTCCACTTCACTGGGGATTCCTGCAATTCTTTGATTGATGAACTCATGACTTAACGTCTCCTTTGAAATGCCCTTGGCAGGGCGGAAAAAATACCAACCTCTTCCATCACGCCGAAAACAAACACCTGCGATGTTGGCGTCACCGCAACAAACCGAATTGCCGAACCACCAAAATCGATGACTCGATATGCGCCCGCAACAACGCAGTACAGCGCTCGGCATCACGCGCGAGCGCGCTGTCACGAAGTGCCTGGTGCTCCTCATGCACGTTTCTGGCAGGCGGGTTGTGCATAGCCGTCAATCGGCGGTAGCGCTCCATTTGCAAATACAGGATGGACAGGAACCGCCGGGTCCAGGCGGACGAACAGGCTGAAATCAGGGCTTCGTGAAAGTCACGGTTGACTCGCTCCCACTGATTGAACAAGTGAACCGGATCGCGCATCGTGCGCTCGTCGAGCAGCGAGAGCCGGTGATACGAACTGACGACCCGCGCCTCCCATTCGGCGTCACCATTCAGCACGCTTTGGCGTAGCGCTTCGCACTCGAGCGCGATCCGCGTGGCGGCTAGATCACGCATGTCATCCAGGGACATTGGGGTCACATGGAACCCACGCTGGGCCTGTGTCTGCACCAGGTTATTGGCCACCAGCAGGGAAAGCGCCTCCCGCACAGTCCCGCCGCTAACCTCATAGCGCGACTTGAGATCTTCAATGGCGAGTCTGGAGCCAGCAGCGAGTCGCCCCTCCACGATGTCCGCCCGCAACCGCTGAAACGTCGCCTCAATCAGGCTGCGCACGTTCGCGATGGGCACCGGCGACGCATCCGCAAATGACTTGTCGCCTCCCATGGTGAGGCTGTTTGGAGTTCTCGCATTCATTGCATTTCTCACCTGGTCATTACAGAAAATTTCCCCACACTTGAGCACGGACTGAATCAGGATTCGGTAGCAAGTGGCTCCTCATAATGTCGATATTATTATCGACATTCGACATTTATACCTAAGTGAAAACCCTAAGAAAGGTCTTACATGGACGTCTCCAGGAGAGCAAGATTCGGCGGCGTGAAGGTCTGAAGGGTTTGCAGTCTTACATTCGGCCTGTCGGTGCAGTGACCTTGCCCCTGTTTCGTGTAGTCCTTAACCCACGATTCACGCGGCCTTTTTGCGCTGTGCCTCGTACCAGCGTTGTTCGTACCGCATCGGGCTGAGGTAGCTCAGCGACGAATGCAGTCTGCGGTGATTGTTGAACCTGGAAACGGCGGTTGGATGCGCCTGCCGGTGCCGTGATCGGGGTGCCAGGCAAGGCTGAGCGCTGCGGCTCCAACAGCACCTGCGTGCTGTTGGACAGCGCGAAGAAGGCCCGTCTCCGACAGGCCTGCGCCCTGCAAGGGAGACGACGCGGCGGGCTACTGCCCGCAAGGACGAGCAACGCTGCATGGCGCGCTGAGCGCGGTGCTGGCAGGTGCATAGCGCTCTCACCCATTAGGTGAACCCCATCGGCGCCGTCAACGCTTGATTTCATGCGGCTTGGCAAGGGACGCAAAGCGGTCAACTGCCGTTTCTAGGTTGAAGGCCATCCAGTCCATCACCGCCTGCCTGGCCTGCTCGCGGGTGGCGAACTTCTGGCCATACACGCTGGCCGTTTTCAGTCGGCCCCAGAAGCTTGCCGTTGGCGCATTGTCCCAGCCGTTGCCCTTCCTGCTCATCGATGAACCCATGTCCCACCGAGTACAACTTTCTCATTTGGTGAATCCAGGCGTACCTCGCAGCGTATCCTGCGCGAAGTACACCGCGGCTTTTTTTGCGATGTCGCGCTCCATGCGAAGGCGGGCATTCTCTGCCCGCAAGCAGGCGATTTCCATCTGCTCGGACGTGACTTTGGCGGCCTTCTCACCATCGCCCGCACCCTGGAGCTCTCCCTTGGCCGACAGTCGCACCCGGTTGCCCAGACTGGCCTTGGGGATGCCCAGCATCCTTGGCCACGACCGCAATCGCCTGGCCAGCTCGCACCTGCCGAACCGCCTCCAGCTTGAACTCCCGCGTGTACTGCGCACGCACCTGTTTGTCACTCATCTCTCAACTCCTTGTCGGTATTTTCAACAAGGACTAAGAACTCCACTTTTCAGGGGCAACCTCAATCCGACATCGGCTGGCTTGTACCAGCTCATGGCGCTTCTCCCCTCTGTTGAAACTGTGGGACAGCCGATGCGCCCAGACCAAAATCTTCCTCGGTTGACTGGCCCGGGTAGTGGAACCGCACCGGACTGTCCGACAAGCCAGTCACATACTGGTGCACCAGCGGGTCGGTGCCACGGCGCACCTGTTCGGACGTTCCTTGTGTCGCAACTCTTCCATTGGCCAGAATAATCACGTGGTTGGAAATTGCAAATGTCTGCTCCAACTCATGGGATACAAAAATGCTGGTCAACCCCATGGAGTCGTTTAGCTGGCGTATCAAGCGCGCCGACATGCCGAGGGAAATCGGATCAAGTCCGGAAAACGGTTCGTCGTACATCACCAGTTCCGGGTCGAGCGCAATAGCGCGTGCCAGCGCAACACGCCGTGCCATGCCGCCCGACAAATTTTAGAAAAGAGATTCGGGCGCATGATTTCACCCGAACTGCCGCTTGAAGCGCCAGACGCCGAAGCTGAAGATCACGATTCCCAGCAGTACCAGACTCAGCAGCGAGTCCCACAACACGTCCAGCCCGGCTCCCTTCAACAGGATGCCATAGCCCATTTCAATAAAGTGGTAGAGCGGCGAGAGAAACATAGCCTCCCGCATCCCGATCGGCATGGCTTCCGGCGGGGTCCAGGCGCCGGAGAGGAAGATCATCGGCATCAACACGAGAATAGCCAGCATGGCCGCCTGGGCGAGGTTGCGGCTCAAAGTGGCGATGTAGAGACCCAGACCCGCAGTGGTGAAGGTGTAGAGCGTGGTCACTGCAAAGAACAGCACGAGGCTGCCTTTCATCGGCACGTCGAATATTCCGTGCAGCACGAAGAACAGACTCACCGCGGTGCCCAGCAGGATGACCAGGGTCATGGCGATGACCTTGGGCAGGAGGATCTGGATCGGCGTCAGGGGAGACACCAGCAATTGTTCGATGGTGCCGCGCTCTTTTTCGCGCACGGCGGCGGCTGCGGGCAGCATGATGGCCATGATCGTGATGACGGTGAGCAGTTCGGCGATCGGCATGAACCAGGCATCTCTCTGGTTAGGGTTGTACCAGACGCGGTGCTCGTCGCGGATCATGGGCACGTTTTGCATCGAACGCTCGGTGACACCCAGGCGGGCAAGCGCTTGGTCGAAGCCATACTGTCCGATGATCTGCGCAGCGTAGCTGGAGGCGAGAAAGCCCAGCACGGTGTTGCTGGCATCCACCTGCACCTGCACGGCAACCGGCTTTCCCTTCTTGATGTCATGCTCGAAATCGGTCGGAATGTCGAGCACCACCAGCGCCTGCCCCTGATCAAGCAGGCGCTGACCGGCGCGGTTGTCCAGCACTTCGCCGCCGAACTTAAAGTAGGGTTGGCGGAAGCGATAGACGAGTTCGCGCGAAGCAGCACTATGGTCGGCGTCATGCACCACTATCACGGCGTGATTCAACTGCATGCTGACGTTACCCGCCATATAGGTGTCGAAGACAAATAGATAAACGATGGCGATCAGCAACAGTGTGTCGCGCCCGAACTGAATCAGTTCCTTCGCCGTCATCGTGGCGAGACGCGTCCACCACAAGTGAAGGCGTGCGCGGCTTTCTTCGGAGCGAACGTTCATGATTTCGGCCTCTTGTGAAACATGAGGAAGCTCGCCGTCCACAGAACGATGGCGTAGATCAGCAGCGCCAGCACCTTGCCCCACAACTGTTCAAGACCGATGCCCTTGAGAAAACTGCCGAGAACGATGTCCGCGTAATACATGGCGGGGAACAGATGAGCCTCGAACTGCCCGGCCGGATCCATCGATGCGATCGGCACCAAAAGGCCCGAGTACAGCACGGAAGGGACAATGGTGACGATGACGGTGAGCATCATGGCCGCCACTTGCGTGCGTACGAAGAGCGACACCAGCAGGCCGATGCCGGTGGTGCAGATCACATAGATCACCGAGGCGAGAAAGAAGAACAGCGGATCGCCCTTGAAGGGCGCGCCAAAGAGTTGTGTGGCCATGAGCCAGAGAACCAGAAAATTGATCACCGAGATACCCACATAGGGGGTGAGTTTGCCGATCAGAAACTCGCCGCGCGTCACGGTCGAGGCATAGATGTTGTAGATGGAACCATTTTCCTTTTCTCGTACCACGCCCAGAGCGGTCAGGAATGGCGGGGTGATCATCAGCACGAACATCATCAGCACTGGCGCGATGGTCCAGACGCTCTTCACCTCCTGGTTATAGAGGTAACGAAGCTGCACTCCGACCGGCTGCGCCAGGGCTTTTGCCGTTTCTGCAGACACGCCGAGCCGGCGCGAAATGTAATTGCCCAGCTGTTCGCTGTTGAACGCCGCATTGATGGCGACCACGTACCCTTTGCTGCTGGAACTGCGAAACGGGAAGGTGCCGTCGATCAGGGTCTGCACCGCCACGGCCCGCCCGGACATCAGGTTTTCCTGAAAGCGCGGCGGGATGACGATGGCGAGCCGGATGCGGCTGTCAGCGAGCAGGGGTTCGATCTCGCGCTCGCTCGCCACGTCGCCTTTGTAGTCGAAGTAGCGCGAGTCGATGTAGCGATGCAAGTAATCGCGGCTCATGGCGCTCTTGTCGTGATCAACCACCGCGAAGGGGATATGCTCCACATCGAGGGTGAGGCCGTAGCCGAAGATCAGCATCAGGGACGCCGGCACCACGAAGGCCAGCGTGAAAAACAGCCGGTCGCGCAGAATCTCGCGCCACTCCTTGCGCGCCAGCGCGATGATGCGACGGACCTTCATGTGGATGCCTCCTGATGTTCCTGTTGCAGGATGCGATGCACGAACACATCTTCCAGGGTCGGGGGGCGCGGGGCGCCGTCAGGCGGCAGCCATGCTTCTTTTTGCAGCGCGGCCTTGAGCGAGGCCGGGCTGTCGTCGGCGATGACGCGGCCGGCGTGCATCAGCACCAGATGGTCGCAATGCTCGGCCTCGCTCATGTAATGGGTGGTGATGAGGATGGCCACCTGCTCGACGCGCGCCAGATGCACCAGAATCTCCCAGAAACGGCGCCGGCCGATGGGGTCAACGCCGGAGGTCGGCTCATCGAGGAACAAGACGCGCGGCCCATGCACCAGGGCGCAGGCCAGCGCCAGACGCTGGCGGATGCCCATCGGCAATTTGCTGACCAGCTGAGCGGTGACGTCAGACAGCCCTGCCAGCGCCACCACGCGGGCCATGCGCTCAGCCAGGCGGCTGCCCGGCACGCCGTAAATGCGCGCAAACAGGCGCAGATTCTCCTGCACCGTCATGTCCTGATAGAGAGAAAACGCCTGCGACACATAGCCGATGCGCTCCTTGATGGCTTGGCTGGCGTGGCGCATGTCCGCCCCCGCCACCGTACCCGCGCCGCCGGTGGGCGGCAGAATGCTGGTGAGCATCTTGATGACCGTGGTTTTACCGGCGCCGTTGGCCCCCAGCAGGCCGAAAATTTCCCCCTGACGTACCTCGAAACTGACCCGATCGACGGCGCGAAAGTGGTCGAAATCGCGGCTCAGTTCCCGCGCTGCGATGGCGATGCCGTCGCCCTTGGGCGGCTCGCCATCCAGCCAGACCTGGGTCTGCCGGGCATCGTCCGGCCCGGCCAGTTGCCGTTGCTGCAGCAGGGCGATGAAGGCGTCTTCCAGCTTGGGGGCTGCGACCTGTATCTCGCTCACCATCAGCCCCTCAAGCTGCGCTTCGACTTGGACGCGGGCGGCCTGCGGCGTCGCCCCCGGCACAAACACGCGTAGCTTTGGTCCCACCGCTTCCGCCTGCGCAAAGCGCGTTTTTAACCGTAACAAAGCCTCGACCTGCGGCTCGGCCACCAGTTCGACCAGCGCGCCCGGCACTTCGCGCAGGATCACGTCCGGCTCGCCCTCGATCAGCACCCGCCCGTCGAACATGAGGGACAGGCGGTGAAAACGCGCCGCTTCGTCCATATAGGCGGTGGAAACCAGCGCCGTGACGCCGCGTTCGCGCAGCAATTGCGTGAGGATCATCCAGAAATCCCGCCGCGACACCGGATCCACGCCGGTGGTCGGCTCGTCCAGGATGATCAGCTCGGGCTCGTGGATCAGCGTGCAGACGAGGCCGAGCTTTTGCTTCATGCCGCCGGAGAGCTGCTTCATCGGCCGGTCACGGAAATTGTCCAGGCGCGTCATGGCCAGCAGCTTGTGCTTGCGCCGGGCAAGTTCCGCGGGCGGCACATCGCGCAGTTCGGCGAAGAAATCGATGTTTTCCTCGATAGAGAGTTCGGGGTAGAGATTGAGACCCAGACCCTGCGGCATGAAACCGAGCCGGCCCTTGACCCTTTCGGCCGCAATTTCGGAATCGATCTTTTCGCCGAAGACCTGAAGCGTGCCGCCCTCGAAGGAGAGCACCCCGGCGATGGCTTTCATGAGGCTGCTTTTTCCTGCGCCGTCGGGGCCGATCAGGCCATAAATCTCGCCGCGCTCAATGCTGAGGCTGGCACCGTCGACCGCCGTCTGTTTGCGGTAGCGTTTGACGAAATCCTGCACCCGCACGACGGGCGCATCCGTGCCTACCATCGCGGCCTGGCCCATGGCGCATCCTCTTTCCAGCGGATCACGGCATCGGCCGGCAGGCCGGGCGTGGCGCGATGCTGCGGGTTGGCGTCCAGATAGAGCTTGACCGCGTACACCAGCTTGACGTGCTCATCCGGGGTTTGTACCTCCTTGGGGGTGAATTGGGCCTGGGCGGCGATGTAGCGCACCGTGGCGGACAGGGGCTCATCTGGAAAGGCATCGGTGTAAACACGCGCCGGCAGGCCCAGACGCACCTTGCCGATCTCGTTTGCCGGGATGAACACCTTGAGGTAGAGCCGGTCCAGATCAACGATGTCGAACATCGGCGCGCCGGGCGCGATGACTTCTCCCACATCAACCAGGCGGGTGGTGAGCACCCCGGCCGCCGGCGCCTTGAGGATCAGGTCGTCCCGCACGCTCTGCGCCTCGGCCAGCGCCGCTTTGGCCTGGTCGCGCATGGCGACCAGGGCCGCCACTTCATCCTCCCTGGCGCTGATGCGTTCCAGGCCCAGCCGGGCTTGGGCGAGCTGTTTTTCGGCACTGGTGACGCCGTGCTGCGCCGCATTGGCCTGGTTTTGCGCCACCTGGCTGGCGAGTTCCATTTGTTCGTAACGATGTCGGTCCACCGTGCCGGATTCCGCGAGCCGCCTGAAACGGGCGGCATCCCGCTCCGCCTGTGCCGCGTTGGCGAGCGCCGTCGCGCGCTGGGAACGCGCGAGTGCCTCGCCAGCCTCGGCGGTCTGAACGGTCAGCGGCGCATCCTTGCGCAGCATCGCCAGCCCGGTCTGGGCCGCCTTGAATTGCGCTTCCAGTGCCACCACCGCCTGCCGCGCCTGCTCCACCCTAGCGTCCACCTGGGCGGCATCCAGCCGCAGCAGCACCTGGTTTTTTTGCACCGCGTCGCCTTCTCTGGCGAAGAGCTCGGCCACGCGCCCCGGCATCTTGCCAGCGACGAGGTAATGATCACCCTCGATGCGGCCGTTGGCCTGGATCAAGCCTTCGGGCAGCGGCGACTGGCGCAGCAGAAACCACCCGGCGGTGAGGCCCATGACGGCAAGCAGGGCCACCGCCACCGGAACGAGCAAGCGTTTGGGGGGTATTTTCATGGCATCAGTCTCCTCGAATTCAGAGTTCGCCTGTGGCGCGCTTCAGGCGCAGCCCCGCCAGTGCGGCATCAAACAGCGCATTGGCGTGGTTGCTCTCGCTGCCCGTGCGCAAGGTCTCAGCATCCAGCACCTCGGTATGGGTGGCCAGGCCGTTGGCATAGCGGTCGCGCGCCACCAGCAGGTTTTCCTCGGCCTGGGCGATGGCCGACTGGGTGACGATGAGGCGCTTGCGGGTCTCTTCCACATCCAGCCAGGTCTGGCGTACCTTTAGCGCAATGATGGAGGCCAGTTCATCGCGCTGTTGCGACAATGCTGCGGCCTGGCGCTCGACAGCGCTGGCGCGGTGGCCGGCCACGCCGCCATCGAACAGATTCCACTTGGCCCCCAGGGTGATCATCCATTGCCCCGGGTGTACTTGGTAGCGGTTCTCCTGGTAGCCGTAACCGCCGGAAAGCGCTACCTGCGGGGCGGTTTCACCACGCACGGCGGCGGCCTGATGGCGCATCGCCTCGATCTGACGCGCCAGTGCGGCCAGCTCGCCGCGCCGCTCGAGCGCCCGCCCGGTCAGGGCGGAGAACTGCTCCTGCGTCGCCTCAGGCGCAAGGTCTTCGAGCGAGACAGGTTGATCCAACGGGCGTCCCAGCAGGCGGTTATAGGCGGCGCGCGCCAGATCCAGCCCATTGGCTACCTGCAATTTGCGCTGATTTGCATCGGCCAGAGCCACCCGCACGGACAGCAGGTCGGTTTTGGCCAGCATGCCCTGCGCGTGCAGGTTCTCCACATCCCGCGCATGGGCCTCGAGGCTGGTGACGTGGCGCTCAGTGACCTTCAACATACGGCTGGCGCGCAGTACGCTGACATAAGCATCCGCTACGCGCAGTTTGAGGTTCTGTCCATCGGCTGTTTCGCCTAGCCTCGCCGCATCCAGGCCCGCCGTGGCAGCATCAATGCCGCGCGCGATGCGGCCACCGGTGTAGAGCGGCAGCGTCGCCATGGCCTTGTAGGCAGCACTTTCCCGCTGGGCCAGCGGCATTTGAAGCGACTGGCCGAAAAAATCAACCTGGGCCGCCGGTGTCTCACCGAGGGCGGTATAGCCCGCCTCCAGCGCAACATTGGGCAGGCGGGCGGATTTGGCTGCGTCCAGCAGGCTCGCGGCGGCGGAGGTATTTTCGCGTGAGGCTTTGAGCCCGCGGTCAACGGCCAGCGCGGTGTCCCATGCCTGTTGCAGGGACTCAGCGGCGGCGTTGCCGGCGAGCAGGGCAGCGGCCAGACCCACCAGCGGAAACAGGCGACGAACTTTTATCGAGCGGTTCATAAGGTTCCTTTGTCCAGGGTTGCTTCCTTCCGGTCCTTGTAGCGAAGCAGCAGATAAAGTAATAGCGGCACAACGACCAGGGTGAGCACGGTGGATGCCAGCGTGCCAAAAATCAGCGAGATGGCCAGCCCGCCGAACACCGGGTCGGTGAGCATCACAGCGCTGCCCAGCACGATGGCCAATGCCGTCAGCAGGATCGGTCGCAGGCGCACCGCGCCAGCTTCGAGGATGGCCTCGCGCAAGTCCATGCCCTGTCGCCGGTAATCCAGCACGAAATCGATGATGAGCAGCGAATTGCGCACCACAACCCCGGCCAGAGCGATGATGCCGATCATGGAAGTGGCCGTGAAGGGCTGTCCCATGAGCCAGTGCCCCGGAAAGATGCCTGCCAGTCCCAGGGGGATCGCCGCCATGGCGACCAGCGGCAGGCTGAACGACTGGTAATAGGCCACCAGCACCAGAAAGATGAAGGTGAGCGCCAAGCCCAGCGCGCCCAGCATGTCGCGGTAGGTATCCAGCGTCATGCGCAGCTCGCCGTCCCAGAGCAGGCGCGGGCCTTCAAGGGTGTCGGGCGCGACCGGGTTCAGGCGCAGGTTGCCGGTGGTGAGTCGGCTGCCATCGGCGAGCAGCAAGCCGTCCAATCGTCGGTCAAGGTCGAGCACAGCGTACACGGGGGCGGTGGATTCGAGTTCGCCGCCGACGTAGGTGACGCGCTCGCCATCCTTGTGCGAGATCGCTCGGTCGACTGCGCCGGGGACGACTTGCACCACCTCGGACAGCGGCACGCGCTGGCCCTGCCGGTTGGTCACGGACACGCGTGCCAGCAGCGCGGGGTCGATCTGGTGGCGCCGGGGAATCTGCAAGCGGATGGGCACCGGGTTCTTCTCGCCGGCGATGCGGGCCCGCCCCATGTCCTCGCCGTCGATCAGCCGACGCAGCGCGACGGCTACTTCGGCCACGCTCAGCCCGGACAGGGCGGCCTTTTCCCGGTCCACCGTCAGGCGGTACTGGATCACGTCCTGGGCCTCTGAATCGGTGACTTCCACCATGTCGCGCGTCTGCCGGAAGGCGGCCTTGACCTGCTCGGACAGTGCGCGCAACTGCGGTAGATCCTTGCCATAGATTTCGGCCAGCACCGTGGCACGCACCGGCGGCCCCGGCGGGTCTTCCACCAACTGCACGGTGCTGCCGGGGTAACGCGCGGCCATGGCCTGCAGCGTGGGTCGCAAATCGCGCACGATGGTGATCGAGGTCTTGCTCCGATCAGCCTTGTTCAGCAGGTTGACGCGGATCTCGGCGACGTGTGCCCCTTGCTTGTTGCCGGAACCACGCAGCAAGCCGTTGAAGTCGATCACGCCGGCCTCGCCGATCCAGCTCTGGTAGTTGCGAACGTAGGCGTTCTCCCGCAAAAGGGCTCCGATCTCGCGCGCGAACCGATCCGTCGTCTCCACCGGCGCAGTCTCTGGCATGTCCAGGGTGATGTTGAAGGTGTTTTTGTCGTCCTTGGGCATCATGGCCAGCTCGACACCGAACCAGGACTGCGGCCCGCTCAAACCGGCGGGGCGCAAGAACTGCCAGGCCGGTTGCAACAGCGATACGGCAATGGCCAATCCCGCCAACAGGAAAACGAGCCAGCGGCTGCGCGAGCGATCCACCAGCGGTGACATGACAGCGCGGTAGAAGCGATGCAGGCGGTCATGGGTGTCGTGGTCTTCCAGGTCGTGCCCTTCGCCGGGTTTGAGCCAGCGGTTGGCGGCCCAGGGCACCACCGCGTAGGCCACCAGCAGCGAGGCCGCCATGGCGACCGGCACATTGAAAGCGACCGGGTAGAAATACTGCCCCGGCATGCCGCTGACCACCAGCAGCGAGCCGAACACCAGCATCACCGCCAGCGTCGCCAGGTTGGTGGGGTTGCCGATTTCGTTGGTGGCCTGCACCGTGACCAGGCGTTTGTCCTGCTTGCCAAGACGGTTGTAGTTGCGGTGGATGTTTTCGATCACGACAATTGCGCCATCGACCAGCAAGCCCAGCGACAAGATCAGTGCGAACAGCGAAACGCGGTTGATGGACAGACCAAAGAGATAGGCAGCGCCCAGGGTCAGGGCCAGGATCAGCGGCACGGTCACTCCCACGATCAGTGCTTCCTTCAGTCCCAGGAACGCGGCAGTCACCAGGAACACGGCCAGCACCGCGATACCCAGGTGCTCAATCAGCCCGCTGACGGCGGCATCCGCCTTCTGGCCATCGTTGCGGGTAACGACCAGTTCGACTCCCGTCGGCACAAATTGCGCCTTCATGCGTTCGATGCGCTCAAGCACATCGTTGGCAACAAAGACGGCGTTGCTACCGGCTTTCTTGGCCACTGCCAATGTGACGGCCGGCATCTCCGCCTGCTGCGTCTTGCCAAAACGCCCGTCCGCCGGGCCAAATGCGAGACGGCTGAGGTGCGTGCGCTCTTGCGGCGGGCCGTCGATCACCTGCGCCACATCGCCCAGGTAAATCGGGCGTCCGGCGTGGCTGCCCACGATCAGGCGCTTGAGGTCTTGCGCCGAGGTCAGAAAGCCGTCCAGGAACACCTGGCGGTTTTGTCCCTGTTGCACGACTGTGCCCAGGGGCGCAGCGACATTGCTTGCGCTCAGGGTGGCATGCACCTGGTCCAGCGTGACGCCGAAGGCCTGCAGACGCTGCGGGTCCAACTCGATGCGCAGTTCCCGGTCGCGTCCGCCTTTGACGGAAACGGCGGAGACCTTGTCCAAGCTGCGTAGTCCTTCCATCAGGCGGTCGGCCAGGCGTTTCAGGGCGTAGTCGTCGTAGATCTCGGACGCCAGCGTGACCGTGACGATGGGGACGTCGTCCACATCCACGCTGCGAATGAGCGGCTCGCCCACGCCCGCAGGCAGGCGCTCGCGCTGCCCCAGCACCCGGTCGTAGAGTTTGACCAGGGACTTCTCCTTGTCCTGGCCGACCTTGAACTGCACCATCAACACGCCCATCGAATTCACGGCGGTTGCGTAAGTGTGATCAACGCCGGCAATCTGCTTGACGATGCCCTCCAGCGGGCGGATCACCAGTTCCTCCACTTCCTTCGCAGAGGCACCGGGCAGCGCCACCCACACCTGGGCGCCTGGCACCACGATCTGGGGGTTTTCCTCGCGCGGGGTCAGCGTCACGGCCAGCAGCCCCAGCAGGATGCAGGCCAGCATGAAAAGAACCGTCAACTTGGACGTGGCAAACAGGTTCGCCAGGCGGCCGGCGCTGTTGAGCTTAGGGTCGCTCATCGCGCCTCCTTCGCGGCGGTGATGAGGTCGCCGTCACGAAGCGCGGGCACAGGCGCCGCCACAAAACGTTCGTTGGCTGCCAGGCCGGCACTCACCTCGACCTGGTCGGGCCACTCGCGGGCTATGCGCAGCCAGCGAAAGCGTGCCCGGCCTTCGCCGTCCACCACAAAAACGCCGGTGAGCCCGCCGCGCTCGACCAGTGCCCGTCTGGGCACCAGTGGTGCCGCGCTGGTCCCGAGCGGAAAAGCCGCGCGCCCGAACATGCCCGACATCAGTCCCGCCGTTTCGGGCAGGGTGATCTTGACCTGGTAGCTGCGGCTGACGGGGTCGCCCGAGCGCACCACCCGGCTCACCGTGCCCTTGAGCGGCGCGGGCACGCCGTCGATGTTGACTTGCACCGGCTGGCCGGCCGCGATGGCAGCGACTTGGCCCTCCGCCACGAAGGTCTCGAACAACAGGCCGCGGCCCGACTCCAGGGTCAGCAGCGGCATGCCGGGCAGGGCGAGGTCGCCCGTTCGTTTGTGGCGCGCCACCACCACGCCGTCCACCGGGCTGGTGATTTCGGCGTAGGCGCGCTGAGCCAGCGCCGTGTCGAGGCCGGCGCGCGCCTGGTTATGGGCTTCGCGCGCGGCCTCGAATTTCAGGCGCACCTTGCGCAATTCGTTGTCCGAAACGCTGCCGCGCTCGAACAAACGCTGGAAGCGCTCCAGGTCAATCTGTGCATCACGCAACGCCGCCTCTGCCGCGCCGCCCGCCGCTTGACCCTGGCGGATGCCGCCTTCTACATCCGATGCGTCAAGACGGGCGAGCAACTGCCCGCGTCGTACCCGGTCGCCCTCCTGAACCAGAATGTCGCGGATATAGCCGCTCAGCCGTGAGGCAACCTCGACGCGCTGGTCCGACACCACCGAGCCGACCGCCGTGTATTCGAGCGGCGCCCCGGTGGACGCGGTCATGACCGGCAGGGGGCGGCTTGTCGTATTCGATGCAGCAGGGGCCTGCGGCGCTTTGCCGCAGGCGCCCAGGAGTGCGGCCAGCGCCAGCGGCGCCAGGGATGGGAGGAGGTTTTTTCTTTTCATAAGGATGGCGCTTTTCTCATTGGTTTTTCATTCTGTTGGGCGGGAGCTGGGCCAATTGTTCGACTGCGCTGCGGTAGCCGATTTCGATGATTTCTTCGGCGCGGTCGAATTCCATGAAGCGCACCGCGCCCAATGGCGGGTGGATCAGGACCTCCGGCCGGTCTTGCTGCAAAGTGGCCTCGGTGACGCGCGCCTGCATGATGTAGAGGCGAGGCCAGCAGCACGTCGAAGATGCCGGGGAGCGGCTCTTTGGGTACCTTGTGCAGCCAGGCCTCGAACTGCGCCAGCACCGGGCTATTGATGGCCTGCAGGCTCTCCAGCAGGCGCGCCATGATGGGTGCATGGCCGTTGGCGTGTGCAACGGGGTGGGACAGTCGGCCCGACACGATGTCGTGGTTGAGGTCAACGGCGATGACTAGATCGGCCCCCATGGCACGCGCCACGCGTACCGGCACCGGATTGACCAGCCCGCCATCGACCAGGATGCGGCCGTTGCTGCGCACCGGGGTCACGATGCCGGGCACCGCGATGCTGGCACGCACCGCTTCGGTCAGGTCGCCGGCCGTTGCCACCACAGCTTCGCCCGTCATGAGGTCGGTGGCCACTGCGGCAAAGGGCAGCAACAGGCTCTCGATATGGGCGCTGGGCACGTGGGCGCGCACGAATTCCGCGACCCGCTGGCCGTCGATCAGCCCTGAGCGGGGAAATACCGGATCGAGCAGGGCGACGATGCCTGGCCAGTCGAGATTGCACAGTCTGGCGCTCAGACCATCGAGTTTGCCCGAGGCAAAGACGGCACCAATGACCGCCCCCATGCTGGTGCCGGCCACCAGGTCGACCTCGATGTTGGCCTCTTTCAGGGCACGCAGCACGCCGATGTGCGCTAGTCCACGCGCCGAACCGCTGCCCAGCGCCAGGCCGATCCGGGGCCGCCTGGGCGGCGTCAGGCCCGCCGCCGGGGCCTGGTTGGTTTGTGGCTCGTTCATTGGCTTTTTCCCTTGTCTGGCCCCTGCTCCGCAAGCCGGTGCCGCCCACCGACGCGCCGGCGCAGACGCCGGATACCGTAGCGCAGTGAACGCCAGAGCGTCGTGGCCCGCGCGAGTCGCGCGCCATGGCGGACCGGGAATTCACGCCCCACGGCGGCCTCGAAGACCTGAAAGTGCTTGAGGTAGGCCTCGATCTCCTGGCGCCGCAGGCGCCAAGCGTCGATCCGGCCGTACTCGTCCACGAGTTCGGTGAACAGCACCCGCATGCGCCGCGCCCCCCGGTCTTGCAGCACCTCGTCGGCCCGCTCGGTGGCGATGCGCGCCAGCGCCAGGCTGCGCTCCAGCAGGCTCCGGATGTCCTGTGCGCCGTCAAGATCACCCAGGCGCCCGATCTCCCGCAGAGGCCGTCTGGCCTGGGCCGCCAGCAAGCGCTGCAGGTCGGTCGCCAGGGCGCCGGCCAGGCTGCGCTGCACGCGGCTGAAATGCGCCGGATCGTCGGCCAGGGCGCCAGCCCCGTGGCCGCGCAGGTCCTCAAAATAAAGCTGGTGGTCGCCGAAATAACCGGTCAGCTGTTTGGTCGCGGCCGCTTCGAGAGGCTCCCGCGGCGCCTCGCGCAGCGCCCGCGCCACCGAGCGCAGCGGTTGCCCGAGCGACAGCGGAAAACGCGAAAAGCGATAGACCGCGTGGGCGCCCGGCACCTGCCGGTAGGCCACCAGTTCCATGCGCAGGGAAGCGTCTTCCTCGCAAGCCTGCCGGGCTTCTTCGAAAATGTCCAGCGGCATGACCGGCAGCCACTGCCGCCCCAGCGGTGGCGAGCGGTCATAGCCGCCCGCGTGCAGGATGCGCACCACCACATCGGCGCAATTGAACTCGCTGCGGTCCCACAGCAGGCGGCCTTGCCGAAACGCCTCCTCGATCCGGTGCGCCTCGGCGACCATGGCCGCCTTGCGCTCTCCCGCCACGCCCGCCACCCGCAAGCCAAGCGTTTCGCGGCCATAGGCCATGCCGTAGGTGTTGGTATGCACCTGCGACGGCGACGGCGGCTGCACGCCGTACAGGTAGTCGGCCAGCGTCACATGCTGCAGCAGGTTCGGGTCGTGTCCCGGCACGGCCACATAGTTGGCGCTGTAGACGGTGTCGTCCACGCGGATGGCAATGTGCCCGAACGGGTTTTCCAGCACCACGCGCTGCGGTGTTTTGGCGGTCGAGTAGGACAGCAGCAGTTCGATGTCGCAGGGCACCTCGGCCTGGAGCCGCGCCAGCGCCGCGTCGATGTCTGCGACGGCGCTGCCGTACTCGGCACCGAAGTCCGTAGGCAGACCCGGCGCAGGCAGGGCTGGGTCGAGCGCAAAGCGGGCGATGCGCCCGAGGCCGGCACTGTCGTGAAAGGCGAGCTGGGCGCGGCGCATTGCCGCCTGCCGCTGCGGGCTGGCCAGCACAGCGGCCGCCAGCTCGCCCGCCTGCGCCAGGGTGTCGGCCAGATCGGCCACCCCCAGCCGGACGAACAAGGCGGCGTTTTCCCGCTCGTGGCCGCTCACCACATCGAGCAAGATGGTGGGGGTGCCTACGGCGAAGGCCTCGGCCGGCGTCATGCCCCCGGCCTTGGTGATCAACAGGTCCGCCGCGCGCATCCAGGCCAGCAGGTCGGCGTGCGGCACCAGGCCGCAGACCTTCAGCGCCACCGGCTCGGGCAGGCGCTTTTGCAGTGCCGTGAGCAGCGCCTGCTGCCGGGCGTTGGCGCCGCAGACGGCAATGATCTGCAGTGGGCCCGAGTGGTGGTGGGCGAGGCTCTCCACCACGAGCGCGTAGTCGCCGACTCCCTCCTTGCCGGAGGTGATGAGAACGGTGGGCGCATCCGGGGCCAGACCCAGCGCCGTGAGCGCCATCTCGCGGGTTCCGCCGTCGGCGGCCGGGGCGCGCACCGGCATGCCGCTGGTGGTGACCTTGTCGGGCGGAACACCCGCCGCCAGCCAGCGCGATTCCAGGTCGGGGTGGGCGAGAAAAGTGCGGTCAATTCGTTTCGAGATGCGCGGAAAATAGCCCTCGAAGAAGTCCGTGTGCAGCCAGCCGATGTTCACCTGCGCCAGCAGCCCGCGCTCGCGCAGGGTCCCGAGCACCTGCGCCGATCCGTAGTGCGTGGCGAGCACCGTGTCGGGTGCCTGTGCCTCCAGGAAGGTGCGCACCTTGTCTTCCGGGTAGTCGTTGGACAGCCATGCCAGCGACGGCACCCGGTTGCCGCGCGCCTGCAGGGCATGGAACAGCGCGTCGAAGCTTTCCGGGAGATTGCCGGCGATGAACCAGTAGAGCCGCTCGTCCACCCAGCGCCAGAGCGGGTGCATGAACTCGCGGATGTCCTGCAGGACCACGCGCGCGTCCGGCGCCAGTCGGCCGATCTCCTGCTCGATGGCCTGCGCGGCGCTGATGTGGCCATGTCCGATGGACGAGTAAAAAATGACGATCTTTCGGGGCTGGGCGGCCCCGACATCGCCCGCCGCCAGCGGGTGCCCAGCCAGCTGCCGCACCCGGTTACGTCGCCGCACCAGCGCCAGCCACGCCAGGGCAGCCAGCAGGGTGAATGCGACCACCAGCGCCAGCGCGATGAGCGGGTCCACGCCCAAAGTCTGCGGTACGCTCATTCCTCGCCCCCGCTGCGCCAGATCGAGAGCAGCAGCCAGATACTGCCGATGACGGCACCGGCGAAGCCGAGCAGGCCGAAGAAGGGCAGCCCCAGCAAGGTGGGTCCGCCGGGCACGGTCATGACGATGGAGGAGCCGATGATGAGCGCAGCGACGACGATGCCGACCACCAGCCGGTTGGCGGCGCTGTCGAGCTGGTTGCCGACACGCTTCAAGTGCATGACGTCGATGTGGATTTCCAGCCGACCGCGGCGGGCGGCACGCAGTAGCCGGGAGAGGTCCTGGGGCAGACCGGCCACCAGGGAAAGCGCCTCGCTGACCCCACGCCAGCCGCGTTGGAGGAGGGCCGTGGGGGCATAACGTGCGCGCAGCGCCTGTTCCAGCAAAGGCATCGCCTCGCCAGCCATGTCGAAGTCAGGGTCGAGCTCGCGGCCCATGCCTTCGAGCGAGATGAAAGCCTTGATCAGCAAGCTCAGATCGGACGGCAATGCCAGCTGATGCTGACGCAAAATGGCAACCAGGTCGGAGAGCATGGCACCGAGCCTGAGCTGCTTGAGTGCCACGCCATGGTACTGCTGCACAAAGGTCTGGATTTCCAGCAGCAGGCTATCCTCGTCCATGGCGCCGTCGCCCGTCCAGTCGAGCATCACGTCGGCAACGCGGCGCGGCTCGTGCTTGACCAGCCCCAGCAGCAGGCGCATCAATTGGTCGCGGCGCACTTCGGTGAGCCGCCCGACCATGCCGAAGTCGATGAAGGCGATGCGGTTGCCGGGCAGGTAGAACACGTTGCCGGGGTGCGGGTCGGCGTGGAAGAAGCCATCCTCGACGATCATCTTCAGCACCGCGCGCGCGCCGCGCCGGGCGAGGACCTTGCGATCCAGGCCGGCCTGATCGACGGTGGCAAGCTTGCGCCCGGAAATGCCGGCTATGAATTCCTGCACGCACACCCGCTCGCCGGTCCACTGCCAATAGACGCGGGGAATGACGATGATGGCGGGCACCTCCTCGGGTGCCTCTGTTTGCACCACTTCCCCGCTGGGCGGGAGAGCGGGCGAGTCCGGGTCGGCATAGTCGGCAAAATTTTCCGCGATGTGCTCGGCGTTGCGGCATTCGCCAGCGAAATCGAGTTCGCGCCGCAGCGACTGGCTAAACTGGCGCACCACTTCCTGCGGGCGAAAGGCGCGCAGTTCCGGACTTTCCCCCTCCGCGAGTTTCGCCAGTCTGGCGAGCCAGCGCAGGTCGGCCTCGATGATCGGCCGGATGCCAGGCCGACGTACTTTGACTACCACCTCACTGCCGTCTTCGAAGCGGGCGCGGTGCACCTGTGCGATGGAGGCGGCCGCCAGCGGCTCGGGATCGAAGGTGGCGAACACCTCCTCGGGCGGGGAGCCCAGGTCTTCGCAGAGTTGCTGACGAATGTCGGCCCAGGGCGCGGCCGGCGTGCTGTCCTGCAGCTTGCCGAATTCAATGATCCATTCCGGCTCGAACAGGTCGATGCGGGTGGCCAGCACCTGGCCGAGCTTGACAAAGGTCGGGCCCAATTCCTCCAGCGCCCGGCGCACCCGGGCGGGCGGCTCCAGGTGCGCCAGTTCCCGCGCTTCGTTCCAGTGCAGCGCCCGCCCGGCCCGCTCCAGCGCATCGGCCAGCCCCATCCGGCGCACCATGTCGCCGAAGCCGTAGCGGACCAGGATCGAGGCGATGTCGTGCAGGCGGCCGAGGTCGCGCACTGCCGTCAGCGCCTGCCACAGCATCAGTCGCCCTTGCCTTGGGGATGGCCGGGTTTGACGTGATCGGCCAGGCCGGTGAGCACGCCGGCAGCGATTTGGCGCAGCAGGTCGGAAGTGGCTTGTGCCAGATGCAAGCCGGCAACAACCTGAGTGCGTCCCGCCGTGCCAAGCTGGTGCGTAATGACGGCCAGGGTTTCCTTCAACTGCGCGCGCACGGCGGAGCCATAGAGGCGAGCGTGCCTTGCCAGATCGGACAGGATTTCTCCTGCGGCATCCTTGGCACCCGAGGCCGAGCTTTGCAGTGTTTCCAGGAACATCGCCTCCAGGCTTTCCAGGTCGGTGCGCGCCCGGGCGAGGTCCTCACGGGAAAATGTCTGTGCCCGGGCCGCCGCTTCTTCCAGCGCCAGTTTGGTGGCTTCGGCAAACTGCGCCAGTGCCGCGTCCAGCCCTGCGACGGCCTGTTTGAGACGTGTCCGCATGATTTCGGTTTGCGCCGCTGACTGCTGCAACTCCTTTTGTGCGCCGGCCCGCGCGCCGCTCAGCACGGCATGCGCGATCTGTCGCAGGGATTCGATGTCAAGCGAGCGCGCACTGATCTTGCGCAAGGTGAGCTGCCGCACGATTTTCTGCACATCGTGACCCTGCTCGACGGCGTTACGCACTTCAGCTTCGAGCATCGCTGCATCGTTGCCGCCGCCCATAGTGTTGACTGTTTCGTTTTGCATGATGGTGATCCTCTTGAAGGGGTGACCTGAATAACTGGATTTCATGGTGGTGCCGCGCAATACCCGTCGCCGGGTGGGAAAGCGTCGCCAGCGCCTATGTCTTCCACACGCCCCGCCCACCGATGCGGCCGGTTCGTGCTTGCCAAGAACTACTGGTGGATGGCGTCTTTGGCCTTATGGGCCATTCCCCTCATCACATCCAATTCTTCATCGCATCCAATGCCTTGTCAGCAGCCTCCCTGGTGGCTGCAACTGCTTTCTGGGTCGCATCCCTGGCGGCTGTCGCGGCGTGCTGGGCCGCTTCTTTGCCGGACTTGTCCGCCTTTTTGACCGATTCCTCGGCCTTGTGCGCCGCTTCGCTGGCGGCTTCAGCCGCTTGATTGGCCGCGTCCGAGATTTTTTGCAGCGCGTCCCGGATGTCTTGCGTGGTTTCGTCGACGTCCGTGGCCGCGAACTCGACAAATCGGCCTGATGCCGCTTTCAGGTTTGCCTGAAGGCGGGTGCGCAAGCCGGCGACCTTCTCGCTGGCTTGATCGGCGGTGGCGCGCAGGAGCTCATCGGCATCGGCGACGATGCGCTTCATGTCGGCGATCAGTTTGTCTTTGGTCGTGGAACTGGGTGTGTTGGATTCAGACATGGCATACCTCTCGATCAGTGATAAAAATAAAAAATGAAAGCGCAACGCTGTGAAAATTTATCGGGCTGGCAAAGACATGCAGCCACGGAGCCGACCTATCGATCCCCACTTTCCGACACCGCGTTGAAGCAGGCAGCCTGCCCGCCAACGATTACTTCGTCACGGCATCTTTGACGTTCCGAGCCGTTTCCTTGGTTGCCTCAAGCGCCTTGTCGGCAGTCTCCCGGGTGGCTTCCATGGCTTTCTGTGCGGCGTCCCGCGTGGCTTCGGCCGCTTTCTGCGCTGCCTCCTTGCCCGACTTGGCCGCCTTTTTGGCGGCTTCCCCGGCTTTCTGTGCGGCTTCCTTGGTGGCTACGGCTGCTTTTTTAGCGGCTTCTTCGGCCTTCTGTGCGGCCTCCTTGGTGGCTGCGGTCGCTTTCCGGGTGGCTTCTGCGGTCTTGCGTACAGCCAGCTTGGCGGCGTCATCAGCATCCCGCGCCGCCTGCCGGGCAGCTTCCGCGGTTTTCTGCGAGGCGTCACTGACGGCTTGTTCAGCCTTCTCTGCAGCCTGCTTGGCAGCTTCCGCGGCCTTGCGCGTCGCCTCTTGGGCTTCCTCGGCCGCCTTCTTCGCACCTTCCTCCGCTTTCTGCAGCGCGGACACCTTGGCCGTCTCGACCGTCTTTGCCGCGGGTTCTTCCGCAGCTTGTGCACTTGCGCCGATCACCAGTGCTGACAGAATCAACCATTTTTTCAGTTTCATCGCTTCTTCTCCTTGCAGTCATGGAGCAGGGACGTCTACTCCGCACGTTTGCCCTGGGCAGGGCATTGTTAAGATTTTTCCTCGTTAGTTCCGCCAAGACCGTTGCGCAGCAAGCCGACGACATGCTGCGCAATGGCCTCGGGGTCTTCGTGTTGGAGCTGGTAGCCCGGCAGGAAACGTCGCACCGACTGGGTTTCAAAGGGGTAGGTCACCAGACCGATCATCGAAACGACCAGCAGGTGGGCGTCACGGTCCGGGACGAGCTCACCGGCGAGATTGCCCAGTGCGCTGAACAGGTCCCGAAAGACGCAGTCCGCCAGGCTTTGCAGGCGCTGCTCATCGTTGTCCAGCAGCACCCACTGCATCAGACGTCTAAAGTCCTTCTCCCTAGCGATCATGCGCGTGAGATCGACGACGAACGCTTCGAGCCGGTCCCAGGGCTTTCCTTCCCCGTCCAGAAGGGATTTCAAGGGCCCCATTTTTTCTTCGAATGCATAGCCGACTGCATCCAGACAGAGCTGCGCCTTGTCTGAAAAATGATGGTAGAGGGCGGCAGGCGTCACGCCCACAGCAGCCGCGATATCACGCATGGAAACCCCGTCAAATCCGACCGTTGCGAAGAGCGGAACCGATAGCCCGAGGATCTCTTCGCGCGTATGTCTGAAAGCTTGCTTCGCCATTGAATCTCACCTGTATTTTGCATGTTACCTAACGAACGTTTATTAAGCAACAGTTTTCATTATCCTGCATTTCGGGCGAAAATCAACCTCGGAAACGCATGGTTTCCTGGCGGCCCACCTCGGAAATGCGGGCTCAGTGGCCCGTGAATCTCGGGGTCCGGCGTTCGGCCCAGGCGGTCGCGCCTTCGCGGATGTCGGCCGAGGCGGCGGCCCGCGCCATGTCTTTTTGCAGGTCTTGCACATCGAGTGCGCCCCGGCCAATGCGGTTGAGGTGTTTTTTCATACCCAGCAGCGCGATGGGCGCCATCGCGGCCAGCGTGTCGGAGAGCTTGTCTGTGGCCGCGACAAGTTCGTCAGCCGGCACCAGTTGAGTCAGGAACCCGCAGGCACGCATCTCGGCAGCATCGATCTTTTCGGCGGTCAGAAAAAGACGCTTGGCGGTGTCGAGCCCCAGCCGCGAAACGTAACGCTCCAGCCCGCGCTGATAGAAATGCAGGCCCAATCGCGCCGCCGGCATGAACATGTCGACACCCGGCGCGCCAATGCGAAAGTCACACGCCATTGCCAGGTCGGTGGCGCCGCCGTAAACACCGCCCTGGATCACGGCGATGGTCACTGGTCGGGCGTCCTCCACCACATTGACAAGCTCATCAAACGCAATGGTCCGGGCCTCGCCGATCTGGTTGATGTCAAAGCCGCTGCAAAAATACTTGCCGGTGGACTGAATCTTCAGCACCAGCACGTCGTGCATGCCGTTGACGGCCATCACATGCTCTGACAATACGGCCAGGTCAGCCGGCTCCAGACGGTTAGACTGTTCGGGCCGGCGCAACGTAATGGTGGCGACGTGGTCATGGAGGGTGAGTTCAGGGGTCATTCGGATTCCTGCGTCGATTGTGGTGACGGTGTTCTGCTACTTTTATTGTAGCTATTGGAGACCATTCGGCGAGACTAATGGGCCTTTTCCATCAACAAGTCAGGAGAAAACCGCCATGGCACCCCCAACCATTGATCGCTGGCACTACAGGTAGAGAAAGCGCGCCTGTATCAGTGCCCGTTGCCCTCTGGGGCGCTGTTCCACCTCTATCGTCCAGCAGCCGAAGGCGTGGTTCTGTTAGCTCAGCGGTCGAAATCGATGTATCCATGTTGGGTGTGGTTTTTCGATGAATCGGACAAATAATGGATCGGTTTTTCAAGCACCCGAACCCCAATACCCCATCTCATTGGGATCGGCCATCTCTGAGTCGAATTGGTCTCTAGCCCCCGCAATTATTGCTAAAGAAGCTATCAATTGAGGAACAAATGGCGCTTGGCTGGCTCCAGTCATTGCACCCAAATGCTGGATGCAACAACGGGGTATCCCTTTAGCTCCACAAGTGGCAAAATCGCTAAATGGACACGCCAACAACTGCCCCAATAGGTGGAAAAGATTATCCAACGACATGGGTTCAGTTCTTTGATTGGTTTCACTCCGAACAAGCCTGTCAGGACTACTTGGAAAAGCTTCGCTGGTCTGACGGGCTGATCTGTCCGAAGTGCGGGGTGATTCGCAAGTTCAGCGATGAAGTCGCGGTAGATTGATCTGTCCGGCATGCAGACATCGAGCGACGGTAACAACGGGCACCATTTTGATAAAACGCGCACTGAGTTGCGCGTCTGGTTTGCTGGCATTTGGTACATCACCAGCCAAAGGCATGGTGTCAGTGCATTGGGGCTGCAACGCGTTCTTGGCCTTGGCAGCTATGAGACAGCGTGGACTATGCTGCACAGACTGCGTCGTGCAATGGTTCGCCCGGACAGAGAGTTGCTCCATGGGGAGGTTAAGGTCGATGAAACCTATCTGGCACTCACTGATCGAATAGACCCAATCAGTGCGGTCGGGCGCAAGAGCAACATTACCAAAGTGCTGGTTGCCATAGCAGTGGAGATGCTGAAACCCAAAGGATTTGGAAGAATACGTGTTCAACGAATTGATCGTGGTGACCACGATAGCCTGATGCCGTTTATCAAAACGTCCATCCGTTCAGGATCGCTCATCCATAGCGACGGCTCTCCTGCCTACCGGCAACTCAAAGAAAACGGATATGAACACCGACAAGGCGTTCATCTTGGCGCAGCCACTCCAGTACATGAATCGATGCCAGGCGTTCACCGCGCGGCATCACTACTGCAACGCTGGATGATGGGAACACACCATGGAGCCGTGCAGCCTGACACGTGCAGCCTGGACAGTTGGACTATTGTCTTGACGAATATACAATTGCGCCGACCCGCCAACGGCCGTGAGCGAACTGTCGAATCCGAATGGGATATTTCCGCCCGGGGCGTACCGGACAGGTCGATCAGCGCATCAGTCGGTGAAGCGTGACGAGTGGCTGAGGACTTACCAAACTCGGTATCACTGCGTGCAAAGCGGACTTTTTCGCACAGGCCAGAGGTGCGATACTTCGTTTGATGCAGTTGAATTTCCTATCCGTTGCGATCATCGTGGTCGTCGTGCTTGGCATCTTGCATGCCGTGGCAGCGTTTTTTTACTTCAGCCGGACGCGGCATTCGGCGGCATGGGCCACGGGATGGCTGTTCCTCGCATTCGCGTGCGTCTGGCTTCTTCCCGATCAGCCCGCAGCTGCGGGCCTCGTGTTCGCGCTCGCAATCCTGGGCTGGACGGTATGGTGGGCATCGATACGCGCGCTGCCGCGACGCATTTGGGTCGCGGAGAATGCCCGCCAGGCGACCGGAGAAATCGCGGGGAACCGTCTCACCCTTCACGATCTGCGCGCATTCGAATGGCAAAGCAGTCACGAATTCGTGCCGCGCTGGGAAGACTGCAGCTATGACCTCGTCGAGTTGGAGGCCTTGGATCTGTTCGTGTCGACCTGGGGCGATCCGCGCATGGCGCATCTGATTGTGAGCTTCGTCTTTCGCAACGCGCCGCCGCTCGCTTTTTCAATCGAGACCAGACGTGAAACCACCGAGCGCTGGTCGAGCCTGGCGGGTTTCATGAAATCCTATGAGCTCATCATCATCGCCACCCGCGAAACCGATGTCGTCTATGTCCGCACCAATATCCGCCGCGAGACCGTTCTGCTGTACCGCATTGTCTCGACCCCGGAAATGCGGCGCCGTCTGCTTGCGCAGTACATCCGGGAGTTGAACCGGCTGGCGGCGCGTCCGCGCTTCTACAACACACTATTTTCTAATTGCACGACCGAAGTTGCGCGGATCGTGCGCGCCGCCGGGCACCGTGTGCCGTTCGACTGGCGCATTCTGGTATCGGGCTATGTGCCGGAGTACCTCTACGACCTGGGCCTCATCGATACGAGCCGGCCGTTTGCGGAGCTGCGGGCTAGAGCCGACATCGGCGCTCTGGCGCGCGCGACCGATGAGCGTGCCGACTTTTCCGCGCGCATCCGGCGCCATCTCACGCCGCCTGGAAATTTGGCCGGAAAGGTCTAAGCTATTTTTGGCGGCGCAGTGCGATTCGTTATCCGTTTCCACGATATGGCAGTGGTGCGTGAGTCGGTCCAGAAAGGCCATCGGTGACTCTTTATGCCGCGCTGGCGATGATCTGCTGCGGGCTCGATATTGGAAAGATGCGGTGATGGGTTAGGGTTTTGCGTGAAAAGCGCACGGATTCGGGTGCCCGAGGCTGCAAGCCTGTGGGGCGGCTTTCTGCAAACTCCGGCAGGTACACGGCCAGCTCGTTGAAGTTGCCAACTATCCATGGACACACCCAATGGCGCACCCAACGGGCCAATGCAATGCGCTTCAGCAGGCGGTTGTTACACAACCAGTTACGTACGGGAAAATCGTAGAAAAGTCGAAAAAATCCGGCGGCTGATGACTGTGGAGCTAAAGGGATACCCCGTATGTAACAACAGTATCATCATGGCAACCAGACCAAGATGGCACTGCCCCATCACCTCGCCGCCAAACAAGCGTGCCAGTACGCACAGTCGCATGCGCACAAGCACCCTGGTCTACACACGCCCATCAAGGCCAAAGGTCTACAACGCCCGCCACCTCGAGCGCATTCCGCTGTACCGCACAGTGGCCGAGCACTTTGAGACTTGGTTTGAATTCTCCAGCGCTGGTCAGTTTGACGGCCAAGGCGACCACCACACGCCGCCAGCCTACGTGGAGCAAGCCTTTCGCAAATACCTGAGTGCGCCATCCTCACCCACGGCTTTGCGCGGATCTGGTGTGATGACTATGGGCACGACTACTTGGTGGCCCATTCTCCTGCAACACTCGACGCATGGCAGAGACGGCAGCGCACCTGGCTGACCACGTCTTCCCCCCACCTGCCCGTGCGCCAGTGGGTGCTGCCGGTGCCGAAGCGGCTGCGCTACTTTCTGCAGCGTGACGGGGCGGCTCTGAACATCGCCTTGCGCATCTTGCTGTGGGTCATCCAGCACAGCCTGTGTGAACATTGCTTGAAGTGCGGAGCAGGCCGGCAAGGCATGCATGCGAATCGGTGCCGTCGCGTTCATCCACCGCTTCGGCTTCAGTCTGAATACGGATGTTCACTTCCACGTTTGCGTGGTCGATGGGTTTTTGAGGCCGTGCCGGGTGACGACAAATCGGGTGACCATGACGCCGATGCCGAAAC
Source organism: Rhodoferax sp. (assembly GCA_031291295.1). Taxonomy (GTDB): domain Bacteria; phylum Pseudomonadota; class Gammaproteobacteria; order Burkholderiales; family Burkholderiaceae_C; genus Rhodoferax_A. Next base: position 55,660 of record JARLJI010000260.1, on the reverse strand, counting down.
GGCACCGAAGGGCGTGATCTTCCACCCCGCCAGCGGGCTCGACGAAACTGGCTCAAACCGCACCCGACGACGAGGTCGATCAGCGCATCAATTGGTGAACGGGGAAGGCGATTGGCTCAGTGCTCGCCCGTGGGGTGGGTTTGGGTCTGTAGCGCACCAAACTGCCCAATCGAGCCGACCAGACTGCACATTTTGAGGGATGGCTTGTCGAATTCGGCATCACAGCGTGCAAAGCGGCGGATTGTTGCCCTGGTCGGAGGTGCGATACTTCGTCCGATGCGGTTAAAAGGCCTATCCGTCCGCGCACTGCGGACCAACCCCCGCTGAGCGCGCTTCTAAGCCTGTAATCCGGAGACTGTCATGATCAATCCAGCCCTTGTCGGCACCTGGACGACCGGGTCCGATCCCGACACGTGCTATGCCGAGTTCCTCACGCGCGGCGAATTCCGCATCCAGCACTGTCGTTCTTGCCGCCAGCACCAGTTTTATCCACGCCTGGTCTGCATGCATTGCGGCAGCGTCGATCTGGCCTGGGTCCAGCCCAGCGGTCGCGGCGAGATCCATGCGGTGAGCATCGTCAACCGCAGCGCTGAAAAAGGCGGACCGTACAACGTGGTGCTGGTCGATCTGGCCGAAGGCCCGCGAATGATGAGCCGCGTCGAAGGCCTGGCTAGCGAGGCGGTGTGCATCGGTCTGGCGGTGCAGGCGCGCATCGCCGCCGGGCCGGAGGGGCCGTGCGTGGTGTTTGACGCAGCAACCGGAGCGAAGCCATGAGTCACAGCATTCGCGGCAGCGCCGCCATCGTCGGCGTGGCATTGGCGGGCATGGGAGAGGCGCCGGGCCGGACCTCGGAGGACATCGCCATCGAGGCCAGTGTCAAGGCCTTGGCCGAGGCCGGCTTGACCACGCGCCATGTCGATGCCGTGTTCGGCTCGCTGCCGGGTAACTCGAACCCGCTGTCGGGCCTGTTGATGGCCGAGATGTTGGGTGTGCAACCGAAGTTCAGCGACAACAACCGCACCGGCGGCTCGACCTTTTTGTCGTACACGCAGATGGCAGCCATGGCGCTCAAGGAAGGCCTGTGCGAGACAGCGCTCATTTTCTACGGCAGCAACCAGCGCAGCGCTGCGGGCAAGCTGGTCTCTTCGGTCATGCCCTTTATTTACGAGGCGCCTTACGCGCCGACTTTTCCGGCCACCTCGTACGCGCTGGCGGCCTCGCGCCACATGCACTTGTACGGCACCACGCGTGAGCAGTTGGCCGCTGTGGCGGTGGCCGCACGCAGTTGGGCCAACCTGAACCCGCAGGCCTTCATGCGCGGGCCGCTGAGCATTGCCGATGTGCTGGCCTCGCGCATGGTCTCCAGCCCGCTGACGGTGCGCGACTGCTGCCTGGTCACCGACGGCGGCGCCGCGCTGGTGATGACCACCGCCGAGCGGGCGCGCGATCTGCCCAAGAAGCCGGTCTATCTGCTCGGCGCGGCAGCGGCGACCACGCATATGAACATCATGGCCATGCCCGACCTGACCGAGACCGGCGCGCTCGATTCGGGTCGCCGCGCTTTTGCGATGGCCGGCCTCAAGCCGTCCGACATCGAGGTGGTTGAGCTGTACGACGCCTTCACCATCAACACGATTTTGTTTCTGGAAGACCTGGGCTTTTGCAAGAAAGGCGAGGGTGGTGCCTTCGTGGCCAGTGGCACCATTGCACCCGGCGGCGCACTGCCGGTCAACACCAACGGCGGCGGGCTGTCCTGCGTCCACCCCGGCATGTACGGCATGTTCACGCTGGTCGAGGCGGTGCAGCAACTACGCGGCGAAGCCGGTGAGCGCCAGATCAAGGACGCGCAGCTCGCGCTGTGCCACGGCAATGGTGGTGTGCTGTCGAGTCAGATCACCAATATTCTGGGTACCGAGGTGACACTGTGAATGCGCAACTGACCACTGCACATCCGCTGCCATTGATCGAGCCGCAGGCCCTGCTGCCTGACATGGACTGGCAGACCTGGCGCAGCGCCGGCGTCATTGCACGCGCCGCAGGCCGTGGCCCGACGTTGTTGTTGCTGCATGGTGGCACTGGCTCATGGACCCACTGGATTCGCAACATGGAAGCGCTGGCGCAGCACTTTCGCATCGTCGTGCCCGATCTTCCGGGCATGGGCGAGTCGCTAGACGTGCTGCGGGTCACCGACCTCGACGACTACGGTCAATACTTGATGGCAGCCGCGGAAGGTGGACTCGTGCCGCCCGGCGAATCCTTCATGATCGCGGGTTTTTCCTTCGGCGGCGTGATGGCTGCCTGGTTGTCGGCGCGCCTGCCCGAGCGGGTGACTGGCCTGTGCCTGCTCGGACCCGGCGGCTTTCCGCCCGGCACCTGGATCCATCCGCAGCTCAAAGCCGTGCCGCCGGGTGCCAGCGAGAGTCAGACTGACGCGATCCATCGCCGCAACCTTGAGCTGATGATGGTCGGCGACCCACGCCGCATCGATGCGCTGACGGTGGCGATACAGCGGCACAACCATAGCTTGGTGCGCTTCAAATCACGTTTTCTTGGCAACCGCGACACCCTGGGCCCGAGCTTGCGCGCCACGCGCTGCCCGGTGCTGTGCATTCTGGGTGACCGCGACCCACTGCCGCAGCCTGATGCGGCGGCGCGTGCCGCCTACCTGGAATCAAACACGCAGCGGCTAGCCTGCCGCATCGTGCCAGATGCGAGCCACTGGGTGGCCTATGAGCAGCCCGATACGGTCAACCGCCTGATGATCGAGTTCTTCACTGCGCGCGGCGCTGGCAACGCCGAGGGCCTGTTTTTGTAACGCAGGCGACCTCTTACGTATAAACAACGCCATTACCGCATCGATCAGGTCATCACGCGAGCGCCCATTCTTTGCGTCGAACCACTGTACTGACCAGTTAAGTGCACCAAAGATCAAAAGGCGCGCAAGAAGGGGCACCTCGACTTGCAAGCAGCCGGTCAAGCACAGTTCTTGGAGCACTGGCGTCCATGCTGCTTCGTAGTCACATTGCAGCTTTGCGATGACGTTGCGCTGCTGAGTGTTGAGAGAGCGCGACTCGTAGAGTACCGCATGCATGAAATCGCTGTTCGGTCCCAGCAGCGTGTCGAAATGCGAACGGATCAATTGCCGCAGCGTGGTTGCAGCGTCATGTTCGGAAAGCAGCACGATCGTCTGGCGCGCCAGCGCGCTGCGCATGCCTTTCTGCATCACCTCGTACAACAGCGCATCCTTACTCTTGAAGTGACAGAAGAGCGATCCGGAATGCATGCCGACGGCGCAGGCGATGTCGCGCGTGCTCGTGCCGTTGAAGCCGTGGCGTCGAAACAGTTTGGCCGCGGCCTTGACGAGGTCTTGGTGACGGTTGCCATCATTGCGCTCTTCCGGCGTCTTACGCGGGCGGCCTCGTGGCCGCTTGACCACTGAGCGATCAGGTTCGGAGCGTATGGCGTACATTTTCAGGAAATGAATAAAGACGTACGACAGGCATGACGGCCATCCGCTCAGTACGACTTCGGTAGGCCCAGCACGTGTTCGCCAATATAGTTGAGCAGCATCTCGTTGTTGATGGGTGCGATTTCCAGCAGGCGCACCATGGGCCACAGCGTGATGATGTCGTAGTCGCGATCAAAGCCGTAGCCGCCGTGGGTTTGCAGCGCGGCCTCGACGGCGGCCACGGCCGCTTGCGAGCCTAGCAGCTTGGCCATGTTGGCATGCGCACCGGCGTCCTCGCCAGCATCGAAGCGCTCGGCGGCGTTGTAGGTCATCAGCCGGGCTGCCTCGATCTGCGCCTTGGCCTGCGCCATGCGGTGCTGCAGTGCCTGGTACGAGCCGATCGGCTTGCCGAAGGGCTTGCGCTCCTTGGAATAGGCCACCGCCTTGGCCAGCGCATAGTCGCCCAGGCCGATAGCGGCTCCGGCGGCCAGCAGGCGCTCCGAGTTCAGGCCTTCAAACATCAGCTTGGCGCCCTTGCCGGCTTCGCCGATCAGAGCGTCGGCGGACAGCTTGACGTTGTCAAAGAACACCATGTACTGGCGCTCGGCGGTTTCGACCTGGATGTTGAGTTGCGTCAGCTGGATGCCGGGCGTTTTCATGTCGAGCACGAACAGCGAGATGCCTTCGGTGCGGTTTTTCACCTCGCTGGCCTTGGTGGTGCGGGCAATCACCAGCATGTAGTCGGCATCGCGCGCGCCGGAGATGAACACCTTCTGGCCATTGAGCGTCCAGCCGCCGTCGGTGTTGGGCGTGGCCAGCGTGGTCATGGCAAAGCTGTTGGTGCCGGCATTGGGTTCGGTGATGGCAAAGCACAGTTTCTTCTCGCCGGTGCAGGTGGGCGTGACGAACTTGCGGATTTGCTCGGGTGTGCCGTTGCGCATGATTGGCACCCGGCCCAGGCCGGTGACGACCAGAAACAGCGTGGGCACGCCGGCCAGCGCCAGGGCTTCATTGAGCGCGGTGATCTCCAGTACGCCGCCGCCGGAGCCGCCGTACTCTTCCGGGACGGACAGGCCGAGCAGGCCGAATTCGCCGAGCTTTTGCCACAGCTCGTCGGGGAAGCGATCTTCCTTGATGCACTGGAGGATGTAGCTGCGCGGGTATAGGGTGGTGACGCCGCGGGCGGCTTCCTGCACGTCGCGGATGCGATCACGCAGGGCCGCGGAAGCGGTGTTGGCAATGGCGGTGGTTGCCGGGGTGTTCATGGTTTGTGTCTCCGTCTTGGGGTAGGGGGAAGGGGGTGAAAGTTCTCAAAGAGCCATGTCGGCTGGAATGGGCACCGGAAAATCGAGCAGCATCTGGGCAAAGGCCTTGCCCTGCGAGTCCATGCGGACGGAAGCGATCCCGCCGCCGCCCAGGGCTTCGTGCATCAGAAAGTTCAGCGCATGCGTGCCGGGCAGGTCGAAGCGCTGCACGCTGCCCTTGACGAGGTGGGCGAACCAGGCCGCCACCGCCTGCTCGGTCAGGGCGGCGCGGATGAAGGGCAGGTAGCCGGGCTGGCGCGCCAGGATGCCGATGTTGGCGGCGTCGCCCTTGTCACCACTGCGTCCCCACGCCAGTCGCACCAGCGGCACTGTGCGTGTGCCGCGCGCAAAGGCGTCGGCGGCAGGCAGCGGGCCGCCCACCTGGGGCAGGGTTGCTGGGTTGAATGTCTGGCCGTGCCACTGCGGTGCTGCCACGGTCTGCTCGCCCATGTCGATGCTCGCTACCACCTGTGTTTTGGGGACCAGACAGGAAAACAGTCGCACTACCGGCTGCACCTTGGGTCGACCACCGGTGAAGCCGGTGATGGCTGGGGCCGACATCAGGGCCAGCGGTGCCACTTCGCGTGAAAACAGTTCGAGCGCGTCCTTGACCGGATGGCGCACGCCGACCTTGAGCATCACTTCGCGCGCATCGGGCCGAGCATGCGGGCCGTAGGTGTCTTCGGCGCCGATGGCCTCGACACAGGTTTCGGTGAAGTCGGGCCAGCCGCGTTGCGCATAGTGGCGTCGCATGCGCGCCAGCATGGCCGCACCCACGCGCTGCGCCTTGGCACCAGCGTCAATGCCGCCAATCATGAACAGGCTCATGGCCCTGAAACCGTCGGCGTAGGTGACGCTGACCTTGGCCTGGTCGGTCGGCGCACGGCCGCGCGCGCCCTTGACCTCGACGCGGTCGGGGCCGATTTGCGTGAGCGTCACGCCGGTGAAATCGCACATCACGTCGGGCAGGATGTAGGCGCGCGGGTCGCCGATTTCGTACAGCATCTGCTCGCCGACCGTGGAGGGGCAGACCAGCCCGCCGGTGCCTTCGGGCTTGGTGATGACGAAGCTGCCATCGGCGCGGCACTCGGCGATGGGAAAGCCCATGTCGTCCCAGCCCGGTACCGTGTCCCAGTCGGTGTAGTTGCCGCCGGTGGCCTGCGTGCCGCACTCGATCAGGTGGCCGGCCAGGCTGCCCTGCGCGAGCAGATCGTGGTCGGCGGCGGTCCAGCCAAAGGCATGGATCAGCGGTGCCAGTGTGACGGCGCTGTCGACACAGCGGCCAGTGACCACGATGTCGGCACCGGCCGCCAGCGCGGCCGCAATCGGGAAGGCGCCGAGGTAGGCGTTGGCGCTCATGACTTTCGGCGGGAACGAGCTGCCGGCGAACATCTCCTTGGTACCGGTTGCGCGGAGTGCCTCGACCTGCGGCATCAGGTCGTCGCCCAGCACGGCGGCAATTTTCAGGTCAACGCCTTCGGCCTGCGCCGCCGCCACCAGCGCGGCGCGGCAGGCGGACGGGTTGACGCCGCCGGCGTTGGCAATGACCTTGATGCCGCGCGACTTCAGTTCCTTCATCAGGGGCTGAAGGGCGGTGACAAAATCTGGCGCATAACCCAGTGCCGGGTCCTTGGCCTTGGCGCGGCTGAGCAGCGACATGGTGATTTCGGCCAGGTAGTCGAACACCAGAACATCAATGGTGCCATGCTGAACCAGTTGGGCGGCTGCGAACTCGGTGTCGCCCCAGAAGCCTGAGGCGCTACCAATGCGAAGGGTTTTGGATTGCATGAGTATCTCCTATTGTTGTAGTGAAAAAAATCAGCTTTGAACGGGGGTGGCGTTGCGCGGCCAGAACACGCGCCAGATGCCCTTGGCGGTGGCGCAGAGCTTGCCATTGGCATCGAAGAAACGGCCCTCGGCGAAGGCCGTGCTGCGGCTCACCCGCACCACCTTGCCGTGGGCCTCGAAGCGGTCGCCTATCGAGGCTTCGAGGTAGGTAATGTCGAGGTTGATGGTGAACTGGCGCAGCTCGAACGGATCGATCTCCAGCGCTTCGGGCATCGCCAGCAGCGAGGAGATGATTGCCCAGCCGAGTGCGCCATCAAACATGTAAGAGACGACACCGCCGTTGAGCACATGATCGGTGCCGCCGCCGCCGCGCTGCGACGGCAGTACTTGCGGCAGCCGCACCACCACTTCGCCGGTACCGATTTCTTCGACTTCGAGACCCTGGGCGTTCAGAAAGGGGTTGTTACTCCAGCTTCGCTTGTAGTCGGCGATGCGCTGGAATTGGGATGGATCGGTGTTCGACAATCTGGGTACTCCGTAAGGTGGTTGTGATGAGGGTTTAACGGCGATTCAAAGCATCGCTAGTTGTTCGATGCGTTGCACATGGGCGGTCAGTGATCTGTGGGCCAGCGGCCAGAGCGCCTCGGACGTGTCGTCGTAGGCTAAAGATACCCACGCGTTCGGTCCGCAGTGGGGCGCTGCGCGCATGGCGGCCAGCACCTTGGCTTCGCGCCGCAGCCGGTGTGCCTTGAGCTGCGCGATGGCCTGTGCTGCGTCACCGATCACATGGCCGTGCGCCGGCAGGATGAATTCGATGCGATCTTGCTCGCAGGCCAGCGCCAGGCGGTCCAGTGAATCGAGGTAAGCGCTCATGTCGCCGTCCGGCGGATCGATGATGGTGGTGCTGCCGTTCAGGATGTGGTCGCCCGAGAACAGCAAGCCATCCTCTTCGAGGATCAGGCAGAGGTGGTTGGCGGCGTGCCCCGGCGTGTGCACCACGCGCAGGGTGATCGGATGCACACCGTTACGCAACGCCAGACGCTCGCCGTCGCCCAGGGCGCGGTCGGGTGTGAAGTGAGAATTGGCGCGCGCGGTGGCGGCCGAGGCCAGGCCCAGCACTGGCGGCGTGTGGCCACTCAGGCGGGCGCAGGCTTCGGCCAGCGGCCGTGCCGCCGGCGAGTGATCGGGGTGGGAATGGGTGCAGACGATGGCGGTGATATTGCCCGCCGTGAACGCCAGCAGGCGTTCGATAGGGTCCTTCAGCAAGGGGCCCGGATCAATGACGATGTAGCCGCTGGCCGCGTCGCCCACGATGTAGCTGTTGGTGCCGGGGCCGGTCATGACGCTGGCGTTGGGGGCGGTGAGGCGATGCAGGTGCCGCAACAGGGGCACCTGCCGCTCGTGTTGCCAGTCCAGCGGGTGCTCGAGCTGCCCGTCCGGGCAGACCAGCGCGAGTTCGCCGTACGGCGCTTCGTGCTCCATGAAGCGCTGCGGTTGACCACCGACCAGTCCGCCCCGCGGACAGGAGCTCCACAGCGGCGCGTCTTCGGTGCAAGCAGCCAGGGCCTGCTCGGCCTGCTCGAAATCCGACAGCCAGTGCAAGGTGCGGATGGTCGGGAAGATCATGAAGAAGTTGCCGGCCTGGTGCTGCGCCAGCGCATCCTGGGGCCTGACCCAGACGGGCTCGAACTGCTCCATTTCGTCGGCCACCGGGTCTTGCTGCGCCGGCATCATGGCGGCGAAAAACGTGGTGCTGAAACGCTTGGGCACGCTGCGGTCTGTCGTCCAGCAGGCCAGCATGCGCATCTGATCAAGCGTCAGCGACCAGCCCCTGGCGTGGAGTTGCGGGTACAGCGCCTGGCTGCGGTCCAACTCTTGAAGGTGGGTGTGGGTGATGGGCTTGCCATCGGCCTGTACCGCCAGCAGGATGCCCAGTTCCTCGAAGGTTTCCCGTAGCGCGGCCAGTGCCGCCGTGCGGTAGCGTCCGCCCGCGTCAGGCGCGCGCGCCAGTGTGTGTGCCTGGTGGTCTGCCGGGTCGACGCGCCCTCCCGGAAAAACATAGGCACCGGGCAGAAAGCTGGCTTTCGGCGAGCGCCGGGTCATCAACACTTCGACGCCAAGCGCACCATCACGCAGCAGCAGGAGGGTGGCGGCGGGGTGCGCGGTGACCGGCTCTTTGCGGGGGTGGAGTTGCAATGTGGGGCGGGCCATGGGTAGTGTGTCCTATGAGCGTGGGAGGGCGGGCTTCAGGCGCTGGCCGAGTGGGTACGCAGCAGCGCGTCCAGCGTGCTCTCCAGGTGCGTGATAGAGTTGCATTCGCGCGCGATGTGGCAATAAGGCGCGTAGCGTTTCATCTCCGAGTCGCCCAGACCCCAGAACGAGACGGGCTCGGGGTTGAGCCAGATCACCCGGCGCGCGCGCCGGTAGAGCATTTGCATGACTTGCGCCTGGGCTTCGCCGCGGTTGTTGCGCGCGTCGCCGAGTATCAACACTGTGGTGCGGCGATCGATGTCGTCCAGCAATTGCTCCTCGATGTCGAGCAGCGTCTGCCCGTAGTCGGTGCCGCTGCCACCTACCGCCTGCATGACTTTGTCCACCGCCTGTTCGACCGGCAGCGACTCGAAGGTGTCGCTGACCTCGACCAGATGGTTGGTGAAGGCGAAACTGCGCAGGTCGCTCACCTGCTCGCCCAGGCTGTGCAGGAACAGCAGCAAAAAGCGCGCGTACTGGCGCACCGAGCCGCTGACGTCACAGATGGCCACCACCCGTGGCCGATCCACCACTTTGGAGCGCCAGAAGGTTTCGAACATCACGCCGTCGTAGGCGGCGTTCTTGCGCAGGGTCTTGCGGAAGTCGAGCTGGCCACGCACGCGCTTCTTCTTGCGCCGCGAGTGGCGATCAGCCAGCCGTTTGGCGATTTTGCTGACGATGAAGTGCATGCGCGTGAAATCGCGCTTTTCGATGTTGGAGAGCTTTTGCGACTGCAGAAAGTCGTCGTGCAACTGGCGCGTGGGTGCCGTGCCGAAGAGCGCGAGCTTGCGCTCGACAAAATTGCGCACCTCTACAAACAACCGTTTGCGCGCCAGTTCGAGTTCTATGGCGCGCTCGGGTGCCAGCGTCTGGCGTTTGGCGTCGGAAATTTCGCGGTCCAGCAGGTCGAGTCCCATGGCCTGCTGGATTTTTTGGGTGTAGTAGCCTTTTTGGGTGAAGAACCAGATGTCGGTCAGACCCACTTCCCGCGCGGCTTCCTGCATGCGCTTGGCCAGTGCCGCCGAGTCACCCGACATCAGGAACTGCGACAAGGCCTGGCCCCCGCCGCCCTGGCAGCCGCCCGGCCCGCCGGAACCGGTTGCAGTCTGTTTGTCTTGAGCCTGGTCCGGTGGGTCTTGCGCTGCCATGGCGTCCGAACCGGGCGGGGCCGGGCTGCCTTGCGCGGCCATGTTTTCGAACGAGCTGAAACGGAAGAAGCGGTCAAAGGCGTCGTCGAACAGGGCGCGGTCCGGGGTGGTCTTGGCCAGCGTCGTGCCCAGCGCGCTTTTGAGCAGGGTGCGGTCGCTCCAGCCGACCAGTTCGACGGCGCGTGCCGCATCGATCTGGGCGTTCAGGCTGATCTCAAGGTCGCTGCCGCGCAGTGCCTTGAAAAAATCTTCAAGCGTGGCTTGCACGGGGAATCTCCGCGTCCTTGCGCGCTTGCTGCAGCAGGGCCGGCAGTTGCTCGCTGGCCGAGGCAATGTCCTGCTCAAACTTGAGGAAGACGTTGAGCGTGTCGCGCACCAGGTCCAGGCTCAAGTGTTCGGCGTGCAGCAGCAGCAGCGTTTTGGCCCAGTCGATGGTCTCGCTGACCGAGGGCTGCTTTTTCAGGTCCATCTGGCGCACGGCCTGAATGAAGGCGACCAGCTCGCGGTTTAGTGTTGCCGACAAGCCGGGCACGCGGCGCTCCAGAATGCGCCGCTCCAGCTTCGCCTCGGGGAATGGAATGTGCAAATGCAGGCAGCGGCGCTTGAGCGCGTCGCTCATCTCGCGCGTGTTGTTGCTGGTGAGGAAGACGATGGGCTTGACCTTGGCCTTGATGGTGCCGAGTTCGGGCACCGAGACCTGAAAGTCGGACAGCACTTCGAGCAGGAAAGCCTCGAACTCGGGGTCGGACTTGTCAACCTCGTCCACCAGCAGCACGCAGCCGCGCTCCTGGTGCAGGGCCTGGTAGAGCGGGCGCGGCTCGAGAAAGTGCTCGGAGAAGAACAGGTCGTCGTGCGCATGCAGCCGCTCGATCGAGGCCGCCAGTCCCACCGCGCCTTGCATCATCTCGCCCAGTTTGTCCTTGAGGAGTTGCGTGTAGAGCAATTGCTTGCCGTATTTCCACTCGTACAAGGCCTTGGATTCGTCCAGGCCTTCGTAACACTGCATGCGGATCAGGGGCACGTCGAGAATCTCGGCCATGCCCTTGGCCAGTTCGGTCTTGCCGACGCCGGCCGGGCCTTCGACCAGGATCGGCTTTTCCAGGTTGAAGCCCAGGTAGACCGAGGTGGCGATTTCGCGGCTGGCAATGTAGTCGACCGCAGCCAGGCGCTGCGCCAGGCCATCAATGGAATCAAAGTGGGGTTGGTAAAGTGTTTTCATGGGTTTCCTTGGGGCGCAGCAGGGTTTCGCCGGCTTGAAGTTGTCGGGATTCGGCGATGCCGCGGGCTATGCCCAGCACCAGGCGCAGATCACGCGCCAGGGTGAGCAGGGCGGGTTCATGGTCGTCCAGGGTGGCGGCAAAGGATTCACAGGCGCCTTGCCAGCGATCAAACAGGCGGCGCGCGCCCAGGTTGAACGCCGCCAGCGCCTCGTTGGGCCCGTGCTGGTCCAGGTGCTGGGCAGCATGACGGGCCACTGGCGACAGGGCATCGAGTTCGAGTTGCAAGCCACCCAGGTCCCGGGTCAAAGCCGGCGTGCGGGCTGCATTGCGGAACCAGCGTGCCAAGGCGTCCAGCTCGGCTTGCATGGCGCCGAGCATAGCCCCCAGCAGCAGCGCGTCTTCGATCGCGCGCAGCGGCCGCGCGATGGTGTCGAACGCCTGTCCCGACGCGCCCAGGCGCTGGCTGTCCGGCACCCGGCAGCCGACAAGGCCCAGGCCGCAATGGCCGAGCGGCGCCAGTCCGCGCACTTTGTCGTCCAGTTCGCGGGTCAGGCCCGGTGTGTTGGCCTCAACGATGAAAGCATCGAAGCGCTTGCGCCCCTGGTGCTCGCCGCTGACGGCCAGCACGATGATGGCATCGGCGGCCGGGCCGTTGCTGACGAAGGCCTTGTGGCCGTCAAGGAGCCAGTTGTTGCCGTCCTGAACCGCCCGGCAGCTCAGGTGTTTGGGGTGTGCGCCGGTGCCGGGTTCGGAGATCGCGAGTGCCAGCAGCGCGTCGCCACGCGCCATGGATGCCAAAAGGGCACGATGCCGGTCGCTACGCAGATTCGGCGCCAGCACGAAGCGCCCCAGCATCTGCTGCATCATCCACGCCATGCCGAGGCCCAGGCTGGCGGATTCGCGGGCGACGATGCCGGCCAGCGCGCTGACCAGCGCGGAGTCCGCTACGGGCGATCCACCGTCGCTGTCGAACCCCACACCGAGCAGGCCGCTGGCGCCGAGATGACGCCACCAGGCACGGGGGAAGCCGTGCGCGCATTCAGGCGCTGGCGCGTCCGCCAAGGCCAGGCGCATGGCCTCGGGCAGCGCCGAAGGCGGCATGTGCTGTATGGGTGAGGTGGTGGACTTCATCGAGGGCTTCCGGCGTAAAACCCGAGCTGGCGCGCCGCCAGGTCGCGCATCACCTCTTCGGCGCCGCCACCAATGGCGTTGACTTTGACCTCGCGGTAAATGCGTTCCACCTTGACACCGCGCATGAAGCCGGCGCCGCCGTGCAGTTGCACCGCCTCGCTGGCGCAATAGGCCATGGTCTGGGTGGCCTGGTTCTTCAGCAGGCAGATTTCGCCCACCGGCGTGTCGCCCTGTTCGACGCGCCAGGCCAGCAATTCCAGCATGGCCTGGGTCGCCTCGACGCGCATGGCCATGTCGGCGAGTTTGTGGCGGGTGACCTGCTGGTCGATCAACTTGCCGCCAAACATCTCGCGTTCACGCGACCAGGCCAGCGCTTCGTCCAGGCAGACACGGGCAAAACCGTTGGCACCGGCGGCGAGGAAGATGCGCTCGCGGTTGAAGTTCTTCATGATGGCCTTGAAACCCTGGTTTTCCACCCCCACCAGGTTATCCACCGGCACCCTGCAGTCATCAAAATACAAGGCGGCGGTGTCGGAGCACCACCAGCCCATTTTTCTCAAAGGCGTTTGCGTGAAGCCGGGCGTGCCTTTTTCGATCAGCAGCAGCGACACGCCGCCCGGGCCGGGCCCGCCGGTGCGCACTGCTACGGTGTAGAAGTCGGCGCGCATGCCGGAGGTGATGAATGTTTTCGAGCCGTTGACGACGTAGTGATCACCATCTCGGCGGGCCGTAGTCTTGAGGTTGGCCACATCGGAGCCGCCGGAGGGTTCGGTGATGCCGAGCGCGCTGATCTTCTCGCCCCGCAGTACCGGCGGCAAGACGCGCTGCTTGAGCGCCTCGTTGCCCACATTGACGATGGGCGGACAGCCGATGGTGTGTGACAGCAGACTCGCCAGGACACCGCCAGCACCGCAACGCGCAAGTTCCTGCGCGGCGATGATGGTCATGAACAGGTCGCCGTCGTTGCCACCATGGCTTTCGGGGAAGCCCAAGCCAAGCAGGCCGATCTCGGCTGCCTTGCGGTACAACTCGACAGGAAAGGACTCGGCTTCGTCCCAGGCGTCAACATGCGGGCTGATTTCCCGGGCGACGAAGCGGCGCATCGCATCGCGGAACGCCAGGTGCTCGGGCGTATAAAAGGGGCTCTTGGCAGGCAGGGTTTCGGCTGGCATGGGTATTACTCCTCGTGGGTATGGCGTGTGTCGTGCGTGCAGGGCGACGTGCGCATCAATCAGGCTGCTCGACCAGTGACACCAGCAAGGCGCGCGTGGCAACCTGGTCGCCAGCACGCACCGCAACTTGGTCCACCACGCCATCGCGACGGGCCAGCAGCTGATGTTCCATCTTCATCGCTTCGAGCACCACGATGCGCTGCCCCTTGGTCACGGCCTCCCCAACCTGGACGAACACCCCGAGCACGCGCCCGTTCATCGGTGCCAGCACCCGCGCTCCTGCACTTCCCGCGGCTGCAGCCGGCGGGGCGTAGGTCAGGTCTTCAAAGCTGGCGCTCAGGCCGCCCAGTTCCAGGTGCAACACGCCGTTGGCAAACACCGCCGCGGCGTGTTGTTGCACGCCGTCGGCGATCAGGTGCAGGCACTCGCCTTCGCGTCCGCTGAGGGTGATGTGGTGTAGCGCCGCGCCCACTTCGAGTCTGTAGCTGTGGGCGCCGGTGGCCGTGATGTGCACGGCGTGGCGGTGTTCGCTCTCGCCGATGAGCATCGGCCAGCGTCCCGGCCGGCTGGAGCGCCAGGGCGCGGCCGCGCCCGGCGTGGCGCTGGCTTCAAACCACAGCGTACTGGCCAGCGCCAGCGCTAGCGAGTCGGGTTGGGGTCGCACCAGCACCGCAGTGTCGAAATGCTGGGCGATGAAGGCGGTCGTCGTCTCGCCAGCGGCGAATGCCGGGTGGCTGGCCACGGCCTCGAGGAAGGAGCGGTTGTTGGGCAGGCCGAGCAGGCGGGTGCGTTGCAGGGCACCGATTAGGCGGCGTCGCGCTTCGTCGCGGGTGGCGCCGTGCGCAATGATCTTGGCGATCATCGGATCGTAGTGAGGGCTCACGGTCTGGCCTGAGACCAGGCCGTGGTCAACGCGCACGCCTTCGCCCGTGGGCGGGCTCCAGACCGCAACATCGCCACTTTGTGGCAGAAAATCGGCGTATGGGTCTTCTGCATACAGGCGCACTTCAATCGCGTGCCCATTCAATTGCACTTGCTCTTGCGTTAACGGCAAGGGTTCGCCACGGGCCACGGCGAACTGCCAGGCCACCAGGTCCAGACCGGTGATGCACTCGGTCACCGGGTGTTCGACCTGTAGCCGTGTGTTCATCTCCAGAAAATAAAAACGCCCTTCGCGGTCGAGCAAAAACTCGACTGTGCCAGCGCCGACGTAGTTCACGGTGCGCGCCGCCGCCACTGCCGCTGCGCCCATCTGTGCGCGCAGTGCGGGCGTGACCGCCGGGGAGGGGGCTTCCTCGAACACCTTCTGGTGCCGACGCTGGATCGAACAGTCGCGCTCGCCGAGGTGGATGATGTTGCCGTGTTTGTCGCCGAAGACCTGGATTTCGACGTGGCGCGGCTCAATCACCGCGCGTTCGAGAATCAGCTCTTCGCTGCCAAAGGCGTTGCCTGCTTCCGAGCGGGCACTGACCAGTGCGACCGCCAAGTCCTGCGGGTGTTCGACCAGCCGCATGCCACGCCCGCCGCCGCCCGCCGCCGCCTTGACCATGATCGGAAAGCCAATCTCTCCGGCTTTCGCGAGCAGCGTGGCATCGGATTGGTCGGCGCCCTGGTAGCCCGGCACGCAGGGCACGCCCGCCGCCAGCATCAGGCGCTTGGCGCCGGCCTTGTTGCCCATTTTCAGGATGGATTGCGGGTCCGGGCCGATGAACACCAGCCCGGCGTCCAGGCAAGCCTGTGCAAAGCTGTCGTTCTCCGACAAGAAGCCGTAGCCGGGGTGCACCGCATCCGCGCCGGTGCTGCGTGCCGCTGCCAGCAGTGCCGCGACGTTTAGGTAGCTCTCACGGACCGGCGCCGGGCCGATACACACGGCCTCGTCGGCCATGGCAACATGCAGCGCCTGGGCATCGGCTTCGCTGTAGACAGCTACCGTGCGGTAGCCCAAAGCCTTTGCCGTGCGGATAATCCGGCACGCGATCTCGCCGCGGTTGGCAATAAGGATTTTGGTGAAGTTCATCAGGGTTCTCACATTCGTGCTACGCCAAAGGTGTTCGACAGCAGGGGCCGCAACGCAGCCTCGCGACATGCCGCCAGCGTGGTCGCCAACGCCCGGCGTGTGTCACGCGGGTCGATGATGCCGTCGTCCCACAAGCGCGCGGTGGCAACCAAAGAATGCGACTCGATATCAAAACGTGCCAGGATCTCCTTCTTCATGGCCTCCATGGTCTCTGCTGGTGGTTCCTTACCGAGACGGGCAAATTTTTCTTCCGTCACGATGCGCATCACGGTGGCGGCTTGCTCGCCGCCCATGACCGCCACCCGTGCGTTGGGCCAAGCGAACACAAAACGTGGGTCGTAGGCGCGACCGCACATGCCGTAGTTGCCAGCGCCAAAGGATGCGCCTGTCATCAAGGTGATTTGTGGCACGGTGGCATTGGCGACCGCCTGGACCATCTTGGCCCCATGCTTGATCATGCCAACCTGTTCGACATCCTTGCCGACCATGAAACCGGTGGTGTTCTGCAGATAGATGATCGGGGTGCCCGACTGGCAGCACAGCTGGATGAACTGAGTCGCTTTGGTGGAACCTTGCGGATCGATCGGCCCGTTGTTGCCGATAAAGCCGCACGGGTGCCCTTCGATGGCACCATGACCACACACGGTGTTAGAGCCATAAAGTGGCTTGAAGTCGAGGAAATCGGAGTCGTCGATCACCCGCGCTAGCAATTCGCGCATGTCGTAGGGCTGGCGGAAGTCAACAGGAACGACACCGGCGAGTTGTTCGACCGGATAACGTGGCTCTTTCCACGTCTTTACCGGGCGCATCGGCAGGCGGTCATTCCACGGCAGTCGTGCCAGGATGTCGCGAGCGATGCGGATGCCATCGGCATCGTCCTCAGCCATATACTCTGCCAAACCCGACATCGAACAGTGCATTTCAGCGCCACCCAGTTCTTCGCCGGTGGCGATCTCGCCAGTGGCAGCCTTGAGCAGGGGCGGGCCGGCCAGGAAGGCCTTGGCGCGGCCACGCACCATGATCACATAGTCGGACATCCCCGGCAGATAGGCACCGCCAGCGGTAGAGTGACCATGCATTACGCAGACCTGTGGAATGCCCGCAGCCGACAGCCGTGCCTGGTTGGCGAAACCTCGGCCACCTTCAATGAACACTTCACCCACGTGCATCAGGTTGGCACCGCCCGATTCGACCAGTCGCACCACCGGCAGTTTGTTCTCCAGTGCGATCACCTCGGCACGCAGACTCTTCCGCATGCCCATCGGTGTAATGGTGCCGCCCTTGATGGCGCTGTCCGACGCGATCACCATGCAACGGATACCGGACACCACCCCGATGCCGGTGATGATTCCGCCACCCAGCACGTTTTTTTCACCGTCGTCGTCGTGCATCTTGAACCCGGCCAGGGTCGAGAACTCCAGCCACGGCGAGCCGCGATCGAGCAGCAGCGCGATGCGCTCGCGCGGCAGCAGCTGTTTGCGGGCGCGGAACTTCGCCTCCTGGCTGTTCGAGGTGTTGCGCACACGGTCCTCAAGCGTGCGGAAACTATCGATCAGGGCGAGCATCTGCTCGCGGTGCTTGAGGAAGCTTTCTGACTGCGGGTCGATTTGACTTTGAATGACGGGCATGGGCGGTTCTCGCTGAAAGGTCTTGGTTACAGGTCGTAAAAACGCTCGCCAAGGTCGGCCATGCGGCGCAGCAACTGCGGCGGCGCAAAGCGCGCACCGTGCCGATCGGCCAGGGTCTCGCAGGCCTTGACAAAGGCGGCCACCCCCAGGCTGTGGATCTGGCCGATCGGGCCGCCCAGGTAAGCCGGGAAGCCCCAGCCCAGGATGGCACCGACATCGGCATCAATGGGCGACAGCAGCACTTTCTCTTCGAGGCAGCGTGCGGTCTCAACCGACTGGATGAACATCAGGCGCTGCCTGACTTCTTCCACCGTGGGTTGCGTGGCTGCTGGCGCAAACTCTTGCGCCAGGCCCGCCCATAGCTGTTTGGGGCCGTCTTGCGGGTAGTCGTAGAAGCCTTTGCCGACCTTTTTGCCCAGCCGGCCCAACTTGTCCACCATACGGTCGCAAACGTCGTCGATGGCGCTGCGCTGGTAGGCCGCGCCGAGGTCGGCGGCGGTCTGTTTGCGGATGCGCGCCATTAGTTCGAGCGAGACTTCGTCGGCCAGCGCCAGCGGCCCCACCGGCATGCCGGTCATGCGCCCGGCGTTGTCGATCAGGGCTGGTTTCACGCCTTCGGCCAGCAGTGCCAGGCCCTCGCCAACATAGGTGGAGAACACGCGGCTGGTGTAGAAGCCGCGGCTGTCGTTGACAACGATGGGCGTCTTGCGGATCGCCTTGACGAAGTCCATGGCGCGCGCCAGGCAATCGTCGCTGGTGGCTTTGCCACGGATGATCTCGACCAGCGGCATCTTGTCCACCGGCGAGAAAAAGTGCAGTCCGATGAAGTTGGCCGGGCGCGCCGAGGCCTCGGCCAGCCCGCTGATTGGCAGGGTGGAGGTATTGGAGGCGAAGATGGCGCTGCTGGCGATGACCGCCTCGGCCTTGCGCGTCACGTCGGCCTTGATGGCGCGGTCTTCGAATACGGCCTCGACCACGATGTCGCAGCCGGTCAGGTCGGAAAAGTTGATGGTCGGCTTGATCAGGGCGAGTTTGGCATCGCGCTCGGCCTCGGTCATGCGCTTGGTCGCCACGCGCTTGTTCCACAGATTCTCGCTGTAGGCTTTGCCCTTGGCGGCGCCCTCGGCACTGCTGTCGAGCAGCACGACTTCCATGCCGACCTCGGCAGCGGCGAAGGCAATGCCCGCGCCCATCATGCCGGCACCCAGGATGCCGACCTTGCGGTAGCTGGCCTTGGCAACATCTTTGGGCCGCGAAGCGAGCTTGCTGGCGTCACCGATGCCGAAGAACAGCGAGCGGATCATGTTCTTGGCCTGTTTGCCGGTCGTGAGTTTGACGAACTCGCGCATCTCCACCTTGCAGCCGGTGTCGAGATCGACTTGGCAGCCGTTGTAGACGCAGCTCAAAATGGCCTCGGGCGCCGGGTAGTTGCCAAAGGTCTTGGCGCGCAGCATGGCGTTGCTGGCGGCGAAAGTGTCGTAGCCCATGGGGCTCTGCACGGTGCCGCCGGGCAGTTTGAAGCCCTTGCGATCCCAGGGTTGCACGGCCGCCGCGGCACCGTCAGTCAGCAGCCACTGTTTGGCGCGGGCCAGCAGCTGGTCGGCCGGCACGACCTCATCGATCAGGCCGGCTTCCAGGGCTTTTTTGGGTGCGAGCTTTTTGCCCTCGAGCAGCAGGGGCAGGGCGTTGCGGATGCCGATCATGCGCGGCAGGCGCTGCGTGCCGCCGCCGCCGGGCAGCAGGCCGATCGCCACCTCGGGCAGGCCGATGAGGGCCTTGGGGTTGTCGGCGGCGATGCGGCGGTGGCAGGCCAGCGCAACTTCATAGCCGCCGCCAAGCGTGGTGCCATTGAGGGCGGCGACAAAAGGTTTGCCGCCTTTTTCGATGCCGCGCATCAGGACGTGCAGTTGGGTGACAAAGTCCATCATGCCGGCCACGTCGGTGATGGCGAGCATCATGTTGAGGTCGGCCCCGGCAATGAATTCGGGCTTGGACGAAGTGACGATCACGCCCTTGACGGATGCGTCCGCGACGGCCTTGCGCACGGCCTCGGTGAAGGCGGGAATGGATTGCCCGTTGAGGACGTTCATCGGCACGTCCTGCATGGCCCAGGTGATGGTGGCGATGCCGTCGGCATCCAGCTTGTAGTCAATAGTCATGGTGTTGGTCCAGGTCTGTGAGGAGGTTCGCGTCGGGCCGGGGCTTCAGACGCGCTCGATGATGGTGGCGGTACCCATGCCGGCGCCCACGCACAGCGTGATCAGGCCGGTGGAGAGGTTGCGGCGCTCGAGTTCGTCAAGCACGGTGCCCAGGATCATGCCGCCGGTGGCGCCCAGCGGGTGCCCCATGGCGATGGCGCCGCCGTTGACGTTCATCTTGTCGTGCGGGACGTTCATCACTTCCATGAAACGCAGCACGACCGAGGCGAAGGCCTCGTTCAGTTCGTAGAGGTCGATGTCGCTGGCTTTCATGCCGGCCAGCTTGAGTGCTTTTTCCGCCGAGTAGGAGGGGCCGGTCAGCATGATGGTGGGTTCGCTGCCGATGGATGCGAACGAGCGGATGCGGGCACGGGCTTTCAGGCCCAGCCGTTTGCCGATCTCGGCGTTGCCGATCAGCACCGCGGAGGCGCCGTCCACAATGCCCGAGGAGTTGCCGGCGTGGTGGATGTGCGTCATGCGCTCGACTTCCGGGTAGCGCTGCATCGCCACCGCATCGAAACCGTATTGTTCACCTTGCACCTTGAAGGCCGGCTCCAGCTTGGCCAGCGACGCCAGCGTGGTGTCGGCGCGCATGTGTTCGTCGCGATCCAGCACGATGCAGCCATTCACGTCCCTGACCGGCACGATCGATTTGGCAAAGCGGCCTTCGGCCCAGGCCAAGGCGGCGCGGCGCTGGCTTTCGACCGCGTAGCTGTCAACATCGTTGCGGCTGTGACCGTAGAGGGTGGCGATCAGATCGGCGGAAATGCCCTGCGGCACGAAATAGGTCGGAATTGCCACTGCCGGGTCAGTCGCCCAAGCCCCGCCGCTGGTTCCCATGGGCACGCGGCTCATGCTCTCGACACCGCCGCCGATGACCAGCGGCGACTGGCCCGACATCACCTTGGCGGCGGCCATGTTGCAGGCCTCGAGCCCCGAGGCGCAAAAGCGGTTGACCTGCACGCCGGCCACGCTCTCGTGGAACCCGGCGGCAATGGCGGCGACGCGCGCGATGTCGGCGCCTTGCTCACCGGCGGGCTCGACACAGCCGAGGATGATATCGTCCACGAAGGCGGTGTCCAGGGTGTTGCGGTCGCGTAGCGCCTGCAGCGCCGTGATGGCCAGGCTGATGGGCGTGGTGCCGTGCAAAGCACCTGAACTGCGGCCCTTGCCGCGCGGCGTGCGCACGGCATCAAAAATGAATGCGTCGGTCATGGTGGGTTTCCTTTTTTCAATCGGTGGAGGCAAAAGAGCGGCTGGGGGCGGGGTGGGGCGTCAATCTACAGCGTACGGCTGATGATTTCCTTCATGATCTCGTTGGTGCCGCCGTAGATGCGCGCGACGCGTGCATCCGCATAGGCGCGGGCAATCGGGTACTCCCACATGTAGCCGAAGCCGCCGAACATCTGCAGGCATTGGTCGATCACCTTGCAGTGCAGGTCGGTAGTCCAGTACTTGGCCATCGCCGCAGTGGCAGCATCAAGCTGACCGTCCATCAGCAGGCCGATCAGGCGGTCGACAAAGACCTGTGCGACCTGCACTTCGGTTTTCATTTCGGCGAGCTTGAATCGGTTGTGCTGGAAATCGATCACGCGCTGGCCGAAGGCCTTGCGATCCTTTGTGTAATCGATGGTCCACTGCAGTGCGGCCTCAGCGCCCGCCACCGCGCCGACGGCGATCTGCATGCGCTCCCAGGCCAGCTCCTGCATCAGCAGGAAAAATCCCTTACCCTCGCCACCGAGGATGTTGCTGACCGGCACGCGCACGCCGTCGAAGAAGAGTTCCGAGGTGTCCTGCGCCTTCATGCCGATTTTTTCGAGGTTGCGCCCGCGCGTGAAGCCGTGGCGATTGGTCTCGACCAGCACCAGCGAGGTGCCCTTGGCGCCTTGCGTCGGGTCGGTCTTGACGACGACGATCACCAGGTCGGCGTTCTGGCCGTTGGTGATGAAGGTCTTTTGACCATTGATCACCAGTTCATCGCCGTCGCGCACGGCGCTGGTGCGCACGTTTTGCAGGTCGCTTCCTGCGCCCGGCTCGGTCATGGCGATGGCGCCAATGACCTCGCCGGTGGCCATTTTCGGCAGCCAGCTGTGCTTTTGCTCCTCGGTGCCGTAGGCCAGGATGTAGGGCGCCACGATGTCGGAGTGCAGGCCGAAGCCGATCCCGCTCGTGCCGGCGCGCGCTACTTCTTCAATCAGCACAGCACTGTGCAGGCGTGTGCCGCCACCGCCGCCGTAGGCTTCGGGAATGGCCGGACACAGCAGGCCTGCGGCGCCGGCCTTGCTCCAGACGGCGCGCGGCACGATGCCATCGGCTTCCCAGCCGGCGTGATGGGGAATGACTTCTTCTTCCAGAAAGCGGCGGGCCTGGTCCCGAAAGAGTTCGTGTTCTTCACCGAAGATGGTGCGGTTGAGCATGGGTCTGTCCTTGAAGTCCGATTGACACTGTGACACTGGCATGGTCGAGGCTTGCACTGGTAGCTCATTTCCGCAGGCGGGCGCCAGAAGCGCCGAACACACGATGAACAAGAACCAGTATATCGACCAAACGCTTGTTAGATGGTATAGTATATGTCATGATAAAGGTGCGTGACAACGGGCGAAAAGACACGATTTTGGCGACTGCGGCGAGCCAGTTCCGGCGCCGGGGGTACGAGCGCACCTCGGTGCGCGAGATTGCCCAGGCGTTGGGCATGACTTCGGGCTCGCTTTTCTATCACTTCGCCACCAAGGAGGAACTGCTGGTGGCGATCATGGAGGAGGGCGTTCGCGACATCATGCAGTCGGTGCGCGACGGGCTGGTCGGCGAGGCTCGCTTGCCCGAGCGACTGTTGTCGATGGTGCGCAGCCACCTGAAGGCCTTGCTGGGTCCGCGGCTCGACGCGATGACCGTGCTGCTCTACGAGTGGCGCAGCCTTTCGCCGACCGCCCAGACCCGGGTGATGACATTGCGTGACGCCTACGAGGCCTTGTGGATGGCGCCGATCAATGAGGCTGCGGCTCTGGGCCTGGTTGACGCCGATGCCGTGCTGGTGCGCCAGACGGTGCTTGGTGCCCTCAACTGGACGGCGCAGTGGTACCGACCATCCGGGCGACTGGACCTGGATGTGCTGGCGGAGCGTATGTTTTCGATGCTGTTTCCTCGCGTGGCGGCATCGGGCGCGCAAGGCGCAGCGCGAAGTCAGCCGTTACCCCATCGGGGGTAGGGAGTTGATTTCTGGTTTTTCGTTGAGTCTGTAGTGACAATTTTTTTGGAGTTGAAAGCTGAATATGAAATCGACCATGATGCAAGTGCCACTCTCGCTCAATCATTTCCTGGAGCGGGCCAAGCTGTACCACCCGAAGGTGGAGATCGTATCGAGGATGCCCGACAAGTCCCTGCATCGCCATACCTACGCCGACTTCCACCGTCGGGCCAAGGGTCTGGCCGAGGCGCTGGTCAAGGCCGGCATCCAGCCCGGTGACCGGGTCGCAACCCTGATGTGGAACCATTACGCCCACCTCGAGTGCTACTTCGGCATTCCGGCGGCCGGCGCGGTGATGCACAACCTCAACCTGCGCCTGTTCCCGCACGACATTGCGTTCATCGTCAACCACGCCAAGGACCGTTTCCTGATCGTCGACGATGTTTTGCTGCCGTTGCTGGCGCAGTTTGCCAAGGATGTCAACTTCGAGCGCATCATTGTGGTGCCGCTGACAGGCAAGCCGGTGCCGCAGGGGTACGAGGACTATGAAGGCTTCATCGGTGGAGCGACTGATGACTTCAAATGTGTTGAAGTCGATGAAAACGCGCCCTGCGGCATGTGCTACACCTCGGGCACCACGGGCAGCCCCAAGGGTGTCGTCTATTCGCACCGCTCCACCGTGCTGCACACGCTCGTGGCGGCACTGCCAGGGGGGATCAACGTGTCGGGTACTGACACAGTGCTGCCGGTGGTGCCAATGTTCCACGCCAACGCATGGGGTTTGCCATTCGTCTCAACCTTCGTCGGTGCCAAGCAGGTGTTTCCCGGCCCGCACCTCGACTCAGAATCGCTGCTCGACTTGTACCAGCGCGAGCGGGTCACCGTCACCGGTGGTGTGCCCACCATCTGGTTGTCGCTGCTGCAGACGCTGCGCGCAAACCCGGGCAAGTACGACCTGGTGCCTGGCATGCGCATGATGGTGGGCGGCTCTGCGGCGCCCGAATCCTTGTTCCGTGGCTTCGATGAGTTTGGTCTTGAAGTTGGCACTGCCTGGGGCATGACCGAGACTTCGCCGCTGGGTACCGTGTCCTCGCTCAAACCCTCCATGCGGGCACTGCCCAAGGAAGAGCAATATGCCTTCCGTATCAAGCAGGGCATGGCCGCGCCATTGGTTGAGATTCGTCTGGTCGGCGACAACGGTGAAGTACCGTGGGATGGGCGGTCGGTCGGCGAGATTCAGGTGCGTGGGCCATGGATTACCGGCTCCTATCACGATCTGCCCATCAACGAAAGCAGCTTCACTGCCGATGGCTGGCTGCGCACAGGTGATGTCGGCTGCATCGACTCCGAGGGTTTCCTGCAGTTGACCGATCGCACCAAGGATTTGATCAAGTCGGGCGGCGAATGGATTAGTTCGGTCGATCTGGAAAACGCCGTGATGGGGCATCCGGCTGTGCTGGAGGCGTCCGTGATCGCAGTGCCGCACCCGCGCTGGGCCGAGCGGCCGCTGGCGGTGGTGGTGTTGCGCCCTGGCATGAGTGCCACTGGGGAAGAGATTCGCGATCATCTGGCCAAGACGTTCGCCAAGTGGCAGTTGCCCGAAGGTTTCGCTTTCGTGAATGAAATCCCGCGTACTTCGACCGGCAAGTTCCTCAAGACCAAGTTGCGCGAGACGTACAAGGACTGGAAGTGGGAGTGAGCCGGGATTGAAGGGGCCGGCTTCGGGCTTCGTTCTTGCCGTTCTTGAATTGTTTATTTTTTAAATCACATGGAGATAAAGTGAAGATATTGGTCGCTGTCAAGCGGGTGCTGGACTACAACGTCAAGGCCCGCGTCAAGTCCGACGGTTCGGGAGTCGATCTCGCGAACCAGAAGTTGTCCATGAACCCGTTCGACGAGATCGCCTGCGAAGAAGCAGTCCGTCTCAGGGAGGCCGGTGTCGCCTCGGAAGTGATCGTCGTGTCCTGCGGCCCAAGCGCTTGCCAGGAGACGCTGCGCAGTGCGATGGCCATCGGCGCCGATCGCGCCGTGCTGATCGAAGCCGACGCCGGGCTGGAACCGCTGGCGGTGGCCAAACTGATGCAGCACGTGGCCACCAAAGAAGGCGTGCAGTTCGCCATCTTCGGCAAGCAGGCCATTGATGACGACGCCGGCCAGACCGGCCAGATGTTTGGCGCGCTGATGGGCTGGGCCCAGGCCAGCTTCGCCTCCAGGGTGCAGATCAGCGGCGACACCGCCACCATCACGCGCGAGATCGACGGCGGCCTGGAAACCCTGGCCATGAAGCTGCCGGCCGTGATCACGACCGACCTGCGTCTGAACGAGCCGCGCTTCATCACGCTGCCCAACATCATGAAGGCCAAGAAAAAGCCGCTGGAGGTGATCAAGGCGGCCGAGCTCGGCATCGACATCGCGCCGCGCACCGTGACCCTGCACGTCAGCGAGCCGCCGACCCGCAAGGCCGGCATCAAGGTGGCCGACCCGGCCGAACTCGTCAAACGACTCAAAGAAGAAGCGAAGGTGATCTGATGACAACCCTGATCATTGCGGAACACGACAACGCCGTACTCAAAGCGGCCACGCTGAACACGATTGCCGCCGCCACGCGCATCGGCGGCGACATTCATGTGCTGGTGGCGGGCCGCAACTGCGCTGCCGTGGCCCAGACTGCGGCGGCGGTTGCGGGCGTGAGCAAGGTGCTGCACGTTGACGCGGCGCACCTAGAGGCCCACCTGGCCGAGAACCTGGCCGAGCTGGTGCGCTCACGCGTGCGCGCCGATGTCGGCTACACCCATGTGCTGGCGCCGGCCACCGCCTTTGGCAAGAACGTGCTGCCGCGCGTGGCGGCCTTGCTGGACGCCTCCCAGGTGTCGGACGTGATCGCGATCGAGTCGCCCGACACCTTCCTGCGCCCGTTCTATGCCGGCAACGCGCTGGCCCGCGTGCAATCGAAGGATGCCATCAAGGTGCTGAGCATTCGCACCACCGCCTTCGACCCGGTCGGTGCGGGCGGCACGGCAGCGGTCGAGACGCTGGACGCGGCTGGCGATCTCGGCTTGACCACCCTGGTCGGGCGTGAGGTGGTGAAGCTGGAGCGCCCGGAACTCGCCGCCGCATCGGTCATCGTATCGGGCGGACGCGGACTGGGCGCGGCCGACAAGTTTCACGCCGTGCTGGAGCCGCTGGCCGACAAGCTTGGCGCGGCGATCGGCGCCTCGCGCGCCGCCGTCGACGCCGGCTACGCGCCCAACGACTACCAGGTCGGCCAGACCGGCAAGATCGTGGCACCCCAGTTGTACGTGGCGGTTGGCATCTCGGGCGCCATCCAGCACCTGGCCGGCATGAAGGACAGCAAGGTGATCGTTGCGATCAACAAGGACGCCGAAGCACCGATCTTCCAGGTGGCCGACTATGGGCTGGTGGCGGATCTGTTCACAGCGGTGCCCGAATTGGTGACTGCGTTATAGGTCGCAGCGGATGCCGAGGTGAATCAGAGGCCAGGCTTGTTCCTGGCAGTGTGGTCGGCGGCACCGGCCAAACAATTCAAAAAGTAGGAGACATCGATCATGAACCCATCAACCTCCGTCATCGCTGGTGTGCCATCCCCTGGCGCAATTGCCCGCGTGGCCATCGGCGACTTCCTGCGCCGCTCGGCAGCGCGAGACCGTGCCAAGACGGCGTTCGTGCTCGGCGATCAGCGCATGAGCTACGGTGAGCTCGATGAGCGCGTGACCCGCTGCGCCAATGCCTTGCTGGCCGCCGGCTTGGTGCGAGGTGACCGCGTGACCACGCTATGCAATAACTCGCTTGAGTTCCTGGTGGCCATGTTCGGCATCCATCGCGCCGGCCTGATCTGGGTGCCGATCAACACCGGCCTGGGGCTGGATGACGTTCGCTACATCATCGACCACTCTGAGGCGCGCTTCCTGCTGGTGGATGCCGCTCTGCTGGTGCGCCCGGAGTTGCGTGCAGCCATCGAGGCGCAGCCCGGTCGCGGATGGGTGCTGGAAGGCGAGGGGGCTGGGGCTTTCAGCAGCTTCGCTGCAGCGATTGCTGCGCAGTCTGCCACTGAGTCCGAGGTCGAAATTCATGACCGCGACGTAGCCCAGATCATGTACACCAGCGGAACCACCGGCCGCCCTAAGGGGGTGATGCAAAGCCATTTGTCGGTGGTGATGGCAGCGATGAACAACGCCATCGAATTCGGGCTGTGGCGCGACGATGTCGCAAATGCCGTTTTGCCCCTCTTTCATTGCGCCCAGCACACGCTGATGTGTGGCGCATTGGCTGCCGGCGGCACAGTGATTCTGATGCGCGGCTTCGATCCAGTCGCTCTGCTCGATGCGATCGAGCGTGAGCGCATCACGTTCCTGATGGGTTTGCCGCTGATGCACCAGGCTATGCTCGACCATCCCTCACGTCCGGGACGCGACCTGTCCAGCTTGCGTATCTGTCTATACGCGATGGCACCCATGGCCGAAACTCTGTTGCGCCGCCTGATTGCCGAGTTCTGCCCGAATTACGCGCTCGGTACCGGTCAGACCGAGATGTACCCACTCACTGTCGCCTTCCGTCCCGAAGAACAACTACGGCGCTTTGGCTCCTATTGGGGCGTGAGCGCGATGATCAACGATACGGCCGTGATGGACGATGCGGGGAACGTCCTCGGCCCCGACGAGGTGGGCGAGATCGTGCATCGTGGGCCAAATGTGATGGAGGGCTACTACAAGAATCCTGAGGCCACAGCCGAGTCGCGTGCCTTCGGCTGGCACCACACGGGCGACCTCGGCATGTGGGTCGATGGCCAGCTGATGTTCAAGGACCGCAAGAAGGACATGATCAAGACCGGCGGCGAAAACGTGCCGTCCATCAAGGTCGAGGCCACCCTGCTGCGCCACCCGGCGGTGGCCAATGTGGCGGCGGTAGGTTTGCCGCACCCGCGCTGGATCGAGGCGGTCACCGCCTTCGTGGTGCTCAAGCCAGGGGCGCAGGCCGACGAGGCCGGGTTGATCAACCACTGCAAGGAGCATCTCGGTGGCTTTGAGGTGCCCAAGGCGATCCGCATCGTCGATGCCTTGCCGATGACCTCCACCGGCAAGGTGCAGAAGCATCCGCTGCGCGACAGTTATCAAAATCTGTACGAGGACATTGAACGTCAGGGGTCGTGAAGGTCTGGACCCATGACCATGGTTCAGTGCTTGTTACTCGACATCGCTGGCTAAAGCGAACTTTATATAGTACGACTGACCGCACGTAATTTCCGCTTTCCAGGAGTCTCGTATGTTCCAAATTAGCGCCAATGACTTGAAAACCAAAGGCGTATCCGCCATTGAATTTGCGCTCAGCTCCGCACCAGAGGCCATCGTGTCGGTGCGCGGCAAAGACAAGTTTGTGGTGATGGACATCGCGCATTACCGCATTACCACTACCTGCGTGAATGCGAGCTGAATGCCGCGCTGGCAGAAACCCATGCCGACTTAACCGCGGGTCGTGCGGTGCAAGAGTCGCCCGAAGCCCACATGGCGCGGCTGGGTACACTGTGAATTTGCCAGGATTGTCGTTCGTACTGGTTTTTACCGAGCAATACAACCGCAGGGCGGTGTGGTTTTTGAAGTAGCGCCCTGAATTGCGTCAGACCTACCTCAAAACATTGCAACTGCTGGAGGCCAAGCCACCATGCGCAGCCCAAGCATGTGCCGTGTTTGAATGACCAACTATTACGACCAGCATTTTCAAAGCCGCATTGGCCTCGGTGAATCCGTACTTTCCGTCGTGAAAGATGCGGCAAACGCTTACCTTGATGGCAAGCCCGCCTCTCGTGGCAAACACAAAGTCACCCGCTCAGAACGCCACGTCGCCTTCTGGTCCAGCGATTTTCTGACCACCTTGTCCGCCCAGGCGTGGCAGTCGCAGGCCATGACGCTGGCGTTGGCCCAGTACCTGGGGCAAGAGCGTGTTGCCAACATGGCGATGCTGGCAAACGTTGCTGCCGTTGCACCTGACGCGCTGGTCCGCGCCGTGCGTTGTTCGGGGTTGGTGCTCAAGCAACATTCGCCCAGAAGGACAGAGCTGGATCAACTGGCAGCGTCCAGCCCCGTGATTGCCGAGCTGTGCAAGGTGCTGAACATTTTTGAGCTCCCCCATCGGGAACGGTTGAGCGAAGTCGCCACGTGGCAGCGCAGGCTGGCTGAGTTGTCGCCTTTGGAATTGCTGAACTACACCAGTCTGTACGCATTTGAGCATCTGGTGCCCGCGCAGTTTGGTGTGTCGACTCCGTCCTCCAACCCGCGGCATGACATGCAAGCGGCGTGGGATGCGATCAACGACATCC
Source organism: Rhodoferax sp. (assembly GCA_031291295.1). Taxonomy (GTDB): domain Bacteria; phylum Pseudomonadota; class Gammaproteobacteria; order Burkholderiales; family Burkholderiaceae_C; genus Rhodoferax_A. The sequence goes on along the minus strand of JARLJI010000260.1, from coordinate 26,841 downwards.
TGCTCTGGAAGCTCTCTACCTGCACAGACACGTTGCTTAAACTGACCGACGCTGCCATCTGCCACTCGCTCGCCCAACACTTGTCGCCTTTCCTGTTTCCGTCACCCGAAGGCCAACCCGCCAGACACGATCTGCGTGAGGCGTTTGCCAACCTGCTGGCGGCACAGGTTGAGCTCAACAGCTTTGTGGCGCAGTCTGCCGACGCCTTCAGCTACGACCACAGTATTGAATTTGTGCGGGTGGGCAACCAGCTGGAAATCAAGGAGGTGGACGCAGCAGCGCGCGCCGCCTGGCAACGCGATGGCCGCAAGCTGGCGGCGCTACACACTTATTGGCACTACCGCGCTGTGGATGCGTTTGTGGAGTCCGGCCTGGCGACGCAGCAGATTGGCCGTCCTGAAAACCATGAGCTCAACCGTGTAGCATATATCAAGGCCATGCGCACCCAGTTGCAGTTGACCGAGGTGTATGGCGTGGGCCCTACCGTCACCACCGGCGCGGGCGACAGCGTGCCGCTGTTTCAGGCGCTGCTGTCGCTGGAGCTGATGAACGTCTTCTTTCAGCGTGACTTTTTGGAAAGCTACGTCAAGCACCTGCGCACCGCTGGCGACTGGGCCGCCGCGTTGAGTGTGGTGGCCATGCAGGGCCTGAAGCAGGGTGTGCAGCTACGGTTTCCGCTGACGTGGTCAAGCCGTGCGGACAAAATTTCCAGCATTGTGGGCTGGACGGTGACGGCAGAACACTCGCAAGGCGACCGGCGTCAGACGGAGGCGATTGTTGACTTCTGGACCAGCGACTGGGCCAAGCTGGCAAACCAGATGCGCAATGCTGAGCCGGGCTTGCGGCCTGAACTGTTCGAGCGCCCAATTCTGAAAATGGGGCAGACGCTGGTGCAGTTGCCCTGGGTGGTGGGCCTGCAAAACAACAGCACGGCCGCCATCAACAATTTGCGGCGCCTGGGTCAGCGGCGCGGTGAGGCGCGCGCGGAGACCCAACGCATTGAGACGCAACTAGGTGCGCTCCTTAGAACGCGCGGATTTCAGGTGGTGCTTAACTGGAACCCGTCCGTGGGGCCGGAGGGCAACGCGGGTGAGGTGGACGTGATTTGCGCGCGCGACGGCAGGGTGCTGGTGCTGGAGCTGAAGTCCACCTACCTGCGCCGCTCGCAGCAAGACGCCTGGCAGCACGAGAGCACTACGCTGCGCAAAGCGGGGCAGCAACTGCGCCGCAAGATGGTAGCAGTGCAACTGGCGTTGCTGGATCAACCAGAGTTGGCGCAAGCACTTGGCGTGGAGTGTGGCGCGGTTGCGGCCACCGTGCATGGCTGGATTGTGGATACCAGCATGGAGTGTGATCACCAGCGTTTTGGCGGGTTTCTGAAGGTGTCTTTGGAAGAGCTGATGATGGCGCTGCGCGATGACCGGCATTTGCTGCATGACCCGCAGGGCCTGTTCACCCAGCGGGTTGGCGGCTCTGGCGCTGTGCCGGGAACCCTCTATTCGCAAGGCTTCAGCGCAGCCCGCTTGGTTGACGTTGTGGAGTCACAGGCGGTTTGGGTGGGAGTTTGAGTGCTGTGGTTGCAGTGGCGGCCGGAGTGATTTCCACCAGACCTCCAGCATCAGGCGTTCAGGCACCGGCTCCAATGCCCTGTCATGGCTGACCAAGGTTGACAAATCAGCACTCCGCCATCTCGATGAATCAGGGTGAGCATGATGCGGTTGATGCTTGATGAATGGATTCAATTTTGAATGAAATAGGCCAGTAACCCTCATCCATACTGTGTAATATGCTCATATTTTAATAGCATCTGCCAGAATCCCGGCGTGCCGTAGTGGTGCTTGAGGTGTTTTGCCTTTCGCTTCTAGAGCGTTGAAACCGCGCTTGGCTCAGCAAGCGAATGGCACATTTTTGACAGGTGAAGCATTTATTTATATACTAAGCAGTGGTTACTATCAGCTTAGCTGTGCATGGAATTTCAACAAGACAGTCTCGGTTTTCTGCTGGCAGACGCTTCCCGTCTATACCGCCGGGCTTTCCAGCGACGTCTGGAAGGAAGCTCCATCACGCTGGCTCAGGCCAGGGCGCTCGTTCACGTGGCTCGCCATGAAGGCGTTCGCCAGGTGGATTTGGCCGATCTGCTGGAGCTGCAACCAATGACGCTCGCCCGGCTCATCGACCAGTTGGCGGCTGCCGGACTGGTGGAGCGTCGCGCCGATCCAGCCGACAGGCGCGCCTATCGAGTGTTCCTGAGGCCTGCTGCCGCCGCCCAGCTGGCCGCAATCCGGGAGGTCGCTTCGGCACTCCAGGCCGATGTGATGCAAGAGCTCGACGAGCAGCAGACCGCCGCAGTCTTCCATGCACTGAACCAGATACGCGACAGCCTGGCCTCACGTCGTGGCGAGTGAATTGCCCGATGTCTGTAGCCGCCTCACCATGAATACAACTTCGGACGTACTCAGCTACGCCGCAGCGGCAGAACCGGTGGGTGGCAATGAAAGCAGGCCGTGTCGGGACTCGTGTGATCGCGCCAGGTGAAATCCAGCAATTTATATAGGTGATCCATGATCGAGCGATTGAAAACTGTCAAACAATCTCTGGCTGACCGCCCGCAGATACGCCGGGCGTTTTTTGTGGTGATTGTTCTTGCCGTATTGGGCCTTGCCGGTCGAGTCGTCTATCACCGCATGACGCATATTGATGTGACCGATGCGCGCATCGCCTCCGAAATGATCTCGCTGGCGAGCCGCTCACCCGGCTGGTTAACCGCTCGTCCGGTCAAGGAGGGCGACATCGTTCATCGCGATCAGGTGCTGGCCGAGATCTATGCCCAGAACGCCAGCCTCGCGGCCAGTGCCCAGGAGGCCGGCTTGCAGAGTGCGCAGGCGGAGGTTATGCGTCTCGATCAGTTGATGCTGGAAACCCGCGCGTCCACCCTGGCTGCGGTGCAGGAAGCAAAAAGCCAGCTTGCCGCCGTCCAAGTGGCCATCGAACAGGCGCGTTTGAACGAGGCCAAAACCCAGGCGGATTACCTGCGCGACCGGGATCTGGTGGACCGGCAATTCGTCTCCGAACAGCGAGTGCAGCAAAGTGAAACGGTTTACAAGATCGCGCAAGGTGAAAGAGAGCGGCTGACCTCTGAAGCCAGTGCTGCCCAGGCCCGGGTGGCGAAGGCGCAGGCTGCAGCGGGCCTCGACTCCCTGGCGGCTCAGGCGCAACGGGCACGGGCGGATGCAGAGGGTCTGCGGGCCAAACTCGGCCTCTCCCGTCTCGATTTGCATGATCTGCGGCTGGTCAGCCCCGTCAATGGCGTGGTGGACCGCTCCTTTGCCAACATGGGCGATTACCTTGCCGCCGGTCAGCGCGTGCTGATGATGCACGACCCCGAAGCCATCTGGGTGGAAGCCAACATCAAGGAAACCGACCTCGCCAGCATCCGCCTCGGCCAGCCCGCCGAGGTCAATGTCGACGCCTACCCCGGGCGGGTGTTCGAAGCCCGGGTGAGCCTTATCGGCAATAGCGCCACCAGCGCTTTCGCCTTGTTGCCCAACCCGAACCCGTCGGGCAACTTCACCAAGATCGGCCAGCGCATTCCCATCCGCCTGGCCATCCGCCAGGAAGGTTTGCTGCTCAAGCCGGGCATGATGGTCGAGGTATCGCTTGACACCCGCCAGCGCTAACGACGGGCTCGCCCCCTATTTCGAGCGCTATGGTCCGGCCTACCGGTGGCTGGTTATCACCACCACCATGATGGCCACCATCACGGTGGTGCTGTCCTCGACCGTCGTCAACGTCGCGCTGCCCGACATCATGGGCGTCTTCGGTATCGGACAGGATCAGGCGCAATGGATGTCCACCGGCTTCCTCGCTGCAATGACCGGCTCCATGCTGCTCAATGCCTGGCTCAACGATGCGATCGGGGTGCGGGCTACCTTCATTGGCTCACTCGCGCTGTTCTCGGTCGCCTCGGTCGTCGGCGGACTGGCACCGAACGAGAACGTGCTGACCCTGGCGCGCGTGGCCCAAGGCGTCGCCGCCGGCATCCTCCAGCCGCTGGCGATGATCATGATCTTCCGTGTTTTTCCGTCCAACGAACGCGGGCGGGCGATGGGCATCTATGGCATCGGGGTGGTGCTCGCCCCGGCCATCGGACCCACTCTGGGCGGTTGGCTGACCGACAGTTACGACTGGCGCTGGGTGTTTTATATGGGCCTGCCAACTTCGGTTGCTGGCATGCTGCTGGGCTCGGTTTTTCTGCCCGGGCGCCTGGGCACCGACAAGCCGCGCCGTTTCGATTTCTTTGGCTTGCTGCTGCTCACCCTGTTCCTGGTGATTTCTCTTTATGCCGTTGCCAATGGTCAGCGCAACGGCTGGGACTCGAACCTGATCGTCGGCCTGTCATGGAGCGGCGCCGTTCTTCTGCTCGCTTTCATCGTCTGGGAACTCCGAACCCCGGAGCCGATGGTCAATCTCAAGGTGTTCAGCATTTCGCGCTACGCTGCAGCGGCCGTTGTGGCTCTGATCTTCGGTGCTGGCATATACGGTTCCTCCTACCTGGTGCCCTTGTTCGTGCAGACCGTTCAGGGCTACACGCCAACGCGCGCGGGCGAGCTTCTGATCCCGGGCGGGCTTATTCTCGGCATTGTCTTTCCCATCGCCGGACGGCTGACCGACCGCCTCCCAGCCTACGCCATGATTGCCACCGGATTGTTCATTTTCGGGCTTTCCAACCTGTTGTTGTACGACGTCGCGGTGGATACCAGTTTCTGGCGCATGGCGCTGCTCGTCATGCTCGGCCGGGTTGGCCTCGGGGTGATGATGCCAGCCCTCAACGCCGGCGCGCTATCGGTCTTGCCAGCGGAGATGTTGGCTCAGGGCACTGGCACCATCAACTTTGTGCGCCAGCTGGGCGGCGCATTCGGTGTTAGCCTGCTGTCGGCCGCCACGGAGATGCGCTTTGCGTTTCATGCGGACGCGTTGACCACTACCCAGACCGCAAGCAACGGCACCACGCTGGAACTCATCAATCGTGTCGCCACCCTCGACGGCGTGTGGGGCGTGCCCGGTACCCAGTCTATGGCGGGTGCCCTGAATTACCTTGGCCAGATACTCGCCACACAGGCGCAGAGTCTGGCCTATGGCGATGGCTTCGCGCTGGTGGGAGTCGTCTTCTGGATGGGCATCCTGCCGGCATTGTGGATGCGCCGGAAACACTAAAGGAGGAAATACTCATGTTCCAAACCATTGTCTTCGCCTACGACGGCAGCGCCGAGTGCCGGGACTCACTCGAAGAAGGCATCGCCCTGGCGAGCCGCTTCAACGCCCGTTGCCATCTGCTGGCGGTCGTGCCACCGTTACCGCCCATGGCCTTGGCTGCCGGGCCGCTGCCAGAAGGTTGGATGGAAGAACAGCAGTCTCGTCTCGGTGCCATTCTTGAGGAGGGGCTCGCACGCATTCGCCGGGCTGGGCTGGATGCAACGGGTTCATTGAAGGTATGGGAAGAGCCCTACGAGGCGATTGGTGCCTTCGCCAGCGAGACTGGTGCCGACCTCGTCATCATCGGACACCACCATCGCTCGGCCTTCAGCCGCTGGTGGCGCGGGTCGGTCGGTCATTCCCTGCTGGATCAATTGTCGTGCAGCCTGCTTGTTTCCATGCCGGGTAGTATGGCGAAGAAGGCGGATGCCGGCAATAGGGGGAAGAACGCCTGACCAACCTCTTACGGGTGCCAGTCAATAGGCGACATCATTCGATATACAAACGGCGACGCATTGAGATTCACTCAGGACCTTCCCGGTGGGCAGACATTTGAATGATTTTCGTGCATTGGCCACCGAAAGCAGACCTTTCTACGGCCGGTTGAACCGAGCGTAGCTAAAGCGCTGGGCCACCGCGACGATGCAAGCGTAGCGCTCCTCGTCGTTGCCGGGCGCACAAAAAAGCACTTCCAGAGTCCCGGCCAAAAAGCCCGAAGTTGGAAAATTGTTTTCAGACGAGTCTCGTCCATGTTGAGCACCATGTGAAAAATGATCGGCCTTCGCTCTCCCTCCAGGCTCATAGCTGGTTGGCTAAGGCTCATAGTATTTTCTAACTAACAATTGTTCTGTTAATATCGTCAAATTGATCTCGTCGCTGCCTGCCTGTGCACCACAGGCAGAGAAAGATGTTTTTTTGCCATTCAATCCACGTCAAGGAAAGTTCCCATGTCCGTCGAACCCCCTATCTTGTTTGCGGTTGATGCCGACGGTATCGGCACACTGACTCTGAACCGGCCGGAGCAGCTCAATGCCTTCGATATGGACATGGTCGATGCTTGGCGTGCTGCGCTGGAGTCTGCCGAAGCAGACGACAGCGTCAAGGTGATCGTCGTCACGGGGGCCGGGCGCGCATTCTGTGCGGGTGGCGATTTCGAGGAAATGGCCAAGTTCAGCGAAATGGACAGCATGCAGCGCAAGGATTTCCTCTACCGCCACGTGCATCGCATCGCGCTGACGCTGGAGCGGATGGAAAAGCCGGTAATCGCCGCCATCAACGGTGCAGCGCGTGGTGCCGGCCTGGACATGGCCTTGATGTGCGATATCCGGCTGATGGCCAGTTCGGCCACGCTGGCCGAAACTTATATCAACATTGGCCTGATGGCCGGTGATGCCGGTGCCTGGTTTCTGCCGCGACTGATTGGCACCTCGCGCGCACTGGAGTTGTTCTGGACCGGGCGCGTGGTGGGGGCAGAAGAGGCCGAGCGCATCGGCATGGTCAACCGCGTGGTTCCGGATACCGAGTTGATGGCCGCCACCTACGAGATGGCGCGCACCATTGCCTCCAAGCCACAGCAAGCAGTGCGCTTCTTTCGCCGCGCCGTCTATCAAAGCCAGACCATGGCGCTCGCGACCCACCTGGACATGGTGTCCTCGCACATGGCGATACTGGAAGACACGCACGAGCATCGAGCCGGAATCGCAGCCTTCCGCAACCGCTCCCTCACCAAAAAGTAAAACGGAGCGGCGCCGTGCAAGGTGTTCTGAGTGGTATCACCGTCCTTGATCTGTCCCGCCTGATTGCCGGGCCTTACGCCGCTATGGTGCTGGCCGATCTGGGGGCGCGCGTCATCAAGGTCGAAGCCTTGAGTGGGGAAGACGGGCGACATTTCGGCCCCCCGTTTTACGGCGACTCCAGCGTCGCTTTCATGACTTGCAACCGGGGCAAGGAGTCCATCGCCCTGGATCTGCGCACGCCGCAGGGACGAGAAATACTGAAGCGCTTGATTGTTCAGGCGCAGGTACTGGTGCACAACTTCCGCCCCGATTTTGCGGAGAAGCATGGATTGAGTTACGAGGACGTGCGTGCGATCAACCCGGCGATCATCTACTACATGGTCAGCGCCTTTGGCGAGCAGGGCGAGTACCGGCTCAGGCCATCCGTGGACAGTGTGGTTCAGGGCATGACCGGAGCGTTTTACGCCAGCGGAGAAGAAGGCGATCCCCCCGTGCGCATCGGCTTGCCGATCATCGACGTGGCCTCTGGCATGTGCGGGGCCCTGGGTGTGCTCACAGCGGTGATGCACTGGCAGCAGACCGGCCAGGGCCAGCGCGTGGAGCTGTCTCTGGTGGACACCATCTTCAATTTCATGGCCAGCAAGTTTGGCGAGTTGGCGGTGGAGCAGCGCGAGCCCGTGCGCTCCGTCAACCTGCCCATTGCTGTGCCAAGCCGCCACTTTCGCGGCTCCGATGGTGCGTGGTTCAGCGTGTCGGTGGTGAATGAAGGCGCTTTCAAGCGTTTTTGCGCCGTCGTTGAGCGACCTGAGTGGCTCACGGATGTGCGTTATCAGCGCAACGCCGCGCGCATTGCCAACCGCAAGGCGTTGCTGGCCGAGCTGGAAACAATCTTCCTTGCCCGGCCCGCAGCAGCCTGGGTGCATGGATTTGACGTCGCTGACATACCCTGCGGCCCGGTGAATACCATCACCGAGACAATGGCCGACCCGGTGCTGGCTCAACGCTTTGTCCAGCATCCGCAGCTGCCGGGCCTCCCCTTGATTCCTTTTCCGGCCCAGCCAGCGGCGGGCATGCTCAAGATCGATGCGATGACGCCACCGCCCGAGCTGGGGCAACACACGGCTGCAGTGCTGGCTGAGCTGGGCTATGGCCTGCCCGAAATTGAACAACTGACGACCGCCGGCGTGGTTCGTTTGCGCGCAGCGGCCAAAGAAGCCGTCGCCGAAGCAAAAAATGAGTGAAATCGATATCCCTGAAATTTTGTGGACACCATCGCCCGAGCGCATCGCCGGGGCCGAGTTGACCCGTTTCCAGCAATGGCTGGAACGCGAAAAAGGCCTGCGTTTTGCAGACTATGCAGCCTTGTGGCAATGGTCCGTGGATGACCTGGAGGGCTTCTGGAGCGCCATCGTCAAGTATTTTGACTTGCCGCTCGACGACTGGAATGGCCCGGTTCTGACCGATCGCAAGATGCCGGGCGCGCAATGGTTTGTGGGCGCGCGCACCAACTATGCGCGGCAGGTATTTCGGCACGTCACGGATGCCAGACCGGCTATTGCGTTTCGCAATGAAGCGGGCGAGCGGGCGGACATGTCCTGGCGCACGTTGCAAGACGAAGTGGCGGCGCTGTCGCAGTGGCTGCGCGCGGCGGGCGTGGGGCCGGGCGACCGGGTGGTGGCCTACCTGCCCAATATCCCGCAGACCGTGGTGGCTTTTCTGGCTACCGTCTCGGTGGGGGCGATCTGGTCGGTGTGCTCGCCCGACATGGGGGCACCCACGGTGCTGGACCGTTTTCGGCAGATCGATCCGAAGGTGTTGATCGCGGTCGATGGTTACCGTTGGGGTGGCAAGCGCTTCGACCGGCGCGACACCGTGGCCATGCTGCTCGACGGACTGCCCAGCGTCGAGCGCTGCGTGCTCTTGCCCTACCTGGAGCGCAGCGCCAGCGCGGGCGCGCTGCGCGGTGGCGTGCTCTGGAGCGAGGTGGTCAGCGGCCTGGCTGAACTGCGCATCGAGTCACTGCCTTTCGACCACCCGCTGTGGGTGGTGTATTCGTCGGGCACCACCGGCTTGCCCAAACCCATCGTGCACGGCCATGGCGGCATCGTGCTGGAGCAGGTCAAGCTGATGCGCCTGCACAACGACCTCGGTCCCGAAGACCGCTTCCACTGGTTTTCCACCACCGGCTGGATCATGTGGAACTGCCAGGTGGGCGGTTTGCTGGTGGGGGCGACGGCCTGCCTGTACGACGGCAACCCGGCCTGGCCCGACTACACCACGCTGTGGCGTTTCGCTGGGGAACTCGGCGTGACGTTTCTGGGCGCCGGTGCAGCGTTTTATGCGGCCTGCCAGAAAGCCGGTGTCGAGCCGCGCGAGGTGGGCGCGCTGGGGCCGCTGCGCACCGTGGGCTCGACCGGCTCGCCACTGTCCCCGGAAAGCTACCAGTGGATTACCCGGCATGTCGGGCGCGATGCCTGGATCAACCCGATCTCCGGCGGCACCGACTTCGCCGGGGCCTTCGTCGGCGGCGTGCCGACCTTGCCCGTTGTCGTGGGAGAAATGCAGGGGCGCTGCCTTGGGGCGCGCGTCGAGGCCTTCAACGAGCAGGGCCAGCCGGTCGTGGACGAGGTGGGCGAGCTGGTCTGCACCGCACCCATGCCGTCCATGCCCCTCTATTTCTGGAACGACCCCGGCAACCAGCGCTATTTCGACAGTTATTTCGACATGTTTCCCGGTGTGTGGCGGCATGGCGACTGGATTCGCATCACGCCACGCGGCGGGGCCATCATCTATGGTCGCAGCGACACCACCATCAACCGCCACGGCGTGCGGATGGGCACGAGCGACATCTACAGCGTGGTCGAGGCCCTGCCTGAAGTGCTCGACAGCCTGGTGGTCGATCTCGAATACCTGGGGCGCGAGAGCTATATGCCGATGTTCGTCGTGCTGCGCCCGGGCGTGGCGTTGGACCAGCCGCTGATGGACCGCATCAAGAGCGCCATCCGCACCGCCGTGTCGCCCCGGCATGTGCCCGACGATGTCTTTGCCATCGTCGAGGTGCCGCGTACCTTGACGGGCAAGAAGCTCGAACTGCCGATCAAGAAGCTGCTACTCGGCCACCCGATAGAGAAGGTGGTCAATCGCGATGCGCTGACCGATCCGGCCAGCCTGGACTGGTTCCTGGAGTTTGCCCGCGCCCGTGCCGCGCGCGCCAGCTGATTTTTTCAACCCCTCTTTTTTCATTCACAAGGAAGCACCATGAACGATCAGGAAGTCATTTACGACGTAAAGAAATACGTTGCCACCATCACCCTCAACCGTCCCAAGACGCTCAATGCCTTCACGGGCGACAACATCAAGGAGATGGAGCGCCTGCTGGCTGCAGCGGCCGCCGACCCCAAGGTGGGCGTGATCGTGCTGACCGGCACCGGCGAGCGCGCCTTCTGCGTCGGCGGTGATGTCAACTGGGAGAAAGGCGAGGGCGGCAAGAGCGGACTGCAGGACCTGGAGTTCCACTTCAACCGGAAGATCGCCGAATGCCCCAAGCCAGTGATTGCGCGTGTCAATGGCTATGCCATTGGCGCGGGCCACCACATCGCCTATTTTTGTGACTTCACCATTGCCGCCGAGCACGCCATCTTCGGCCAGAACGGTCCCCGCGTGGGCTCACCAGCCGGCGGCTACATCGTCTCGCATGCTGCCAACGTGCTCGGCCACAAGCGGGCGCGCGAGCTGTGGATGCTGTGCCGCCGCTACAGCGCGCAACAAGCCATGGACTGGGGTCTGGCCAATTCGGTGGTGCCCATGGCCAAGCTCGACGACGAAGTGCAAAAGTATTGCGACGAGCTGCTGTCGCTGTCCCCCACCTGCCTGAAAATTGTCAAGCGCTCGTTCTACCACCACATGGCACCCATCATGGGCCGCGACATGAACGACCTGATCGCCGAAGTGGCCCCGAACTATTTCAGCACGGGTGAGCAGCAAGAAGGGGCCAGCGCCTTTCTTGAAAAACGCAAGCCCGACTTCAGTAAATTCCGCTAACCGGTAACTTTTGTCCTGCGCGGTTCGGCGGGGAAATTTTAGAGACTGAAAATGACAAACCAAGAACGCTACCCCGAGTTGCGCGCCGCCCTGCGCGATCTTTTCAAACGCTTCCCCGACGAATACTTTCGCAAGATCGACGACGCCCGTGCTTACCCCGAGGCGTGTGTTGACGCGTTGACCCGCGCCGGCTGGCTGGCCGTGATGATTCCGCAAGAGTACGGCGGTGCCGGCCTGGGTCTGGCCGAAGCCTCGGTGGTGATGGAAGAGGTCAACCGCTGCGGCGGCAACGCCGGTGCCTGCCACGGCCAGATGTACAACATGGGCACCTTGCTGCGCCATGGCTCCGACGAGCAAAAGCGCCGCTACCTGCCCAAAATCGCCAGCGGCGACCTGCGCCTGCAATCCATGGGCGTGACCGAGCCAACCACAGGCACCGACACCACCAAGATCAAGACCACCGCGGTCAAGCAGGGCGACCGCTATGTGGTCAATGGCCAGAAGGTCTGGATCTCGCGCATCCAGCACTCCGACCTGATGATTCTGCTGGCACGCACCACCCCGCTCAAAGATGTGACGCGCAAGTCCGACGGCATGTCGATCTTCATCGTTGACCTGCACCAGGCCATTGGCCAGGGCATGACGGTGAACCCGATCCGCAACATGGTCAACCACGAGACCAACGAGCTGTTTTTCGATAACCTCGAAATCCCGGCCGAAAACCTGATTGGCGAGGAGGGTAAAGGTTTCAGGTACATTCTTGACGGTCTGAACGCCGAGCGCACCCTGATTGCCGCCGAGTGCATTGGCGACGCCCGCTGGTTCGTCGAGCGCAGCACCCGCTACGCCCGCGAGCGCCGCGTGTTTGATCGCCCGATCGGACAGAACCAGGGCGTGCAGTTTCCGCTGGCTGAAGCCCACATCGAAACCGAGGCCGCCGACCAGATGCGCTGGCGCGCCTGCGAGCTGTTCGACGCGCACCAGCCCTGTGGCGCCGAGGCCAACATGGCCAAGTACCTGGCCGCCAAAGCCTCCTGGGAGGCGGCCAACACCGCTATTCAGACCCATGGCGGCTTCGGCTTTGCCTGCGAATACGATATCGAGCGCAAGTTCCGCGAGACCCGGCTGTACCAGGTGGCGCCGATCTCCACCAACCTGATCCTGAGCTACGTGGCCGAGCATGTGCTCGGGCTGCCACGCTCATTCTGAAAGAAATTGCCATGCGTCCATTGGAAGGAATGCTGGTCGTCACGCTGGAGCATGCGATTGCCGCGCCGTTCTGCACGCGTCAGCTCGCTGACCTCGGTGCGCGCGTCATCAAGGTCGAGCGTCCGGGCGAGGGCGACTTCGCCCGCGCCTACGACAGCCGGGCCCACGGCTCGGCGTCGCACTTCGTCTGGTGCAACCGCTCCAAGGAAAGCCTGACGCTCGACCTCAAGCACCCGGCCGCACGCGCCGTGCTGCAAAAGCTGGTCGAGCGGGCCGATGTGCTGGTGCAGAACCTGGCGCCCGGCGCTAGCGCGCGCATGGGGCTGGATCACGCCAGCCTGGCGCCGGTCAATCCGGGCATCGTGGTGTGCGACATCTCGGGCTACGGCGACGGTGGCCCCTACACCGAGAAAAAAGCCTACGACCTGCTGATCCAGAGCGAAGCCGGTTTTGTCTCCGTCACGGGCACACCCGAACAGCCCTCCAAGGCCGGCCTGTCGATTGCCGACATCGCCGCCGGCATGTACGCTTACAGCAGCGTGCTGGCCGCCTTGCTGGAGCGCGGGCGCACCGGGCGCGGCCAGCGGCTCGAAATCTCGATGCTCGAAGCCATGTCCGAATGGATGGGCTTCCCGCTTTACTACACGCTGGACGGCCAGCCGCCGCCGCCGCGCGCCGGTGCCTCGCACGCCGCCATTTACCCCTACGGCCCCTTTACCTGCGGCGACGGCAAGCAGGTGGTGCTGGCGGTGCAGCATGACCGTGAGTGGACCACCTTTTGCGACAAGGTGCTGCAACTGCCCGACCTGACCGCACAGTACCTGGGCAATGCCAACCGGCTGGCCCAGCGCGAGAAATTGCGCGGCATCATCGAAGGCGTGTGCGCCACCTTGACCGCCGCGCAATTGGTGGAGCGGCTCGACGCGGCGCAAATCGCCAATGGCCAGCTCAACGAGATGGCCGACCTGTGGAAGCACCCGCAACTCGCGGCGCGCGGACGCTGGACCGAGATCGGCTCGCCCGGCGGCACGTTGCCGGCGTTGTACCCGCCGCACCACGTCAATGGCAGCGAGCCGCCGCCCATGGGGCCGGTGCCTGCCCTAGGCGAGCACACCGAAGCCATCCTGACCGAACTCGGCTATGGCGCGCCGGACATTGCGCGGCTGCGCGCGGACAAAGCCATCTGACTGCGAGATCGATACCATGACCCTGGATACAAACCCGAGCGCGACGCTGGCCGCCTTTGCCGCGGGCTTGCAGTTCGACGCCATTCCCGCCCCGGTGCTGCGCCGCACCGAAGACCTGTTCCTCGACTGGTACGCCTCGGCCCTCGCGGGCAAGGGCGCGCGGCCGGTCGAGGCCATTGAAGCTTACGCCCGGGCCATGGGGCCGACCGAAGGCTGTGCCGAGGTACTGATCTCGCGCCGCATGACCTCGCCGCACTTCGCCGCCATGGTCAACGCGGCCGCCTCGCACTTCGCCGAGCAGGATGATGTGCACAACGGCTCGGTGTTCCATCCCGGGGCGGTCGTGTTCCCGGCGGCGCTGGCCATCGCGCAAGACATCGGGGCGAACGGCCGCGAGTTCCTGGCCGCCGTGGTGGCCGGCTACGAGGTCGGCATTCGCGTCGGCGAGTTCCTCGGCCGCTCGCACTACCGCATCTTTCACACCACCGCCACTGCCGGTACCCTGGCCGCCGCTGCGGCGGCCGGCCGGCTGCTCAAGCTGGACGCGACGAACATGCTGCATGCCTTCGGCAGCGCCGGCACGCAAGCCGCCGGACTGTGGGAGTTTTTGCGCGACGCCGCCGACTCCAAGCAACTGCACACCGCCCATGCGGCGTCCAGCGGGCTGGCTTCTGCCTACCTGGCGCGCGAGGGGCTGACCGGCGCGCGCCAGATTCTGGAAGGGCCGCAGGGCATGGCCGCGGGCATGTCCAGCGACGCCGACCCGGCGCGGCTGACCGACCGCCTGGGCGAGCGCTGGGCTACGGCGGAAACCTCGTTCAAATACCACGCCTCGTGCCGCCACACCCACCCGAGCGCCGACGCGCTGCTGGCGTTGATGCAAACGCATGGACTCAAGGCCGACGACATCGCCGCGGTGACCACCCAGGTGCATCAAGGCGCCATCGACGTGCTGGGCCGCGTGACCGTGCCGGCCACGGTACACCAGGCCAAGTTCTCGATGGGCACGGTGCTCGCGCTGGCGGCCGAATACGGTTATGCCGGGCTGAACGAATTCGAGCAGCATTACCTCGCCCCGCGCGTGGCCGCCTTGCGCGAGCGCGTGACCATGCAGCTCGACCCCGAGGTCGATCAGGCCTACCCGCAGCGCTGGATTGGCAAGGTGGTGGTGACCACACGCGATGGCCGCACCTTGAGTGCCCGCGTCGATGAGCCCAAGGGCGACCCCGGCAACACCCTGACGCGCCCCGAGCTCGAAGACAAGGCCCAGCGCCTGGCGGCCTACGGCAAGGGGGCTACGCCGGAAGAAATGGAGGCGCTGATCGCACGCGTCTGGGCGGTGGCCGAGGCGCCGCACGTTGGACGATGGCTGACGGCATGAGCGCGCCGACTGTCCTGATTCGTCTGCCGAGGTCCTACCTCTTCGTCCCTGGCGATCGCCCGGAGCGCTACGCCAAGGCGCGCGCCGCCGGGGCCGACGCGGTGATCGTCGACCTCGAGGATGCGGTCGCGCCCGAGGCCAAACCGCGCGCGCGCGAGGCGCTGGCGGCGGCGCTCGACGAGGCTGCGCCGATCATCGTGCGCGTCAACGCAGCGGGCACGCCCTGGTTCGCCGACGATCTCGAACTGTGCCGGCACCCTGGCGTGGCAGCCATCATGCTGCCCAAGGCCGAGGGCATTGATGCCGCGTGCGCGGTGGTGGAGGTCACTTACAAGGACGTGCTGGCCATCATCGAATCGGCGCGCGGCGTCGAGCAGGCACGCCAGATCGCCAGCGTGCCCGGCGTCATGCGCCTGGTGTTCGGCAGCGTCGATCTGGCGCTGGATCTGGGCATCGACTGTGCGCCTGATGGTGCGGAGACAGAGCTCCTGGCTTTTCGTTCCCAATTGGTGCTGGCCTCGCGGCTGGCCGGGCTGGCTGCGCCGGTCGACGGCGTCAGCACCGCGATCGACGACCTGCAACGCTTGCAGGCGGACGCCGAGCGCGCACGCCGGCTCGGCTTCGGCGCCAAGCTGTGCATCCACCCGAAGCAGCTGGCCATCGTCCAGGCGGTGTTCACGCCGACCCCCGAGCGGCTTGACTGGGCGCGCCGCGTCTGCAAGGCATTTGCATCGGCCGGCGGTGCCGCCGTGGCCGTGGATGGCCAGATGGTGGACCTGCCGGTGGTCCAGCGTGCGCGCTCCGTGCTGCGTGACGCGGGCCTGAGCGCCTGATTTTTTGAACCCACCCCCAACCGACTGGAATTCCTTATGACCCGCAAAACCAAACCCATACGCTCCGACATTGCCTGGAGTACCCCCGACCGCATCGAAGTGCACGGCAAGAGTCTGCCTGACGAGATTCTCGGCCATCTCAACCTGGGCGACATGGCCTACCTGCAGATCGTCGGGCGCATGCCGACACCGCAGGAATCGAACGTGTTCAACGCCATTGCGGTGACGCTGGTCGAGCACGGCATCACGCCCAGTGCGCTGGTCGCGCGACTGACCTACGCCGGTGCGCCCGAATCGCTGCAGGCCGCGGTGGCGGCCGGATTGTGCGGCCTGGGCAGCGTGTTCGTCGGCAGCACCGAAGGCACCGCCAAAATGCTGTACGAGGCCCTGCCACCCGGAACGAAAGGAGCTGACCTAGAGCGCATCGCTTGCGACACCGTGGCAGCCTTTCGTGCGCGCGGCCAGATCATTCCCGGACTCGGTCATCCGCTGCACAAGCCGGTCGATCCGCGCGCCCCGCGCCTGTTTCAGATCGCCAAGGACAACGGTTTTTCCGGCGACTACATCCGGCTCGAACAACTGATCTGCGCCGAGGCCGAGCGCGCCGCCGGCAAGATGCTGCCGGTCAACGCCACCGGCGCCATTGGCGCCATTTGCTGCGAGCTCGGCCTGCCCTGGAAGATCGTGCGCGGCATCGGCGTGCTGGCGCGCGCCATCGGGCTGGTGGGGCACATCCTGGAAGAAAGCAAGAACCCGATAGCGGTCGAGATCTGGCAGCGTGTCGAAGACGAGGCCACCCAGCACATCAGACCACAAGGCGCCTGACGCGCTGTAGCTGGACAAATTCGTTTTCCAGGGTGACAAGCGGCTCACTACCGGTAACCCCGACTGGGCCAGCGACCGACGCCTGTTTGATACCCTGGGGCTGATGGCCCGCTGAACTTTCTTGAAGGTGAAACCATGTACCGTACCCTCCTCAAGTCCAAGATCCACCGCGCCACAGTGACGGCATGCGAACTGCATTACGAGGGCTCCTGCGCGATCGACGAGGATCTGATGGATGCTGCTGATCTGGGCGAGAACGAGCAAATCCACATCTGGAACATCAACAACGGTGAGCGCTTTGTCACCTACGCCATCAAGGGCGAGCGGGGCTCGGGCATGATCTCGGTCAACGGTTCAGCGGCACGCCGTGCTGCAGTGGGCGACCTCATCATCATCGCGGCCTTTGCTCAGGTGCATGAAGAGCGGGTCGCTGGGCATCATCCCCAACTGGTGTTTGTGGACGAGCACAACCGCCAAACAGCCTTGCGCCACCACGTGCCAACGCAGGCACTGTGATGTCGGCAAGCCTCTCCAGCCGCAGCACGGCCAGCGTGTGGCATCCCTGCACCCAGATGAAACGCCACGAGACGCAGCCGCCGCTGGCGTTGGTACGCGGCAGCGGTGCCTGGCTCTATGACGAAGCGGGCAAAGGCTACCTGGACGGCTTGAGTTCCTGGTGGGTCAACCTGTTCGGCCACGCCAACCCGCGCATCAACGCCGCCGTGAAAGCCCAGCTCGACACGCTGGAGCATGTGATGCTGGCCGGGTGTACCCATGCGCCTGTGGTCGAGCTTTCCGAGCGGCTGGCGGCACTTACAGGGCATGCACTCGGGCATTGCTTTTACGCCTCTGACGGTTCCTCCGCCGTGGAAATCGCGCTCAAGATGAGCGCCCACTACTGGCGCAACAGCGGCCAACCCCTCAAGCGTGACTTTGCCTGCCTCGCGCAGAGCTACCACGGCGAAACCCTGGGAGCCCTGGGCGTGACCGATGTGCCGCTATTTCGTCAGGCTTACGATGGCCTGCTGCGACCGGCCCACATCGTCGCCAGCCCGGATGCGCGTGCAGCCCGTCCGGGTGAAAGCGCGCGGGACGTGGCAGCGCGCGCGGCGGAAACACTGCGGCAGTTGTTCGAGGCCAAGGCCGACACCATCGCCGCGCTGATCGTGGAACCGCTGGTGCAGTGTGCCGCTGGCATGGCCATGCACGATGCGCAGTACCTTCAGGACATCCGCCGCCTGTGCGACCAGTACCACGTGCATTTGATCGCCGATGAAATCGCCGTGGGTTGTGGCCGCACCGGCACCTTCTTCGCTTGTGAGCAGGCCGGGAATGGGGGAGGTGAGGGGGAAAGGATGTGGCCCGACTTCCTCTGCTTGTCCAAAGGCATCAGCGGAGGCTACCTGCCGCTGTCACTGGTGATGACGACGCCAAATGTCTACCAGGCTTTTTACGACGATGGCATCAACCGTGCCTTTTTGCATTCTCATTCCTACACCGGCAACCCGCTGGCCTGCCGCGCAGCCCTGGCTTGCCTGGATATTTTTGAAGAAGACGATGTGCTGAACGCCAACCGCGTGCGTGCCAGGCGGCTCAGCACCCTGCTCGCCCCTGTAGCCGCGCACCCGCAGGTGCGGCATTTCCGGCAGCAGGGCATGATTTGGGCCTTTGATGTTACGGTTGAAGATCCCGCGCATGCGGCCACCTTCTCGCGGCGCTTTCATGCCCTGGCCTTAGAAAGCGGGTTGATGTTGCGCCCCATCGGTAAAACCGTCTACCTGATGCCGCCCTATATCCTGAACGACCACGAACAGACATTGCTTGCCGAGGGCGTGCAAAGCGCGTTGGCCGAAGCGCTGCGAACCTGAAACCACCATGCATTTGATCGACACCCTGGAGGCGCGCATGGTGCAACTCGACGCCCAACACCTGCGCCGCCGCGCGCGCCCTACGCAATCGCCCTGTGGCCCCCATGTCAAGCTGAACGACCGTGATCGCCTGGCGTTTTGCTCGAACGACTACCTGGGGCTTGCCAACCACCCTGCGGTGGTGACGGCCTTGCAGGAAGGGGCCGGGCTGCACGGCGCGGGCAGTGGTGCATCCCACCTCATCAGCGGACACAGCCAGGCGCACGAGGCGCTGGAGCACCGGCTGGCGGAGTTTGTCAGCCCCCAGTTCGAGACCTGCCGCACGCTGTTTTTTTGCACCGGCTACATGGCCAACCTGGCGGTGACGCCTGCGCTGGCAGCCACGGGCGAGCCCACGGCGATTTTTTCGGAAGTGCTCAACCACGCCTCGCTGATCGACGCGGTGCGCCTGGCCCGAGGCGCGCGCGTGCATGTGTATCCGCACGGCGATTTGCAAACCCTGGAGACGAGGCTAGCGCAAGAGACAGCGACGAACAAGCTGATCGTGACCGACAGCGTGTTCTCGATGGACGGCGACATCGCACCGCTGCCGCAGTTGCTGGCCCTGGCCGAGCGCTATGGTGCTTGGTTGATCGTGGACGATGCCCACGGCTTTGGCGTGCTGGGTGCCGGTGGACGTGGCGTGCTGGAGCATTTTGGCCTGAAGTCTCCGCACATCGTCTACATGGGCACCTTGGGCAAGGCCGCCGGGGTAGGCGGGGCCTTTGTCGCGGCCTGCCCGCAAGTGATTGACTGGCTGGTGCAAAAGGCTCGCACCTACATCTTCAGCACCGCAGCGCCGCCGGCATTGGCGCACGCCCTGTGTACCAGTCTGGACGTGATTGCCGGGCTACAGGGGCACTCCCGCCGCCAGCACCTGCAAGCGCTGATTGCCCACCTCCGCGAACGCATGGCCAGCAGCCCGTGGCGCTTGTTGCCATCCGACACGCCCATACAGCCTCTGATTCTGGGCAGCAATGAGACCGCGCTGGCCGTGTCTGCCCAGCTCGAAGCGCAGGGGCTGTGGGTTCCCGCCATTCGCCCACCCACCGTGCCGCGGGGCACAGCCCGCCTGCGCATTGCGTTGTCTGCGGCGCACAGCATCGACGATGTGGACCGGCTGGCAGACCACCTGAAAGCGCTGCAATGACACTGCCACCACCCCGATCACGCAGCCTGCCCCGTGCTGATTTTTTTGTCACAGGCACGGACACAGGCGTCGGCAAAAGCCTGGTGGCCGCCGCCTTGCTGCGCCACCTGGGGCAAACCGGTAGGCGCGCCGTGGGCATGAAGCCGGTGGCCGCAGGCACAAGCTGGGTGGATGGACGCTGGTGCAACGACGATGTGGAAGCACTGAGCGCGGCCAGCAATGTGCAGGCCCCCGCCCCTTGGGTCTGTCCCTACCTGTTGCGGGACGCCATGGCACCGCACATCGCGGCAGAAAATGAAGGCATCCCCCTGCGCCTTGACCATTTGCAGGCGTGCTTTGCACAACTGCAGTCGGTATCCGACAGCGTGGTGGTCGAAGGTGCAGGTGGTTTTTCTGTGCCGATCAATGCCACCGAAACCTTGGCCGATCTTGCCCAAGTTTTGGCTGTGCCGGTCGTGCTGGTGGTCGGCATACGCCTGGGCTGCCTGAACCACGCCTTGCTGACGGCGCAGGCGATCCGGCAGGCCGGTTTGCCCCTGGTCGGCTGGGTGGCCAACCACATCGACCCAGAGATGTCGGCTCCGGTCGAGAATGTCAACGCGCTGGCCCAGCGGCTGGGCGCGCCCTGCTGGGCGCAGATTCCCTGGCAAATGCAGAGTCCTCGCATTAGTTTTGCAGATGGGTTGGAGACAATTCCATCGGTCATTGTTCCGTCTTATTGAAAGAGAGTTTTTCATGTCCTCTGTTGTCGAGCAAACCGTTACCCTGCATCGCCGCGCTGTTGCCATCGCCGCGCCCCAACCGGCGCGATGGACGGTCGAAGCCGTGCAAGCCCTATTTGCACTTCCCTTTCCTGAGTTGATGCACCGTGCCCAGACGGTACACCGGGAACACTTCGACCCTACCCAGATCGAATTTGCTACGCTGCTTTCGGTCAAGACCGGGGGCTGCCCAGAAGACTGTGGCTACTGCCCTCAATCCGCCAAGTTCGACACTGGCGTCGAGGCCAGCAAGCTGATGGAGCCCCAAGCCGTGCTGCAAGCTGCGCAACTCGCCAAGGCAGCCGGTGCCACGCGTTTTTGTATGGGTGCGGCCTGGCGCGCACCGAAAGACCGCGATATTGAAAAAATGGCCGAACTGGTCAGCACCGTCAAGGCCCTGGGGCTGGAAACCTGCGCTACGCTGGGAATGCTGAATGACGGCCACGCCGAAACCCTGCGCGATGCCGGGCTGGACTACTACAACCACAACCTTGACAGCGCACCCGATTTCTATGGTGACATCATCACCACCCGTGACTATCAGGACCGGCTAGACACCTTGGAACGTGTGCGTGGTGCCGGCGTCAAAGTCTGCTGCGGCGGCATCGTAGGGATGGGCGAGACACGTCTGCAACGCGCTGGCCTGATCGCCCAGTTGGCCAACCTTGACCCCTATCCTGAATCGGTGCCAATTAACAACCTGGTGCCCGTTCCCGGCACGCCACTGGCCGACCAGCCACCGCTCGACCCTTTCGAGTTTGTGCGCACCATCGCTGTGGCGCGCCTTACCATGCCCTTGGCGCGCGTACGCTTGTCGGCAGGTCGCCAGCAGATGGGCGACGCGGTGCAGGCCCTATGCTTTTTGGCCGGTGCCAATTCCATTTTCTACGGCGACAAGTTGCTGACGACCGGCAACCCGGATACGCACGCCGATCTTGACCTGCTGCAGCGCCTGGGCCTGCGTCAAGCCACTACGGCTGCGACTGCGTGAGAACACTATGAGCGAGCAAACCACCCCACGCAAACCCCTGACCCTGCACCGCCTGCGTGAAATGCCCACCCTGGCGCAAAAAGTGACACAAACGCTCACGATACCCGTCATCGGCATCGGTGCGAGCGTGGCCTGCAGCGGCCAGGTGCTGGTGCTACACGACATGCTGGCCGTAAGTCACGGCAAACGCCCCCGCTTTGTGCGCAACTTCATGGATGGCAGCGCTTCGGTGCAATGTGCCGTGCTACGTCGAGGACGTGAAAGCCAGCCGCTTTCCCGTTGAGAACATCCATACTTGCTGAACGGATGCGAACCCAGCGTTAGGCCACTGCCAGCACCCTATTGAGCCTCATCTCCGTCCATCCTGACCCAACGATAAATGTACATCGCCCACACCATCGCGGATCTGCGCAACCACCTGGTGCGCTTTACCCGCCCCGCCTTCGTACCCACCATGGGTAACCTGCATGACGGCCATATTGCGCTGGTCAAGCAGGCCAAAACCCTGGGTGACGTCACGGTGGCCAGCATCTTCGTCAATCGCTTGCAGTTTTTGCCGCACGAAGACTTTGATACCTACCCACGCACCTGGGACGCCGATTGCGCCCAACTCGAGGCGGCGGGCTGCAACGTGCTGTTTGCACCTGACGAGAAGGTCTTGTACCCTGAACCACAAACCTACAAGGTACACCCTCCGGCAGCACTCGCTGACATCCTGGAAGGGCACTTTCGCCCTGGCTTTTTCATTGGCGTGTCGACTGTGGTGATGAAGCTCTTCAGTTGCGTGTTTGGTAGCACACCCGGTGGGGTGGCTGTGTTTGGAAAAAAGGACTACCAGCAGTTGATGATAATTCGCCACATGGTGCTCCAGTTCGCGCTGCCCATCGACATCGTGGCAGGAGAGACCCAGCGCGCGCCTGACGGCTTGGCACTAAGTTCGCGTAACGGCTACCTGTCTGAGCCCGAGCGCGCCGAAGCTGTGCAGCTGTCAGTGGCGCTCAAGCAACTGGTGCGGGATGCCCATGACACGAATGTCGAGCTTGCGGCGCGGTTGCCTGAGCTTGAAGCACGGGCCATGTCCAAGCTCTCCAAACGCGGCTGGATGCCTGACTACCTGACGGTGCGTCGACAAGCTGACCTGCAGCCGCCGCAAGCCGGAGATGCGCTGGTGGCGCTGGGTGCCGCAAGAATTGGTTCGACACGGCTTATCGACAATCTGGAAGTCGTTTGAGCGGAGCGAGATCGGCACGGTCAGATGTTATTTATTCAGCAGAGAATTCAATGCCACTACTACCACCCCAAATCAGGAAACATCTGCACACGCGCAGGGTTACGTTTCGCGGCTACCAGCGTGAGGACGGGCTCTGGGACATCGAGGCCGCGATAGTCGATGTTAAAACCTATGTCCTGAAAACGCCTGACCGAGGCACACTGCGACCGGGCACCCCGGTCCATGACATGACAATCAGCGAGATCGTCACGTCCATGGCCAGTACGCCGTTTCCCGAATGCCTGCAGGCCCAGGACCCGATGCAGAAAATGGTTGGTTGCACGATGAGGTCGGGCTGGCGTCACACCATCGAGAAAAACCTCGGTGGAATCAGGGGCTGTACTCACTTGCGCGAATTGCTGTTCAACATGGCGACGGTGGCCTATCAGACCATATCCGGGATATCGCGAACATCAGAGCAAGCTGGCAGGCCTGCCAGCTCCGTCCTCAGGACAGCCGCCTACCACTTGGGCAAATGGATGTCTTGGGATGTCAATGGGCCGGTGGTTAAGCGCCATGAGCCGGAGTTTTTTGGCTGGCAGCCGCTGAAGAAGGCCGCGAAACCGGCGTAGTTGGTTGGCTTGTCGCGGCCATTGTTTTTCGCTCAAAAACAGGCCCAACAGAGCGCACCCCTTCGCCGGTTGCTCGACGGCGGTTCTTGAGCCAAACCAAACTTGGGTGTTTCGAGGAAAAATTGGCCCATTCTCCAAGATCGACAAATTCCGTTGCCGCATTGAGTAGTTCCAATGCCATGCCGATGGCTGATCCCAGATGAGTGCATTTGATGCAGTGATAGTTCGAAAACTGTGAGACTGCAATACCCGTGTTGCCGATATCGGACTGCTATGGCGCCAGCGGGAGTGTGATTGCGAATGACAGAAGCCAATATCGAAACCCCCCTGTGTTTCCTGGCAATTTCGCTTGGCGGCTCGAAGCGAAGTGGTCGAGGATAGTGGGACACCAGGAGCACCAGTTCAGTATGGACAAAAACCTTAGACCAAGTAATCGAGTTTCTGATCAGTTGAACGAGATGGTGACGCAATCCGTCGGGATGCTCGTGGCGGTGATCAATGGTGAAACATATGAAGCGGTCGCTGCCAAATTTGGCAAATCGAGAACCGCCGTTGAGAGGCGAATCAAGGCCATTGCGACCCAGGTGACCAGGGCAGTCGGAATTCAAGGACTCAACGAAGAGGGGGCGACTTTCGTTCGCCGTCTGCGCTTGCACGGGATGCCATCCTGATCGCGCTGGCATCCTTCGAGCCAGCAGCATTATGCCGACCCCGGGAGAACCGCATCGTCTCCAGGGAGGAAATCGCCCGCCTGGCGGTGCGGGACTACCTTGATGTGGACGGCGGTGTTCGCCAGGAATCCGAGATGCGCGCCGAAGTTGCTATTACCGGAAAGACCTGACCGTTGCACTTCAGCAGCAACCGGCTCGATGATGTGACCTTGCCCCTGAATTGTGTAGTTCTTAGCCCAACGATTACGCGGCCTTTTTGCGCTGTGCCTCGTACCAGCGTTGTTCGAATTGCATCGGACTGAGATACCCAAGGCTTGAATGCAATCTTGAATGATTGTAGAAGGCCATCCAGTTCAGCACAGCGTCACGTGCCTTGTCGGCGTTCTTGGTGGAACTGGGTGCACCAATGATGGTGGCGTCCACGATGGTGCCAGTGTTGACCTTGAAGCCTTTGCTCTGCAACACTTGGCCAACCTGCGCAAACAGGGCTTCACCGAGCTTGTTGTCATTGAGCCGCTTGCGAAACTTCAGTAGCGTAGTGGCATCGGGTACAGGCTCGCGCCCCAGATCAATTCCGACAAAGCGGCGCAGGCTGGCACTGTCGTACAAGGCTTCTTCACAGGCCAAGTCAGCCAGGTTGAACCAGTGCTGGATGAAGTGGATGCGCAGCATGCGCTCCAAACCAATAGGTGGGCGTCCATTGCCCGCCTTAGGGTAGTGCGGCTCGATGACTTCACACAGCGCAGCCCACGGCACGATGGCTTCCATGGTCTTGAGAAACTCGTCACGCCGCGTGAGCTTGCGATATTGCTCGTATCCCGATCCCTGATCGGCTGCCATGGCAAGGGTTCTTTGTTTCATCGGCATGTAATTCCATTTCTAATTCATAAGTGAAGTTAAAAATGCGCCAATGATCCATGGCCATGACACTATGGAGCCCACTGTGTTGGGGTCGTCTTCCAAGGTTTTCAGCGCCAGCGTCAGGTGATCCTCCAAAGCATCAAGACTGTTGAAGACGCGGTTATGAAAGAACTTCTCACGCAGCTCATCCCATACGTGCTCAATCGGGTTGAGCTCGGGGGCGTAAGGCGGAAGTTTCAGCAGGTAGATGTTGGCCGGCGCCTGGAGTGCCTCGCTACGATGCCAGCCGGCACCGTCAATCACCATGACAATGCGCTCATCCGGGTGGCGTGCCGCGACTTCATTCAGGAACAACTGCATGCACCCGGTGTTGACGTGCGGCAGGATCAGGCTGTCGAGCGCGCCAGTGCAGACATCTACCGCGCCATAGACATAGATGTATTCGTGCGTCAACATGGCTTGGCAAATTGGGCGCAGGGGCTTGGGCGCCCAGCACCGGCGCACGTCCGAGATGCGCCCAAAACGCGCTTCGTCCTGGAACATCAGCTTGATGGTTTTGCCTTGCGCCCAGTCTTGGCGGATTTGGGCAAGACGCTCGGGGAGTTTTTTTTCCACTCCTCCTGCGCTAGTTGGTCGCTTTGCGGATGGCGCTTGTCGGGAGCGAGCTTGCGCCAGTCGTGGCGGTGCAGCAAGTTATAGGCTGACGCGAGCGCCACCTCGCGCCCCAAGCGCTTGTCCAGCGCCGCTTTAACCTGGCCGACGACGAGCACACCACCGCTGGCGGCTTGCGCCAGAAACGGGGCCAGAAACTCCCGCTCTTCTTGCAAACTCATGTTCTGGCGCTTGCGCCCGCCCGCAGTGGGCGAGCCGGGGGCACCGGCCAACTGGCCATGCATGAAGCTCCGGCGCAGTTGACAGGCCCAGCCCGGCGACACGCCAATGAGCTGGGCCGTGTCAGCCAGGCTCAAGCCATAGTCCAGCGGCAACACCACCGCCTGCGCTTGGCGCAACTGCTCCACCGTCTGGGCCGCGGCTATTGCCGTGCGGGCATTCTTCAAAACATCAGCGTCTCCGCTGGCAGGACGTGACATGACTTTCTCCATCAATGGTGATGGAGCTTGATTATTACATTAATGAATTAGAAATAGAATAACGTTTCAACCTCGGTGAGCGTGGACCTTAATCAGCATTGCCCTAACTCGACGAGCGATATAAGCTTGCGAACGTGGATCAGTCCGAAGTCGTCCAATGGCAATGATGTGCAATGCGCTGTTTGCAGCCCGGTCGCCACCGCGATTGAGACGATGCCGTGTGACCTTGCCAGAAGACGCGGGCACTGGACTTACGCCGCACAACGCGGCAAAGCTGGCCTCTGAGTGAATACGCTGCGAGTTGTCTCCAGCCGTCGGTAATAGTTGCGCTGCACTTTCATTGCCAATTGAATTTCGCGCAATTAGATTTGGAGCCAACTCAGTAACGATTGCGCCAATCATCACGTCCAGATCGGCAACTTCGTCATGAAGTTCAAGATACCGCCTCCCCAATGACTTGAGGCTGATCCGGTAGGCCGATGCGACGTTGCGGTAGTCAGACAGGTCTGACGCTCGTGCTGTGCCTTGGGGAATGCAGGGCGACTTCGAGGGTTTGACACCGAGCTCGGGTTGACACCGAAATCCCCCAACTTTCCTGGTAATTTGGCCTGGCGACTCCAGATAAAAAGGTTGAGCATCAAAAAATCAGGAGGCGCAATCAGTATGAAAAAAGACACCAAACCACATGATCGAAATCAAGACATGGCTGGCGAAAACGAAACGGCAATGCAATCCGTTGGGATGCTCAAAGCGGTGATCAGCGGCGAGACGTATGAGGTTGTCGCCGCCAGGTTTGGCAAATCGCGTACCGCCGTCGAAAGACGTATCAAAGTTGTTGCGGCTCAGTTGAGCAAGGTGGTGGGAATTCAGGGACTCAGCGAGGAAGGTGCCGCTTTTGTTCGCCGTCTTCGCATGCACCGGGGTGCTATTCTGACGGCGCTGGAGTCTTTCGAGCCAGGCTCAGCTGGCAGGCCTCATGATACCCGCATCCTCTCTAGCGAGGAAATTGCGCAGGCAGTGTTGCGCATCAAGGGTCGAAGCAGTCGGCCTTGGCATGACATTGCACTGTTCTACTTGCTGTTTGCCACAGGAGCCAGGCCTC
>JARLJI010000259.1 GCA_031291295.1 Rhodoferax sp. | reverse complement strand
CGGGAAGGGGGCGTGTTTGCCCAGTGGCGCGGCCTGAGCCGCTGGCGCGCCCTGGACGGGGTGGTCTGGGCGCTGGACAAGGAGCAGAGCAGCGATGCCGCCGCGATGCGCACTGGCGTGCGTCGCCTGCAGGCCCTGGCCCGTGAGCTGCACTGGGAATTACCGTTGCACCTGTGGCAGGTCTGCGCCAGTGAATGGTCGCAGGCCAAGCGCGAGGCTCAGCCAGTCGGCTGCTTACTGGGCACGCCCTTCACCGAAGCGGTGCTGGAAACGGCCCTGGGGCGTTTATTGGCGCCCTTGCGCCACGCCGGAATCGCCCAGATGCAGACCACCATGGCCCACGACTTTCTGTGGCGCCTGTCGCGCGATCTGCAAGCCGAAGGCATGGCCCGTTGGCGCCAGGCCCTCGCGCCCTGGTTCGGCGAGTTCGCCCGGGGCGTGCCGCTGCGCGGACTGTGGTTCAGCCTGCCGTTGCAGCGGGTCGATGTCGAGCATGAGCATGTCTGGCCGCCGACCCCGGCCTGGCAGGGTATCGTCGATGACAAGCGCCCTCACGCCCGCCGCCTGGGCTGGCCGGCCACGCGCATCGGTTATGCCTGCGCGCTGGTCCTGGCACTGGTGTGGGGCACCGGGCTGCTGCTGTCCGGCGCCAGCAACCGGACGCAGATCCTCCAGGCGCGCAGCGCGTTGACGGCATTGCAGCAGTCATCGTCAGGCGACGAACAACTTCAAGCCCTGAACGAACTGGTCCGCGAACTGGCCCGCCTGGATTATCGCGCCGAGCACGGCGTGCCTTGGTACCAACGCTTCGGCCTGAACCAGAACCCAGCCCTGCTCGACACCCTGTGGCCACGTTATGTCGAGGCCAACAACCGGCTGCTGCGCGACCCGATGGCCGAGCACCTGAAAGCCCAGCTCAACGCCCTGATCAAGCTCCCCCCGGACAGTCCCGAGCGTATCAAGCGAGCCCAGAGTGCCTACGCACAGCTCAAGGCCTACCTGATGATGGCCCATCCGGAGAAAGCCGATGCCAGCTTCCTGGCCCAGG
>JARLJI010000258.1 GCA_031291295.1 Rhodoferax sp. | reverse complement strand
CCTGGCAACAACAGCACCTGCAAGGCGAGCGCCTGCAAGCCCAGACCCGTTTCTGGAGCGAGCACCTCGGCGGTGCCCCTGGCCTGCTGGAACTGCCCACCGATCATCCACGGCCGCAGGTGCAAAGCTACCTTGGCGCCACCCTGGCCCTGGAACTACCGACGGGGTTGAGTGCCAAGCTGCGCCAGTTCAGCCAGCAGCAGGGCCTGACCCCGTTCATGACCCTGCTCGGGGCCTGGTCGATCCTGCTGTCGCGCCTGAGCAACCAGTCGCAAGTGGTCGTCGGTACCCCGGTCGCCAACCGCCCACGCCAGGAAACCGAGGCGCTGATCGGCTTCTTCGTCAACACCCTGGCCTTGCGCGTCGATGTCCAGGCCGACAGTCGCGTCGACCAGTTGCTGGCGCAGATCAAGGCCACCACCCTCGACGCCTACAGCCACCAAGACCTGCCGTTCGAACAGGTGGTCGAAGCCCTGCAACCGGAGCGCAGCCTCGGCCACAGCCCGTTGTTCCAGGCCATGCTGGTGCTCGGCAATACTCCCCGTGACCAGGCCCTGGCCCTGCCCGGCCTGGAACTGACGCCGCTGCCCCAGGTCAGCGGCACCACCCAGTTCGACCTGAGCCTGTCGCTCAATGACGACGGTGAAAGCATCCGCGGCCAGTTCGAGTACGCCACCGATCTGTTCGACGCCAGCACCATCGCCCGCTGGAGCCGTCACCTGCTGCACCTGCTCGATGCCCTGCTCGAAGACGCCATGCAACCGCTGGCAAGCCTGCCATGGCTCGATGCAGAACAGCGCGAGCAACTGCTGACGACCTTCAACCCGCCACAAGCCACCCTGGACGAACAGCCGCAGCGTTTGCCCCAGCGGGTCTTCGAAGCCCGGGCGGCGCTCACTCCGCACGCCGTGGCGCTGGTCTGCGCCGGACAGAGCCTCGATTACGCCGAGCTCAATGCCCGGGCCAACCGTATCGCTCATCGTCTGATCGCCCTCGGCGTGCGGCCTGACGACACCGTCGGCCTCTGTGCCCGGCGCAGCCCGGAAATGGTCATTGGCCTGCTCGGCATCCTCAAGGCCGGTGCCGCCTACGTACCACTGGACCCGCAATACCCGGCGCAACGCCTGGCGCATATGCTCGCCGACAGCGCGCCACGGGCCCTGGTGCTCCAGCAAGGGCTGGATGAACTGCCATTACCCGAGGGCCTGGCGATCCTTGAACTGAACGACCCGACGCTGCTCGACGTGGCGGCTCACAACCCGCAAGTAGCAGAGCTGAACTTCGGCCACCTGGCCTATGTGATCTATACCTCGGGCTCCACCGGCTTGCCCAAGGGCGTGATGGTGGAACATCGCGGCCTGCGCAACCTGCTCGACTGGTACCTCGAGGACCTGGCGCTGCATGCCGGGGACGCGGTGCTGCTGGCCTCCTCCTACAACTTCGACCTGACCCAGAAGAACATTCTCGCGCCGCTGATGGTCGGCGCGGCGCTGCACCTGGCCGAAGAACCGTTCAACCCCACGGCCATCGT
>JARLJI010000257.1 GCA_031291295.1 Rhodoferax sp. | reverse complement strand
ACGCCTACTACGCCGACTACGCCCGGGAAACCACCACCAAACTGGCCCGCTGCCTGAGCCAGGGCTTTGTGTTCCAGGGCCATCCCGACCGTCACGGCCACAGTCGCGGCGAACCCAGCGCGCATCTGCCGCCCAGCGCCTTCGTGCTGTTCCTGCAAAACCACGACCAGATCGGCAACCGGGCCCTGGGCGAGCGCCTCAACCAACTCTGTCCGGCACCGGCCCTGCGGGCGGCGACGGTGCTGCTACTGTTGTCGCCGATGATTCCGTTGCTGTTCATGGGTGAGGAAACCGCAGCCTGTGAACCCTTCCTGTTTTTCACCGACCACCACGGTGAACTGGCTGACGCGGTGCGTGAAGGCCGTCGCGCGGAGTTCGCCGATTTCCCGGCCTTTGCCGACCCCGCACGCCGGGCGCATATTCCCGACCCGAACGCCACCGTCAGCTTCAACGACTCGCGCCCCGACCTGAACGACGCCAGCGACGACTTCAACCGCCGGACCAGCGTACGCCTCTACCGTCAGTTGCTGGAGCTGCGCCACCACGAAATCATCCCCCGGCTCCCCGGTGCCCAGGCCTTGGGCACCGATGTCCTGGCCGACGGCGCCGTCAGCGCACGCTGGCGCATGGGCGACGGCAGCCTTCTGCGAATCGATCTTAATCTCAGTGCCGAGTCCGTCGACCACAGCCCACCCATCGAGGCCCGTTTGTTATACGAAAGCACCACCGGCGCCAGTCGCCAATTGGATGAAGGTCATCTGGCCCCCTACTGCGCGCTGGTTACCCTGACCCCCGGGGACGTCATGCAGTCACCCACCGGAGAGCACCCATGAGCGACGCGCAACTGGAAATACTCGCCAGCCGGGCCGGCCTGGCCGTCGATTGGATCGACGCCAATGGCCGGCCGCAGAAAGTCCGGTCCGAGGTCTTGCGCAAGGTCCTGGCCGGCCTCGGCCATCCCGCCGACACTGACCTGGCCATCGAGAACAGCCTGCAGGAACTGCAACTCGCCCAGCAACAGAATCACCTGCCGCCACTGTTGACCGCGGACGCCGGCAAGGGCCTGGACCTGATCCGCTATTTCGCCGCCGACACCGCCTGCGAGGTGCATCTGGAAAACGGTACGGTCCTGCACTTGCGCCTGGACCAGGACGCGGTGCTGCCGGGCAGGATTCCGGTGGGCTACCAGACGGTGCATATCGCCGGCCAGCACTTCACCCTCGCCGTGGCCCCCGCCCAGTGCCACGGCGTGGCGGCGGCCACCGACAGCGCGATACCTCGCGCCTGGGGCCTGACGGTCCAGCTGTATGCCCTGCAACGCGCCGGCGACGGCGGTTTCGGCGATACCCTGGCCCTGGAGAGCCTGCTCCGGGCCGCCGGCGAACGCGGCGCCGACGCCCTGGCGATCAGCCCGTTGCACGCGATGTTCAGCTGCGACCCGCAACGCTACAGCCCCTACTCGCCGTCCAGCCGCTTGTTCCTCAACAGTCTCTATGCGGCGCCGGAGGCGATTCTCGGCGAACAGGCCGTGCGCCAGGCCATCGACAGCACGGGATTGGCCGATGAACTGCGGCAGCTGGAAGCACTGCCATTGATCGACTGGCCCCGCGCCGCCCGCGCCAAACAACGGCTGTTGCGCGCGCTGTACGATACTTTTCGCCTCGGCACTCACCCGCTCGCCAGCGACTTCGCGCACTTTCGCCAGCGCGGCGGCGAAGCCCTGGAAAATCACTGTCGCTTCGAAGCCCTGCAAGCGGCCTGCACCGCCCGCGGCGAAAGCACCGACTGGCGACACTGGCCCGCGGCCTGGCACCATCCCGACCACCCGGCCCTTGCCCTCTTCGCCGAGGAGCAGGCCGAGGAGATCGGCTTCTACGCTTTCGGCCAATGGCTGATCGCCTGCGGTCTCGAGCGCGCGCAACACACCGCCCGAGACAGCGGCATGGGCATCGGCCTGATCGCCGACCTCGCGGTCGGCGCCGACGGCGGCGGCAGCCAGGCCTGGAGTCGGCAGGACGAACTGCTGGCCGAACTCACCGTCGGCGCGCCACCGGATATCCTCAATCGCGCCGGGCAAAGCTGGGGCATCTCGGCCTTCGCCCCGGAGGGCCTGAAGCGCCATGGCTTCAGGGCCTTTATCGAAATGCTGCGAGCCAACTTCGCCCATGCCGGCGGCCTGCGCATCGACCATGTGATGGGCCTGCAACGGCTCTGGGTGATCCCCCTCGGCTCGCCGCCGAGTGACGGCGCCTACCTGTATTACCCGGTGGACGACCTGCTGCGCCTGCTGACCCTGGAGTCCGCCCGTCACCAGGCGGTGGTACTCGGCGAAGACCTCGGCACGGTGCCCGAGGGCCTGCGGGAAAAACTCGGCGCCCGGGCGATCCTCGGCATGCGCGTGCTGTTGTTCGAGCAGGACTACCACCATCGTTTCCGGCCGATCCTCGACTGGCCGGACGATGCCCTGGCCACCACCAGCACCCACGACCTGCCGACCCTCAATGGCTGGTGGCATGCCCGCGATATCGACTGGAATATCCAGCTCGGGCTGATCGACAACGGCACCGCCGATCACTGGCGCGAAACCCGCGAACGCGAACGCGAGGGCCTGCATCGCGCCTTGAGCAACGACCCGCAGAATTTCCGTGACGAATCCCACGAGACCGACCAGATCCTCGACGCCAGCGTGCGCTTCCTCGGCCATACCCGGGCGCCCCTGGTATTGCTGCCGCTGGAGGATGCCCTGGGTGTCGAGGAACAGGCCAACCTGCCCGGCACCCTCGACAGCCACCCCAACTGGCGTCGGCGCCTGCCTGGCGACAGCAGCCTGTTGCTCGACGATGTCGACGCCGCCCGCCGTCTCGAACTGCTGGCCTGTGCCCGCCTGCAGGCCGCTGAGCGTGACCGATGAAACCAGCCTTGCGCGCGACGGTGCGCCTGCAGTTTCACCAAGGCTTCAGCCTGGATGACGCGGTACCGCTGGTGCCCTACTTTGCGCGGTTGGGCATCAGTCATCTATATGCCTCACCGCTGCTTACCGCGCGCGACGGCTCCATGCACGGCTACGACGTGGTCGATCCGACCCGGGTCAATCCGCAACTGGGCGGCGAACCGGCGCTGCGGCGCCTGGTGCAGGCTCTGCGCCAGCACGGCATGGGCCTGATCCTGGACATTGTCTCCAATCACATGGCCGTCGGCGGCGCGGACAATCCCTGGTGGCTGGACCTGCTGGAATGGGGTCGGCTGAGCCCCTACAGCGAGTTCTTCGATATCCAGTGGCATTCGCACGACCCGTTGCTCGAAGGGCAATTGCTCATGCCGTTCCTCGGCAGCGACTACGGCGTGGCCTTGCAGCAAGGCAGCATCCCCTTGTGCTTCGACGCCGAGCACGGTGGCTTTCATATCGAGCACTACCAGCACCGCTTTCCCATCTGCCCCCGGGATTACGCGCAGATACTGGCCGACATTCCCGAGCTGGAAACCCTGACCGGGCACTTCAAGGCCCTGAACAGCCTGCCCGACGCCTATGCCCAGGCCCGGATCCTGCGCACCGGGCTTTCGCAACGCCGCGACCAGCATGACCTCATCAAGCAGCACCTGGCCCGCTATGACTCGCGCCAGCCCGAAGGTTTCCAGCGCCTGCACCGGCTCCTGGAACGCCAGCACTACCGCCTCGCCAGCTGGCGCACCGCCGCCGACGACATCAATTGGCGGCGCTTCTTCGATGTCAACGAACTGGGAGGCCTGCGGGTCGAACGCCCGGCGGTGTTCGAAGCCACCCACCGAAAAATCTTCCAGCTGATCGAGGACGGCCTGGTGGACGGCCTGCGCATCGACCATATCGACGGCCTCGCCGACCCACGCGGGTACTGCCGCAAGCTGCGCCGGCGGGTCGACCGCCTGGTCCCCGGCGAGCACCTGCCGATCTATGTGGAGAAGATCCTCGGCCGGGGCGAGCGCTTGCACCATGACTGGCAGGTGGACGGTACCACCGGCTATGAATTCATGGACCAGCTGTCACTGCTGCAACACGACCCGCGTGGCGAGCAGCCCCTGGCCGAACTCTGGAGCCGCCTGAGCGAGCGTCCCGGTGAATTCGCCGAGGAAGCCCGGCTGGCGCGCCAGCAGATCCTCGCCGGCGGACTCGCCGGCGACTGCGAAAGCGTGGCCCAGGCCCTGCTGCAAGTGGCCCGGGACGACCTCATGAGCCGCGACCTGACCCTCGGTGCGATTCGCCGGGCCTTGCAGGCGCTGATCGTGCATTACCCGGTTTACCGTACCTATATCAATGCCCATGGCCGTCCGGCCGAGGACGAGGTATTTTTCCAGCAGGCCCTGGCCGGCGCCCGCACCACCCTCGGCGAGGCCGACTGGCCGCTGCTCGACTACCTGCAACAGTGGCTGGGCGGGCAACCCTGGCGCGAGCGCCCACCGGGGCGGCAGCGCAAACTGCTCAAGCATGCCTGCGTGCGCTTCCAGCAGTTGACCTCGCCGACGGCCGCCAAGGCAGTGGAAGACACCGTATTCTATCGCTCGGCGGTGCTACTCTCGCGTAATGACGTGGGTTTTTCCAGCGAACGTTTCAGCGCGCCCATGGAGGACTTCCATGCCGCCAACCGAGAGCGCCTGGAACACTTCCCGGACAACCTGTTGACCAGCGCCACCCATGATCACAAACGCGGTGAAGACAGCCGCGCACGCCTGGCGGTGCTGAGCGAGTGCGGCCCATGGTACGTCGAACAGGTGCAAGGCTTTCGCGAGCTGGCCCAGGCGCTGCGTCGCGACTCGCAAGCACCGTCGGCGGCGGACGAGTTGATCCTCTATCAGGCGCTGCTGGGCAGTTGGCCGCTGACGCTGTCCAGTGATGATTCGGCCGGCCTGCGGGATTACGCCGGACGTCTCTGGCAATGGCAGAACAAGGCGCTGCGCGAAGCCAAGCTGCACAGCAGCTGGAGCGCACCGAACGAGACCTACGAGCAGGCCTGTCGCGATTTTCTCGAAGCGCTGCTGACCCGACCGATCGGTCTGCCGCTACGCCAGGCCCT
Organism: Rhodoferax sp.; assembly: GCA_031291295.1. GTDB lineage: Bacteria > Pseudomonadota > Gammaproteobacteria > Burkholderiales > Burkholderiaceae_C > Rhodoferax_A. The sequence continues at coordinate 653 of JARLJI010000257.1, read as the reverse complement.
GGTCGCAACGCTGGAAAGAATCGCCCCGGCCGGTGCCCTGAACAGTCTGGCCCAGTGTTTGCTGCGCATGACCGTACCGGGTGTGCCGGACCTGTACCAGGGCAACGAGTTCTGGGACTTCAGCCTGGTGGACCCGGACAACCGCCGGCCGGTGGATTTCGCCGCCCGGCAACAGGCGCTGCGCCAGCCAGCAACGCCGGCGGCATTGCTGGCGAACTGGCGCAGCGGGCAACTCAAACAGGCCTTGATCGCCCAAGCACTGGCGGTGCGGGCCACCCACGGGATGGTTTTCAGTCGCGGCGATTATCAGCCGCTGGAAGTGCTCGGCGCGCAGTCCGGGCAGGTGCTGGCCTTCATGCGTAGCACGTCGACGCAGCGGGTCATCGTGATCGTACCTTGGCAGGTGGCCGGGCTTCTGGCCAATGCTCAACTGCCGTGGGTACAGGCACCGGTTTGGGGCGATACGCGGGTCAAACTGCCGTTCGCCGCACCGGGCCGCAAATTAAAGGGACTTTTTTCGATGTGCGTAGTCACACCCCATGACGAGCTGATGGTTGGTGCGGCACTCGGAGATTTCCCGGTCAATCTCTTTACCCAAAATTGAGTTCAGGAGCATGGCGATGAGTACCGACGAAAAACGTATCCGTGAGTTT
>JARLJI010000256.1 GCA_031291295.1 Rhodoferax sp. | reverse complement strand
GTGAGGCAATCTACGACATGTTCACGGGGGGCATACTGGCGATTGTCCAGGACTTTTTCACGCTGTCGTTCATGGCGATCGTGATTGTGGGCATCATCTGGTGGGTGGCTTTTCTGGCCTTCTCGGTGCTGCCGTTGATTCTTGTGGTGACGCGGATGTTCCGCGACAGCGTGCGCGAGAGCTACCGCCGCGTGCGTGCCGCCATTGCGCGCATCAACAGCTTTACGCAGGAGCATGTGAGCGGCATGCGCGTGGTGCAGCTGTTCAACCGCGAAGAGCGCGCCTTCAAGGACTTTGAAGACGTGAACCGGCTGCACATGATCGCGTTCAAGGACACGATCTTCGCCTACGCGCTCTACTATCCGGCGGTCGAACTGCTGTCGGCCGTGGCCATTGCGCTGGTGATCTGGCGAGGCGGCTTCGGCGTGCTGTCCGGCTCGGTGACAATCGGCATGCTGGCCAGCTTCAACATGTATTCGCAGCGCTTCTGGCGTCCGATCCAGGACCTGAGCGACAAGTACAACATTCTGCAGGCGGCGATGGCTGCGTGCGAGCGCATTTTCAAGCTGCTGGACACGCCGCCGGAGATTGTGAGCCCCGCATCTCCGGTGCCCGGCAACGGCAGCAACCGCATCGAGTTTCGCCATGTGTGGTTCACCTATCAGAAGCTGACGCCGGAGCAGCAGGTGGACGTTGATCGCGCGGCAAGCGCCGAGAATCCGGCGGCTGTGCTGGGCGCGATTAAAGATGTCGAGTGGATTCTGAAGGACGTCTCGTTCACCATTGAGCCGGGACAGACGATTGCGATTGTGGGCCACACGGGCGCGGGCAAAACCACGCTGACCAGCCTGATGATGCGCTTCTACGACGTGACCGCCGGGCAGATTCTGCTGGACGGCGCGGACCTGCGCCATCACGATCTGCTGGCGCTGCGCCAGCACTTTGCCGTGGTGCTGCAGGACCCGTTCCTGTTTACCGGCACGCTGGCCGAGAATATCCGGCTGGGCAACGACAGCATTGCAGAAGCGACATTGGTCAAGGCGGCGCGCGATGTAAACGTGCTGGACTTTATCGAGAGCCTGCCCAACGGATTTGATGCACCGGTACGCGAGCGCGGCAGCTCGCTCTCAACCGGGCAGAAGCAGCTGATCAACTTTGCCCGCGCGCTGGCCTACGATCCGCGCATTCTGATTCTGGATGAGGCCACGTCGAGCGTGGACACAGACACGGAGCTGCGCATTCGCGGGGCGCTGGAGCGCATGGTGGAGGGCCGCACCAGCGTGCTGATCGCGCATCGGTTGTCGACGGTGCAGCGCGCCGACGTGATCCTGGTGATGCACAAGGGGCAGTTGCGCGAGATGGGATCGCACCAGGAGCTGCTGGCGCACCGCGGCCTTTACTGGAAGCTCTACCAGTTGCAGTACAAGGACCAGGAGACTGGCGCCGCGACGCCTTCGGTTGCGCCCGCCGTGTAAGGCGTATTCCGGCTATAGCGTTTTCGATTCTGCTCTTTATAGAAGACTGGAAGTGGAGCGTCTTTTTCATCGAGAAAAAGCCCCCTTGCGCCCTCTTCAAACGGCAGCATGTGAATCGAAAGCGCTCTACGATAGGATGGAAGGCACGTCGCAGCGGCAATCGCACCCCGCCCGGCACTGAGTGAGCACTTACCATGACGCAATCCGCAGCCCCGCACGTCGAACTGTTCGACACCAGCCTTCGAGACGGCATGCAGCAGCCGAACCTCGAAATCTCGGTGCCCAATGCGGCACTGCTGCTGCAGCGCATGGGCACGTTTGGCGTGCACTTTGCGGAGATTGGCTTTGCCGGCGCGCACCAGTTTGTGAGCGACCTTACCCACGCACTGGCCGCGGTTGACACCGGCGCCATGCGACTGGCGCTGTTCGGGCGCACGCGCGGACGGGGCATGCGGGTGCAGGACTGGCCCGACGTGCAGTTCATGATCCGGCACAAGCAGCGCGTTCCAGTGGCAGTGGTGGTGGTGAAGTCGCGGCTGCTGGATATTATGACGTCGCTGGAAACCACGCCGGAAGAAAACCTGCGCATGGCCTGGGAGACGATCGAATGTCTGCGCGACAACGGCCTGGAAGTTTTCGTCGACTTTGAGCATGCGATGGACGCCAATTGCGGGCGGCGCGAGAACGGCGCACTGTGCGACGCGGACTTCCATCAGCGCAGCCTTGAATACTTTCACCAGTTAACGGCGCAATGCGTCGAGCAGCAGGTGGGCCGCATCGTTATCTGCGACACCACGGGCGGCGCCAGTCCCGAGGAAGTGGCATCGGTCATCGGCGATCTGCGCGCACGCTATCCCGGCGCTGGGTTCGGCTTCCACGGCCACACGGATCGCGGGCTGGGCGTTGCCAATACGCGCGCGGCGGTGATGGCCGGCGCAGTGCAGGTGCAAGGCACGCTGCTGGGTACGGGCGAGCGCTGCGGCAACGTGAACCTGACCACGGTGATCGGCGGCATGCAGTTGCGCGGCGAGGCGAATTTTGTTCCCGAGGCCTCGCTGAAGGGGCTGACCGGCCTGGCGCATGCGGCCTATGCGGCCTTCGGGCTGGAGGCGCCGCACGGTGCGCCGATCGTGGGCACCGGCGCCTTTGGCACGTGGGCCGGCATGCACGGCAGCAGCGAGCGCAAGAATCCGGGCGCATACCTGTGGTGCGATCCGGCGCGGGTGGGCGCCAACCCGACCATCGGCGTCAACCGCCAGTCGGGCAAGGCCAACATCATGCTGCTATCGGAGGCGCTGGGTGTGCCGCTCAACTCCGCGCAGGCACAGACGTTTATCGACGCCAACCTGGCGATGATCGAAGGCGGCGGCTTTACGGGGAGCGAAGTTTCCTTCCGCATTGCGTGCATGCGCGTGCTGGGCACGCTGCGCAACCGTTTCGGCATCCGCAGCTGGCGCGTGTTTGACGAGTCGGACGAGATTGGCCACCGTTTTGTGCAGGCCTTCATGAC
>JARLJI010000255.1 GCA_031291295.1 Rhodoferax sp. | reverse complement strand
AGCGGTGGCGATGCTGGCCAACCACCTGGGTGCGCGCGGCCAGGAGATTCCTGCTGGCACCTTCATCATGACCGGCGGCGTCACCGAGGCCATTCCCGTCAAGGCGGGCGACAGCGTCGCGGTGCGCTTTCAGGACCTGGGAACCGTGTCGATGCGGTTTGTCTGAACCGGAACAAATGCGATGGATGCCCTGCCGTACTGCGCGCGACCTGCCTTTCGGCTCTGTTTCGAGCCGCTGGTACTGAACGAGCGCGCCATCGACATCCCCTGCGATGCGGCTGGACGGGTCGACCTGGGTCGGCTCGACGAAGACAGCCGCAACGCTTACCTCTACACCAGGATCGTTGGCCGCTTCCGGTTCGCCGCACCTGTCGTCCGGGTTGTTTGATCAAGCCGGGCCCACCACGAAGTCGCACATGCCGTTTGCACAGATATTCATCCTCGAAGGCCGCACCGAGGAACACAAGCGCGCGGCGATCGAGAAGGTGCCCCAGGCGCCGGTCGACGCGGTGGGCGCGCCCAAGGAAAACGTGCGCGTCTGGTTTCAAGACGTGCCAAAGGAAAGCTGGGGCATCGCCGGCGTCTCCGCGAAATCACTCGGGCGCTAGAAGAACCGCAGTCCGAGACACACCACACAGGATCAGTCATGTCATCGAAAAAAGATACCCCCAACGCCTTCGCCCAGGAAGAAGGCACGGTCAACATGGGCGGCATCGACGCACTGGTGCGCCTGACGCTGGATCAGATACGCGCCGATTCGCGCCGTGGCCTAAAGACCGGCATGTTCGTCTCGGGCTACCGTGGCTCGCCGCTGGGCATGCTCGACGCCGCGCTGATCAAGCAGCAAAAGCTGCTTGTCGAGAACAACATCCGCTTCGTCGACGGCCTGAATGAGGACCTGGCTGCCACCGCGGTGTGGGGCACGCAGATGCTGCACACCGTGGGCAAGCCGAAGTTCGACGGCGTCACGGGCATGTGGTACGGCAAGGCTCCCGGCGTGGACCGCAGCGGCGACGCGCTCAAGCATGCCAACTACACCGGCATTGGCAAGAACGGCGGCGTGCTCGCAATCGTCGGCGACGACCCGAGTTGCAAGAGCTCATCGCTGTGCAGCCAGTCCGAACCGATGCTGTTCCACCTCGGCATGCCGTCACTGTACCCCGGCAACGTGCAGGAGATCCTGGACTTCGGCCTGCACGGCTACATGATGTCGCGCTTGTCGGGGCTGTGGGTCGGCCTGAAGATCGTCACCAACGTCGCCGATGGCAGCGGCACCGCCAATGTCGATCCGGCACGGCTGAACTTCGTCACGCCCGACCTGATGTTCGACGGCAAGCCCTTCACGCCGCATATGAACCTCGGCATGAACGTGCGCGCCGAGGCGCTGGAGATGGAGCGGTCGCTTTACACGCGCCGCCTTGAAGTGGCCAAGCGCTACGCCGCGGCCAACAAGCTCAACAACGTCGTCTTCGACAACCCCGACGCCTGGCTGGGCATCATTACTGCGGGCAAGACTTACAACGACCTGCAGCAGTGCTTCCTGGAACTCGGGCTCGACGACGCCGCGCTGCACCGCTACGGCATCCGCATCCTGAAAATGGGCATGCTGTTCCCGATGGAGCCGCAGATCGTACGTGACTTCGCGCGCGGCCTGGAAGAGATCTTCGTCATCGAGGAGAAGCGCCCCTTCCTGGAGATGTTCGCGAAGAACGTGCTCTACGGCATGGCCAATGCGCCGCGCATCGTCGGCAAGTTTGACGAGGAAGAGAAGGAACTGCTGCCGCACTACGGCGAGTTCGAGTCCGACGTGATCGGTCGCGCGTTGGCCAAGCGCCTGTCGGGCAAGGCGAGGGTCGAATCAGCCGAGGCCTGGCTGGCACGCGTGGACGAGATCCATGCGCGCGACAAACTGTCCACCGCGACCCGCACCGCGTGGTACTGCTCGGGCTGCCCGCACAACAGCTCGACGGCCCCGGTCGAGGGCAGCATCGTCTCGGCCGGCATCGGCTGCCACACGATGGCCATGTGGATGGACCGCAACGTCGTGATGGGCACCCACATGGGCGCCGAAGGTGCGCAGTGGATCGGCATGGCGCCGTTCACCGACACCAAGCACATCTTCCAGAACATGGGCGATGGCACCTATGCCCACTCCGGCAGCCTGGCGATCCGCTACTGCGCCAGTACCAACGCCAACATCACTTTCAAGGTACTGCGCAATGCCCACACGTCGATGACCGGCGGCCAGGAGATCATGGGCGAAGAGCCGCTCGCGAACCTGGTGTCGGACCTGCTGTCCAACGGTGTGAAGAAGGTTATCGTCACCAGCGATCGGCCCGAGACCATCAGCGGCCTGCCCGGTGGCACCGAGGTGTGGCACCGCGACCGCCTTGATGAGGCGCAGCGCGCGCTGGCCGCCACGCCCGGCACCACCGTGCTGGTGCACGACCAGGAATGCGCCGCCGAGCTGCGCCGCGCACGCAGCCGCGGCAAGGCTGAGGAGCCGGTGGAAGTCACGGTCATCAACGAACGCGTCTGCGAAGGCTGCGGCGACTGCGGCGTCAAGTCCAACTGCATGAGTGTCGAGCCGGTGGCCACCGAGTTCGGCCGCAAGACGCGCATCCACCAGTCGTCGTGCAACAAGGATTTCTCGTGCGTCAAGGGCTTCTGCCCCTCGTTCCTGACGATCACGCCCAACCCCGAGCCGGCGGCGGGCGACGACGCCAAAAAGAAGAAAAAGAAGGGTCGCATTCCGGTGCTCGAGCGCGAGTTGCCAGCGCCGCCGAAGAAGGTCGACGACACGCTCGGCTTCGGCATCCACGTCATGGGCATCGGCGGCACCGGTTCGGTGACTGTGGTGGCAACCATTGCCAATGCTGCGCGCCTCGAAGGCAAGCACGTCATCGGGCTGGATCAGACCGGCCTGGCGCAGAAGGGCGGCGCGGTGATCTCCGACATCAAGATCACGCATCAGCCGTTCAGCGGCTCGAACAAGATCTCCGATGGCCGCGCCGACCTGTACCTCGGCTTCGACATCCTCAACGCCACCGATCCGAAGAACCTCGACAAGTGCCTGCCGGAGCGAACCATCGCGGTGGTGTCGACCACGCAGACGCCGACCGGGCAGATGGTGTCGAACCGCAAGGTGCTTTTCCCGATCGTGCCGAACCTCACCGTCGGCATCGACCAGGTCACGCGCAAGGCCGACAACGTGTATCTCGACGGCCAGGCGCTGGCCGAGGGCCTGTTCGGCGACGCGATGGCGACCAACAACTTCATGGTCGGTGTCGCCTTCCAGGCCGGCACCATTCCGCTGAAGGCCGAGTCGATCGAGACCGCCATCAAGAACTCCGGCATCGGCGTCGAGCAAAGCCTGGCAGCGTTCCGCTGGGGCCGCATGGCGGTGGTCGATCGCGCCTTCGTGATGGCCGAGATCGCGAAGTACGCGCCCAAGGTCGAGATCGCGAAGTACGCGCCCAAGGTCGAGAGGGTGCCACTGTCGGCCGCTGCGCGCGCGATCGTCGATGTGGTCGGCGCGCAAGGCGAGACGAAGCGCCTGCTCGAAGTACGCGTGCCCGAACTGATCGCCTACCAGGACGAGGCGTATGCGAGGCGCTACGCCGACGTCGTCAAGCGCGTCGTCGCCGCGGAGGCCAAGGTCGTGCCCGGCAAGACCGGCCTGGCAGAAGCCGCCGCGCGCTATCTGTACAAGCTGATGGCCTACAAGGACGAGTACGAGGTGGCGCGGCTGCACACTGACCCAGACTTCGTGGCCCAACTCGACGCGATGTTCAAGCATGGCTACACCGTCAAGTACAACCTGGCGCCGCCGACGATCTCGAAGAAGGACCCGGTCACCGGCCACCTGATCAAGCAACAGTTCGGGCCCTGGATGCAAAGCGCCTTCGGCTGGCTGAAGAGATTCAAGGGCCTGCGTGGCGGCGCGCTTGACCTCTTCGGCAAGACCGAGGAGCGCCGTCAGGAGCGCCAGATGATCGAGGAGTACGTCAAGGAGCTAGACGCCATCTGCGCCGCGCTTAATCCTGCGAACCACGCCGCGGCGGTGGCCTTGGCCAGCGTGCCCGACGAAGTCCGCGGCTACGGCCACGTGAAGGAGAAGAGTATTGCCGAGGCGAAGGCATTGCGTGAGCAGCGTGCAAACGCCTTTCGCAACGCGAAGGCGCCGCTGCAGCCGCAGCCGAGCGCTCAATCGGTGGCGGCCTGATGGCGCGCCGCACACATGAGCGATGCAAGGAGCGCCCCTCCGGCGACCGCGCTGGTCACGCGGCGAGTGCGGCGCGGGCGGACCATGGAGTTCGAACGCCTGATGGCGGGCATGCAGGCGGCCGCTGCGCAATTTCCGGGTCACATGGGTGGTTTCCTGATTCCGCCGGAGCAAGCCGAACAGAGCTGCTACCGCATGTTGTTTGCATTCGATACCGAAGCGCATTTGCAGGATTGGATGCAGAGCCAAGAACGGCAACGATGGCATCGACGCATCGCAGACGTGACGCTCGGCGGCGCGGCGACGCGCGTGCTGACCGGCCTGGAGACCTGGTTCGCGCTGCCGGCCGCGCGCACCAAGTCGCCGCCGCCGCGCTGGAAGATGGCGCTCGTCACCTGGTTGGGCATCTTCCCGCTGGTGCTGCTGCTGTCTCGCACGATCGGTGCGCTGCTGGCACCCTTTTTGTGGCCAGCGCTCGTGGTGCTAGTCGTCACCGCGCTCGTCGTGACGGCGATGACGTGGATCGTCATGCCCACCCTGGTGCGCGTGTTCGCTGGGTGGCTCTATCCCCCCTCACTCGAGTCTGAACTGAACCCAACCCCTACTGCGGAGAAGCTATGAACGAACTGAACGGCTACGACATCGAGGACCTTGAGCCCGGCATGAGCGCAACCTTCGCCAAGACCATCACCGAAGCGGACATCGTTCTCTTCGCCGGCGCTTCGGGCGACAACAACGCGATGCATATCAACGAGGAATTCGCGCAGACGACGGCTTTCAAGGGACGCATCGCACACGGCATGCTGACCGCCAGCGTGATCTCGGCCGCGATCGCCGGCCGGCTGCCGGGGCCGGGCACGGTCTACCTGAGCCAGAACCTGCGCTTCAAGGCGCCCGTGCGTCCCGGCGACACGGTGCACGCCACGGTCACCGTGAAAGAGCTGTTCCCGGAGAAGCGCCGCGTGGCGCTGACGACGGTGTGCACCGTCCGCGACAAAGTGGTGATTGACGGTGAGGCACTGGTCATGCCCACCTCCCGCGCTGGGCGACCCGGCTGACCACGACCACACATTCATTCACCCACCAGGAGTCACATGATGAGCAAGACAACACCGGCCGCCCAGGCCAACCCCTTCGGCGACCTGACCAAGATCATCGAGCAATTCAAGGTGCCCGGCGTCGACATGTCGGCCATCGTCGAAGCGCGGCGAGAGGACATCGAGGCGCTGGTCGAGGCCAACAAGGCGGCCTATGAGTCCATGCAGGCGCTGGCGCGCAAACAGGGCGAGATGCTGACCCAGGCCATGCAGGGCATCCAGGACGCTGTCAAGGGCGCCGTCGGCGGAGCCGGGTTCGCGGACCCGGCCAAGCAGGCCGAACTGGCGCGCAAGGCCTGCGAGAAAGCGCTCGCCGACATGAAGGAGCTGGCCGAGATGGCCCGCAATTCCCAGGCCGACACGCTGGCCCACATCACGCAGCGTGCGAGCAAGCACGCGGAGGCACTCAAGAAGTTGATGCAGCCGAAGTAAGGAGCCCAGCATGGCAGCGCCGTTCAACATGCCGGACGAATTCGTCCAGGGGTTCCTCAAATCGGGGCAAAACCTCCTTCGCGGGTTCACCGGTGCGCTTGGTGACTCGCCCGCGGGGGCGGCCGGCACACCGGCTGCGTCGCTGGCGCAGGTGCAGGCCCGCTACTGGGAGCAGCAGATGACCCTGTGGATGGGCATGCTGGCCAGCGCGAGCGGCAATGCCGGGGAACCGGTGGTCGCCCCCGAGCGTGGCGACCGGCGCTTCAACGTCGCCGAGTGGCGCGACAACCCCGCGTACAGCCTGCTCAAGCAGACCTATCTGCTGAACTCGCGCCTGCTCGGCGACATGGTCGAGGCCGCCGACCTCGACCAGAAGGAAAAGCACAAACTGCGCTTCTATGCCCGCCAGTTCATCGACTCGATGAGTCCGGCCAACTTCGCCACGACCAACCCTGACGTGATCAAGCTCGCGCTCGAAACCAGGGGCGAGAGCGTGAAGGCCGGCTTCGACAACCTGCTGGCCGACATGCGCAAGGGGGGGCTCACGATCACCGACGAATCGGCCTTCGAGGTCGGCAAGAACGTGGCGGTGTCCGAGGGTGCGGTGGTGTTCGAGAACGAGCTGTTCCAGCTGATCCAGTACGCGCCGCTGACCGAGCAGGTGGCGACCCGTCCGCTCGTCATCGTGCCGCCGTCTATCAACAAGTTCTACATCCTTGACCTGCAGCCCGAGAACTCCTTTGTTCGCTTCGCGGCCGAGCAGGGCCAGACCGTGTTCCTGGTGTCCTGGCGCAATCCCGACGCGAGCTGCGGCCACCTCACCTGGGACGACTACGTGGCGCAAGGCGCGATCAAGGCGATCGAGGTGGCGCTGGCCGTCAGCGGTGCCGACAAGGTCAACGCGGTCGGCTGGTGCGTGGGCGGCACCATCCTGTCGTCGGCGCTGGCGGTGCTGCGCGCGCGCGGCGATGAATCGGTCGCCAGTCTGACGCTGCTGACCACGATGCTCGACTTTCGCGAGCCGGGCGACTTGGGAGTGTTCATCGACGAGCAAGGCGTCGCGCAGCGCGAGCAAACGATCGGCCGGGGCGGCATCTACCCTGGCGCCGAACTCGGCTTCGTGTTCCAGACCCTGCGCGCCAACGACCTGATCTGGCCGAACGTGATCAATAACTACCTGAAGGGCAAATCGCCTGAAGCGTTCGACCTGCTGTACTGGAACGCCGACGCCACCAACCTGCCCGGGCCGATGTACGCCTGGTACCTGCGCAATATGTACCTCGAAAACAACCTGCGGGTGCCAAACCGGCTGACGATGTGCGACACGCCGGTGGACCTGGGCGCGATCGACATGCCCAGTTATGTGCTGGCCACGCAGGAGGACCACATCGTGCCCTGGCGCTCGGCCTATCGCACGACGCAGCTGGTCGGCGGAAAATCGCAGTTCGTGCTCGGCGCCAGCGGCCACATCGCCGGCGTCATCAACCCGGCATCGAAGAACAAGCGCAGCTACTGGACCGGCGACCAGCAAGGCGACGACGCCGAGAGGTGGCTGGCCAGCGCCACCGAGACGCCGGGCAGCTGGTGGAACCACTGGATCAAGTGGCTGTCGCCGAAGAGTGGCAAGGCCGTGGCCGCCCGGCGCAAGCTCGGCAGCAGGAAATACCCCATCATCGAGCCGGCGCCGGGGCGATACGTCAAGGTGCGAGCGAGCCAGCCATGATGAATTACGAAAAAGCCTTTGCTGCCGGCGCCGACATCGCGGACCGGCAAGAAGGCATGGCGGCGTTTCTCGACAAGCGCAAGCCAGCGCTTGCGCATCGCGGATCCAGTCGGGACGAATCGTGCCAATGCCCTTAAAACAGCCTTCCTTCGCCAGCGGCGATAGCACAGCAGACGGGCCGCATCGTATCGTCATCGTCGGTGGCGGTGCTGGCGGTCTGGAGCTGGCGACCACGCTGGGCAACAAGCTGGGGCGACGCGGCAAGGCCTCGGTGACACTGATCGACCAGGCACGCTCGCATGTATGGAAGCCCAAGCTGCACGAGATCGCGGCCGGCAGCATGGACGTCGGTTTGCACGAGGTGTCGTATCGCGCGCAGGCACATTGGCACGGTTTCCGGTTTCGGGTCGGCCAGATGATCGGCCTCGACCGCGAGCGCCGGCAGGTGCATGTCGCACCCTTCATCGACGAAGACGGCGTCCAGATCACGCCGGCACGCAGCTTCGGGTACGACACGCTGGTGATCTCCGTGGGCAGCCAAAGCAACGACTTCGGCACACCGGGCGTTGCCGAGAACGCACTCAAGTTGGAAACAACGGCCGACGCGCGCGCGTTTCAGCGCCGCTTGGTCAGTGCCTGCATTCGCGCGCACGCACAACACGAGCCGCTGGCGCCGCACCAGTTGCAGGTGGCGATCATCGGCGCTGGCGCCACCGGCGTCGAACTGGCGGCCGAATTACACCGCGCCACTCGCGAGCTCGTCGCTTACGGACTGGACCGAATCGATCCCGAAAAGGATTTGCAGTTGCACCTGATCGAGGCCTCGACGCGCGTGCTGCCAGGTCTGCCCGAGCGGGTGTCGACTTCAGCGCAGCAGCTGCTGCAGACTCTGGGCGTGCAGGTGCACACCAGCGCCAAAGTGGCCGAAGTGCTGCCTCGCGGCGTGCGTCTGGCCGACGGCCGCCAGATTCCCGCAGAGTTGGTGGTCTGGGCTGCCGGCGTGAAGGCGGCCGATTTTCTGCGCGACATCGGTGGCCTGGAAAACAATCGCCTCAACCAGCTGGTGGTGCGCACGACACTGCAAACCACCCGCGACGACAACGTCTTCGCCATTGGCGACTGCGCTGCCTGCGCCTGGCCCGAGGCCAATCACGGCCAGGGCGGGTTCGTGCCGCCGCGCGCGCAGGCCGCACACCAGCAGGCCTCGCTGATGGTCAAGCAGATCCGGCGCCGCATGGCCGGCAAGCCACTCGCCAACTATCGCTACCGGGACTTCGGCTCGCTCGTGTCGCTTGGCGAGTTCAGCACGGTGGGCAGCATGATGGGCGGGCTGGCCGGCCGCGGCATGATGATAGAAGGCTTCATGGCGCGGCTGATGTACTTGTCGCTGTACAAGATGCACGAGCTGGCGCTGCACGGTTTCACGAAAGTCAGCCTCGACACGCTGGCGCGGCTCATCACACGCCGTACCGAACCGCATGTGAAGATGCACTGAAGCGCATGATCATGGACGCATTACTGCTTGCGAGAATTCAGTTCGGCTTCCTCGGCGTGATGCTGTTCGGCATGCAGCGTGTCGGACCCGAAGCCGCGTGGCGGCGCTGCTGCGGGTGTTGATGCGTGCGGCCGGTCTGGCATCATGGATCGACCGTGCAATGAGGTGCCCGATCGGCACCATGGGGCAGCCGGCAGTGGCGATGCGGCCGGCTGTGAGTTGATTGAAGGTTGCAAAGGAGTGTGGACATGGGCAAGTATGTATTGTTGGGAAACTGGACCGACCAGGGTGTTCGTGAGGTCAAGGACACCGTGAAGCGTTCGCGCGCCGCGCGCGAAGCTTTTGCCGCGCTGGGGGTGAACGCCCGCGAGTGGTTTTTCACGCTGGGCCAATACGACGTCGTGCTGACGGTAGACGCACCGGACGACGAGACCCTGACGAAAGCCACTCTCGCCCTGGCCATGCAGGGCAGCCTGCGCACGACGACGCTGCGCGGTTTCAGCGAGAAGGAGATGGAAGGCCTCTTAAGTGCGCTGCCCTGAGGTCCGCATGGCCGCCCGTCGGCGTGAGGGCGCAAGACAAGGATGACCGAAGGCTTGTGCACGCACGCCACCAGGACCAGACGTGGGACCATGGCCCCAGTAACTGGCACAACCCGGCGTGGCCGGCTTCATTATTGCCAAGATTCAACGTCTGGGCCTCGTCCGTGACAGCTATCTCGAAGCTGTCTTTGGCCACATCGATATCTGCGCACACGAGTTCACTGACAGCAGTTTTCCGGCTCCCAGCCTAATGAATACGAAAGGTGTTCGATCAACCATCCAGAATGCAGCAGAACAAAGAGACCACCACCGTGCTGCACGGCGGCCAGTCAACCCGTTCAGCAATCAAGCCCGTGACCACAGGCCTGATGACTGAAGTTTGAATCAATTTTAAAAATATTAGGAGACTTTATGAGTGCAACCATGGCCAGCGCCGCGCCGCGGCCCAAAGCGACCTTCAGCACGATAGCCGCGATCACCATCGGCAACGGGCTCGAATTCTTCGACTTCACGGTCTATTCGTTCTTCGCGGTGCTGATCGGCAGCGTGTTCTTTCCCGCCAAGGACGCGGTCGACAGCCTGATGCTGGCCGTGGGCAGCTACGGCATCGCCTTCCTGGCGCGGCCCCTGGGCGGCGTCGTGCTCGGCCTGTACGCCGACAAGGCCGGGCGCAAACCGGCCATGACCCTGACCCTGATCCTGATGGCGGCCGGCTCGCTAGGCGTGGCGCTGGCGCCCACCTATGCCCTGATCGGTGTGTGGGCGCCGATCTGGCTGGTCGTCGCGCGCCTGATGCAGGGCTTTGCCCTCGGCGGCGAGGTCGGCGCCTCGACCTCGCTGCTGCTGGAATATGCCGACGATCACAGTCGCGGCTACTTCGGCAGCTGGCAGTTCTTCAGCCAGGGCATCAGTTCGCTGCTGGGGGCGGGCGTCGCGACGCTCTTGACCAACACCCTCTCGCACGAACAGCTGTTTTCGTGGGGTTGGCGCATTCCGTTTGCCATCGGCGTGCTGATGGTGCCGCTCGGGGTCTACATCCGGCGCCATCTCGACGAGACGCTGGGCCACCAGCCGCAGGCCGATGAGAGCTCGAAGGCCAAGCTCAAGGAAGTCTTCCAGACCCATGCCCGACTGGTCTGGTCCGGCGTGCTGATGATCCTCGGCGGCACGGTGGCGACCTACGTCATCGTCTTCTACCTCTCCAGCTACGCCACGCAGTTTCTCAAGATGCCGCTGTCGCTCTCGCTGTGGGCGGGGGTGACGGCCTCGGCCATGATCGTGCTGACCGCCGCGTATGCGGGCCGGCTGTCGGACCGGATTGGCCGCAAGCCCGTGATCGGCTGGTCGCGGCTGGCCCTGGTGGTGCTGGTGCTGCCGGGCTTCATGCTGCTGGACGCCTACCGCAGCGCACCGGTGTTGATCGGCGTGGTCGCGGTGCTCGCGTTCCTGCTCACGCTGCAGGCGGTGGCGAGCATCGTGATGATCACCGAAATATTTCCACGCCCGGTCCGGGCCACCTCGCTGTCCATCTCCTACAGCATCGGCGTGGCGATCTTCGGCGGCACGACCCAGCTCGTCGTGACCTGGCTCATCCAGGCCACGGGCAGCAACCTCGCCCCGGCGTGGTACATGATTTTTGCCACCGTGCTCTCAACGCTGCCGCTGCTCTGGCTCAAGGAGACGGCCGGCAAGCCGATCTGAGCAGGGTCGGGGGCCGATTCGTTGGGGCCACGCCCACCAGCGCGGTGATGGCATCCATGATGTTCAGGATGCTGGGCCTGGCCTTGGGGTGTGCCAGCCCCAAGCGCTGGCGCTTATCGGCGGGGCCCGCGGCTCATGCCTTGGGCATCCAACATGGCGACATGCAGCGCACTGCAGACTGGGCGCTGGCGAATTTCGGACACGAGTCGGGCACGGAGGAAAAGGGGTGATTGGAAAAAGAAAAAAGCACTTGGCGCTGACGCGCTAAGTGATTGATTCGTAACGGATAAAGTGGTGGGTCCTGACAGATTCGAACTGTCGACCTACGGATTAAGAGTCCGCTGCTCTACCAACTGAGCTAAGAACCCACTTTAAAAACTGATACTGTGGTGGAGAGGAGGAGGATCGAACTCCCGACCTCTGCATTGCGAACGCAGCGCTCTCCCAGCTGAGCTACCCCCCCAATAACACCGGCTTTTCGTAGCCATGCGGCACAGGAGAAAGCCAGTTCGCAATTATGCCGCAAATTCTAGCGGCGGCGAGCCCGTCCGCCAACTACATCAACAGATGTTCGCCCGCGTTGTCGCCGCCCAGGATGACATAGTTCACCTTGCGGATGTCCATCAGGCGCTTGCCGCCCGCGTAGCTGATGGAGCTTTGCATGTCTTCTTCCATCTCGCGCAGCGTGTCGGCGAGGCGGCCCTTGATGGGCTCGAGGATGCGCTTGCCTTCCACGTGCTTGTACTCGCCCTTGTTGAAATCGGAGGCTGAGCCGTAGTACTCCTTGTAGAGCTTGCCGTCGACTTCCACCGTCTGGCCGGGGCTTTCCTCATGGCCGGCGAGCATCGAGCCGATCATGATCATGGTGGCGCCGAAGCGGATCGACTTGGCGATGTCGCCATGCTCGCGGATGCCGCCATCGGCAATGATGGGCTTGGTGGCCACGCGCGCGCACCACTTGAGCGCCGACAGTTGCCAGCCGCCGGTGCCAAAGCCGGTCTTGAGTTTGGTGATGCAGACCTTGCCCGGCCCGATGCCGACCTTGGTCGCGTCCGCGCCCCAGTTCTCCAGGTCGATGATGGCCTCGGGGGTGCCCACGTTGCCCGCGATCACGAAGGCCGCCGGCATCTTGTCCTTGAGGTAGCCGATCATGTTTTTCACGCTGTCGGCATGGCCGTGGGCGACGTCGATGGTGATGTAGTCGGGCGCCAGGCCGCCAGCCAGCAGCCGGTCCACGGTCTCGTAGTCGGGCTTTTTCACGCCCAGCGAGATCGAGGCAAAAATCCCCTTGGCCTTCATGTTTTTGACGAACTGCACGTTGTCCAGATCGAACCGGTGCATCACATAGAAGTAGCCGTTTTGCGCCAGCCAGGTGCAGATGGATTCGTCCACCACCGTTTTCATGTTGGCCGGCACCACCGGAATACGAAAGCTGCGTCCGCCCAGCTCCACCGAGGCATCGCACTCGGCGCGGCTTTCCACGCGACATAGGCGCGGCAGCAGGAGAATGTTGTCGTAGTCGAAGATTTCCATGGCATCCAAGCTCCAGAATAGTCAAAAAAAGACGATTGAGCACTTGGATTGGAGCCGGCATTGTCTCTGGGCCCAAAGGAGCGGTTCAGACACAAAAAACCGGGTCCCAATTGCTTGGGCCCGGTGCTTGATTCTACCTGTTTCTGCCGATGTCAGTCGGCCGGCTTGCAGCGCGACTGGGCCGCCGCCAGCACCCGTCCCTGGGCGTCCTGCACCCAAGCCACGACGCGCAGGCGCTCCGGGTGGGCGCCTGGCGGAATGTACATGGGGCGCGACTCGAAGAATTGGGGTTGCTCCGATTCTGATAGCTGCTTGTGCACGTCCCATATGGACTGCAAGGCGTTTCTTGCCAGATTGCGTGCGACCGGCGTGCCATCCTGGCCGGCCGCAATGGTTTCCACCAGCACCAGCCAGGCGGTCCAGGGTCCGCTGTCGGGCGCCATGACGGGCACAGGTTTCATTTCGACCGACGCGGCAATGTAGTCGTTGAACGGCAGGCCGTGCGCCGCCCGCAGCGGCAGCGCCTTCGCGCCCGCCTGGGCGCCGGTGACAGGGCTGGCGACGGTCAGGGCTTGTGCCGGTGCGCTGCGGCCGAGCGCCTGCAGTCGCGCGAGGGCGTCGCGGCTGGCGGCGGCCGACAAGGGGGCGTCATCACCGCGGGCGGAGGGCACGATCCAGTCGATGGCGACTTGCCGGCCCGACGTCTTCGGGGTGCTGGCGTCGCTCCAGCAGGCTTCGCAGTCGGCGCTGGTGAAGCGCTCCACCAGCGCCACGGGCGCCCGCTCGCCGTCGCTGGCGCAAAACGATTGCGCCTGCGCCAGCGCGCAGGTGGCAAGGCAAAACAGATAAAGCAGGGATTTCATCGGGGGGCTTTCTACAATGACCGTATGTTCTCAGAAATTACACGGCCCGGCGCGTCCAACTCTCCATTGCTGGACAACCTCAATCCGGAGCAGCGCGCCGCTGTGACGCTGCCCAACGAACACGCACTGATTCTGGCGGGGGCCGGCTCGGGCAAGACGCGCGTGCTCACCACACGCATCGCCTGGCTGCTGCAAACCGGCCAGATCTCGCCCGGCGGCGTGCTGGCCGTGACCTTTACCAACAAGGCCGCCAGGGAGATGATGACGCGCCTGTCCAGCATGCTGCCGGTGAACGTGCGCGGCATGTGGATCGGCACCTTCCACGGGCTGTGCAACCGCTTGCTGCGCGCGCACCACAAGCTTGCCAACCTGCCGCAAAGCTTCCAGATCCTCGATACGCAGGACCAGCTCAGCGCCATCAAGCGCCTGATGAAGCAGTTCAACGTGGACGACGAGCGTTTTCCGGCCAAGCAGACGCAATGGTTCATCGCGGGCTGCAAGGAAGACGGCCTGCGCCCCAACATGGTCGAGGCGCGTGATGAAGAGACGCGCAAGAAGATCGAGATTTACCAGCTCTATGAAGATCAGTGCCAGCGCGAAGGGGTGGTCGATTTTGGCGAGCTGATGCTGCGCGCCTACGAACTGCTGCGCGACAACGATCCGATTCGCGAGCATTACCAGCGGCGCTTTCGGCACATCCTGATCGACGAATTTCAGGACACCAACAAGCTGCAGTACGCCTGGATCAAGCAACTGGCCGGCCCCGAAAGCAGTGTGCTGACGGTGGGCGACGACGACCAGAGCATCTACGCCTTTCGCGGTGCGCGGGTCGGCAACATGGCCGACTTCGTGCGCGAGTTCTCCGTCAAGCACCAGATCAAGCTGGAGCAGAACTACCGCAGCTACAGCAACATCCTCGATTCGGCCAACGAGCTGATCAGCCACAACAGCAAGCGCCTGGGCAAGAACCTGCGCACCGACCAGGGCCCCGGCGAGCCGGTGCGCGTGTACGAGTCCACCAGCGACTTCGCCGAGGCGCAGTGGATGGTCGATGAAATGCGCCAGCTGGTGCGCGGCGAAGGCCTTGATGCAGGAATAGCGCGCCACGAAATTGCCGTGCTGTACCGCAGCAACGCGCAAAGCCGGGTGATCGAGACGGCGCTGTTCAACGCCAGCGTGCCGTACCGCGTGTACGGCGGCCTGCGGTTTTTCGAGCGCGCCGAAATCAAGCACGCGCTGGCCTATTTGCGCCTGCTGGAGAACCCGCGCGACGACACCAGCTTCATGCGCGTCGTCAACTTTCCGCCGCGCGGCATTGGCGCGCGCAGCATCGAGCAGTTGCAGGATGCCGCGCGCGGCGCCGGCTGCTCGCTCAGCGACGCCGTGAGCACGGTGGCCGGCAAGGCCGGTGCCAACCTGGGCGCGTTCGTGGCCAAGATCGACGTGCTGCGCGAGCAGACCCAAGGCATGACGCTGCGCGACATCATCGAGCGGGTGCTCGACGCGAGCGGCCTGATCGAGCACTACAAGGCCGAGCGCGAAGGCGCGGACCGCGTCGAGAATCTGGAAGAACTGGTCAACGCGGCCGAAAGCTTTGTCTCGCAGGAAGGCTTTGGCCGCGACGCCGTGGCGCTGCCGGTCGATGAGTTGGGGCATGCCCTGAGCCAATCACCCGCCAGCCAGGGGCTGGACCCCCATCGGCCCGTGGCGGACCTGCCCCCCCCCGATGCCGACACGGGTGAGACGTTGTCACCGCTGGCGGCTTTCCTGACCCACGCGGCGCTCGAATCCGGCGATAACCAGGCCCAGGCCGGACAGGACGCGGTGCAGCTGATGACCGTGCACTCCGCCAAGGGGCTGGAATTCGACTGCGTGTTCATCACCGGCCTGGAGGAGGGGCTGTTCCCGCACGAAAACTCGATGAGTGACCAAGATGGCCTGGAAGAAGAGCGCCGCCTGATGTATGTGGCCATCACGCGTGCGCGCAAGCGCCTGTATCTGAGCCATTCGCAAACGCGCATGCTGCACGGCCAGACCCGCTACAACCTCAAGAGCCGATTTTTCGACGAGCTGCCGGAGTCAAAGCTGAAATGGCTCACGCCAAAGAATCAGGGCTTCGGTTCCGGGTTTGCTATGAATTCAGGATCTGGAGGTGACCGCTACTCAAGGGCTGGAGGCGGTTTTGGCAGTGACTATTCGAAATTAACGGGGCAGTACGCGAGCCCGCCCGTGCCGGCGCAAAAGGCCGCCCCGTCGCACGGTCTGCGTTCGGGCATGCAGGTGTTTCACACCAAGTTCGGCGAGGGCACCGTGATCACGCTCGAGGGCGTCGGCGACGACGCGCGTGCGCAGGTCAACTTCCCGCGCCACGGCGTCAAATGGCTGGCGCTGAGCGTGGCCAAACTGGTGCCAGTGTAAAAAAGAGCCCCCACGCTCCGCACTGCGTGTCGTCGCTGCCCCCCGAGGGGGCCGAGCTTGCTCGGGGCGGCCCTTCGCTGCGCTAGGCCGTTTCGGGCTCGGTGGTGGCAAAGCTGTCGCGAAACGTGAAGTAGATCGAGGTGAAGAACATGGTCGCCATCAGCAGCGCGATCGGCATCATGGCGATGGACACCAGCTCCGGGCTGCCCAGCAGCGCCGCGAGCAGCGCGAACACCAGGCCCACGGCCAGAAACACCGTGGCCCAGACCAGCCCGAACACGGTGAAGGCGCCGAAATTGCGAAAGCACGCCACGATGCTGAAAAACAGGCTCTTGGCCGGTGGCACGCCATACCAGTGCACCAGCGCCGGGGCGTGCCAGAACAGCAGCGACAGCGGCAGGTACAGGCCCATGGCAACCCACATGGCGAGCTGGAAGTCGGAGGACAGGATCATGTCGCCCGAGACCCGGTCGCCCAGCAGGTACATCCTGGCGAACTGGCCGCCGTCGAACAAGGCCGAGATGCCCATCACCAGCAAAAAGCCCGCGGCGTAGAGCGCGCCCAGCACCAGCATGGAGCGCAGTTCCTGGCGGCCCGCGCGAAACGCGGTGATCAGGATGGAGGGCATTGGAAATTTGCCCTTGGTGGCTTCCTGCGTGGCGGCCATCAGGCCCAGCGTGGCCGCCGGCAGGAACGCCAGCGCAAGGGCGCCGCCAATGAAGGGGATCAGCGTGGCGACCGACATGATGGCCATGAACATGAAGAACAGGCCGGCCAGCGCCAAGGGCTGCTTGAAAAAGGTTTGAATGCCCAGCTTGACCCATTCAATGCCGGTACGCGCGGGGACGATGTTCAATTTCATGATAAGTAGTCAGGCAGGGCAGCCATTCCGGGGGTGGCGTGCAAAAAACCGGTCTTGCACGCCGAAAAGAGGCGAAATTTCAAGGGCGGGCCGGACCGGCCGGCGCAGTTCAGAGTGTGACAGGGTGGCGGGCCCGCTCGCGCAATACCCGCTCAAAATGCGATGGATCATGCGCCTTGAGGATGGCGGCCTCGCGCGGCAGGTGATGGTCCCACAGCCGCGAGACCCAGAAGCGCAGGGCGCCCGCGCGCAGCATGGCAGGCAGCAGCTGGCGCTCGGCGGTGCTCAGAGGGCGTACCGCGGCGTAGGCGGCGAGCAGGCTGTCGGCACGCGTGGCGTCGTGCGCGCCGGTTGCCAGATCGATGCACCAGTCGTTCAGGCACACGGCGAGGTCGAACAGCCAGGTGTCGACGCCGGCAAAATAAAAATCGAACACGCCGGTGAGCTCACTCGCCTCGAACAGCACGTTGTCGCGGAACAGGTCGGCGTGCACCGGCCCGCGCGGCAGCGCGGCGTAGGCGGAGGAGGCCGCCACGTGATTCTGGTAGGCCAGTTCGCTCTGAATCAGCGCTGCCTGCGATGCGCTCAAGTGCGGCAGCACCACCGGCACGGTCTGGTTCCACCAGGGCAGGCCGCGCAGGTTGGGCTGGTGCTGCGGGAAGTCACGCGCGGCCAGGTGCATGCGCGCCAGCGTGGTGCCCACCGCGGCGCAGTGGGCCGGCGTGGGCGCGAGCTCGCTGTGGCCGCGCAGGCGGTTCACCACGGCGGCGGGCTTGCCTTGCACGGTGTGCAAAATGTCGCCGGCCCGGTTCGCCGCCGGATCCGGCACCGGCAAGCCGTGCTGCGCCAGATGCTTCATCAGGTGCAGGTAAAAGGGCAGCTGCTCCGCCGTCAGGCGCTCGAACAGCGTGAGCACGTAGTCAGCCGGCTTCCCGTCCTGCTCAGTGGTGACAAAGTAATTGGTGTTTTCGATGCCGCCTTCGATGCCGCGCAGCGCCGTCAACTCCCCCAGGTTCAGCTGGCGCAGCAGTTCGCGCGCCTCATCGAAAGAGACTTCGGTATAGACAGCCATCGATCAAAACAACATTTCAATATTTCAGGACATTCCAGACCCGCTGGCCCGCAGGCGCAGGGGCGGTACCGTCGCGGGTGGCCGGTTCGCTGTGGGTGCCGTCGCTCGGCTGGATCTCGTAGGGCGGTACCTTGGCCTTGGGCTGTACGGTGATGCTTTTCGTCTCCCCACCGTAACGCAGCTCGTCGATGCTGCTGCCTGCGTCCTCATGGTGGATGCGCTCGATGCGTTGCTCCGGGGCCAATTTGGGGCCGGGCACGGGCGTCTGCACCGGCGTCGGGGTCTGGGCCAAGGCGGCGCCGCAGCACAAGGCCAGCAGCAGGGAAAAATGGGTGGAACGCATACCGTCATTGTAGGCGGGGCACGCCACGTGCGCCTGCGCGGCCGTGCACAATCCGGACATGAGCGACCAAAACACCGACGGAAATAGCCCCCCCAAGACCTTGCTGCTGGTGGACGGCTCCAGCTACCTGTACCGCGCATTTCATGCGATGCCCGATCTGCGCGCGGTGCCGGGCGATTCCGCCAGTGCAGCCACCGGCGCCATTCGCGGCATGATCAACATGATGGAGCGGCTGCGCAAGGACGTGCGGGCCGACTATGCGGCCTGCATTTTTGACGCCAAAGGCCCGACCTTTCGCGACGCCATCTATCCCGAGTACAAGCAGCACCGCAGCCCCATGCCGGACGACCTGCGTGCGCAGATCGAGCCGATCCACGAGGTCGTGCGCCTGCTCGGCTGGAAGGTGTTGGACGTGCCCGGCGTCGAGGCCGACGACGTGATCGGCACGCTGGCCGTGACGGCCGCAAAGCAGGGCATCGAGGTGGTGGTGTCCAGCGGCGACAAGGACCTGAGCCAGCTCGTCAACGAGCACATCACCATCATCGACACCATGAATGGCAAAAAGCGCGACGTGGCCGGTGTGATGAACGAGTTCGGCGTGCCGCCGTCCCTGATGGTCGATTACCAGACGCTGGTGGGCGACCAGGTCGACAATGTGCCGGGCGTGGAAAAGGTTGGCCCCAAGACCGCGGCGAAATGGCTGCAGGAGTACGGATCGCTTGAAGGCGTGGTGGCCAACGCCGGCAATATCAAGGGGGTGGCCGGCGAGAATTTGCGCAAGGCCTTCGACTGGCTGCCGACCGCCCGCCAACTTCTGACGGTCAAGACCGACTGCGATCTGGCGGACTATGTCGAGGGCCTGCCGGCTATGGATTCGATAGCGATCCATCCAATGGATACAGGGGCTTTGAAGGTTTTTTACGAAAAATATGGGTTCAAGACGCTGGCCAAGGGCATGGCCGGTGAGCCGGGCGCAGGTTCAGGCATTGGGGCCGGAATGGGGGTCGGATCGACGCAGCGAAGCGAAGCTGGCTCTGCCCCCCATTCCGACCGCGCCCCAGGCCTGTTCGACGAACCCGTCTCCCTTCCCGCCCGCGTCAGCACCGTCGCCTACGACACCATTCTGACCTGGGACGCGTTCGACGCCTGGCTCGCCAAAATCGAAGCCGCCGATCTGGTGGCCGTGGACACCGAAACCACCTCGCTCGACGAAATGCGCGCCGAGATTGTGGGCATCTCTTTCAGCGTGACGCCCGGCGAGGCCGCCTACATCCCGCTGCGCCACGCCGGGCCGGATGCGCCAGTGCAGTTGCCCTTCGACGAGGTGCTGGCCAAACTCAAACCCTGGCTGGAAGACCCGGCCAGACTCAAGCTCGGCCAGCACATCAAGTACGACCGCCATGTGTTCGCGAACCACGGCATCGAGGTGCAGGGCTATGCGCACGACACCATGCTGCAAAGCTATGTGCTCGAGGTGAACAAGCCGCATGGCCTGGCGAGTCTGGCCGAGCGCCACCTGGGGCGCAGCGGCATCCAGTACGAAGACCTGTGCGGCAAGGGCGCGCACCAGATTCCGTTTGCCCAGGTCGATGTGGCGAAGGCGGCCGAATATTCATGTGAAGACTCGGACCAGACGCTGGATGTGCACCGGGTGCTGTGGCCGCGGCTGCAGGCCGACAGTCATCCGGGCAAGGGGTTGCACTTCATCTACGAGCTGGAGATTGCCAGCAGCGAGACGCTGTACCGCATCGAGCGCAACGGCGTGCTGATCGACGCGCCTACGCTGGCCCGGCAAAGTGCCGAGTTGGGCGCGCGCATTTTGCAGCTGGAGGCCGAAGCGCACGCGCTGGCGGGCCAGCCCTTCAACCTCGGCAGCCCGAAGCAGATCGGCGAAATCTTCTTCACCAAACTCGGTCTGCCCGTGGTCAAGAAAACCGCCACCGGCGCGCCCAGCACCGACGAGGAGGTGCTGGAAAAGCTCGCCGAGGACTATCCGCTGCCGGCCAAGATTTTGGAGCACCGGGGCCTGTCCAAACTCAAGGGCACCTACACCGACAAGCTCGCGCAGATGGCGCTGCCACGCACGGGGCGCGTGCACACGCATTACGCGCAGGCGGTGGCGGTCACCGGGCGCCTGTCCAGCAACGATCCGAACCTGCAGAACATTCCCGTGCGCACGCCCGAAGGGCGGCGCATCCGCGAGGCCTTTGTGGCGCCGGCGGGCAGCGTGATCGCGAGCGCCGACTACAGCCAGATCGAGCTGCGCATCATGGCCCACATCAGCGGCGATGAATCGCTGCTGCGTGCCTTCCATGAAGGCCTGGATGTGCACCGCGCGACCGCGGCCGAGGTGTTTGGCGTGACCCCCGAGCAGGTCAGCAGCGAGCAGCGCCGCTATGCCAAGGTCATCAACTTCGGGCTGATCTACGGCATGAGCAGCTATGGCCTGGCGCGCAACCTCAGCATCGACAACACGGCCGCCAAGAACTACATCGAACGCTATTTCCAGCGCTTTGCCGGCGTCAAGCGCTATATGGATGAAACCAAGCTGAGCGCGAAGGCCAAGGGCTACGTGGAGACCGTGTTCGGCCGGCGCCTGTACCTGCCCGAGATCAACTCGCCGAACGGCCCGCGCCGCAGCGGCGCCGAGCGCGCCGCCATCAATGCGCCGATGCAGGGCACGGCGGCGGACCTGATCAAGCTCAGCATGGTCAAGGTGCAGCAGGTGCTCGATGCGGAGCAGCGCGCCACCAAAATGATCATGCAGGTGCACGACGAACTGGTGTTCGAAGTGCCCGCATCAGAGGTGGACTGGGTGAAGATCGAGATCCCGCGCCTGATGGCCGGCGTCGCCGATCTCAAGGTGCCGCTGCTGGCCGAGATCGGCGTCGGACCGAACTGGGATCAGGCGCACTGACCGGGATCGGGGCGCGCCGGCGCTCAGTGGCGCGCCTCGATCGGGTTGCCGTACATCGGTTTGACGCCGAATTGCGTGCTGACAGCGTGCGCCACGCCGCAGGCCAGCATGACCGGCACGGTGAGCTGGAACTGGTTGGTCATCTCCAGCACCATCACGATCGCCATCAATGGGGCGTGGGTGACCGCCGTGAGCATCGCCGCCATACCGATCACGGCCAGCGTGCGCGGGTCGCCGACCCAGGCCAGGGGCAGCCAGAAGGTCATCACCTGCGCGATCAGGTAGCCGCTGGTGGCGCCGACAAACAGGGTGGGGGTGAACATGCCACCAATCGCGCCGGAGCCCGTGCTCAGCAGCGTGGCCACCAGCTTGGTGACCAGGATCAGCAGCACCCAGGTCCAGGGCGATCCCCCTTGCAGCAAGTGCGAAATGGTGCTGTAGCCATTGCCCCAGACTTCCGGCACGAACGCCGACAGCAGGCCCACCAGCACGCCGCCGGCGCCGAGGCGCAGCGGCAGTGACTGGATGCGGCCAAAAGCGCTGCGACCGCGGTCCACCAGGGCCAGCATGGCCCAGCCGATGCCGCCGCACACCAGGCCGGCGAGCAGCGCCATGCCCAGGCTGGTCGGCACCAGGTTCACGGTGGGCATCACGTAGAGCGGTGCCGGATCGACCAGACCAAACATCAGCACCGCCGCCGTGGCCGAGGAGATCAGGACCGGTGCCACCGTCTCGGCGGCCAGAAAGCCCAGTGCGAGTTCCAGCACGAACACCACGCCGGCCACGGGCGCGTGGTAGGCCGAGCCGATGCCGGCGGCAATACCGCAGACCAGCAGCACACTGCGCTGCTCGGCCGACAGCGGCGCGATGTGGGCCAGCTCGGCGGCCAGCCAGGCGCCCAGTTGCACCATCGGTCCTTCGCGGCCAATCGAGGCGCCGGTGCTCACCGACAAGAGGGACGACAGGCTGCGCACCAGCGTGGTCCGGTTGTTCAGGTCGACGCGGCCGGCGCGTGCGGCCTCGATGTAGTCGAGGTTCACCGCGCCGTCCGGGCCGCGCGCGGCCCAGCGCCAGCCCCAGTACAGCGCCAGCCCGGCCAGCAGGCCGCCCACAGAGCCGACCAGCGCCCGGTGCCACGGTGGCAAGGACCGGGCCGCCTCCACCAGGCTGCCGACATGGCCCGTGGTCAGCCACTCCATGCCGGTGATCAGCGCGCGAAAGCCGATGACGGCACCCGCCGCCAGCGCGCCGGCCAGGATGGCAAAGAACCACAGGACCGGCGTGCTCGCGGCGTCCGCCGCGTCGCGCTCCATTTACTGCATGAACCAGCCGTGGCTCACGACCAGCGACTGGCCGGTGAGCGCATTGCTCGGGAACGAGGCAAACAGCAGCGCCACCTCGGCCACGTCCTGCACGGTGGTGAACTCGCCGTCCACCGTTTCTTTCAGCATCACGTTCTTGATCACTTCAGCCTCGCTGATCCCCAGCGTCTTGGCCTGCTCGGGAATCTGCTTTTCCACCAGCGCGGTGCGCACGAAGCCCGGGCAGATCACGTTGGCGCGCACGCCATGCTTGGCACCTTCCTTGGCAATGACCTTGGCCAGGCCGATCAGGCCGTGCTTGGCGGTCACATACGGCGCCTTGAGCATGGAGGCCTCCTTGGAGTGCACCGAGCCCATGAAGATCACGCTGCCGCCGCGCCCGCTGGCGTACATGTGCGGCAGGCAGGCCTTGGTCGTCAGGAACGCGCCGTCCAGGTGGATGGCCAGCATTTTTTTCCATTCCGCCAGCGTGAACTCTTCCAGGGGATGCACGATCTGGATGCCGGCATTGCTCACCAGCACGTCCACGCCGCCCCAGGCCGTAACGACTTCGGCTACGCCGGCGTTGACGGCGGCCTCATCGGTCACGTCCATGGCCACGCTCATGGCCTGCGCGCCGTTGCTGCGCAGCTCTTGCGCAGTGGCTTCGGCCGCATCCTTGTTCATGTCGGCGATCACCACTTTGGCGCCTTCGCGCGCGTAGGTGATGGCGATTTCCTTGCCGATGCCGGCGGCGGAGCCGGTCACGATGGCGATCTTGTCTTGCATCTTCATGGTTTCGTCCTTTATAAAAAATCAGTCAGCCAAATAATCGTGCACCACGCGGCCCAGGCCCAGCGTCAGGTCGGCCAGGATGTGCACGCTAGATACCACCTCCAGCACTGGCAAACCGGCGACGGGGGCCAGCGCGTGCTGGAACAGCTCGAGTGCGGCCGGGCCCGACCAGGCGCCCTTGACCGTGACACCCTGCAACTCGTATTGCACCAGTTCGCAAATGCGCGCTGTGCCGTCCACGTGCGGAATGATCTTGAGCAGGTAGTTCGGGGCCAGCATGCCGGCAAGCACCGGCGCGGTGTCGAGCGTGCGGTGCTTGTAGCCCATGGTCGCCGTGGCCACGCGAATCGCGCCATAGTCCAGCGTGCCGACCAGCACATCCTTGTCCACTGCCAGGGAAGGCGACGCGAGTTTCTTGGGAAACCCCCAGATCTCGCGGCCACCGGCAATCGGCGCGTCGTCGTTCAGGTACATCGAGTGCGAATAGCCGCCCGCCACACCGCCGAGCTTCACCGGGATCACCTGGCCCGACTCGGTGTAGTCGCCAAAGCCGGTGGAATCCGGCATGCGGATGAATTCGAACTTGACCAGCGGCTCGTCGATGGTGAGCGGCTCCGGCACCACGGCGCGCAGCGCCTCGGGGTCGGTGCGGTAGGTGATGATCAGGTACTCGCGGTTGATGAAGCGGTACGGACCCGGCGGGTAGATCGGGCTGGTGAGCGGCATCGAAAAGGCGTTCTTGCGCACGTCGTCGATTTTCATCGGGCTACCTTGTGATGGTTGTGGATTTTCGTCGGTGGAGTCAGGTCCAGCACGGTAATGCCGGCTGGCAGCCTGCGGCGCGACGCCCATTGCGGGCTGGCCAGGCTGGTCTGAACGTCGCCCTGACCTGCGGCCCAGTGCTCCAGCATGCTCTGGCGTGAAAACTCGTAGTCCTTGGACTGCGTCTCGTAGTGCTTGCTGCGATGGATCAGGTGCAGGATGGTGACGGCATCGGGCGAGCCCGCGTTCAACAGCTCTTTCAAGTCGGGGTCGTCGGCCATTTTGGGCGGCAATTTGGCGGCCAGCCGCTGTGCCGCGGCGCTCAGCATTTGTTGTGCCGCCACCAGGTCGGTGTTGAGCCGCGTGCGGCTGGCAAAGCGGATGTCCTTTTCGCGCTCAATCACCTCGCCCAAATTGCGCGGCAGCCGGCCCCTGGCGCTGAACAGGTCCACCTGCAGCACCAGCATGTCGTGCGCGCGTGGCTGGTCGATCACGTATTGCAGCGGCGTGTTCGATACCAGGCCGCCATCCCAGTAAAACTCGCCGTCGATCTCGATCGGCGGAAACCCCGGCGGCAGCGCGCCGCTGGCCATGATGTGGCGCGGGCCTATGGGACCGTGCCGATCCGGGTCGGTTGAATCGAAGTAGCGGAAATTGCCGGTGGTCACGTTGACCGCGCCCACCGACAGGCGCACCTTGTGGCGCGGGTCCGTGGTGTTGATCAGGTCGAAGTCGATCAACCGTTCGAGCGTGTGTTGCAGCGGCGCCGTGTCGTAGTAGCTCAGAGCCGCGCGCGTGCCCGGCGTTTGAAACGGCGCGGGGAGGAACCGCGGCGTAAAAAACCCCGGCACACCCAGCGCGGCCACCATGGCGGCGCGCGACTCGTTCAACATTTCCCGCGCTTCGGTGCCAAAGCTTTTGGGCATGTCGACGAACTTCAGCTGCGACGACACGCCGTCCCAGAACTCGCGCAGCCGCGCCACGCGCCGCTCGGGCGGGTTGCCGGCGATGATGGCGGCGTTGATGGCCCCGATCGACACCCCGGCCACCCAGTGGGGGCGCAGGCCATGCGCGTCCATGGCCTCGTAAACTCCCGCCTGGTAGGCGCCCAGTGCGCCGCCGCCTTGCAGCACCAGGGTGCAGAGTTCCTCTTTGACGCGGGGCTCGGGTTTAGGGGCCGATTTTCTTGCTGGTTTTGCCGGTGTAGCCACGTGCGTATTTCGATCTGAATGGGATTGGAGCGAAACAGTATAGGGCCGCTACATGAAGGGATTCTGAAGGAGATTTTGCTTAAACTGGCGTCTGTTTTGCCCACGCCCACCGGCATCCCCCTTGACACGCTTGATAAGATGAAAGCCGTTCTGGCCACGGGCAATGCCGCGTCCAGAGCCTCGCAGTTCGTGGTCTATCCTGAAGCGTCGCACGCCTTTCATGCCGACTACCGCGCCAGCTACCGCCAGTCCGCGGCCGAAAACGGCTGGAAGCGCTGCCTGGCCTGGTTCAAGGCGAACGGTGTGGCTTGATTGCCGGCCGCCCGGTGGGGCGGCTTTTCTATTAACCTTTCAGGCGCCTGGCCCTTGATGGTCGGGCACGTATAGCTATGACTTTGATAGCAATCTTGCTTGGCACGCTGGCCGCCGGCATCGGCAGTGTGTGGCTCGCCGCCGCCCTGAGTTTTGGCGCGCTGGCGCGCTACACCCAGCACATGCTCAGCCTGGCCGCCGGAGCCCTGCTGGCCACCGCCTTCATGCACCTGTTGCCCGAGGCGTTCGAGAGCCAGGTCAGTCCCCAGCATCTGTTCATGACGCTGCTCACCGGCCTGGTGTTCTTCTTTTTGCTCGACAAGGCCGAACTCTGGCACCACGGGCACGAACATCACCACGAAGACAGTGGCCACGCGGGTCATGACCACGCGAATGACCATGGTCACGCACACCATCACTTTCCGCCGCGCACTGGCAGTTGGGCCGTGCTTACGGGCGACAGCGTGCACTGCTTTGGCGACGGCGTGCTGATCGCCTCTGCTTTCTCGGCCGACCTGCGCCTAGGCGCGCTCACCGCGCTGGCCGTGCTGGTGCACGAAGTGCCGCACCACATGGGCGACCTCATGGTGCTGCGCCAGGGCACCAACACCCGCCGCCTGGCGTTCATCAAGGTCTCGCTCGCCGGCGCGGCGACCGCCATCGGCGGCCTGATCGGCTTCTGGCTGGTGGCGCAGCTGCACGACTTCCTGCCGTACTTCCTGGTGGTGGCTGCCAGCAGCTTCATCTACGTGGCGCTGGCCGACCTGATTCCCCAGCTGCAAATACGCCAGAGCGCCGGGCGCACCGCCGCGCAGATTGCCTGGCTGCTGCTGGGCATTGCGCTGGTCACGGCGGCGAGCCACATGGCGCATGGGTAGCGCGGTCGAGCGTCGCTGGTCGGCGCCTGCATGACCGGGTTTCCTAAGATAATGGTTTGAAAGGTCCAGAAAGACGTCCATGCATCCCGTCATTGCCCAACACCGCTCCGGCATTTCCGCCATCTGCCAGCGTTACCGCATCAGCCGGCTGGAGGTGTTCGGCTCCGCAGCGCGTGCGGATGACTTCAACCCCATCAGCAGCGACGTGGATTTTTTGGTGGAGTTCGCGTCAGGCGCCCCCACTGGATTGGACGAGTTTTTCGGCGCTAAAACTGCGTTGGAGCAACTGTTGGGGCGCGGTGTCGATCTTGTGGAACCCAGCGCCGTGCGCAACCCCTACGTGCTGGCCGGCATCAATCGCAACCGCGAAGCAGTCTATGCAGCGTGACCCGCGCGCCTTTTTGTGGGATGTGCGTGAGTCGGCTCTGGCCATCCAGGGCTTCACAGCCGGCATGGATGCCGCCGCCTATGCTGCCAATGACATGGCGCAGGCGGCTGTAGAGCGCAAGTTTGAAATCATCGGCGAAGCCCTCAGTCAGTTGGCCAAGCTGGACGCGGCGCTGGCCGGGCGCGTGCCCCATCTGCCGCAGATCGTTGCCTTTCGAAACCAGCTTATCCACGGTTACGCCGTGGTGAACCACAACACCGTCTGGAACATCATTCAGGATTCACTCCCCGCGCTGCTTGCCTGCGCACAGGCACTGCTGCAAGAGCTGGGGGAAGCCTGAGCCGTGCCTCTAAGCTGGAACGAAATCAAATCCCGCGCGCTGACCTTCAGCCGCACCTGGGCCGACGCCGCCCACGAGGACAGCCAGGCCAAGCCGTTCTGGATCGCCTTCTTCGAGATCTTCGGCATCACCGACAAACGCGTTGCCACCTTCGAGCACGCCGTCAGGAAGCTGCGCGGCGACTATGCCCGGGTGGACGGCTTCATCGACCTGTTCTGGCCCGGCATGTTGCTGGTCGAGCAGAAGTCGCGCGGCAAAAATCTGGATGCCGCGCTCGCGCAGGCGCTCTCGTACTTCCCCGGCATCGCCGAGCGCGACCTGCCGCAGCTCGTCATCGTGTGCGACTTTGCGCGTTTCTCGGTGCACCGGCTCGCCACCGGCGAGACGTTCGAGTTCTCTTTGAGAGATCTGCACAAGCACATCAAGCTATTCGGCTTTGTGGCGGGCTACAAGGCGCTGGAGATCAAGCCGCAGGATCCCGTCAACATCCGGGCCGCCGAGCGCATGGGGCGGCTGCACGATGCGCTCAAGGCCAGCGGCTACACCGGCCACCCGCTTGAAGTGCTGCTGGTGCGCCTGCTGTTTTGCCTGTTCGCCGACGACACCGGCATCTTCCAGCCCGCGCAGTCGTTTCGCACCTTCATTGAAGAGCGCACCTCGCCCGATGGTTCCGATCTGGGCTCGCGCCTGGCCCAGTTGTGCCAGGTGCTCAACACCGACGATGCCAAACGCAGCAGCGCGCTCGATGAGCAGCTTGCCGCTTTCCCCTATGTCAACGGCCGGCTGTTCGAAGAGCCGCTGCCCATGGCCGACTTCACCGCCGCCATGCGCGAGGCGCTGCTCGACGCCTGTGCGCTCGACTGGTCGGCCATCAGCCCGGCCATTTTCGGCAGTCTGTTCCAGAGCATCATGGACGAGAAGGCGCGGCGCAACCTGGGCGCGCACTACACGTCTGAGGAGAACATCCTCAAGCTCATCAAGCCGCTGTTCCTGGACGCGCTGTGGGCCGAGTTCGACAAGGTCAAGAGCAACCGCAACCGTCTCTTCGAGTTCCACAAGAAGCTGCGCACGCTGACGTTTTTCGACCCGGCCTGTGGCTGCGGAAATTTTCTGGTCATCAGCTACCGCGAGCTGCGCGCGCTGGAGCTGGCCGTGCTGCGCGCCAGCGATACGGCGGGGCAGTTGACGGTGGATGTGCACCAGCTCATCCGCATCGACGTGGACCAGTTCAATGGCATCGAGATCGAGGAGTTCCCGGCGCAGATCGCGCAGGTGGCGATGTGGTTGATGGACCATCAGATGAACCTGCGCGTGAGCGAGGAGTTCGGCCTGTACTTTGCGCGCATTCCGCTGCGCACCAGCCCGCACATCGTGCATGGCAATGCGCTCAGGCTCGACTGGAACGAGGTGTTGCCGGCGCAGCGCTGCAGCTTCGTGCTGGGGAATCCGCCGTTCGTGGGCGCCAAGTTCATGAACGATGCGCAGCGCGAGGACACGCGCGCCGTGTTCGCCGGCATCGAGAACGCGGGGCTGCTGGACTTTGTCGCGGCCTGGTACGTGAAGGCGGCGAATTACCTGAAATCCGTTCGGGCTGAGCTTGTCGAAGCCGGCTCCGAGGCGCGGGCGGGGCAGACGCCGGGTGCTCCGCGTCCTTCGGACTTTTTAATGTCGCCCCCAACGTCTGCCCCGCCCACGCCTCGGAGCGTGACCCGTTGCGCCTTCGTGTCCACCAACAGCATCACGCAGGGTGAGCAGGTCGGTGTGCTGTGGGGCTGGCTGCTGGCGCAGGGCCTGCACATCCACTTTGCGCACCGCACCTTCAGCTGGAACAACGAAGCGCGCGGCAAGGCCGCCGTGCACTGCGTGATCATCGGCTTCGGGCTGGAAGACCGGCCGGGCAAGGTGATTTACGAGTACGACGACATCAAGGGCGAGCCGCACGCCGTGCCGGCGGCCAACATCAACCCCTACTTGGTCGATGCGCCCGATGTGGTGCTGCCGCGCCGCTCGTCGCCGATTTGCGACGTGCCGGAAATCGGCATCGGCAACAAGCCGATCGACGATGGCAACTACCTGTTCACCACGCAAGAGCGCGACGCTTTCATCGTGCGCGAGCCCGCCAGCGCCAAATGGTTTCGCCGCTGGCTGGGCGCCGACGAACTCATCAACGGTTACGAACGCTGGTGCCTGTGGCTGGGCGATTGTCCGCCTGCCGAACTGCGCGCGATGCCCGAGGCGATGAAGCGAGTGCAAGCAGTCAAAACGTTTCGGCTGGCCAGCAGGAGCGCCCCTACGCAGAAGCTTGCCGCTACGCCAACGCGGTTCCACGTCCAGAACATGCCGGAGGGAACTTACTGTGCTGTTGCCAAGGTGTCATCAGAAAAACGCGCGTTTGTGCCGATCGGCTTCGAAGAGCCGTCAACGCTCGCCAGCGACTTGCTTTTCCTGATTCCACATGCCACCGTTTTTCACTTCGGCATCCTTTCCAGCACGATGCACAACGCTTGGGTGCGCGCCACCTGTGGCCGGCTGGAAAGCCGCTATCGCTATTCCAAGGACATCGTCTACAACAACTTCCCATGGCCCGATCTCAAATCACATTCAGAGTTAAATCGGCCTCCAGCCCATACAGGACATGCACAGTCAGCTATCGAAACTGCAGCACAGGCGGTGCTCGACGCGCGCGCGAAGTTCCAGGCCGGCGAACACCCCGCGACGTTGGCCGATCTCTACGACCCCTTGAGCATGCCGCCCGAGCTGCTGCGCGCCCACCAGAAGCTCGACGCCGCCGTGGACAAGGCCTACGAGCCCAGTGGTGGCAGGAAGATCTACAAGTCCGACGCCGAGCGCGTGGCCTTTTTGTTCGAGCTGTACCAGCGCTACACCAGCCTGCTGCCGGCCGCACCGGCCAGGGGAAGGCGCAAGACCGGGTAGGCGTGTTGCCTGCGCCCGTCTATAAAAAAGAAGGCCGGCCTCGAAAGAGGCCGGCCTTCTTTGACGGTTGCAGCAACGGGGCTGCTGCTGGATCAGCGCACCCAGTGGCACACGCGGTGGTGGTGATGATGGTCCCAATGGCACACCTGATGGCCACGCGGTGCGGCCGAGGCGATGGTTGGCGCCAGGGCGGCCAGGCCGGCAAAGGCGACGAAGCTGGAGAGAAGCAAGTGTTTGATTTTCATGAGGGTTCCTTCCGGGTAGATGGCATCAAAGGGGTGCGTGCGTCGAACGGCGCATCCCTTGAACGGCGCGCCGGCCCGATCGGATGACACGGTTGCGGTGGCGTGAATGTAAATTTGCGGTGAAGGTAGGCACTGGCTGGTGCCGGCCGATGAATTTCAGCATGTGCCCATAATCAGGCCATGAATACACCCCAACCCGCCCCTTCGGCCGACGCCAGACCGCCGCGCCCGCGTCCGACGCCGCGCCGTATCGAGGTCCAACGCATCCAGCCGCTCAGCCCGCACATGGCGCGCATCACGTTTGGCGGGCCTGATCTGGCGGGTTTTGAATGGCGCGGGCCGGCCGGGCACCTCAAGCTGACTGTGCCCGATGAAGGCCAGCACGAGGCGCCCATGCCCGAGCCCGACGGCCCGCGTTCCAGCCTGATGCGCACCTACACGCCGCGCCGTTTTGATGCGAAGGCGATGCTGCTGGACGTGGACTTCGTGCTGCACGCCTACGGGCCGGCCGGCCGCTGGGCCTCGCGCGCGCAGGTGGGCGACCGCCTGGTGCTGATGGGCCCGGCGCCGGGCTACAAGATCGACCTTGAGGCCGACTGGTTTGTGCTGGCCGGCGACGATACCGCGCTGCCGGCGATCGAGACGATCCTGGCGGAGCTGCCCGCGCGGGCCAGGGCACTGGTGTTTGTCGAAATGCAGGGCAGCGGCGAAACGCGCGAGCTGCACAGCCCCGCCAGCGTGGACGTGCAATGGCTGGTGCGCCATGCCGACCCGGCCGCGGCGGGCCGGGCACTGGAAGCCGCACTGCGCGCACTGCCAGTCTTGCCGCCCGGTCCGGGCCGGATCTACGTGGGCTGCGAATCGACGGCGATGCGCCGCATCCGCGATTTCTGGGTCAAGGAGCGCGGCGTGCAAGCCCGCAGCGTGGTGGCGCGCGGTTACTGGAAGCTGGGCAACCCGAACAACCCGGACCGCGATTTCGCCGACGAGCCGGCCGGGTGAGCTGATGGCCTCATGAGGTGAGGCGCCCGGCGCCTCAGCCCTGCGCGCAGGGCAGGCCCGGCGTGTTGCTCCACTCGCTCCAGCTGCCGGCGTACAGCGCCGCGCGGCCCAGGCCGGCAACTTCCATCGCGATGATGTTGGGCACGGCGCTGACGCCGCTGCCGCAGTGGTGCACCACCGTGGCCGGGTCGCGGCCGGCCAGCAGGGCCTCGAATTCGGCCTTGAGCTGCGCCGCCGGTTTGAACTTGCCGTCGGCCCCGATGTTCTGGTTGAACGGGCGGTTCAGCGCGCCGGGGATGTGGCCGGCCACCGGGTCGAGCGGTTCCACCTCGCCGCGAAAGCGCGGGGCGCCGCGCGCGTCGATGAGGGTCTGGGTCGGTCGGCCCAGCTGGTCTGCTACTGTTTTTGTAGCTACAAGCGTAGACCTGGCGGGGGCCAGCTCGAAATTTGACTGAAAGTGCGAAGGCTCCTCGCCGCTGGTCGTGGCGCCGCCAGCGGCTTGCCAGGCTTGCAGGCCGCCGTCGAGCACCGCCACGTTCTCGTGGCCGGCCCACTTCAGCATCCACCACAGGCGGCCGCAGTAGTTGGCGCCCTGGCGGTCGTAGACCACGGCCTGCATGTCGTTGGCAAAGCCCACGCTGCTGAGCCAGAGGGAAAATTTTTCGCGCGCGGGCAGCGGATGCCGCCCGCCCGAGGCCGCGTCCGGCGGCACCTGGAATTTGCCGCTGGCATCTGGCAGGCCGTGGGCGCTCAGCGCGGTGTCCAGATGGGCATAGACCGCGCCGGGAATGTGCGCCTCGCGGTATTGCTGCTCGCCCACCGTGGGCTGCATCAGCTCAAAGCTGCAGTCGAACACCATCAGCGGCTGGCCGCCTTGCGTCAAGGCTTGCAATTGTTCGGCGGAGATCAGGGTGGTGTACATTTCAATGTTCCTCGGCGGGGGCGTGGGGGACGGCGTGCTCGCGCAGCACCGTGGCGGCAATGCCGCTGACCACGATCAGGCCCATGCCCACCCAGCCCATGAGCGGGATGGCATCGCCAAACAGGGTCACGCTGTAAATCGCGGCAAACACAATGCCCGAGTATTGCAAATTCGCCACCACCAGCGTGGCGCCATGGCTATACGCACGGGTCATGCACAACTGGCCCAGCGAGGCCAGCAGGCCGACCGGGATCAGCCACAGCGCGGAAGGCCAGGTCCAGGGCGAGATGCCGCTCACCGTCATGCCGGCCGCGCCCGCCACGACCGAGCCCACGGAAAAGTAGAACACCACGCGCGTCTCGGGCTCGCCCAGGCGCGACAGCGCCATCACCTGCATGTAGGCAAAGGCGGCACTCATGCCCGAAAGCAGTCCCAGCAGGCCCGCGAAGGCCTGGTGGTGGTCGATGGTGGGGCGCAGCATCAGGACCACGCCGACGAAGCCGAGCATCACGGTCAGCACCAGGGGCCCCTGTTTCTGGGACCGGCCCAGCAGCAGCGAGCCGCCCACCAGGAACGCGGCGATCCAGACGCTGCTCATGTAGTTGAGCGTCATGGCGGTGGCCAGCGGCAGGTGGGCCAGGGCGTAAAACCAGCCGCCCAGCGACATCACGCCGATCAGGCTGCGCCAGGCATGCATGCCGGGGAAGCGCGTGGCCAGGCTGATGCCGCGCGTGCGGGCCAGCGCCCACAGGAAGACGACGCCGATCAGGCCGCGGTAAAAAATCAGCTCGGCGCTGTTGAAGGTGCTGGAGGCGAACTTGACGCACACCCCCATGGTCGCGAAAAGCAGCGAGGCAAGGAGCATCCACAGGGCTTGCATCGGGCTCCGGCGTGTGAGGTCAGGCTTGCACGGGGGCGCGGCGCATCGTGCGGCGGTACCACTCGTGGAAGTGCTGCATGCCGTCTTCCATCGGGCTCTGATAGGGGCCGGCCTCGTTGTCGCCGCGCTGCATCAGGGCCTTGCGGCCCGCGTCCATGCGCAGCGCGATTTCGTCGTCTTCCACGCAGGTTTCCATGTAGGCGGCCTGCTGCGACTCGACAAATTCGCGCTCGAACGCGGCGATTTCCTCGGGGTAGAAGAACTCCACCATGTTCATGGTTTTCTGCGGACCCATCGGGTACAGGGTGGACACCGTGAGCACGTGCGGGTACCACTCCACCATGATGTGCGGATAGTAGGACAGCCAGATCGCGCCGTAGCGCGGTGGCTGGCCGTTGCGGTATTGCAGCAGCGCCTGCTGCCAGCGCTCGTACACCGGGCTGCCCGCCTTGCCGAGCCGGTTCGCCACGCCCACGGTCTGCACCGAGTAGGCGTCCTTGAACTCCCAGCGCAGGTCTTCGCAGCTCACGAACTGGCCCAGGCCCGGGTGGAACGGGCCGACGTGGTAGTCCTCCAGGTAGACCTCGATGAAGGTCTTCCAGTTGTAGTTGCATTCGTGCAGCTCGACCCGGTCCAGCACGTGGCCCGAGAAGTCGAGCGCGGCGAGCGGGCCCATGTGGGCCAGATCCGCGGCCACGTCCCGGCCGTTGGCCTCGAACAGCAGACCGTTCCATTCCTGCAGCGGGTAGTTGTTCAGGCTCAGGCAGGGATCCTGGGCAAAGTGCGGTGCGCCCAGCAGGGTGCCGGCCGGGCTGGCCTGGCCGGGGCCCCCGCCGCTGTAGGTCCAGCGGTGCAGCGGGCACACGATGTTGCCGCCCGAGCTGCCCGGCTGGTTGGCCTGCAGCGAGCCGCGGCCCTTGAGGATCAGGGCCTGGCGGTGCCGGCAGACGTTGGAGATCAGCGACACCCCCTGCGGCGTGCGCACCAGGGCGCGGCCTTCGCCCTCGGCGGGCAGGGCGTGGTAGTCGCCCACCTGGGGCACGGCGCACTGATGCCCCACATAGCGGGGCCCGGGCTGAAAGATGGTGCTTTGCTCGCGCTGGTACAGCGCCTCGTCAAAGTAGCTTGAAACTGGTAGTTGGCTTGCGGCCTGCTGCAGTTGAAGACTTAAATCAGACATGCTTGACCTGACCTAGAGACTCCCCCTATGAAGGGGCAGAAGGGTAGGCGCTCAATCCGGGGAGAGAAACGCGGGAAGGGTGGGCCGGCAGCGCCGGAAAAGGGGCTCGGAACCCCCAGAAAAGGAGCCTTTGATTGTACCCCGCAGGGGCGCTGGCGGGGCGTTCCTGGCCCCAACGCCTAAAATCGGGGTTTTCGATCCGTAAAAACCCCATGCCCAAGGCCCCTGCCCAGACGAAGACACCCGCTCCACCCGCCAGCTATGAAGCGGCGCTGGAAGAACTCGAACAGCTCGTGGGCCAGCTCGAATCGGGCAAGATGCCGCTGGAGCAGTTGCTCAGCGGCTACCAGCGCGGAGCCGAGTTGCTGAAGTTCTGCCGCGACAAGCTGGAAGCGGTCGAAAACCAGATCAAGGTGCTCGACGACGGCGTGCTCAAGCCATGGACACAAGAGTGAAGGCGGTGGTGCACAGCCAGGGCGCGTCAGGCTTTGACCTGCGCGCATGGAGCAGCGCGCACCTGGAGACGGTCGAGCAGGCCCTCTCCAACTGGGTGGCTGCCGATGCGCCGGCCGGACTGGGAGACGCGATGCGCTACGCGGTGCTGGACGGCGGCAAACGCCTGCGCCCGCTGCTGGTGCTGGCGGCTTGCGAGGCCGTGGGCGGCCACGCCGGCGCGGCGCTGCGGGCCGCCTGTGCGGTAGAACTGATTCATGCCTATTCGCTGGTGCACGATGACCTGCCGTGCATGGACAACGATGTGCTGCGCCGCGGCAAGCCGACGGTACACGTCCAGTTTGGCGAGGCTCGCGCCCTGCTCGCGGGCGATGCGCTGCAGGCGCTGGCTTTCGAGCTGCTCACGCCGGACGATGGCACGGTCAGCCCCGTGGTGCAGGCGGCCCTGTGCCGCCTGCTGGCCCGCTCGGCAGGACACCATGGCATGGCCGGCGGACAGGCGATCGACCTGGCCAGCGTGGGCCTGGCGTTGAGCGAGGCGCAGCTGCGCGAGATGCACCGCCTGAAAACCGGTGCCTTGCTGCAGGGCAGTGTGCTGATGGGCGCCGCTTGCGGTGTCGCCTCGGCGGCTGCCACCGTGGCGCTGGGCGAGTATGGTGCCGCGATCGGGCTGGCGTTCCAGGTGGTGGACGACATCCTGGACGTCACGGCCGATTCGGCCACGCTGGGCAAGACGGCCGGCAAGGACGCGGCCCAGGACAAGCCGACCTATGTGTCGCTGCTCGGGCTGGAGCACTCGCGCACCTATGCGCAGGCGCTCTTGGAGCAGGCGCTGGCCGCGTTGGATGCCAGCGGACTCGACGCCGCAGGCCGGGAGCGCACGCAGGCACTGCGCGCGCTGGCCGATATGGTGGTGAACAGGAACAACTGAACAATGACTTCGCTGCTTGAAACAATCAACGACCCGGCCGACCTGCGCCGGCTGCCGCGCACGCAACTGCGCGCGCTGGCCGACGAACTGCGCGCCTACGTGCTCGACAGCGTGTCCAAAACGGGCGGGCACCTCAGCTCCAACCTCGGCACGGTCGAACTCACGGTGGCGCTGCACTACGTGTTCAACACCCCGTACGACCGGCTGGTGTGGGACGTGGGCCACCAGACCTACCCGCACAAGATCCTGACCGGGCGGCGCGAGCGCATGAGCTCGCTGCGCCAGCTCGGCGGCCTGTCGGGCTTTCCGCAGCGCGCCGAGAGCGAGTACGACACCTTCGGCACGGCGCATTCCAGCACCTCGATCTCGGCGGCGCTGGGCATGGCGCTGGCGGCCAAGCAGAAGGGCGAAGACCGCCATGCGGTGGCGATCATCGGCGACGGCGCCATGAGCGCCGGCATGGCGTTCGAGGCGCTCAACAACGCGGGCGTGGCGGACGGCAACCTGCTGGTGATCCAGAACGACAACGACATGAGCATCAGCCCGCCGGTCGGCGCGCTGAACCGCTACCTGGCGCAGCTGATGAGCGGGCATCTTTACGATGCCGCCAAGAACGTGGGCAAGCAGGTGCTGCGCGCCGCGCCGCCGCTGTTCGAGCTGGCCAAACGGCTGGAGCAGCATGCCAAGGGCATGGTGTTGCCGGCCACGCTGTTCGAGCAGTTCGGCTTCAACTACATCGGCCCGATCGACGGGCACGACCTGGACTCGCTGATTCCCACGCTGGAGAACATCAAGCATTTGAAGGGGCCGCAGTTCCTGCATGTGATCACCAGGAAAGGCCAGGGCTACAAGCTGGCCGAGGCCGATCCGGTGGCCTACCACGGGCCGGGCAAGTTCGACCCGGCGGTCGGGCTGCAAAAGTCCAGCACGCCGGCCCGGCAAACCTTCACCCAGGTGTTCGGCCAGTGGCTGTGCGACATGGCCGAACAGGACCGGCGGCTGGTCGGCATCACGCCCGCCATGCGCGAAGGCTCGGGCCTGGTCGAGTTTGAAAAGCGCTTTCCTGGCCGCTACTACGACGTGGGCATTGCCGAGCAGCATTCGGTGACGTTCGCCGCTGGCCTCGCCTGCGAGGGCCTCAAGCCGGTGCTGGCGATTTACTCTACCTTTTTGCAGCGCGGCTACGACCAGCTGATCCATGACGTGGCGATCCAGAACCTGCCGGTGGTGTTTGCGCTGGACCGCGCCGGCATCGTGGGCGCCGATGGCGCGACCCATGCGGGCGCCTACGACATCGCGTTCCTGCGCTGTATTCCGAACATGAGTGTGGCCTGCCCGGCCGACGAGAACGAATGCCGCAAACTCTTGAGTACGGCGTTCGAGCAGGACCACCCGGTGGCGGTGCGCTACCCGCGCGGCGCCGGTGCCGGCGTCGCAACCGAAGCGGGGCTGCAGACGCTGCCGTTCGGCAAGGGTGAAATCCGCCGCATCGCCACCGGCCATCCGGCGGACGCGTGCAAGGGCATCGCCATCCTGGTCTTCGGCACGCTCCTGTACCCGGCGCTGCAAGTGGCCGACAAGCTCAATGCCACGGTGGTCAACATGCGCTGGGCCAAGCCGCTCGACACCGAGTTGCTGCTGCAGGTGGCGGCCGGGCACGGGGCGCTGGTCACGCTGGAAGACGGCGCCATCATGGGCGGCGCCGGCAGTGCCGTCACCGAGGCTTTGAACGCGGCCGGCGTGCTCAAGCCCGTGCTGCAGCTGGGCTTGCCCGACAAGTTCATCGAGCATGGCGACCCGGTCAAGCTCATGGCGCTGCAGGGACTGGATGCCGCCGGTATTGAAAGTTCCATAACCAATCGCTTCCCGGACCTTGTGGCGTCTGCACGACCTGCTCTGAAATCAGTAGCATGACGAATCCCGTGGCGATGCCCGACGTGCAGTCGCGGCGCGATGTGCGTCAGTTGCCGATTGCGCGCGTGGGCGTCAAGTCGCTGCGCTATCCCTTGAGTGTGGTGGTCGGCGGCAAGGCACAGGCCACGGTCGGCACCTGGACGCTGGACGTGGCCTTGAGTGCGGAGCAAAAGGGCGCCCACATGTCGCGCCTGATCGCCTGGCTCGACGCGCTGCAAACCCCGCTCACGGCCGAATCGCTATGCTCTGAAATTGAGAGCATGCTGCAAAGGCTGGAAGCGGGCGGTGGCCGGATCGAGGTGAGTTTTCCGTTCTTCATCCGCAAGGCCGCACCGGTTAGTCGCATCGAGAGCCTGATGGAATACGACGGCCGCTGGGTCGCGCAGCGAGAGGGCGGAGCCACGCGCATCACCATGCAGGCCACCGTGCCGGTGAAGTCGCTGTGCCCGTGTTCCAAGGAAGTGTCGGACGACGGCGCGCACAACCAGCGCTCGCACATTGCCATGCAGGTGCAATTGCGCGAGCCCGGCCGCAACGCCATCGACTGGGTTGAGTTGGTGCGCTTTGCCGAAGACAACGCCTCGAGCGAGCTCTGGGGCCTGCTCAAGCGGCCCGACGAAAAGTGGGTGACCGAGCGCGCCTATGCGAATCCGAAATTTGTCGAAGACCTGATCCGCGACGTGGCGCTGGCGCTGGACGCCGACGCGCGCATCGGCAGCTACCGGGTCGAGGTCACGAACTACGAGTCGATCCACGCGCACGACGCCTACGCCGTGCTGGAATGCGCCCGATAGTCAGCTGCCCAGGTAGGCTTCCTGCACCCGGGGGTTGACCAGCAGCTCACGGCCGGTGCCGGCGAGGACAATGCTGCCGGTCTCGATCACATAGGCGCGGTTCGCAATCTTGAGCGCCTGGCGCACGTTTTGCTCGACCAGGAAAATGGTCAAACCCGCCTGGTTGATGTCGCGCAGGGTGCGGAAAATGTCCTGCACGATGATCGGCGCCAGGCCCATGGACGGCTCGTCCAGCAGCAGCACGCGCGGCTTGGCCATCAATGCCCGGCCAATCGCCAGCATCTGCTGCTCGCCGCCCGACAGATTGCCCGCCAGGCCACCGGCGCGCTCCTTGAGGACCGGGAACAGGTTGAAGACATAGTCGAGGTCGTGCGCTCGATTGCCCTTGT
Organism: Rhodoferax sp.; assembly: GCA_031291295.1. Lineage (GTDB taxonomy): Bacteria > Pseudomonadota > Gammaproteobacteria > Burkholderiales > Burkholderiaceae_C > Rhodoferax_A. The sequence goes on along the minus strand of JARLJI010000255.1, from coordinate 17,995 downwards.
CGCGCCGCGTGTAGGCGCCGAGCTCCAGGTTTTCGCGCACCGTCAGGGTGGTCAGCGTGGCGCGGCCTTCGGCCACCTGCACCACACCGCTGGCAACGATCTTGTGCGGCGCCATCCTGGTCAAATCGTGGCCATCGAACATGACGCGGCCCGCGGCCTTCTTGACCAGGCCCGAGAGTGCCAGCAGGGTCGTCGACTTGCCGGCCCCATTGGCGCCCACCAGCGTGGTGATTTCACCCTCGAACAGCTCCAGGTCGATGCCCTTGACCGCCTCGATCTTGCCGTAGGCGACCTTGAGACCGCTGACCTGCAACAAAGGTGTGCGCGTCGTGGCCTCCATGCGGGTCGCTTCGTGCACGGCGCTCATGCTGCTGCTCCCGTGGCGTCCAGGCTGGCTTCGTCTTCTTCGCGGCCCAGGTAGGCCTCGATCACCTGCGGGTCGTTGCGGATCGCGTCGGGTGTGCCGCGCGCAATGATGCGGCCAAAATTCAGCACGGCGATGTCCTGGCACAGCCCCATCACAAAGCGCATGTCGTGTTCAATCATGAAAATCGTGTAGCCGCGCTCGCTGATGTTGCGGATCTCCACCATCAGCTCGACTTTTTCGCTGCTGTTCATGCCGGCCACCGGCTCGTCCAGCAGCAGCAGTTTGGGATTCGTGGCCAGCGCACGCGCCAGCTCAAGCTTGCGCTGCTCGCCATAGGAGAGGTTGTCGGCCTTGTCGCTCGCCTTGTGGTCGAGCTTGACCCACGACAGCAGCTCGTGCGCGCGCGCGCGGGCCCGGCGCTCCTCGCTGCGAAACAGCCCGGAGCTGGCCAGCAGGCCGAGCGAGCCATATTTGAGCTGTGCATGGAAGCCGACCATGACGTTCTCCAGCAGCGACATGTCCTTGAACAGGCGGATGTTCTGGAAGGTGCGGGCCAGCCCCAGGCGCGTGATGTCGTGCGGGGTGCGCCCCGCCAGATCCTGTCCGTTGAACTCGATGCGCCCGCCGGTGGGCGGCAGCAGGCCGGTGATCAGGTTGAACACCGTGGTCTTGCCGGCGCCGTTGGGGCCGATCAGGCCAAAGATGCCGCCCTGCGCAATCTCCAGGTTCACATCCTGCAGCACCTTGAGGCCACCAAAGTGGCGCGACAGTGCGTCCAGCCTTAGCAAGGTGCTCATATGCGCCCCCCGCGTTTGCCGAACCACTGGCGGAAGCGGGCCGGATCCCAGATGCCCTTGGGCAGGAATAGCACGATCAGCACCAGGATGAAGCCGTTGACGACGCCCCGGAAGTCCTGGAGTGCGCGCAGCAGCTCCGGCAGCAGCGTGAGGATCACGGCGCCGATCACGGGGCCGCCCAGGTTGCCGATGCCGCCGAGGATGGCCATGGTGAGAATGTCCACCGCGCGGTCGAAGCCGTATTCGCTCGGGCCGATGAAAAAGGTCAGGTGGGCGTTGAGCGCCCCGGCCAGGCCCGCAATGGCGCTGCCCAGCACGAACGCCAACATTTTGTAGGCGCCCACGTCGATGCCCATCAGGCCCGCCGCGGTTTCGTCTTCCTTGATCGACTCGAAAGCGCGTCCGACGCGCGAGTGGCGCAGCCGCCAGAGCAGCGCCAGCGTGAGCAGCAGCGCCAGCGCCACATGCCACCACTGGGTCAACTGCGGGATGCCGTTGAGCCCGAGCGCGCCGCCCGTGATGGAGTCGGCGTTGAGCAGCGCAATGCGCACCACCTCGCCAAAGGCCAGCGTTGCCATCGCCAGGTACACGCCCGACAGCCGCAGCGTGGGCTTGCCGATGATGAAGGCCATGAGCGCGGGTGCGGCCATGCCGGCGGCCAGCGCGGCCGGGAACGGCACGCCGTAGTTCATCGTCAGCAGCGCCGAGGTATAGGCCCCGATGCCCATGAACGCCGCGTTGGCGATGGCCAGCATGCCGCACGCGAGCGTCAGGTAGATGGACAGGGCCAGCAAAGCATTGGTACCCAGCGAGAGCACCAGGTTGCTGTAGATCGACCAGAAGTTGTTGAACCAGTCCATGATCAGACTTTGCGCTCTAGCAGGGTGCCGAACAGCCCCTTGGGCCGCACCAGCAAAATCAGGAAGAGCAGGCCGAAGGCCACGGCGTCACGCATGCTCGAGCCGATATAGGCCACCGACAGCACCTCGGCAAAGCCCAGGAACAGGCCGCCGATGAGCGCGCCGCGGATGTCGCCCATGCCGCCCAGGATGATCACGGCAATGCCTTTTTCCAGCATGGACTTGCCCATCAGCGGGTACAGGGCATTGGAAGACAGGCCGATCAACACGCCGGCTACGCCGCCGAGCCCGGCCGCGACAAAGGAGGTGAGGTAGAACAAGCCCTCGACGTTGATGCCCAGCAGGTAGGCCGCCTTGGGCGATTCGGCAATGGCGCGCAGCGCGCGTCCGAGCTGAGTCTTCTTGAGGGCCAGCAGCAGCAGCGCCATCAGCACGAAGGACAGCAGGATGATGCCAAGTTCAAGGGCAGTCAGGCTCACGCCGCCCAGGCTCAAGCTGGTGTCCGGCACCAGGCCCAGCGGAAAGCGCAAGTTCTCTGCGCCAAAAATACCCTGGATGCCGTTGGTCAGGATGATGCCCACGCCAATGGTGGCGATCATCGGAATCAGGTGCGGGGCATTGCGTGCGCGCAGCGGGCGCAGCACCAGGACGTCGATGAGCAGGCCCACAAGGCCACTGAATACGAAGGCGAACAGCAGCGCGCCCCATAGCGGCAACGCGAGGTGCGTCACGGCCTGTTCCGCCGCGTACGCGCCGACCATATAGACCGCACCATGTGACAGGTTGATGACGCCCAGGACGCCAAAAATCAGGGTGAAGCCCAGCGCAAACAGGGCGTAAACGCTCCCGAGCGACAAGGCATTGACAAGTTGCTGTTCCAGCACGATGGGGTGTCCCGGACAAGGCGCACTAGTGCGCCGGCAAGAAAAAAGACGGCGCGAAGGGTCGCGCCGCCTGACGGACTACTGCAATTATTTCTCGATCGAGAATTTGCCGCCCTTCGTCACGCTGACGATCGCCTTTTGTTGCGCGTCATAACCGGCGGGCTTTCCAGCCTTGTCGACAGCACGGTGGAACTGGAAGGCGCCGGTGGCACCGGTCCACTTGACGTTGGGCAGCGCATTGCGCAGCGCGCTGCGGTCGGCGGCCAGGTCGCCGCTGAGCTTGACCTGCTTGAGCGCCTGCACCAGGATGTGCATGGCGTCGTAGGACTGGGCCGCGAACTGGTCAGGCGCGGTCTTGAACTTGGAGGTGTAGGCCACCACGAACTTGCGGTTCGCATCGGCCTGGTTCTCGATCGACCAGGGGCTGCCCACGTACAGACCGTCCGAGCTGCCCTTGGCCAGATCGAACACCTTGACCGAGTTCATGCCATTGCCGCCGATGAACGGCACATTCAGGCCGACCTGGCGCGCCTGCACCATGATGGGCGCGCCTTCGGCCAACAGGGCCGACAGCACGATCGCGTCCGGGTTGCCGGCCTTGATCTTGGTCAGCTGGGCCTTGAAATCGACGTCGCCCTTGGCGAAGGTTTCCGTGGTGGTGACCGGAATCTTCAGGTCTTCGAGCGCTTTCTTGAAGTTGTCATAGCCGCTCTTGGTGAACACGTCGTCGTTGCCGTACATCACGGCAACCTTCTTGATGCCGGACTTCTTCACGGCCATCTTGAGGGTCTCGGGCAGCACGTCAGCTTCGGTCACCGAATTGCGGAACACGTAGTCGCCAATCGAGGTGATGCCGTCGGCCGTGTTGGACGTGCCAAAGGCCACGGTCTTGGCGGCCTGGGCGATCGGGTCGGCCGCCTGGGCCGAGTTCGACAGCGTGGGGCCGAACACCATCAGCACCTTGTCCTGGAAGATCAGTTTCTTGAAGACGTTGATGGCTTCTTCCTTCTTGCCCTGTTCGTCTTCAATCACGAGTTGCAACTTGTCGCCATTCACGCCGCCCGCGGCATTGATCTCATCGGCAGCGAGCTGGAAGCCGTTGCGGATGGAAATGCCGTATTGCGCGGCACCGCCCGACAGGGCCTCGGCCATGCCGATTTTGATGTCGGCCGCGTAGGCGCTGGCGCCAAAGGTGGCGGCGAGCGCCAGCGCCATCAGCGAAGTTGCAAAAGGGGTTTTTCTCATCTCAAGATCCTTTATGAATGCAAGTAGAAAGGCAAGCCGGCGATTTTACATCTGGCAACAACCCTCTTGCGTGCGGGGGCGGCGCGGTGCAAGGCCGTCAGGCGACGGCCAATCCCGCGCCCGATGCCATCTGCCCGATGACCGCAGCGCGCGCAAAGCCGGCCTGGGCAAAAATGTCCAGCACCTGCTGCGCGTGGGCCGGTGCGCAGGCCACCAGCAGACCGCCGCTGGTTTGCGGGTCGGACAACAGTGCGCGGTCTACCTCCCGCAGGTGCGGCGCCAGCGTCACCTCGTGCCCGTAGCTGGCCCAGTTGCGCCCTGACGCGCCCGTGACCACGCCGGCATCTGCCAGGGCACGCACGCCCTCGATCAGCGGCACGCGGGCCCAGGCGATCTGTGCCTGCAGGCCGGCGCCGCGTGCCATTTCCAGCACGTGGCCCGCCAGTCCGAAGCCGGTGATGTCGGTCAGCGCGTGCACGCCCTCGAGCGCCGCCAGTTCAACGCCCGGCTTGTTCAACTGGGTCGTGATGGCGATCATCTGCGCATAGCCCTCGGTGCTGAGCTGCTCTTTCTTGAGCGCCGCCGACAGGATGCCCACGCCCAGCGGTTTGCCCAGGATCAGCACGTCGCCCGCCTGCGCGGCCGAATTGCGCTTGACGCGCGACGGGTGCACCAGGCCCAGCACCACCAGGCCGTAGATCGGCTCGACCGAGTCGATGGTGTGACCGCCCGCGATCGGGATGCCCGCGTCACGGCAGACATCGCGCCCGCCGCGCAGGATGGCGCCAATGGTGTCGATCGGCAGCACATTGATCGGCATGCCGACCAGCCCCAGCGCCATGATGGGCGTGCCGCCCATGGCATAGACATCGCTGATCGCGTTGGTGGCGGCAATGCGGCCAAAATCGTAGGGATCGTCCACGATGGGCATGAAGAAATCGGTCGTGGCGATCAGGGCCTGCTCGTCATTGAGCTGGTACACCGCGGCATCGTCAGAGGTTTCAATGCCCACCAGCAATTCCTTGGGCATTGCAAAACCGGCGGTGTTCTTCAGGATATCGCTCAGCACGCCGGGCGCAATCTTGCAGCCGCAGCCCCCGCCATGCGAGAGCGAAGTTAAACGGGGGACGGGTTTCGTGGGTTCAGACATGGGTGAATAATAAGCAATGCCATCTGCCTACCCCCAAGCCAGCCCCGCCTCGATCGATTCGCCCGACATGCGCCGGGCCGGGCGCGACCTGCTGTCGCTCGCGCTGATGGATGCTCGCAATCACACTTTATACCTGCTGGCCCTGTATGAGACAGTGCTGGGTGCTACAAAAATAGTAGTGTCCCAGTCTGCCGAGGTCGAGCCGCTGGCCTGGGTGGCGGGCCACATCGGCTGGTTTGCCGAGTTCTGGATTGCCCGCAATACGCAGCGCGCACTGGGCAGTGCCTGTCCGCACGAGCCCACGCGCCTGGCCTCGATCGAGCCGCAGGCCGACCGCTGGTGGAACCCGCAGCAGGCGGCACCGGCCGATCGCTGGACGCTGGACTTGCCCGACCTGGCCGCCACCCGGGCCTACATGCTCGACACGCTGGAGGGCACGCTGGAGCTGCTGGAAAAGGCCCCGGACGAGGATCAGGCGCTGTACTTCTACCGCTTGGCGCTGTTTCACGAAGATTTGCGCGGCGAGCAATTGATCACGATGGCGCAGACGCTGGGCATTGCCCTGCCGATCGACGCACTGGGCGGGCTGCCGGTGCGCGAGCCGCTGCTGGTTCCTGCGACCCGCTGGATGCTGGGCTCGGCGCCCGGCGGGTTTGCCTTCGACAACGAAAAGCCGGCCCATGAAGTGCCCGTGCCCGAGTTCGAAATCGATGCGCAGCCCGTGACCTGGGCGCAACTGGTGGAGTTTGTCGACGATGGCGGCTATGACCGGCCGGAGCTGTGGCAGCCTCAGGGCTGGGACTGGCTGCAGGCGCTGGCGCAAGCCGACGGCCGGCGCGGCCCGCGCTACGTCGACCAGATCGGCGTGGCCAGCGGGGCCGTCATGCAAACCCGCTTTGGCAAACCGGCACGCATGGCCGGCAACCAGCTGGCCATGCACATGAGCTGGTGGGAGGCCGATGCCTGGTGCCGCTGGGCCGGGCGCCGGCTGCCGACCGAGGTGGAGTGGGAGGTCGCCGCTCACACGGCGGTGGGGCGCGGCTTTCGCTGGGGCGACGTGCACGAATGGACGGCCGGCACGCTCAAACCCTGGCCCGGCTTCAGCGCTGATCCGTGGGAACAGTACTCGTTGCCGTGGTTCGGACTGGCCCGGGTGCTGCGTGGTGCCTCGTTTGCCACCCGTGCGCGCATGAAGCACCCCAAGTTTCGCGGCTTTGCGCTGCCCGCGCGCGACGACGGGTTTGTCGGGTTTCGGTCTTGCGCGGCTTGAGTCGGCGCTACAGTCGTGGCTAATGACGAGGAGACACGATGAACCCGCCGACCCGATTGCAAACCCTTGAAGCCGCCGTGGAGCACATTCTGGCGCGGACCGGCCCGCGCATCGTGCTGGCCATTCCGCTGGGCATCGGCAAGCCCAACCCGCTGGTCAACGCGCTCTACCGGCGCGTGAAGGCCGACCCTTCGCTGCACCTGAAAATTTTCACGGCGCTGTCGCTGCAGCGCCCCGTCGGCCACAGCGACCTGGAAAAACGCTTCCTGCAACCGTTCACGGAGCGTGTCTTCGGCGACTATCCCGATCTGGACTATGCGGGCGATGCGCTCAGGCAGGCTCTGCCGCCGAACATCGAGGTCTATGAATTCTTCATGAAGACCGGCGACTACCTCGGCAACGCGCCAGCGCAGCAGCACCATATCTATTGCAACTATTCGCACGCGGCGCGCGACATGAAGGCGCACGGCGTCAATGTGATGGCGCAGGCCATCGCCGTGGACGAGTCGGGGCCACAGCCGCGCTACTCGCTCTCCAGCAATCCGGATGTGACGCTGGACCTGCTGGACCTGTATGAGGGCGATACGCAGAACAAGCCCCTGGCGGTGGGCGCGATCAACCGCAAGATGCCGTTCATGCCCAACGATGCGCAGGTTCCAGTCGATCGGTTCGACGTGCTGATCGACGACCCGCACTGCACGCACGACCCGTTCGGCGCGCCGAACATGAAGGTGGACGCACAGGACTATGCCATTGCGCTGTGGGCCAGTGCGCTGGTGCCCGACGCCGGCACCCTGCAGATCGGTATTGGCTCGCTGGGCGACGGCATCGCGCAGGCGCTGATCGTGCGCGACCAGCACAACGCAGACTACCGGCAGATGCTCGGCGACCTGCAGGCCGCCCTCGGGGCGATGTTGCCGGCCGGCAGCGATCTGGCGCGGTTCGAGCAAGGCCTGTATGGCTGCTCGGAGATGTTCGTCAACGGCTTTTTGTGGCTGATCAAGGCGGGCATCATCCGCCGCGAAGTCTATGACGACCTGGCACTGCAGCGACTCGTGTCCGGGGGATACATCGGGCGCGAGATCACGCCGCGGACGCTGGTGCAACTGCGCAGGGTGGGGCGCATCGGTGCCGAACTTACGCTGGATGACGTCGCCTTTCTCAAGCACCATGGCATTTTCAAATCTGGGGTGCAGTGGGTTGACGGTGAGCTGCTGGTGGCCGGCGAGAGGCTGCCCGCGTCGCTGGCCCCGGGGCCGGGGTTCGAGCGCCTGTGCCAGGTCTGCCTTGGCACCATGCTCGGCGGCGCCTTCATCATGCATGGCGGCTTTTTTCTGGGGCCGCGCGACTTCTACCAGGCGCTGCGCGACATGCCGGCGCAGGAAAAGCAACGCATCAATATGAGCCGCATCAGCTTTATCAACGAATTGCTGGGGCATGAAGAGCTGGCGCGGCTGCAGCGCCAAAAGGGCCGCTTCATCAACACCACCATGATGGTGACGCTGCTGGGTGCCGCCGTGTCCGACGGACTGGATTCGGGCCAGATGGTGAGCGGTGTCGGCGGCCAGTACAACTTTGTCGCCATGGGCCACGCGCTGCCCGATGCGCGCTCGATCCTGCTGCTGCGCGCCTGGCGTAGCAAACACGGCGAGGTGGCCTCCAACATCATCTGGAACTACGGCCATACGACGATTCCGCGGCACCTGCGCGACATCGTGGTCACCGAGTACGGCGTGGCCGACCTGCGCGGCCAGACCGACGCCGAGGTGATCAAGCGCCTGCTGGCCATCGCCGATTCGCGCTTTCAGGATGCGCTTTTAGCGACGGCCAAGCTGAACGGCAAGATCGAGCTCGAGTATGAAATCCCGGATGCCCAGCGCAACAACCGGCCCGACGTGATCGAGGCCGGCCTGCAGCGCTGGCACGATGCGGGGCTGTTGCCCGACTTTCCGCTGGGCACCGACTTCACCGACGATGAGCTGGCCATCGTGGGCGCGCTGACAAGGCTGCAGCATTCCGTGGAGCATCCGCTGGCGCTGGTCAAACTCCTGCTCGATGCCACGGTGGGCCAGGCGCTGGCGCACAGGGAAGTGCCCGAACGGTATCTGGAGCGCATGGGACTGCAGGACGCCCACGGTCTGAAAGACCGGCTGATGCGCGCGCTTTTTGCGGGGAACTTCTGACGCGTGCGTGTCAGCTGCCGGCGTGTGACCGGGCTTTGGGCTTTCGGTAGTCCCACCAAGGCAGCACTTCGCGCATGGACAGCACCTCACCACTTTGCGCGGCGCGGTAACCGGCAATGGCATTGAGTTGCGTCTGCCATGATGCGCTGCGCAACAGTTGCAGCAGCGCTTGCGGGCCGGGCTGCGCCAGGGCGGACTTGAGGCACACCAGGTGGTAGCGCTCCTGCACCAGGGGCACGAAGCCCAGACCGCGCGCGCGCGCGGCCACTTCGATCCCCAGTCCGGCATCGGCGTGGCCGGCCGCCACGGTGTGGGCCACTGCGGCATGCGACGGTTCGGTGTGGTCGTAACCCGCGATGTCGGCCGGCGTGAGCCCGGCCTGTGCCAGCAGCTCGTCGAAGACCACGCGGGTGCCCGTCCCCAGCGCGCGGTTCACGAAGCGCGCGCCCGTGCGTTTCAAATCCTGCAGGCAAGCCAGTCCCAGCGGGTTGCCTGGGGCCACCATCAAGCCCTGGGTGCGCTGCGCAAAGCCGATGATCTTGTGCAGGCCCGGTTGCAGCAGCGGCTTGTAGGTGCGCTCGGCCAGCGAGCCCGCGCCGGGTTGCAGCTGCGTGTGAAAGCCGGCCATCATGCAGCGGCCCTCGTTGAGCGCGCGGATCGCATCCACGCTGCCGGTAAAGCGGATGTCCAGGTGCAGCGGGCCGCGCGGCGGTTCCTGCGACCGCGCATAGTCGCGCAGGGTGGCAAGGGCGGTGTCGTGGCTGGCGTAAAACGTCAGCACGTGGGCGCTGTCGTCGAACGCCACCGCGAAGGCGCGCTCCAGGTCGCTGCGCAGTGCCTCGATCTGCGGCGCCAGACGCGCCTGCGCCTGGCGCTCGGCCCACATCAGCTTAGTCCCGAATTCGCTCAGTGTTGCCGGCTGGCCCTTTTCCCAGATGATGAGCTCGTTGCCGAGCTCGGTCTCCCAGCGTTTGAGTTCACCCCAGACGTGCCGGTACGACAGGCCCAGTCCGCGCGCCGCGGCCGAGATGGAACCGTGCAACGCCACGGCCTGCAGCAAATCGATCAGGGTATTGCGGATCAAGGCGGGGCCGCTGGCTCCATGCGCGCGGCCAAGGGTGTAGTGGAACTGGAGCCTATGCACGGAACTTCATATGGTCGGAGATGGTGGTGCCGCTTACGATACCGCAAGTTATGCCATCGTTTACCGACAGCGTGCTCGCCGCGCTGGGACTCATCTGCAACTTCGACCACGGTCTGTTGACCATTGTGAGCCGCTCGCTGGCCGTGAGCGGCAGCGCCTGCGTGCTGGCCAGCGGCCTGGGTCTGCTGCTGGGGGCCTGGCTCGGGGTTGCGCGCTTCGCGGGCCGCGGCGCCCTGCTGGCCGTGCTCAACACCCTGCTGGCGCTGCCCTCCGTCGTGGTCGGGCTGGCGGTTTATTTGCTGCTGTCGCGCAGCGGCCCGCTGGGCTTTCTCGGCTGGCTGTTTTCCTTCAAGGCCATGGTGCTGGCGCAGTCAGTGCTGGTGCTGCCGGTGGTCGCCGCGCTGACACGACAGACCGTGGAAGATGCCGAGCGGGCGCACGGCGAGCAGCTGCGCTCCCTGGGCGCCCGGCCGCTCATGCGCAGCCTGTTGCTGGCCTGGGACGAACGCTATGCTCTGCTCACGGTGCTGATCGCCTCCTTCGGTCGGGCCATCTCGGAAGTCGGTGCGGTGATGCTCGTTGGCGGCAACATCGACGGCTACACCCGCGTCATGACCACCGCTATTGCGCTGGAAACCAGCAAGGGCGATTTGCCGCTGGCGCTCGGCTTGGGCCTGGTGCTGCTGGGGGTGGTGCTGGGTCTGAACGCGTTGATTGCGCTGCTGCTGCGCTGGCGCGAGCGCCTCGACGGCGGCGGCTACGACGTGGCACGGGTGCTGCCGGCATGAGCGCCGCCCGGCCGCCCGAAGGCGCGAAGGCCCCCTCGGGGGGCAGCGAGCCACGCGCAGTGGGCGAGCGTGGGGGCGGCATGACGAGCGATTTGTTCCGGCTCCAGGGTGTCGACGTTCGTTTTGGGCATCGGGCAGCGCTCTCAAAAGTAGAGCTGAATATCCAGCGTGGGCAAGGGGTGGCGCTGGTTGGGGCCAACGGCAGTGGCAAGACCACCTTGCTGCGCCTGTTGCATGGGCTGGCCACGCCCAGCACCGGACACATCCAGCGCGACGCCGCGGTGCGCCAGGCCATGCTGTTCCAGCGCCCGCACATGCTGCGTACATCCGCCCGCAACAATGTGGCGCTGGGTCTGTGGCTGCGCGGCGTGCGCTGGGGCGATGCCAAGGCGCAGGCGCTGCGGGCGCTGGGCCGGGTCGGACTGGCCCGCGTCGCCGACCAAAATGCGCGCACCCTCTCGGGCGGCCAGCAGCAGCGGCTGGCGCTGGCGCGGGCCTGGGCGTTGCAGCCCGATGTGCTGCTGCTCGACGAGCCCACCGCCAGCCTGGACCCGCATGCCAAGCGCGAGGTGGAGGCTTTGATGGCCGAGTTCTCGTCGGGGCAGGACGGCCGGGCCATGACCATCATCTTTGCCAGCCACAACCTGGGTCAGGTCAAGCGCCTGGCCAGCCGCGTGCTTTACCTGGAGCGCGGGCAGCTGCTGGCCGATTTGCCGGTGCATGAGTTTTTCAACGCCGGCCGGCTGCAGCAGGTGTCCACGGCGGCGCAATTGTTTGTCAAAGGAGAGCTCGAATGAAATCACACGCATCTGTCGCATCCCGCCAATTCTTTAAGCATTTTCACGCTGTAGTCCTTGTCCGGTGGGGGTTGGTTGCTACGCTTTCAATAGCGGCGTGGACTGCCGGCGCGCAGCCGGCGGCAGCGGAGGCGCAGACCATCGTGATGGCATCGACCACATCGACCGAGCAATCCGGCCTGTTTGGCTATCTCCTGCCGGCGTTCAAAAAAGCCAGCGGCATCGATATCAAGGTGGTGGCCGTGGGCACCGGTCAGGCGCTCGACATGGCGCGGCGCGGCGATGCCGACGTGGTGTTTGTGCACGACCAGGCGGCCGAGGAAAAGTTCATGGCCGAGGGCTACGGCATCAAGCGCTTTCCCGTCATGTACAACGACTTTGTGCTGATCGGCCCGGCCGCCGACCCCGCCAAGGTCAGGGGCCGCGATATTGTCGAGGCCCTGAAGAAACTGTCCGCCGCCAACGCCAGCTTCATCTCGCGCGGCGACAAGAGCGGCACCGACGCGGCCGAGCGGCGTTACTGGAAACAGGCCGGCCTGGCGGACCACAAGGGCACGGGCTACAAGGAGTGCGGCTGCGGCATGGGGCCGGCGCTGAACATTGCCTCGTCCACCGGCGCCTATGTGTTGTCGGATCGCGGCACGTGGCTGAGCTTCAAGAACCGCGGGGACCTGACGGTGCTGGTCGAAGGCGACACCAAACTCTTCAACCAGTACGGCGTGATGGTGGTGAACCCCGCCAAGCACCCGCAAGTCAAGGTGCCGCAGGCGCAAAAGTTCGTGGACTGGGTCATCTCGCCCGTCGGGCAGACCACGATTGCCGGCTACAAGATCGATGGGCAGCAGCTCTTTTTCCCCAACGCCACCAACCCGTGACCGCAGATCATGAGACATTGGTTTCGAAGTGCCGCCATGCTGGCCGTCACAGCGCTGCTGGCGGGTTGCGCCGGCAGCAGCAAAGTGCCCATGGCCACTGAAGCGCCCGCCCACGCGCCGGCGGCCGTGCAAGTGTATGCGGCGGGCAGCCTGCGCGAGGCGCTCACGCTGATCGCCAGCGATTACGAAGCGCGCACCGGCCAGACGGTGGCGTTGACCTTTGGTGCCTCGGGCTTGCTGCGCAAGCGCATTGAAAAGGGGGAGGCGGCGCAGATCTTTGCCTCGGCGGACATGGATCATCCCCAGCGTCTGGCGGCCGCCGGCGGCTGGCAGGCGCCCACGGTGCTGGTGCGCAACGCCTTGTGCGCGCTGACCGGCGACCAGGTCAACGCTGCACCCGCGACGCTGCTGGGGACCCTGCTGCGGCCGGAGATTCGGTTGGGGACTTCCACGCCCAAAGCCGACCCGTCGGGCGACTACGCCTGGGCGCTGTTTCGCCGGGCCGATGAGATACAGCCCGGCGCCTACGCGGTGCTGGACGCCAAGGCGCTCAAGCTCACGGGCGGCGCCGATTCGCCCAAGCCGCCGCCGGGTCGGGGTACCTATGCCTGGATCATGGAGCAGCGCCGGGCCGACGTGTTCCTGACCTATTGCACCAATGCCATGGCCGCGCAAAAGGAAGTTCCGTGGCTCAAGGTGGTGCAGCTCCCGCCCGTGCTGCAGGTCAGTGCGGCCTATGGCTTGACGGTACGCACTGCCGCGCCGCCGTCTGCCGTTCAATTCGCGCAGGCCCTGATGGCGCCGCCTGCCCAGGCGGTGTTCAGGCGCTTTGGCTTCGGTCCGCCGACTTCAGGCGTTGAACCGCCTCAAAGGTAGTCAGCGCCTGCCTCCTTGGCAAAGCGGCCCGGGTCGCCTTCCCAGACGATGCGCGCGTGTTCCAGCACATAGACGCGGTCGGCGTGGGGCAGGGCGAACGTCACGTTCTGCTCTCCCAGCAGAACGGTGATGGGCGTGGTTTGCCGCAGTTTTTCAAGCGCCTTGGAGAGCTGCTCGAGAATCACGGGCGCCAATCCGAGCGTGGGCTCATCGAGAATCAGGATCTCCGGCTTCATCATCAGGGCGCGCCCGATGGCCAGCATTTGCTGCTCGTCGCCGCTGAGCGTTTGCGCCATCTGGGCCTGGCGCTCCTGCAGGATGGGAAAGAGCTCGAACAGCCATGCGAGCTGCGTTTCCCGCTCGGCGTCGTCGAGATGCTGGCCGCCGAGATCCAGGTTCTCGCGCACGCTCATTTCACCAAACAACTCCCGCGTCTCCGGGCACTGCACGATGCCGCTCTTCGCGATCTGGGCCGGTGTCCGGCCGCGCAGCCGTTGTCCGCCCCGCACGATTTCTCCCGCATAGGGCAGGAAGCCGGAAATGGTGTTGAAAAGGGTCGTCTTGCCGGCGCCGTTGAGTCCGACGATCGAGACGAATTCGCGTTGGTGGATGTGGATCGATACGTTTTCCAGCGCCTGGGCTTTGCCGTAGTGGACGCTGATGTTTTCGACCTGCAGCAACGGGATCTTGTCCTTGAAGCTGGTTTCGGGGCGCGCCGAGGTTTCAATGGCGCCGCCGAGGTAGACGCGCCGGACGGTCTCGTTGCGCATGACTTCGTCGGCGCGCCCCGTCACGATCTCTTCGCCCAGGTACATCGCGAGCACGCGATCGACGAGCGCCGAGACGCTCTTCACATTGTGATCAACCAGCAGCACCGCGCGGCCCTCATCGCGAAAACTGCGTATCAATTCGGAAAAAACGCCGACCTCCGCGAGCGTCAGACCCGCGAAAGGCTCGTCGACGAGAACGACCTTGGGGTCGCGCGCAATGGCCTTGGCCAACTCCAGCCGGCGCAGATCGGCAAACGCCAGCGTGGGCGGCCTGCGATCGAGCACCGGGCCGAGACCCACGCGCTCGGCGATCTGCCTGGCGTGCTGCGTCAATGAGGGGTCGGCAAACACCTTCAGCAAGCTGTCGGGCAGCAGCGCCACCATGATGTTTTCAAGCACCGTCTGCCGGTTCAGGGGCCGCGAGTGCTGGAACACCATGCCGAATCCGCGCCGGGCGATCTTGTGGGCCGCAAGCCCGGCCAGGTTTTCGCCCTGGAAGAAGACCTGGCCCGCCGTGGGGCGTTCGATGCCCATGATGCTTTTCATGGCGGTCGATTTGCCCGAGCCGTTGGGCCCGATCAACCCGAAGATTTCCCCGGCCGTGAGGCTGAAACTCAAGTTCTTGACGGCCGTCAGGCCGCCAAAGGTCTTGGTGAGTCCGCGGACCTCGAGAATGGGGGCGGCTGGTGCGGTGGGCGTCACGACCGGGTCCCTCGCGACAGAACAACGCCCAGAAAACCGTTCGGGAAGAAAAGAATGACGAGCAGGGCGACGCAGGACACGATGAAGGTCGCGAGCTCTCCGGTCGGCCTCAGGAATTCACCGGCGACGATCAGGAAGATGGCCCCCAGCGCGGCACCCAGCACCGTGCGCCGCCCGCCCAGCACCGCGGCAACGATCACCTGAACGCCCACGGCAATATCGACCACCGTGCCCACGGACGCGGTTCCCATGTAGAACACTAGCAAGGCTCCCGCCAGCCCGGAAAAAAATGCGCTGACGATGAACCCGGCGAGCTTGTGCTTGATGATATTGAAGCCCAGCGCGCCGGCCTGCACGGGATCCTGCCCGCTGGCTTGCAAAATGAGGCCGACCGGCGACTGCGCCAGCCCGAACAGGATGGCGCCGCTGAGTGCCATGAAACCCAGTGCGATCCAGTAATTGACGCCGGCATCGATGGAGAGCACATCCGGTATCGTGAGTCCAATTTCGCCGCCCGTGAGATCCGCAAACACGACGACGAAACTTTGCAGGAGCAGGACCGCCACCAGTGTCGTCAGTCCGAAATACGGCCCGCGCAGGCGCAGCGCCGGCAGCGCCAGCACGAAACCCGCGACGACGGCGGCCAGGGCGCCGGCCGCAACGCACAGATACAGTTCAAGGCCATAGTGGCTGTTGAGGATGCCGGCAGTGTAGGCACCCACGCCAATCAGAAAGGTCGGGCCAAAATTGACCTCGCCTGCAAAGCCGAACAAAAGATCCCAGCTCATGGCGAACACGCCAAAATAGTAGGCAACCGTCAGCAGTCCCAGGATATAGGCTGACACATACCAGGGCAGCGTCGCGGCAATGGCGAGCACTGCGAGCGTGACCCACAAGAAGGGTGACCGGATCCGGCTGCGCATGGCTATCTTCTCCCCAGCAGACCTTGCGGCCTGACATACATGACGACGATGAGCAGCAGCAGTGCGGGAATCGTCCGATAGGCGGGCGAGATCAGATAGGCCGTCATCGTTTCGAGATAGCCGACCACGTAGGCGGCAATCAACGATCCCGAGACGCTCCCAAGACCTCCGAGCACGACGATGGAAAAGGCGCTCGCGGTGAGCGGCCCGACACTGTACGAACTGACGCCCAGGAACATGCCCAGCAGCACACCGGCAATGCCGGCCAGAATGCCGTAGATCGCCCAAACCACAATGTAAATATGGGTCAGTTCGTGCCCGAGCAGGGTGACGCCGCGCGGATTCATCGACGCCGCCAGCACGGTTTTTCCCATCTTGGTCCGGTTCACCAGCAGCCACAGCAAACCGATCACCATCCAGCAGATAATGGCGGTGAAGATTTCATTCTTCGGCGTACGCACGCCAAGGATGGAGATTACCCCCTCGACGATGGGCAGAACGGTTTTCGCGTTGTTGGTGAAGAAATAGGCAATCAGCTCCTGCAGCATGATTCCCCACAGCAGCGTCGCGGTCAGGATGAAGATTTCTTTTTCTTCATTGGGGATTCGCTTGGAACGCTGGATCGGCTGAACGACCGCGAAGTAGGTGGCGAGCGCGGCGATCAGTGCCGTCAGCAGCCCCACCAGTGCGCCCGCATAGGTGTTGAGGTGAAGCACATTTCCCGCAGCCCAAGCGGCGACCGCGGCCGTGACCATCACGGCACCGTGTGACAAGTTGAGGACACCGGATACCCCGAAGATCAGGGTGAAGCCGGTCGCTCCAAGCGCATACAGCGCGCTGATGGCAAAACCGTCGATCAGGATTTGTAAGGCAAGCATCTGGAATGGCCGGCAAGCGGACCGCCTCAACTTGTTGAGAGAAGGGCACGGCCACGCGCCGGAGCAAGCCCCGACGCATGGCGATGGTCGGAACTACAGGCCGGCGCCGAGTTTGACGAAGCTCGGGAATTTGAGCGTTCCCTTGGCGATTTCCTTGGGCCAGACGGTGACTTGTTTGCCGTCCTGCCATTGCGACATCAGGCCGGTGATCAGCCCCTTGCCGTATTTGATCGAGTGTGTGAACTCGTCGTCTTTGCCATAGAACTGGACGCGGCCAATCGTGCCTTCCCAGTCGGTCTTTTCGAGCGCTGTCACCAGCTTGTCCGCATCGGTCGACTTTGCGCGATGAATGGCGTCGGCAATGAAGTACACCTCGTCATACGCGGTGTAACCGGCATAGGAGGGAAAGTTGCCAAAGCGCTTCTTGAAGCCGTCGCTGAAAGGCAAGGTTTTTGCCGTGACAGCGGCGTCCGGCGCGGATACTGCCTGGAAGATGACGCCCGCAGCCGCGCCGTTGGTGTCATTCCAGAAGGTGCTGTTGGAGGCTTGCGAACTGATCCCCAACATGGGAATGGGCACCTGCTGTGTCTTCCATTGCACCGTGGGCTGGACCCCCACATGCGAAATGCCGGTGATGATGACGTCGGGTTTGGCGGCCTCGATCTTGCTGAAGATGGGGGTGAAATCCGTCGTGTCGGGCGAGAAACGGATGTGATCAAGAACCTTCAGTCCAATCTTGGGCAGGCATTCTTCGTACGCCACGTCAAGTGGCTTGGTCCATGCCGCGTCTTCACTCATGATGACTGCGGATTTCATGTGCTTGCCGTCCACCAGCAGGTCCTTGGCGGCGTCGCATACCGAGTGCGCAAGGGCGGCGGAGGTCAGGTAGCCATGAAAGGTGTATTTGTTTTTCTCATAGTCCTTGTGCACGCTCAGGCTGATCTCGTTGGAGGCGGCGCCCGGCGTAATGAACGGCGTCTTCAGGCGCGCCGCCCAGGGCTCCAGTGCCAGCACCACTTCGCTGATGTAGCTGCCGATCACCGCAACCACCTTGTCTTCGTTGACCGCGCGCTGAAATGCGCGAACCGAATCGGCGGAGGAACTGTGATTGTCGTACGTGACGATTTCGATCTTGCGCCCATCGACGCCGCCTTTGGCATTGATTTCATCGGCGGCCATCTGCGCCGCCTGCGGAATCGATGCCCCTGCAATCGCCTGCGCCTCCGCGATCACGCCAATCTTGATGGGAGGGTCGGCGGCAAAAGCCGGTGTCGAGACACTGGCACAAAACGCCAGGGCGGCCGCACCCAGAAGCTTGCCCAGCGGGCGGGAGGAATGACGTGGACTATTGATATTTCCGTAAATCGTGACAACCGCTGAGCGTTTCAAGCGTTATGTCTCCAGTAGCAATGCTGGAGAATATTGGCGTGATGCAAAAACGATTGAGCGAAGCGGCGAAGAAACGATTGAAGGCGGGTCGGATGCT
>JARLJI010000030.1 GCA_031291295.1 Rhodoferax sp. | reverse complement strand
GGCGCCCAGCGCGTGAACAACCTGAACCACTACTACCGCGTGGACGAGGGCTGGCACTCAGGGCCGCACCTGTTCATCGCGCCCGATTTCATCTGGCTCGCCTGCGACCTCACGGCCGACGGCGTCCACGCCTCCTGCTACAACCGGGTCTCGATCGGCGTCGAAATGGTCGGCGACTATTCGACCGAAGCGTTCGACAGCGGCCCGGGCGCGCTGGTGCGCGACAACGCTGTGGCCGCGCTTGCTGCCCTTCATAAGGCGCTCAAGCTTGACCCGGCAACGCTGCATTTCCACAAGCAGTGCATCCGTGACCATCATGACTGTCCCGGCAAGAATGTCGTGCAGTCGGACATGATCGCACGGGTGAAGGCGGCTCTGCAACCGGCGGACCCGCTGTACGTTGCGCACAACGCTGGAGGCCACAGTGCTTAAGGGGATCCTTCGCATCGTCGAACCGCATCACGTCGGCTTCAAGTGCCCCGGCTGCAAGGAAGTGCACGTCATTTCGATACAGCCGCCGCATCCCTGCTGGAGCTTCAATGGCGACTACGAGAAGCCCAGCTTCACACCGTCAATCTTGGTGACGGGCTGCAAAGTGATCCGTGACGAACATGGAGAGTGGACCGGAGACTGGGAACGTGACGCCAATGGCAAAGCGCTTCCTTCCGTCTGCCACTCCTTCATCACGGATGGCAAGATCCAGTTTCTGAACGATTGCACGCATGAACTGGCCGGGCAAACTGTTCCGCTTGGCCCATCAACGGAGCGCATCGATGGTTGACCTGAAAACCTACTACGCCAGCGCGGCCACAATTTACTCGTTCTGGCTCGCCAATGGCTTCACTCCGGCGCAGGCGGCGGGGCTGCTGGCGCAGGCGGACGCCGAATCCAGCCTGAACCCGAACGCGATCGGCGACCACGACACTGCCTTCGGCCTGAACCAGTGGCACGGCTCGCGCGCCGTGGCGATCAAAAAGGGCTGCGGCGTCGATTTGTGCGGCAAGCCCATGCCGCCGCTGGCCGACCAGCTCAAGGCAGCTCTGTGGGAGCTGCAGCACACCGAGAAGGCGGCTCTGGCGCACATCCTGGCTGCGCACACGGCCGCCGACGCCGGCGCGGCCGCCTGCCGCTACTGGGAACGCCCCGGCAGCAGCGCGCAATGGGCGAAGCGTGGCGTCAAGGCGGAGGAGTGGGCGATCTACTTCACCCATCATCCTGTTGGACCCGCAGCAAAATCGTGAGATAAGGCTTGGGCGCTACTTCCAACACAGAAAGGACGCATTCCCATGACTTCC
>JARLJI010000254.1 GCA_031291295.1 Rhodoferax sp. | reverse complement strand
GTAATAGGCTATCGTTTCGTCCATCGTCGGGCGGCGGTTGGAGCGGAAGTATTTGTCGGCCGCGCGGTCGTACTCCTCGCCGTAGTTGTCGAAGGGGTTGCGGCACGACACCTCGAGGTGGGTGTGGGTGTCGATGGCAACCAGGTTGTCTATGTCCATGTCGATCCTCGTAGTGTCCCGCCCGCCCGCCAGCGACCGGCGGGCGTTGCCATACCGTTCTCAGACCGTTGCCGTGCGCTTGTCTCGCGTGTAGGCCAGCACCTGCTCGACGATCGCATCGGCGAATTGCGCATCGTTGATGTGACAGTCAAACTCCCGGAGATCCACGCTCGCGGGCAGGGCTTCCTTCAGCGCGGCCAGGAACACCGGGGGCAGCGACGGGTCGTGCAGATAGCCATCCGGGCTGTCGTGATGCGAGAAGCCCTTCAGCGGTACGAAGAACGACACCGGGCCTCGCGTTTTAGCCGCATCGGCGATCAGGCCACCCATGTGCTTGGCCAGCGCCTGTAGTTCGCCCGCTTCGGTGCGAACAGCCGTAAGCGCGTGGTTGTGCATGTGGTACCGATGATTGGGAAACATGGACTTGGCCTGGTCGATCGGGCCAGCCACCATGAAGTCGGCGTTGCCCGGGGCGAAAATCACCGGCACGCCCTTGCCGATGGCCCACGTCGCACGATCAGGGCCCGCGCTGCAGAGGCCGTTGTTGAGGAAGTCATTGATCTCAACCAACGAGGTGTCGACCACCGCAGCCACATCGCGTTCGGAAACGATCTGGTCCATCGCCATGCCGCCGGTCCCCAAGGTGTGGAACACCATAACTTCGTAGCCCTTGGCTTCCAGTTGCTTGCGCACGTTGACAGTGCAGCGGTCGATCGTGCTGAGCGTGGTCATCGCGATCAGCGGTTTGGGCTCGACGCGGGTCGGCGAATAGTTCTTCGCCATGGCGGCCGTGGCCAGCGCTGCGTTGCGGAACACGTCGCGCGTGATGCTGTTCAGGCCGGCAATGTCGCATACCGGGTTGAACATGTTGATGTCCTTGGCGCCGATAAAAGGCTTGGTGAAACCCGAGGCCATGGTCGACACCATCACCTTGGGCAGGCCATAAGGAAAGGAGCCCATCACGACGGTGCCGAGCGCCGTGCCCATCGAGCCACCGACACCGATGATGCCGCTCAGGCCCTGCTCCGCATGGACCTTGAGTGCGCACTTGACGGCACCCTCGATCATCACGGCCTGGCACTTGCCTTCGTGCTTCAGGTCGCGCACCTCCTGAATCGTCTTGCCGGCCGCCGCGGCCACGGCCTCGGGTGGGATCTCGACGCGCGAATCGGTCGACTCGCGGATGCTGGGGTCGAGGTGGACCACGTCCACGCCCTGCGACTCCAACACCTCCCGGATGAATTTCGCCTCCACCGCCTTGGTGTCCAGCGTGATGATCATCAGAACTCTTGGTTTGCTGCTCATTGCCTGTCTCCTTCTCGTGTTGAAACACTGTCAAATTGCCGACGCCGCCGGCATGCGGCGCCGAGCGGGTTAATGCGCCAGTTGGGTCTTCAACTCCTCAGCCAGTCGCACGAAAAATCCAATGCTTCGCGGGTTTGACATCGCATCTGGGTTGGTCACCTTTTCCGGGGAGGCTCCTAGCAGCAGCTTGCGGATCGGCACTTCCATCTTCTTGCCGGTCAGCGTGCGCGGAATCTCCTCGACTTCGTAGATTTCATTGGGCACATGCCGCGCCGAGGCCTTGCTGCGGATTTGTTGCGTGATGCGTCTCTTGAGCGCCTCGTCGAGTACGCACCCGGGCGCGAGAACGACGAACAGCGGCATGAACGACGGGCGGTCCAAGTATTCCAGGTCCACGACCAAGCTATCGCGCAGCTCTGGAAGCTCTTCCACGACGCGATAGATCTCTGCGGTACCCATGCGGATGCCGTACCGATTGATCGTCGAATCCGAACGGCCATAGATCACCGAGGTGCCCCGAGTCGTAAAACGGATCCAGTCGCCTTGGCGCCAAAAGCCCGGGAACATTTCGAAGTAGCTCTCACTGTAGCGGCGGTTGTCCGGGTCGTTCCAGAAGTAGATCGGCATCGACGGCATGGGTTGGGTAATCACCAGTTCGCCCACCTCGTCGACTACGGTCTGGCCTTCATCGTTGAAGGCATAGGCCGATACACCCAGTTCGCGGCACTGAATCTCGCCTGCATTGACCGGCAGCGTGGGCGCACAAGCCACGAAACCCGACGCGATGTCTGTGCCCCCACTGATCGATGCCAGCCAGAGATCGGGTTTCACGGCGTCGTAGACCCATCGGTAGGCGTCGATGGGAAGAGGAGAGCCGGTAGCGTTGATTGAGCGGAGGCTTTCGAGCCCGACCAGGTCGCGAGGGCGGAGGCCGTCCTTCATGCAGTTGATTAGGTAGGCAGCGCCGCAGCCGAACAGCGTCACCCGCTGTTCGTCGATGAATCGCCACAGCGCGGCGTTGTCCGGCCAGGCCGGGTTTCCGTCGTACAGCACGATGCTGGCACCGGTCAGCAAGGCACCGAGTTGCAGGTTCCAGACGATCCATCCAGTGCCACCCAGAAACAGCAGCCGGTCCGCCGGACGCAGGTCGTGCTGCAACGCCAGGGTCTTCAGGTGCGTCAGCACGATGCCACCGTGGCCATGCACGATGGCCTTGGGCAACCCCGTGGTGCCGGACGAATAGACGATCCAGAGCGGGTGGTCGAAGGGCATGCGCTCGAATTGCAGCTCGGCATCGGCCACGACCGAGTCTTGCCAACTCAGGCGATCGCGCCAAGCCGGCGGCCTGTGCGATGCGGCCCGGCATATCGGTCCCGCCACATGAATGACGTGGCGGGCGCTCGGCAGTTCCAGCAGAAGCTCGTCGACCAGTTCGCGCCGATCATGTATCTTGCCGTTGTAGCTGTAGCTGTCCACGGCCAGCAGCACCTTGGGCTCAATCTGCCGGAAGCGATCCAGTACCACGGTCGCGCCCATGTCGGGTGCGCAACTGGACCAGATCGCACCGATGCTGGCACAGGCCAGGAAGGCAACCACCGTCTCGGGACGGTTGGGCATGTACGACGCCACCCGGTCGCCCGGTCCCACGCCCAGAGTGCGAAGATGGGCTGCCAACGCTCCGGTATCGCGTTTCAGCTGTGCCCACGATACTTCATGCGTGCCGGTGTCCTCGCTGCGGGCAACGAGCGCGGGCCGCTCGTCGCTGGCGCAACGGAACACATGTTCAGCGTAGTTCAATTTCGCGTTTGGATACCACTGCGCGCCAGGCATGGTCGATAGGCCCAGTACGGGCTCGCAAGAGCCTGTTGCTTGCACGTCGAAGAAGTCCCAGATCGACTGCCAGAACGATTTGAGCTCATCGACCGACCAGCGCCAAAGAGCGTCATAACTGTCAAATCTCAGGCCCCTCTCGGCAGCCAACCACCGCATGTAGGCGGCCAGACGAGTCGGTTCGATCTGAGCCGGCCGCGGCGCCCACAGAACCGCACCTGGCGTAGTCGCTGAAACCGTTGGGCTCATGTCAGCATCTCCAGCAGCCGATCGACCCCGGTCAGCGACAGGTGGGGTTGGCTGTCCACCGGCAGTCGCTCGAAGTCCTCGGCGCTGCTCAGCCCCGTGTGCACCCCCACCGACATCGCACCGCCGCGCAAGGCCATTGCGTTCTCCAAACTGATGTCATCGCCGACGATGGCCATCTGCGCCGGCTTCACGCCTAGCCTTGCGCTGGCGCAAGCGAGTGCCTGAGCCGAAGGCTTTCCCACCACCACGGCGTTCTTGCCGGTGATGCTGCGCACGGCCGCGGCGAGCGCGCCCGAGATGCCCAATGTGCGGCCCTCACGACTGGCCACGTAGGCCGCCTTGGAAACTGTGTAGAGGGCGGCTCCCTCCCAGACCGCGCGGCAAGCCGCATCGAGATCGGCCAGCACGAAGCCGGGGTGCCAGCCGATCAGCACGGCTTCCGCGTCATCGGCCCGTTCGGGTGAACGCACAACATCGAAGCCGGCCTCGACCAAGGGCTTCCAGACACCTTCACCGCCCAGTACCAACAGGCGCTTATAGCGACGACGCTGAAAGAGGTCGATTGCGACGCTCACTGGCGTCATCGTGTGCCTCTCGTCCAACTGGATACCGATCTGCATCAGTGCCTGTGACAGCTGCAGTGGCGTCTTGGTACTGCCATTCGTGAAGCCGACATAAGGCAGCCCGCGTTGACGCAGCAGCGCCAGTAGTTCGGAGGCACCCGGAAGCGCCTGGTAGCCACTCAGGCGCTTGTCCGCCAGGGCAAGCGTGCCGTCAATGTCGAAGATGTAGCCGCGCACGCCCGCCAGCATTGGCGAGTTCGCCCGATGTGTCCCGGTCGAGTTCATGTCGCTGTCCCTTCAGCAACACCCGGCTGCTTGGCTCGCAAGTCCAGCAGGAAGCCGTCGCGCTCTATCCGGGCGTGGGTTACGTCAGGACGGCGAGACAATTCGCTGACCAGACGCTCCACCGGACTGGCCACGGCGCTGTAGTCCTCGCGGCAAGGGCCGGCAGCCAACATGGCGTCCACTTGCTCTGCAGGCATGGTGGCGCGCAGCAGGAACTCCTCATCGGAAAGCCTGGCGTCAAAGCGTCGACGCAGCTCCGCCAGTTCCGGCATCGGACTCTGGGTCGCGAGTTCGCGTGCGCGTGGTAGTTGCTCGATGCGGTCACGTACGTTCGGGTCCATCGGCGCCGGAGGCGTGCCGAAGCGCCCGATCACGTAGCGGATCACTTCGTCGGGCACGTTCGCGTAGCGCTCCTTGGCCAGCACGTTCATCACCGCCTGGGTGCCGACCACCTGCGAGAAGGGCGTCACCATGATCGGATAGCCCAACTCGCGCCTCACGCGTTCGACCTCGTCATAGACCTCCGGCAGGCGGTGCTCCTGGCGCATCTCGCGCAACTGGCGGCGCATGGTGCCGATCATTCCACCGGGCAGCTGGTGCTGGAAGTAGCGCATGTCGTACTCCTGCGGCACACCGGGCGCAAGGCCTTCGGCGGCAGCCAGCGAGACAAAGTAATTGCTGACCCGGCCGACGGCGTCCATGTCGAGATCAACAGTGCCACCCTGGCTGCGCAGATTGGCCACAACGTTCTCGATCGCGGGCTGGCTGCTGCCGTTGCCCAGCGGCCTCACGGCGGTGTGCAGTGTCTGCACGCCCAGTTCCGGCGCCTCGGCGTAGGTAAATGGCGCCAGGCCAATCGTGCAATGCGAATGCAACTCGAGCGGCTTGCCACCGAGCGCCGCGCGCAACGCAGGCAACAGCGTACGCGCGCGTTCAGGCGTTAGCAAACCACCTGGATCCTTTAGGTAGACCCGATTGATCGTCGGCGCTGCGGCGAGCAGGCGCGCCGCAGCGGCGAAATGGGCGTCATCGTGAATCGGGCTGACCGTGTAAACAACGGCGCCCACGATCTCCCGCGCACCGGCGGCTGCAATGGCCGTTGCGCTGTCGATGACGGCCTTCATATTGTTCATGGGGTCCATCACCATGAAACGCTCGATGCCGTTGCGGACCAGCAGCCGGTAGGACAGGTCCATCAGTTCCGGGTGGGCCGTCTCCCAGGAAATGAAGCGCATGCCCGTAGACAGGAAACTTAGCGGCGTGCGTGGCATGCGCGCCTTCATTAGGCGGATGCGTTCCCACGGGTTCTCCTTGTGGAAGCGCACCGTGACCGCCATGTGCGTACTGGTGGTGAAGTCGATCGCGCGATAGCCTATACGGTCGAGATCGGGTGCGATCTCCAGCATCATTCCAGTGCGCAACCCTGTCGCGCCCCACAGGCTCTGGTTGCCATCGCGTAGCGTGGTGTCGATAAAGTCGAGGCGGTCGGAGCTCATCAGCGTTTCCCTTCAGAGGAGGTTTGGGCCGTGGTCGTGCCGAAGGCCGCTGCACCTGAGCCAGCGAGGAAGCGGCCGAGGAAGCCGGTGTCGAAGCCGCCCTCGCTGAACTCGGGCGTGGCCAGCACGGCGCGGTGCAGTGCGATGTTCGTCAACACGCCATCCACGCGAACTTCGGACAGTGCCGATTCAAGAAGTTTTCGCGCCTGTTCGCGTGTGCCGCCCGTGGCGATGACCTTCGCGATCATCGAGTCGTAGTAAGGGGGAATCATTGCGCCGGCCTCGATGTGGGTGTCCACACGCAGGTCCGGCCAGACCGGAAAATGAACCGCGCTGACTTTGCCCGGCGCAGGCCTGAAGTCATGCGTCGGGTCCTCGGCATTGATGCGGCACTCGATCGCATGGCCAGAGAGGCGCACGTCGGCTTGGGTCAGTCGGAGCTTGTGCCCCTGTGCAACAACAATCTGTTCGGCGACCAGATCCAGTCCCGTGATCTGCTCGGTCACCGGGTGTTCGACCTGTATACGTGCATTCATTTCGAGGAAGTAGAAGCGCTGGCGTGCCACATCGACGAGAAATTCGACGGTGCCCAAGCTGCGATAGCCGATGTGCTCTGAGAAGCGCACTGCAGCGGCGTGGAGTTCATGACGCATGGTGTCGGTCAGGGACGGCGCAGGCGCTTCCTCAATCAGCTTCTGATACCGGCGCTGCACCGAGCAGTCGCGGTCGCCGAGGTGAATCACGCTTTCGCCGTCGCCAAGAATCTGCACTTCGACATGGCGCCCTTGAGTGACAAAGCACTCGACGTAGACGCGGCCGTCGCCAAACGCGGCGAGCGCCTCTGAACTTGCCAGATCGAACAGCGCGGTCAACTCGGCCGGTGTGTTCGCACGCTTGAGCCCCCGCCCACCGCCGCCGCCGACCGCCTTGATCAGAACGGGATAGCCAATCTCTTCGGCCAGTGCCAGCGCAGCGAGAAGGTTTTCGACCGGCCCCCCCGGTGCCACCGGAACATCCGCCTCACCCGCGCACCGCCGGGCTTCCAGCTTGTTGCCAACGCGCTCGATCTGTTTTGCGGTCGGCCCGATGAAGATGAGACCGTGTTCAGCACAGGCTGCGGCGAACTCGGCACGCTCGGACAGAAACCCGTAACCCGGATGCACCGCTTGGGCTCCGACGCCACGAGCCGCTTCGATCAGGGTCCCGATGCTCAGATAGCTGTCGGCGGCACGCGCCGGGCCGATGCACACCGTCCGATCGGCCAACCTCGCGCCCATGCTGTTGCGATCGGCCGCCGAGACGGCAAGCACGGATTCGATGCCGAGTCGCCGTAGCGTGCGGATGACGCGCACGGCGATCTCGCCGCGGTTGGCCACGAGGACCCGACGGATCGGACCATCAACAGCCAGTTGGTCTGCGGTTTTCATGGCCGCGCTCACGCCGGGCGAACGCGCATCAGCACCTGGTCGAACTCGACCAAGTCACCGTCGCGTACGAGGACTTCGACCAACACGCCTTCGATCCCGGCAGAGATCGAGTTCATCAGCTTCATGACTTCAATGATCCCCACTGCGCTGTCCGCACTCACTCGGCCACCGATGGCAACAAAGGGTTCAGCGCCTGGCTTCGGCGCGCCGTAGAAGGTGCCGAGCATCGGCGCACGAATCTCAAGTAGGCTTGCATCGCCCGCAGATGCTGTCGCTGGAGTCGGGGCAGCGGCGCTGGCCGGCGGCGCGACCGGAGAAGCAGTAGCAACAGATGTCAAGCCGACCGGCGCCGGAGCGGTCGACGTAGCGCCATTTCGGCGCAGCGACAGCTTGATGCCTTCCGCTTCCAGGTGCAGTTCGTCAAAGTGAGAGCTGTCGAGCAGTTTGATCAGGCGTTGGACATCTTCGTGGGAAAAGCTCATAAATATCGTTCCTTAGGCGCGGCTGGCTCGTTCAGGTAAACAGGAGCGCGGCGAGCGTCTAGTCGAACGGCCAGCGCATGCTTGTCTCCTGTCACTATCTTGGTCCCCAGCTTGTTGTTCTCTGGGTATGGCGCAAGTATTGCCGGCGATCGGATTGACGGGATAGAATCCTCGCACAGCTTTTCTCCTAGTGAAACTCGAAAATCATGCGTGATTACAAGGTCAAGACGATCCGTGCCTTGGATCGCGGCCTCGAAGTGCTCGCGCATTTGCACCAGGCACGCGCCGCCAGCTTGCACGACCTGTTCCTTGCAACTGGCTTGCCCAAGGCAACTCTCACGAGACTGATCCTGACCTTAGAAAAGCGCGGCATGGTCTGGCAGCGACTCGCCGACGGTGCCTATATGGCGAGCCACACACTGCAGCCGCGCGCTCCGCAACTCAGCGACGAGAACTATCTGGTCGAGGTCGCGTCGCCGGTAATGGAGCGTCTGTGCCGCAAGGTCAACTGGCCATCCGTGCTTGCCGTCCCACGGCTCGATTGCATGGAGGTGATCGAGACGAATCGACCAAAGTCCTACTTCTCGCACGTCCCAGTAGGGCCGATCGGCTTCCGAATAAATATGCTCCGTTCAGCGACGGGTCGCGCCTATATCGCGTTCTGTAGCGAGAGCGAGCGCCAGGCGATGCTTGTGCGTCTTGCGGCCAGCAATGAACCGGGCAACTTCATGGCCCGCCAACCGGCGATGGTGGAGCGATTGCTCGAAGAGACAAGGCGCTTGGGATATGGACACCGAACTCCCGATTTTGGAGGTCACTTCGACCAGACCCGCCGTGAATGGAACGATGATAGAGATTCGATCGCGGTGCCGATTTGGGTTGGGGATGAGGTGATCGCGGCGGTCAACTTGACGTGGATGCACAAGGTTGCCACCGTGCCGCAGATGGTCAAAGCGAACCTTCCGGAACTTACGGCCGCTGCGCGGGAGATCTCAATGAGGCTCATTGTCACATAGTGCTGAATGCCGAAGTTTGCTGCTTCCATGGACCGCTTCAAAGCCGTCACTGGTATTAGACAGCTTCTGGCCGGGTGCGGGTGCCGCAATCGTTGAAATCGTTGCCACATAGCCGACATTCGACTTGCAGAGTTCGGGGACCGCTTTGGAGCGATCAGTTCTGAAACCTCTACAGCCGCAGTCAGTCTGCTGGAGTCAATCACCTTCGCCGATTGCTGTCGTTCAAATTCGGCGTCGGCTTTGGGTCGGGCGGAGCCCCCACCTTGCAGCGGGTCCAGTCCGTCGCGGCAGCATCCTGAACCCACGGTCCCGGCCAAATTCCCGTCATCCAGCCGCTGGCGAAATATCGAGGCCATCGCCGGGTTTCCAGGTACTTCGCACGTAGCACGTCGCCGATATTGAGTTGTATCGCAAGCCGCGGGAATATCTTCCCCACGAAACCAGCAATACTTGTCTGTCCGACTCAAGGAGACAACGCGATGATCATCAAGACTCAACAGGACGTCACCGCCGCCGTGCTGGCGGAGCTCGACCGGACGCAGAGCCCGCG
Source organism: Rhodoferax sp. (assembly GCA_031291295.1). Classification (GTDB taxonomy): domain Bacteria; phylum Pseudomonadota; class Gammaproteobacteria; order Burkholderiales; family Burkholderiaceae_C; genus Rhodoferax_A. The sequence goes on along the minus strand of JARLJI010000254.1, from coordinate 20,214 downwards.
GTTCAAGCAGATCATGAAGGCGGCCGTCGAGCACCTTCACGATTTCGTGCGGGACGCGAAGCTGACCGAGGCGGAATTTCACCAGACTTGCGCGCTGATCGCCAAGCTCGGGCAGCTCACCACCGAATCGCACAACGAGGTGGTCCTGATCGCAGGTTCCCTCGGCGTCTCGTCGCTCGTCTGCTTGCTCAACAACGGCGATCGCGGGCAGACCGACACCACGGCCAATCTGATGGGCCCCTTTTGGCGTATGCATTCGCCGCGCACCGAGAATGGCGCGTCGATCGTTCGCACGCCCACACCGGGCGCTCCGATCTTCGTCGATGCGTGGGTGCGCGACAACCAGGGGAGGCCCGTCGAAGGCGCCGAGGTCGATGTCTGGCACAGCTCGGCCGACGGCTTCTACGAGAACCAGGATCCGGAGCAAGGCGACATGAACCTGCGCGGCAAGTTCAGTACTGACGCCAAGGGCCACATCGCCTTCCGCAGCGTGAAGCCCGCGGGGTATCCGATCCCGCTGAGCGGGCCGGTGGGCGCGCTGCTGCGTGCGCAAGGTCGCCACAACATGCGGCCCGCGCACATCCACTTCATGATCTACGAGCCCGGCTTCAAGACGCAGTTCTCGCAGGTCTACTCGAGCGACGACCCGAACGTCGAGACCGACGTTCAGTTCGGCGTGACCCAGGCGCTGACCGGCCAGTATGTGCTCCACGCGGCCGAAGAGGCAGCGCCGGCATCGGACGTTACAGGACCCTGGTATTCGCTGTCACACCATTTCGTCATCGAGCCCGGCGAGGCCAAACTCCCCGCGCCACCGATCACGGGCAAGGCCAGCGGGGATCGGCCCCAGCTCGAAGTGCTGGAGCGCCGACCGTGAGTACGAGGGGGAGCGCGGCCACCCGCTGTCTCGCTCTGGCCTGACGGCGGACCGTCACGCCCGACTGCTTGGAGCAAACTATCGTCATTCGAGAGCAAATTCAGACCGACAGCTCCCGGTCTCCTGGAGCCGCTCACCTTCGCCGATCGTTGGGTGAGGCGGTCTGCGAGGGCCGATGATGTGCTGGGCCTGGAGCGCTCATCCCCTGGTGTTGAACGATCCGCCACCCCCACCTGCGTCATCGGGCGATATGTTCTCCAGCAGCCGCTTCTGCTCTCGAAGCACGCCGTTCGTCCGCACAATCAGGTCGCGCAGCTCTCGCCAGTGCCCCCCTTTGAAGGCGTTGCGAGAGACAGCGGCCTTACCGGCGGCGCTTGGGGGCCGGTAGACTTGGCCCACGGTTGCCATTGCCGGATCAGCTCGGCCTGGCGCGCCCGCCGCTCCGGTGTCCAGCCTGTGCGTTTGCTCATGGTCTTGCTCCAATAGTTTGTTTTGCATGGTCGCCGGATTTTTCCCGTGCGAGAGGGCACCAGTCGGTGCCGGTCCGTTGTTGACTTGTTGCGGTCCGTGGGCAATGTTGGCCTGCCTCACGAAGGTGGCCTGCCGGGGGTATTTGAGATCCACCAAAGCCTGAATGGTCGCCCGGCTCTGGGCCTGCGCCTTAAGTGCCAGCCCCATGAACGCCTGGTACTTCGGCAGGTGTTGCTGGCCCGACGCCCTCAGCGCCAGGCCGGCGAACATGGTTTGCAGCGCTGTCGCTTGCCCGACCAGCATTGCCTCCATGCCGGAGAGGTCGCCCTCCTTCACCTGGCGCATTGAGTTCTGCAGAGCTTCGAGCATCGCCCCCATGTCCACGTCGTTCCCCATGACGTGGCGTTTGAAGGTGTCGATCACCATCAGGGCATTCATGCCTGGCTGCAGCGCGGCTCTCCCCTTGGCTTCGGCTTCGGTCTCTCCGTGAATGCCCTTATGCGTCAGCCGGATCGGCGCTTCATTCTCGATTTTTTTCATATTGTCACTCCCGTGAATCGATCGCAGCGTTGCCGTCGCTGCCATTTTGTTGCGGCTCATGGCGCTCATTCAAAGTCTCCCGAGTTCCTGCTTCCGCGTTTGGGAATCGGCCCCGCCCAGTCGCTGAACTGCTGCAGCTCGCCGACAAAGTGAAGGGGCACCAGCCCCTGCGGCCCGTTGCGGTGCGCCACGATCTCGAGCTCGGAGAAGCCTTTGAAGTCGGGGCTCTTCTTGCTGAGCGGGTGCGCGTGGTCGTTGAACAGCAGCGCGATCTGGTCGGCGGCCGCCTCGATGGCCCCGGAGTCGCGCAGGTAGGTCATCGTCGGCCGGTGATAACTCTCGTCGGCCTTGCGGCTCATCTGCGACATCACCACGACCGCGATCTGCAGGTCCATGGCCAGCGCCTTGATGCCGTTCACGATGACGTCCAGCTCGCGATTCCGGTTTTCCTCCCCGGCGCCCTGCATCAGCTGCAGGAAGTCGACAAACAGCACGTCCAGCCCGTGCTGACGCCTCACGCTCATCGCCTTGCGCCGGATGTCCAGCAGGTTCAAGGCGCATTGCTCGTCGTGGACCAGATTGAGCTTGCCGAGCCGGTGCGCCGCCTCCGTTACGCCCTGCCACATGGGCTGATCCGATGCATCGGCACCGACGATGCGGCCCAGGTCGATGGAGCTCATCGCCGCGGTGTGCCGATGCATGAGCTCCATCACCGACATTTCCTGACTCAGGAACAGGACGGTGTACTGGCGCGCCATGTTGCGAGCCAGGGCCAGGGCCAGCGCCGTTTTGCCGTGTTTGGGGCGGGCACCGATCACCATCATCCCGCCACGGCGCAGGCCGCCGTTCAGGATCCGGTCCAGTCCGGCGATGCCGGTGGGGATGGCCGGGTTCTTGCCTTCGCTCAGGTCCTGCAGCAACGCCAGGTAGTCGGCAAGCGACTGGTTGATGTGCTGAGGCTCGCGCTGGGCCTTCACGGTTGCGAGCTTGGCCAGCACCATCTGGGCGTGGTCGACCTGCTCGGCCGGCGTGCCCTTGCCCTGGGCAATTTCGGCAATGTCGTCCGAGGCGGCCAGCAGTTGGCGCTTGCGGTGGTGGTCCGACACGATTTCGGCATAGCGCACCACGTTGCGCGCGTTGACGACGTACTGCGCGATCTCGTTCAGCGCCATCAGGCTCTCGTCGTCGGCCTTTCCCGCCTCGGACAATGCGTTGTGCAGCGTGATGACATCAAAGGCCTTGCCGGCGGACACCTGCTGCAACATGGCCCGGTAGACGTGCTGGTGAAACTCGACGTAGAAGGCCGCAGGGTCCAGCGCCGCGATGCGCGTGGCGGCCGCGTTGTCGGCCAGCAGGCTGCCCAGCAGGCCCCATTCCGCCTCGATGCTGTGCGGGATCATGCAGCCTCCCGGGTTTTTTCGATGACCTGCTTCTTGCCCTTGGGGGTCAGCAGAAAATCGAGGTCGCATTGCCAGGTGCTGTGTCCGTCGCTTTTCGCGACTCGGCCCATCAGGAAGTCGTTGTCGCGGGCCCGGGTGAAGTAGCCACGAACCCAGGCCAGCGCCTCGTCGGCCGTGGTGGCCCGCGGTGTACCGTCCGACCTAGACTCCGTGAACACCCATTTCCAGAAGGTGCCCAAGGCTTTCTTGCGATCGTCGCCCATCAATTTGACCTTGGGCAGTTCGGGCAGGACCTCGTGGTACAGGTCACGAATGGCTTGGTGCGGGCAGGCAGGAAACTTTGTTTTCTGCGGACCTGGTGGTTCTTGATGGTTCAATGATGGTTTGTCTGCAATTCCTTGCAGGGGTTTCGAGCAATTTATTGCACCCCCTCGAGCAATCTTTTGCACCCCTGCAATTTTTTGCACCCCTGCAGATTTTTGCAGCCCCTTGACGTCAATTTTGTAGAGGTTGCAGCCCTTGGGGCCTTGAGCGACATGCACACGCAACTCACCAGAGTCCTGAAGCTGACGCAAAAGATAATTTGCTGCACGGGGCTGGATTCGGCACTTTCTAGCCAACGTGGCGACAGCGGGGTAGGCCCGGCCGTCATCGTCAGCGAAGTCCGCAATGGCCAGCAGCATGAGCAGCGGGCTGCCCCCGTGCTGCGAGCCGGCCCAGACCTGAGACATAACCTGGATGCTCATACTGTCGAGCCCATCACCCGATCAAACCACTGCTCCACAGCGTCAAGGCCGCGCAGCTCGCGCGTCAGCGCCCACTTGGTGGCGATGTAGACCACTGGCGTGAAATCTCCCTCGATGCGGTGCAGCGAAATGCCGGCCAGGGCCGCGCGCGCCTGCAGAGTCGCAAAGCGTTTTGAATCGGGAGATTCCGGTGGGCGCGTCACGCGGCACCCCCGATCTGGCCCAGGTACACTTTCGCTGCGCGCAGATTTGGCAGCGCGCGCGACATGCCCAGACCGGGAGCGCTCACGCGCACCGACGCGCCGCTCAACGGGTACAGGCGCAGCCCGATCCGCTCGAACTGGCGTGCCAGCCTTGCGAATGTGCTGAAGTCGTCGGCGATCGCTTGCACGGCCTCGCGATTCTGCCTAGAATTCACGCACAGAGTTTTTCGGTTCAAGGGGCCTGCAGCATGTGGTGTGCTGCGGGCCTCGTCATTTGCGGGCGCGCTGCGCCCCGCCGTGCCGGCGCTGGTGAGGTGTTGCATGGTTGCACCTCATGCAGCGCTTTGAGCTGCGATCCAGGCGCGCACGTCGCCCACCCGCCAGGCAGTAATGCGCTCGCCCAACTTGGTCGGCGTAGGAAATTTGCCCTCGCGCACCCAGCGCCAGAACGTGGCGGGGCTGAATGGCAACGGTGCAGGGCGGGTCGGATGCTTGGGGTCGCGCACCAAATCAGCCTGCCGAACCCATGCGCTATCGGGCAGCTCATCGAAGCTCGGTATTGCAGCCGTGTGCCGAGTCGTCGCCACCTCGGGTATGGCGGCTTGTATTTGTTGCTTGCGGGCCTTGGTGGACTGTGTTGGTTTGGTCATCTGTTACTCCGTTGAGGCACAGCAAGCAGCCTTGGCCGGTGGTTGCGTGCTGTGCGATTACATGAAAGTGCGCACGTCGTCGAGTGTCCAGATTCAATCCGTCAGAGCCAAACCCTAAAGGGGGTGGTTTTCTGAGATTTAGTAATTCGTTATGATAGAAATTGATAGTAATATCAACGAATTACATTTCATTAGTTTCTGAGATTTTGACCAATGCGTAGGCCCGCCAAAAAACGTGCGCCCCACGGTGCAACCAGCCTCATGGTGCTGGATGCGCTGGTGCGGCTGCACACGAAGAATGGCAGGCGTGTGCAGGTTTCTCGGACTGATTTGCTGCTGGCCGTGCCCCTGCCGGAAACGACAGTGGATGACCGCTTACGCACGCTGATCAAAGAGGGGAGAGTGTTGCGTGTAGGCCGGGCGCTGTATGAGCCGAAGCCTTGGCCTGGTCAGGAGCCGCGCCGGTCTGAGCTGCCCGGCAGAAAGAAGACAATTCACCTGCCGGATGGCATGATGGTTGTGGAGGAATGGAGCAGGAGCCCGCTGAGGTGACGCAGGCGGACAGTCACGCCTGCCTGAACTGGATCACTTCCGCTCCCATCCGCAGTTTGTCCAGGTAGTCCGCCCAACGCTGCATCATTTCCCGCCGTGCTGGCAGGTGCGCCGTGCGGTTGTAGGCGCGCCCGTTCGGGTCTTTCACGGCATGAGCCAATTGATGCTCGATCAGGTCAACCCGCTCGCCCAGCACTTCATCCATGATCGTGCGCGCCATCGCCCGGAATCCGTGGGCGGAGTGAACCTCTTTGCTGTAGCCCATGCCGCGCAAGGCTGCGTTGATGGTGTTCTCACTCATGGGGCGCTCGCCCGTGCGCAGGCTGGGGAACACATAGCGCCCGTGGCCTGTGGCGGGCTGCATGCCGCGCAGCAGTGCCACCGCTTGGGTGGACAGTGGAACAAGGTGATCCACTTTCATTTTCATTTTGCTGCCGGGTATGCGCCACTCTGCCGCGTCAAGGTCAAGTTCGGCCCATTCCATAGTGCGCAGTTCGCCGGGGCGCACGAACACCAGTGGCGTGAGTTTTAGCGCGGCCACCGTGGTGGGGTGCCCCACGTAGTCGAATAGGGAGCGCATCAAGTTGCCGGCCTGCTTTGGCTCTGTGATGGCTGCAAAGTGGCCCGTGGTCGGCTTTGCCAGTGCGCCCTTGAGGTCTTGCGTCACGTCCCGCTCTGCGGCGCCGGTGGCTACTGCGTAGCGGAACACCTGCCCGCACACCTGTTTGACGCGCTGCACGCTGTCGAGCGCGCCACGGGCTTCCATCTTGCGCAGCGCTGCTAGGACATTGCGCGGTCCGATGGCGGACATGGGCATGGCGCCGATGAAGGGGATCACGTCCTTCTCCAGCCAGGAGGTGACTTTGACTTGTGTACTGGCCATGCGCTCTGCCGCCGTCTTGGCCAGCCAGTCGCGTGCCACCACTTCAAAGGTGTGTGCCGCTGCGTCTGCTTTGGCCTGCTTTTCTTCGCGTTTGGCCAGGTTGGGGTCGATCCCGTCCGCCAGTAGTTCGCGTGCCTTGTCGCGACGCCGTCTAGCATCAGCCAGTGACACTGCCGGATACACACCCAGCGCCAGCGTTTTGCGCTTGTCCGCAAAGCGGTAGTCCATGCGCCAATACTTGCCGCCTGCGTTGACCAGCAAATACATGCCCCCGCCGTCGGTGTGTTTATCGCCAGCGGGCTTGCCGCTGTGCTTTGTGTTTTTGGTGAAGGTGTCAGTGAGTGCCATGCGTTCCCCGTTGACGGTATGTCAATTGACGGTATCAAGACATACCGTCAGAAATACCGTCTTTTTGACGGTATGTCATGATAGCCAGTGAAGCGACGTGAGGCAAAGAAAAACCCGCAATGCTAGGAAGCATGCGGGTTTTGAGAGGGTATGACACGCTAAAAAACGATGCCGTGGTGCCCGGGGCCGGAATCGAACCGGCACGCCTTGCGGCGGGGGATTTTGAGTCCCCTGCGTCTACCAATTTCACCACCCGGGCCTCAGGAAGGAAGTCTGAAATTATGGCACAGTGCTGGCTATGAACTACCTAACGATTGAAGACGCCATCGGCAAAACTCCGCTGGTGGCCCTGCAGCGCATCAACGCTGCCGGCAACGCCCAGCGTGGCAACGTGGTCCTCGGCAAGCTCGAGGGCAACAACCCGGCCGGCTCGGTCAAGGACCGTCCCGCCCTGTCGATGATCAAGCGCGCCGAAGAGCGCGGCGAGATCAAGCCCGGCACCACGCTGATCGAGGCCACCTCGGGCAATACCGGCATTGCGCTGGCCATGGCGGCCGCGATCCGGGGCTACCACATGGTGCTGATCATGCCGGAGGACCTGTCGGTCGAGCGCGCCCAGACCATGAAGGCGTTCGGCGCCGAGTTGATCCTGACCCCCAAGAGCGGCGGCATCGAGTACTCGCGCGACCTCGCCGAAAAAATGCAGAAGGAAGGCAAGGGCCACGTGCTCGACCAGTTCGCCAACCAGGACAACCCGCGCGTTCATTACGAAACCACCGGCCCCGAAATCTGGGCCGACACGCACGGCAAGGTGACGCATTTCGTCAGCGCCATGGGCACCACCGGCACCATCACCGGTGTGTCGCGCTTTCTGAAAGAGAAAAACCCGGGCGTCAAGGTGGTCGGTGCGCAACCGTCCGAGGGCTCGCGCATTCCCGGCATCCGCAAGTGGCCACAGGAATATTTGCCGAAAATTTATGACGCAACCTATGTGGACGAGCTGGTGTACGTGAGCCAGGACGAGGCGGAGGAGATGGCCCGGCGCATGGCGCGCGAAGAAGGGATCTTTGCCGGCATCTCGTCAGGTGGCGCATGCTGGGTGGCGCAGGAGATCGCCCAGCGCGAAGAAAACGCGACCATCGTGTTCGTCGTCTGCGACCGCGGCGACCGCTACCTCTCGACCGGCGTATTCCCCGCCTGAAAATGACGCATCAGTTTAAATTCTGCCCCAGCTGTGCAACGCCGCTGGAGTGGATCGCCAAGCTGGAAGACGGCGGCGAGAAGGAGCGGCTGCGCTGCGTGGCTTGCGGCTACACCCACTGGAACAATCCCACGCCCGTGCTGGCGGCCGTGATCGAATACCAGGGGCAGATCTTGCTGGCGCGCAACGCCGCCTGGAGCGGCAAGATGTACGCCCTGATCACGGGCTTCATGGAAGCCGGCGAAACGCCCGAGCGAGGCATCGCGCGCGAGATCAAGGAAGAAACCAACCTGGATGCCAGCGCGCTCGACCTGATTGGCGTGTACGACTTCCAGCGCATGAACCAGATCATCATCGCCTACCACGCGCTGGCCGAGGGCGAGGTACAGCTGTCACCCGAACTGGCGGATTACCGGCTGTACACGCCGGAAGCGGTGAAGTGCTGGCCCTCCAGCACCGGCTATGCGCTGGCCGACTGGCTCAAGTCGCGCGGGCACGAGCCGCAGTTCGTGGAGTGGCCCAGAACTTGATGAAAAGTGGCTGTAGCCCATGTCTGACATAGACATGGAGCTATTCATTCAATAGCAATCCCTCAGTCGACGCGGATGCCGCGCATCGCGATCACGCCACCGAGCAGCGCGGTATCGGACTTGATGCGGTTGGCCAGTCCCTCGGGCGAGGTGCCGGCAACCTGCCAGCCCTGAACAAACAGCTTCTGGCGCATCTCGGGGGTGCGGACAATTTCGCTGATCAGGGCCGAGAGGCGGGCCACGATGGGTTTGGGCATGCTGGCCGGGGCCGCCGCGGCTGTCCAGATTTCAAGCTGGTAGCCCCGGATGCCGGCTTCGGCCAGGCTTGGAACCTCGGGTGCCAGCGGGCTGCGGCCGGCGGAAGTGACGCCAATCGCCCGCAGCTTGCCGGCGCGTATTTGCGTGGTCGCCAGGCCCGGCGGCAGCAGCGCCAGGTTGATCTGGCCGCCGATCATGGCGGCAATGACCTGCGGGTTGCCCGGATAGGGAACGTGCACCGGGTCGATCCCGGTCTTGGTCTTGAGCAGCTCCATGCCGATGTGGCCCACCGTGCCCACCCCGGGGCTGCCGTAGCTCCATTTGTTGCCGGCATTGCGCGCTGCCACAAAGAATTCCTGCGCGTTGTGGCCGGGCGCCGAGACCGGAACCGTCAGCACCAGCGGCGCGGTGCCGATCAGGCTGATGGGTGCCAGGTCTTTTTCGGGATCGTACGGGGTGGCCGGGTTCAGCAGCTTGGCAATCGTCATGTTGCCGTTGATCATCACGCCGATGGTGTAGTCGTCCGTGGCCTTGGCCACCAGATTGGCGGCGATGTTGCCGGCCGCGCCGGGGCGGTTTTCCACGATCACGGGCTGGCCCAGCGCCTTGGACAGGGGCTCCTGCAGGAGGCGCGCCACCAGATCGGGCGAGGAGCCGCCCGGAAAGCCGACCAGAATCCGCAGCGGCCGGGTCGGCCAGGGCGGCGCAGTTTTGGAGGTTTTTTGGGCGATGGCCCCGGTGGATACTGCGATGGCAGCTATCAAAAATATAGCGTTCTTGGTCAAGTGGCGAAACATGTGTGTTCCCGTCAAAAAAACACGATGTTACCGCCAGCGCTCAGCCGCAGGCCCGTTGTGCCTGCGGCTGGCGCGGACCCGCTCAGGCGTACTCGACCAGCGCCTTTTTCATCTTCTTCATGGCAGCGACCTCGATCTGGCGAACGCGTTCGGCGCTGACGCCGTAAACCGCGGCCAGATCGTGCAGGGTCATGCCGCCCGAGCCATCATCGTTGACCTTGAGCCAGCGCTCCTCGACGATGCGCCGGCTGCGCTCGTCGAGCGTGGCCAGGGCGCTGGCAATGCCGTCGCTGGCCAGCACGTCGCGCTGGTGCGCCTCGATCATCGCGGTCGGCTCATGGTGGGTGTCGGCCAGGTAGGCGATCGGGCCAAAGCCCTCTTCGCCATCGTCGGAGGCGCCCGGGTCGAGCATCACATCGCCACCCGAGAGACGGGTTTCCATCTCCGTGACGTCGGCGCGCTTGACATTGAGCTCGCGTGCCATCACGTCGATCTCGGACTCGCTCAGGGTTTCGCGGTGCGTGTCGGCGTCCAGCGCGGCGGCGTCGGACTTGAAGCCCTGCTTCATCGAGCGCAGGTTGAAAAACAGCTTGCGCTGCGCCTTGGTGGTGGCCACCTTGACCATGCGCCAGTTCTTCAGGATGTATTCGTGAATCTCGGCCTTGATCCAGTGCAGCGCATAGCTCACCAAGCGCACGCCCTGGTCGGGGTCGAAGCGCTTCACGGCCTTCATCAGGCCGATGTTGCCCTCCTGGATCAGGTCGCCATGCGGCAGGCCGTAGCCCAAGTACTTGCGCGAGACCGAAACCACCAGCCGCAGGTGCGACAGCACCAGCTTGCCGGCGGCTTCCAGGTCGTTGTTTTGTTGGAGCTTGTGGGCAAACTCCTGCTCCTGCTCAAAGGTGAGCATGGGCAGGCGGTTGACCGCCGAAATGTAGGCGTCCAGGTTGCCCAGCGGGGGCATGACCGCCCACGGGTTTACGACCGCCAAGGCGGTGGTAGAGGCTCCAGTTTGAGTTGACATACCAGAAATCCTTTCGTCAATGTTTAAATATTAGCACTCTATTGGAGAGAGTGCTAAGCAATAAGTTCAATGCGACTGGTAGTTTTTGCTTATGAGGCCAGAGCAGGCTGGCGCCGATTCAACAGCAGCGGCACGACGCCGATAGCGATGCCGCCCAGTCCCACTACGTTGGTCACCCAGTCGAAGGTGGGGATGCTGTAGAGCGCGATGAAAAACAGGAACACGCCGCTGACCGCCGGCCACCACACGTGGGTGACGGCTGCCCAGCCGGCGGCGGCCAGCGCGCGGTAGTGCCAGGCACAAGCCAGGCCCGTAAGGCCGAGGTAGAAGCAGATCTGGAAGCCGATCGCGGCGATCGAGTCTTGCAGGATGACGTTGATCGTGGGCAGGTATGAGGACACGAGCAGCAGCACCAGCCCGATCGCCCAGATGAAGAAGATGGCGATGTGCGGTGTCTGCCAGCGCGGGTGCAGCCGCGCATAGCGCGGATGCAGCACGCCGTTGCGGGCCTTGGCGAACAGCATGCGCGTGAACTGCAGCATCTGCGTCTCCACCGTGCCCACGGTGCTCAACAGCACCGCGACGATCGCTACGTAACCCCAGGTCTTGCCGAACAGCTTCTCGGCGATGGCGAAGATGATGTTGGTGTTGAAGTGCTGGATCTCCGCGTCGCTCAGGCCCAGCAGGGTGATGGTGATGAACACCAGGAAGAAGGCCATCAGGAACAGCATGGCCCAGAACGTCGCGCGGCCGGGCGTGCGGTTGGGGTCGCGGGTCTCCTCGCTGAGATTGAGGGTGACGTCCCAGCCGTAGTAGAAGAAGATAGCCACCAGCGCGCCGTTGGCGAAGGTCTTGGGCGAGAACGCCAGTGGCGAGAACCATTGCCACGAGAACGGGTGCGCCGGCGCCTTCGGGAACACCAAGAACGCTGCCACAATGATCACCAGCAAGATCACGGCCTCGACCAGCGTCAGCGCCACCTGCACGTAGCTGGTGAGCTTGATGCCTTTGACGACCACGACGCTCACCGCGGTAAGCCACAGCGCCGCCACCAGCGTGACCCAGTGGACGTTGTTCATCAGCCTCGGTGCGAACACCAGCAGCGTCGCGTTGGCCGCCGGAATCATCGCCGACACCATGAACACGCAGCACAGCACGAGGAGCGACCAGCCGGCGAAGAAGCCCAGCGTGCGTCCAAACACCATGGTGACCCACGCATAGGAGGTGCCGGCGCTGGCCAGCGCCCGGTTCAGGTGGATGAACGCGAACGCGATGCCGAACATGATCAGGCCGCAGGCCAGCACGCTGGCCGGCGACAGCACGCCCGCGGTCGCGACGATCGTGGAGGTGGTGATTTCGATGCTGTAGGCCGGCGCGGTGCCCGCCACGCCCATCACCACCGACTCGCCGAGACCCAGGGCGCCCGCCTCCAGCTTGACTTGATCGTTCACTGTTATTGCCTCGAAGAATCCATGATTATCGAGCTTGCGTGCCGTACCTTTGCACGAAGCGCCGGTCAATCGTGTCCTTCCAGCGCCAGACCCAGCGTCCCCCGAGACTCAGCGGGCCCCAGCTGGCAATGGCGTACCCGGTGCCGCAAGACAGCAAATTGAGGGTGCGCCGGGGCGGCCGGTAGGCCTGCAGCGGCTGTTCCGCCAGCGCCGCCGCCAGATTGGTGGCCAGCGCCGGCCCGGCGCGGACCGCGTAGACACCGCTTTTGCCATGCGGGTGGTCGACGCGGCTGGCTACGTCGCCGGCGGCAAACACGTTGGCGTGCGAGCTGCTTTGCTGGAACGCGTTCACCAGCACATGGCCGGCCGCGTCCAGTGCCAGGCCGCTGCCGGCCAGCCAGGCGGGCGCATGCGTGCCAATGGCCACCACGGGCACATCGCAGGCCAGGCTGGCGCCACCTGCCAGCGTGATGCGGCCGGCGGCCACACCGGTGCAGGCCGCGCGCACGACCGCGATGTGGCGCTGTTGCAGGATTTTCAAGACCCGCGCCTGCAGCGCGGCGGGGTAGCCGTCCGCCACCTCTACGCCGCCCGTGACCAGCGTGAAGCGCGAGCCCGGCAGGCGCTGCTGGGCGGCGCACACCAGCTCGATGCCGGCCGCGCCCGCGCCGATCACGGCCACGGACAGGGGCCGCTCGCCGGCCCGCTCCGCCACCCGCGGCCACAACCGCGCAAAGCGCTCGATCGGGCGCACCAGCAGGGCATGCTCGCTGGCCCCCGGCAGGGCGGCTTCGAGCTGGCTGCGCTCCAGCACGGCGCCGGTGTCCACACTTAACAGGTCGTAGCGCAGCGGCTCAATCCCGTCGGACAAGCGTACCGAGCACGCCGCGGTATCGATGCCTTCGCAGCGTGCCTGAATCCAGCGCGCCCCGGCGGCGCGGATCAGCGGCGCCAGTGGAATCTGGCAGTCCTGCAGGGTGTAGCGGCCCGCCACATAGCCGGGCACCATGCCGCTGTAGGTCAGAGAAGGGCAGGGTGTGACGAGCGTGACGCGGCTATCGGTTCCCCGCTGGCGCGCCAGCCGGGCCAGCACCTGCAGATGGGCGTGACCGGCACCGAGCAGGACGAGTTCGCGGGTGCCGTTCAACATCCGGCCTAGGGCAGCCAGCGCAGATCGCGCACGTATCCCAGGCTTTGGCCCTTTGTGTTGTCGGCATCCGCCCCCACCAGCACACCGACGATGGGCGGCACCTCCGAATCCTCGTCGCCAAAGAGCTTCATGAAGTCTTGCGCCACGTTACGCGTTTGCGTGGCCCACACCGCCAGCGGCGCCTCGGGGCCTCGCAGCACGATGTAGCGCAGGCGGTCCGTGAAGGCGTTGTTGCCCGAAGTGCCCGGCGGGTATTTGCTGTCCCACAGGTAGCACAGCGTGGCCGCCGGCAGGTTCTGGCCGGTGCTGGAGCGCTCGACGCGCAGCACGGTGCGCTGCAGCACCGGCAAGCGCTCCAGCGGTTCGTCAAACAGGACGCAGACCTTCAGCGCGGAATCGTCACCGCCCTTGGTGTGGATGTCCGTGTCTTTCAAAGGCTGGTCGAGCCGCCAGCGCCAGGCCAGTTGCCCGGGCAGCGGCCCGCTCAATTCGTCCACCAGATTGCCGTACGAGCGGTCGGTGCGAATGCGCAGGGCCCGCTCGCCGTCGAGCGTCACCACGTCGAACTGCGTCACGGGCTTTTGCGTGTTCTGTTGAGGAAAGCCGAGAATCTTCCACGGTGCGGGCGGCTTGTCGTCGGTGCCCGCGGTGACGCTGGCCAGCGCAGTGGAGGTCTGGGCCTGGGCCGATCCCGCGCCGCCCCAGGCCAGCAGCAAAAACAAATAAACTATTTGACGGTACAACATGATTCAGCTCCGTTTCCAGTGGTGAAACCTTGCCGCCCAGGCCAGCAGCCTTTGCGGTGCATGGGCGCGCTTCCATTCCCCGGCCGCGTATTTGTTGGCCTCGGCCAGCGTAGGGTAAATATGGATGGTACCGAGCAGTTTGGTCAAGCCCAGCCCGTGCTTCATCGCCAGAATGTACTCCGCCAGCAGGTCGCCGGCATGCGCGGCGACCAGGGTGACGCCCAAAATCCTGTCCTTGCCCGGCACCGTGAGCACCTTGACAAAGCCGTGCATGGGGTGGCCCGCGCCTTCGTCACAGATCTGGCGATCCAGGTCGTCGATGTTGTAGCGGGCGACCTCGAACGCGATGCCTTTCTCGTTCGCTTCCTGCTCGTTCAGCCCCACGCGCGCGACTTCGGGATCGGTGAAGGTGGCCTGTGGAATCACCGTGTAGTCGGCCTTGAATTTTCGCACGTCGCCAAACAGCGCATTCACGGACGCGTACCAGGCCTGGTGCGCCGCCACGTGGGTGAACTGGTAGGGCCCCGCCACATCGCCCACGGCAAAGATGTTCGGGTACAAGGTTTGCAGATAATCATTGGTGGGCAGCGTTGGCCCGGTTGAAATACCAAGTTCTTCGAGCCCGTAGCCCGTCAGCCGGGCGGCCCGTCCCACGGCGCAGAGCAGGGCGTCGAATTCGATGCGCTGCTCGGCCCCGTTGTATTCCACCACGGCAATTTTGACGTCGCCGTTCTTTTCAAAGCGCAGCGCCTTGTGGCCGGTGAGCACCTGCACACCATCGCGCTCAAGCGCCTGGCGCACCAGCGAAGAGACCTCCGCGTCTTCCCGCAACAGCAGGCGCGGCGCCAGCTCGATCTGCGTCACCTGCGCGCCCAGGCGCTGAAAGCTTTGTGCCAGCTCGCAGCCGATCGGGCCGCCGCCCAGCACCAGCAGGCGGTGCGGCACCGCGTCAAGCCGGGCGAATGCCTCCCACAGCGTGTCACTGGTGACATAGCCCACGTCGGCCAGGCCGGGCAGAGGCGGCACCACGGGCCGGCTGCCGGTCGCAATCACGATGCTGCGGGTGGTGAGCCGCTGCGTCGTGCCGCCCGGCAAGGCAATCTCCACCGTCCACGGGTTCACGATTTTGGCGTGGCCCTGCAGCACCTGCACGCCCAGCGCGGTGTAACGCTCGACGCTGTCGTGCGGC
The DNA here is from genome assembly GCA_031291295.1 of Rhodoferax sp. Classification (GTDB taxonomy): domain Bacteria; phylum Pseudomonadota; class Gammaproteobacteria; order Burkholderiales; family Burkholderiaceae_C; genus Rhodoferax_A. The sequence continues at coordinate 5,198 of JARLJI010000254.1, read as the reverse complement.
GCGATCGCGGCGATCACCTCGTGGATGCGCTGCATCACGGCCTTGAAGCTGAAGGCGGGTTCCGTATCGCGCAGCCCATAGCGCGCGCCATGGCGCATCTGGTGCGCGAGCCGCGCGCTCCTGATCAGCGCCTTGCTCGGCACGCAGCCGTAGTTGAGGCAGTCGCCGCCCATCTTGTGCGCTTCCACCAGCGTCACTTGGGCCTTCACCGTGGCGGCGATATAGGCCGACACCAGCCCGCCCGCGCCGGCCCCGATCACGACCAGGTTGCGGTCAAACGTGCGGGGCCGCACGCCGGCCCAGCGCGCATACACCTTGCGGCGCGCGATCGCATCGACCACCTTGCGCGCCAGCAGCGGAAACAGCCCGAGCAGCACAAACGAGCCGAGCAGCGCCGGGCTCAAAATACCCTTGAGCGAATCCAGCCGCGCCAGCTGCGTGCCCGCATTCACGTACACGGCCGTGCCCGCCAGCATACCGAGCTGGCTGACCGCATAAAACGTGGCCGTCTTCATGCGGGTCAGCCCCATCACCAGGTTGATCACGAAAAACGGCACCAGCGGCACCAGCCGCAGCGTGAACAGGTACAGCGCACCGTCTTTCTCGATCCCCTTGTTGATCTCGGCCAGGCGACTGCCAAAGCGCGACTCCACGCTGGCGCGCAGCACAAAGCGCGCGCTCAGAAAGGCCAGCGTGGCCCCGACACTGGAGGCGAACGACACCAGCAGCGTGCCCCAGCCCAGCCCGAAAATCGCGCCGCCCGCCAGCGTGAGGATGGCGGCGCCGGGAATGGACAGAGCCGTGACGGCGACGTAGATCACGAAGTAGATGAGCGCGATTTGCAGCGGCCGGCGCGCATAGAGAGCTTCAAAAGCCGACTGGCTGTGGTTGAGGTAGTCCAGGCTCAGGTAGCGCCCCAGATCGAGTGCGAAGAACGCCGCCACCATCGCGGCGACGAGGAGCAGCAGACCCGTTTTTTTATAGTTCATGCGGTGTGTTCCAGGCAGGGTGCGACTGCAGCGTCAGGACAGCGTTCGCCAGCCCCACCAGAGGCGGGTGGCAATGGTCGCCGCGCACAGGGCGGCAAAGGCATAGGCTAGAGGGGCGAAATACTGTGGCCACACGCATATGGCGGCAAAGCAGGCCAGCGTCTCGGTGGCTTCGGTCAAGCCCCCGAGAAAGTAAAACGACTTGTCGGGGTAGTCGGCGCTGTGCAGGCCGCGCTTTGCCGCCATCACGGCAAAGGCCAGAAAGCTGGTGCTGGTGCCGATGAAGGCCGCGAGCAGCACGGCCGCCGCCAGCGCGTTGCGTGCCGGGTCGGCCAGCGCAAACGCCAGCGGGATGCTGGCGTAGAACAAAAAATCCAGCGCAATATCGAGGAAGGCGCCGCGGTCGGTGGGCTGCGACAGGCGCGCCACCGCACCGTCCAGCGCATCCAGCAGTCTTGAGAGAAAAATGGCTACAGCCCCCGCCACATATAGACTATTAGCTATTAAAACAGCAGCAACCAGGCCAGCCAGAAAGCCTGCCAGCGTGATCTGGTCGGCGCTCAGTCCGGCGCGCACCAGGACGCGCGCGAGCCTGTTCACGGCGGGTTTGATTAGGGCGGTGGCGCGGCGGTCAAACATGCATAGACGGTGAATGCGGCCGCTCAAAGCCGGGTCAGGTGGGCGTTGTCGGCAATGTCCGCATCGTCGTGCGTGACCAGCAGGACCGGGATTTGCCGTTGGCGCACCCGCTCAAACACAAAGCCGCGCATGCGCCCGCGCAGCGCCGCATCCAGCCTGGAAAACGGCTCGTCCAGCAGCAGGGCCTGGGGCTCGGCCAGCAGCGCACGCATCAGCGCCACACGCGCACGCTGCCCGCCCGAGAGCGTGGCCGGGTCGGTGTCGGCAAACTCCGGCATCTCCAGATCGAGCAGGGCCTGCGTGACCCTGGCCTGGCGCTCGGCGCGGGCGCCGGGCGGCACGGCAAACAGCAGGTTCTCGAACACCGTCATGTGGGCAAACAGCAGGTCGTCCTGAAACAGGATGCCGACCCGGCGCCGCTCGGTCGGCAGCGCGTCGAGGCGCCGGCCGTTCAGCGCAATCTCGCCCTCGAACTGCAGGCCGTCAGGAAGCGTGCCGCAGACCGCAGCCAGCAGGCTCGATTTGCCGGAGCCGCTGGCGCCCATCACCGTGTGAATCACGCCGCTGGGCACCTGCAGGCGCAGGTGCTCGATCAGCACCGCGCCGGCCGTTTTGAGTTGCTTGACTTGGATCTCCAGCGCCATCGTGTTTCCATTCGTCCCGCATCATGACAGCCCCGGATCTGTGCTGTACGGCACGCTATCGAGTGGGCGCAGGGCACGTCATGGCCGATACGCCGACGACACCAGCTTGAGGCCCAGCGCCATCATCACGCCACCGGCGACACGGTCAATCCAGGTCTTGTAGCGCAGATAGGCGCTGCGCGGACGCTCCGACGCCAGGGCCAGCGCCACCAGGGTGTACCAGCCCGTCTCGATGACGAAGACAATCGCCACCAGCGTCAGGTTGAATGCCAGCGAAGGCGCCGGTGGCAGGAAGGCGGCAAACACGCTGGCATACACGATGGCGCATTTCGGATTGCTGACCTGGGTGGCAAAGCCCAGCAGCAGCGACCGGCGTTTGTTCTTGCCTGCGCCATCCCCCAGGCCCGTGATGTTGAGCGCTTGCCGGGCGGACCGCCAGATGCGCAGCCCGACCCAGGCCAGGTACAGCCCGCCCGCCACCTTCAGCGCCAGGTACACCAGCGGCACCGCGAGCATCAGCGCATTCAGTCCGAGCAGGGCCGCGCTGGCAAACAGCACGCCGCCGCCGCCCATGCCCACAGCGGCGGCCACGCCTTCCGAGCGCGAGGTGGCCACGGCCGTGCGCGCCACCATGACGAAGCTGGGGCCCGGGCTGATGACACCGACCGAGAGGGCGCCGACGAGCCCGAGAAGAGCAGGAAGATTTTGCATGGGGCGGTTATAGGTCACTCAACGATAAAACGCTTCGACCTTGCCTTTCAGTTTGATCAGCAGCGGATGGCCCTTGCGGTCCAGCGTCTTGCCGGCGGGCACCTTGATCCAGCCCTCGCTGACGCAGTACTCCTCGACATCCGAGCGCTCCTTGTCATTCAGGCGAATGCCAACGTCATGCTCGAACACGGCAGCGACATGATGCGGGCTGCGCGGGTCAATGGACAGCCGGTCGGGCAGAGGGGGAGGTTGAGTGGTTTCGTTCATGGGTGCCGTCATTGTCAATTAACAGAAATCTATACCCATTGTCCAGGATTTGACTCGTGCGGGATCTGGATCGCCTGCTCAAACAGGCAATGTGACCTGAGTGACAGATGCCGCGGTGGACGGCTACGTGGTACCGCTGAGCCTGGCCGACGCGCGCCGCGTTCAAGGGCGAGCCCCTCAAGGAGCGCTTCGCCCTGTGTCCCTGGGGGCTGTACAGCATCGCAGTCACGCGCGGCTGATGGCTGGCGCGAAGGCGCCACCTGGACTTGCCGGCGGCTTGCGTCTATCCTTGTCTCACCTCTTCGGCTGCCAGCGGCGCCGACGAGGTATTGCGCACTCTTCGACAATGACTACCGCCCAGTATGGGCAAACCCAAAAGGAGAAAACCAAATGTCACGATCCATCTCGCAGCGCGCTTTCATGGTGTTCGGTGGCCTGGCCTTAGCGGGGGCGCTGACCTTGGCGCAAGCGGCGCCAGTCTCGTTTGCGGTGCCGTTGACGGGGGCCCAGCAGGTTCCATCGGTGCAGACGCCAGGCAGCGGCAGCGCCGACCTCACGTACGACCCGAGCACACGGGTTGTCACCTGGAATATCAGCTTCAGCGGTCTGTCGAGTCAGGCCACGATGGCGCATTTCCACGGGCCCGCCGCGGCCGGTAAAAACGCCGGCGTGAAGGTCTGGCTCTCCCAGAAAGGCAACATGGAGGTGGCGAGCCCGATCAGCGGTCAGGCCACGCTATCCCCGGACGACGCCAAGATGTTCGAAACCGGTGACATGTACATCAACGTTCACACCAAGGACCATCCGGGCGGCGAGATCCGCGGCCAGGTGGTGCCGCCGAAGAGCAACTGACGCAACCATTGTTCAGAGGTAAGCCGCGAGCAGCATCACCACGGCAGCGCCAGCGCCGAGCAGCGCCAGCGCCAGCAGCGCCGGCTTGTGCCCCGGCGCGTCGATGGACGAGGGCAACAGCTTGTAGCCGGTCAGCATCGGCCGCAGCAGGTTGTGTCCCTTCGCTACGGCGTAGAGGGCGATCACGAGCACGTGCAGCGCCACCGCGGCGAGCAGTACGTCCCAAACAAGCCCGTGCAGCGTCCCGATAGCGTTGGCGAGCCAGGCGGGCACCACTTCGCTGAGCGGCCCTTCGTCGGCGATGTCGTTGTTGACGTAGAGCCCGCTCAGCGTCTCGACCAGCAGCAACGCGAGCAGCAGCAGGACCATCCAGCCGCCGGCTGCATTGTGGCCCACCTGCACATCCGGCTCGCGGCGAAACAGGTGGCGCAAATGGCGAAGTGCAGCCGCGGGCGACGCCACGAAACTGCGAAAGCGCGCGGTCTCGCTGCCAAAGCAGCCCCACAGCAGCCGGAAGATAACCAACGCGAGCAGCGCCTCGCCGACGCGGACGTGCCAGTCGATCCAGTTCAGCTTCAAGGTGACATAGGCTGCCGTGACCAGCACGACCACGAGCCAGTGAAACAGTCGCACCGGCGCGTCCCAGACCAGCACCGGGCGGCGCACAGCTTGTGCCGGCCTAGTGACAAGTTCTTGAGCATCCATGTGTCGCGCCTCCGTTCGCAAGTGGCTGAGTCATCAATCTGTTGTCGGTGCAGAAACGGCCACAGTACTTAAATAGTGGCTCTAGCCCATATGAGGCATTGGCAGTTAGCTATAAATTAAATAGCGCATCGACTTCCTGCCGCAAGCCGCCAAACAAAAGCGCGGGCAGCGGCCATCACCCTCGAATGCCGGCGCTTGCCGCTCCGCGCTGGTAGCGTGGAATGCTGTGCATCGCCACGCGAGGCGCGTTTGCGAGCCTGGCCGATCGGGGGCATCAACTCATCCCCAGGGTGGCGGGTGCCACCGCAAGACTCACCTGCAGCGTCGTGCCGCTGCCGGGCTGGCTGTCGATGTGCAACGCCCCGCCGAGCGCGCGCACACGCTCGTGCAT
>JARLJI010000029.1 GCA_031291295.1 Rhodoferax sp. | reverse complement strand
CTTCGAAGGGTCAGCTCACGCGCAGTATTTGTTTCAAACCGGCCAGGGCGAGCGCGTGATGCGCGAGATTCTGCGCTTTCTGGCCGCGCCAGGTGCCCGCCCATGACCGATTCTGCGCCATGCCCGGGAACCCACCAAATCGGCAAACCAAGGTCAGCTGTGATATTTGTGGAGTTTCTCGCGATCCTTGAAAAGGCTGCTGCTTGAAGATCACAACCTCTTGGCTGCGTCCCCACAAGAGCCCCGCACTGGGCACGGTTCTGTTACTCCTGGCGCTGAATTTGCTCAATTATCTTGACCGCTACATTCTGCCGGGCGCGCAGCCGCTGGTGCAGAAGGAATTTCACGCCACGGACCAGCAGATGGGCGCGCTGACTACGGCGTTCTTCCTCACCTATATGCTTTTTGCTCCGCTGAGCGGCTGGCTCGGCGATTGGTTCAGGCGCAAGCCACTCATCATTACGGGCGCAGTGATCTGGAGCCTGGCCACACTGGGCACCGCGTTTGTTCACAGCTACTGGAGCCTCTACACGCGGCGCGCCCTTGTCGGTGTGGGCGAGGCGACCTTTGGCATCTACGGCCCGGCGGTGCTGGCCGATTTCTACCCGGAACGCGAGCGCAACCGGATTCTTTCAGTCTTCTATCTGGCCATTCCGGTGGGGGCGGCGCTGGGCTACCTGGCGGGCGGCGAACTGGGCAGTCTTTGGGGCTGGCGCGGGCCATTCCTGATCTGCGCGATTCCCGGCCTCGTCGTCGCCGCGCTCTACGGTGTGTGGGGCCGCGAGCCGGTGCGCGGAGCAAGCGACCGTCACCGGCCTGTGCAAACACGCATTGACTCCTGGGCCGCGCTTGAGCGTGTCGTCAAGAAGCGGCTGCGTCTCTTCAAGATGGGCGCGTTCCCGACATCGTTTGGCCTGGCGGCGATCACCTTCACCTTCGGCAGCATCCGTTTCGTGCGGCCGCGCCTGCGTCTCTTCAAAAATTGGGCGTTCCTCACTTCGACCTTTGGCCTGGCCGCCATCACGTTTGCGCTAGGGGGAATTTCGGCATGGGTGCCGACCTTTCTGCATCGCGTCAACGGGCTCTCGGTGGCCAACGCGAGCGTGGTGGTGGGAGCGATTACCGTGATCGACGGCATCGGCGGCACCATTGTGGGCGGGTGGATTGCGCAGCGCTGGCAGCGCACCGACCATCGCGCGCTCTATCTGCTCTCGTTCTGGAGCGTCGTGCTGACCCTGCCGTTTGGCATCCTTGTGTTCTTCGGGCCGCGCGTGACGACGATCCCGGCGCTCTGTGT
>JARLJI010000253.1 GCA_031291295.1 Rhodoferax sp. | reverse complement strand
TAGCGCCTCCTTCAGGGAAGCATCCTTCGCGGGAGATTCGGGCGCGTTCATCCGCGCCATCAGGCCGCGGCGCATCTTTTCCAGAGCCCAGCCGCCGGCCAGAAACAGCACGCCCAGGCCGATCAGCCCCAGCGACCGGCCAACCTTGTCGAAGATGTCGCTGAAGTAGAACCACCCGACGGCAATGGCGAAGCCAACGATGCCCAGGTTCACAAGCGCCTTGCTGGCCATTCGCACTCCCCACCAAATCACAAAGATCGCCGCTCCGGCGCACATCAGCTGCCCAAGGAACTGCCTTACCATCTCGGTCCAGATTTCGCTGTTGGCGAGCCAGATTGCAGTCAGCACAAAGTAGACAACGCCCAGTGCGATTAGCGCCTTCGATGCCTGCCTGAATCCCCATGCGACGAGAAAAACCGCAAAAGCAGCCGCAAGCGCATAGGCCAAGAAGTTCGGCTCATTGCGCCCGTAGGAGCTATGTCCGCCAATGTAGTTGTAGTGCTCGGTCCACACTCGTTGGCACCACGGCAGCGCAATTGCGAATGCCAAAGCCGCCGTAAACGGAATAAAACTCCTTCCGAATCGAACCAGCGCCACAATCAGCGGTACCGCAGCAATCGCAGTCCAGCCCCACACGCGCACGCCCCACGGCAGGAACGACCCGTTGTTCCACGACCGCCAACCCTCGGCCATCAGCGCAACTCCGGCCACCCCAGCGATGGCAGCAACCGCAAACAGAATCCCCTGCACCGCCTTGCGCTTCGAGCCCAGAAAGAACGTCGCGTAGAGCACGGCCCACACAAACAGAAATCGCCCAATGTAGACGGACTCGCCGATGTGGCCGTCAGCGTAATAGGTGAACTCGGAAATGACCCACGCCGGGGCAAGCAGCAAAGTGAAAATCTCCTGCGCCTGGTCGTGGAGCAGCGCCCATCCCGCCGCTGCCGCCACCGCCCACATCAGAATCGCGGCCGGCCAGTGTTCCTGGATGTTGAAGATCTGCCCGGTGAGCGCTATGGCGGCGCCAGTGGCGATGGTGCCCACAGCGTGCAGCGCCGTCGACATTCCGTGAAAGCTCTCCCGCGCCCAGGCCCCGGCTATTTGAAAGACGGCCACCATGGCGATGACGAGGGCGAAGCGCGCGGCGGGGCCGAGTTGGTCCCAGTGCGCGGAGACAAACAGCACCACGCCGCAGCCCAGCAGCAGCGCGCCCAGGATCAGCGCCACCAGGCCCTGCCAGCGCAGGCCGGCGGGGTGCGCCTGTTTTTGTTCGTAGGCGCGGATGCGGTGTGCAGCC
>JARLJI010000252.1 GCA_031291295.1 Rhodoferax sp. | reverse complement strand
GTAATAGGCTATCGTTTCGTCCATCGTCGGGCGGCGGTTGGAGCGGAAGTATTTGTCGGCCGCGCGGTCGTACTCCTCGCCGTAGTTGTCGAAGGGGTTGCGGCACGACACCTCGAGGTGGGTGTGGGTGTCGATGGCAACGAGATTTTTGTAATCCATATCGGTCTCCTGAAGTTCGATGAATACCGGGGTAAACCCTTATCAAAACCCATCCCAGATGGCTTGATTTGATTATATTTAATAACTAAACTCAACGCCAGAAAGAAAAACCACCATGAGCAAAAAAGACCTACATCTTGACATTCGCGGCGACGACAAAGAAGTCGCTGTGATCCGCCTCGCCCGCCCCGCCAAGCGCAACGCGCTCAGCGATGGCCTGATTCTGGCCCTGCGCGACGTTTTTGAAAACCTGCCCGCCACGGTGCGCGCCGCGGTGATCGACGGCGAGGGCGAGCACTTCTGCGCCGGCCTCGATTTGTCCGAGCTCAAGGAGCGCGACGCGGGCCAGGGCCTGATCCACTCGCGCATGTGGCACGCCGCGCTGGAGCGCGTGCAGTACGGCCCGGTGCCCGTCATCGCGGCCCTGCACGGCGCAGTGGTCGGTGGCGGGCTGGAGCTGGCCAGCGCCTGCCATATCCGCGCGGCCGACGATTCCACCTTCTACGCGCTGCCCGAAGGCTCGCGCGGCATCTTCGTGGGCGGCGGCGGCGCGGTGCGCATTCCGCGCCTGATCGGCGCGGCGCGCATGACCGACATGATGCTGACTGGACGTGTCTACAACGCGCAGGACGGCGAGCGCATCGGCCTGGCCCAGTACCTGGTGCCGCAAGGCCAGGCGTTCGACAAGGCCTTCGAGCTGGCGCAGCGCGTGGCGCAAAACGCACCGCTGACCAACTACGCGCTGATGCACGCACTGCCGCGCATCGCCGAGCAGCCGGCCGACCAGGGCTTCCTGACCGAGGCGCTGATGGCCGCCATCGCACAGAGCGCGCCCGAGGCCAAGACCCGCGTGCGGGACTTCCTCGAAGGCCGCGCCGCCAAGGTCAAAAAAGCCTGAACCACCCAAGAGAAACCCCATGAGCGAGACAAAACCCTCTTCCGCGGCGCGCTACCGCCCCTTGAAATTCGGCGTCACGCGCGTGCTGCTGCGCGATGGCAAAGAGGGTGTCCGCTACCTCCAAGCCGACCAGCCATTGGCCGACTACGCGGCGCGCATCACCGACCGCTTCCTGCATTGGGCGCAGACCACGCCCGAGCGCAGCTTCCTGGCGCGCCGCGTCAAGAATGCCGACGGCAGCACGGGTGACTGGCGCCACATCAGCTACGGCGAGGCGCTCGTCACCGCACGTGCAGTCGGGCAGGCGCTGCTGGACCGCGGCCTGAGCGCCGAGCGCCCGGTGGTGATCCTGAGCGAGAACAGCCTGGAGCATGCGCAGCTGGCGCTCGGCTGCCTGTACGCCGGCATCCCCTACTGCCCGGCCTCGCCGGCCTATAGCGTGGTCAGCGTGGACTACGACAAGCTGCGCCACATTCTCGAAACGCTGACGCCGGGGCTGGTGTTTGCCAGCGACGCCGCGCGCTATGGACGTGCCATCCAGGCGACCATGGGCCTTGATGTCGAGGTCGTGCTGCACGAAGGCTCGCTCGAAGGCCGTCCCACCACCTCCTTCGCCTCGCTGCTGTCCACCGTGCCGACACCGCAGGTGGATGCCGCCATGCAGGCCACCGGGCCGGACACCATCACCAAGTTCCTGTTCACCTCGGGCTCGACCAAGCTGCCCAAGGCCGTGATCAACACGCACCGCATGTGGTGCGCCAACCAGCAGCAGATGCGCCAGTCCATGCCGGTGCTGGCCGAGGAGCCCCCGGTGCTGGTCGACTGGCTGCCCTGGAACCATACCTTCGGCGGCAACCACAACGTCGGCCTGACCATCTACAACGGCGGCACGCTGTACATCGACGACGGCAAGCCCACGCCCGCGCTGATGGGCGAGACCCTGCGCAACCTGCGCGAGATCGCGCCCACGGTGTACTTCAACGTGCCGACCGGCTTCGAGGCGATTGCCAACGCCATGAAGACCGACGCGCAGTTGCGCAAGACGCTGCTGTCGCGCGTGAAGATGTTCTTCTATGCGGGCGCGGCACTCGCACAGCCGGTCTGGGACAGCCTGCACGCCACGCAGGAGGCCGAGATTGGCGAGCGCATCGTCATGGGCACTGGCCTGGGCATGACCGAATCGGGCCCCTTCGCGCTCTATATCACCAACCCCAACGTAAGCTCTGGCGACCTCGGCCTGCCCACTGCCGGCCTCGAGCTCAAGCTGGTCGACACCGACGGCAAGACCGAGGTGCGCTACCGCGGCCCCAACATCACGCCGGGCTACTGGCGCGCTCCACTGGAGACCGCCGCGCATTTCGACGAGGAAGGCTTCTTCTGCTCGGGCGACGCGGTCCAGTGGATCGACGAGAACGACATCCACCAGGGCCTGAAGTTCGACGGGCGCATCGCCGAAGACTTCAAGCTGGCCACCGGCACTTTTGTGAATGTGGGTCCGCTGCGCGCCAAGATCATTGCGGCGGGCACGCCCTACATCCAGGACGCCGTGCTCACCGGCATCAACCTGAAGGAAGTCGGCGCGATGATTTTCCCGACGCCCGCCGTGCGCACGCTGAGCGGGCTGGGCGCTGGCGCGTCGATGGCCGAGGTGTTAGAGAGCGCACCGGTGCTGGCGCATTTTCAAAGCGTCTTCACCGAACTGGCGCAGCACGCGACCGGCAGCGCGAACCGCATCGCGCGCGCCATCCTGCTGGCCGAGCCGCCCTCCATCGACAAGGGCGAAGTGACCGACAAGGGCTCGATCAACCAGCGCGCCGTGCTCAAGCACCGCGACACCCTGGTGCGCGCATTGCACGACGACACGGCCGCCCACATTCTCAAACCTGACGCACCTTGAAAGAAAGCTCCCGCATGGCTTCCAAAGGATTTTTCTCGAGCTTTGACGACGTCTGGATGCTGGACGGCGTGCGCACGCCCATGGTCGACTACTGCGGCGCGCTCGGCCACATCTCGCCGACCGACCTGGGCATCAAGGCCGCGCGCGCCGTGCTGCAACGCGCCGGTGTCAGCGCCGGCCACATCGGCTCGGTGATCACGGGCAACATGGCGCCCGGCGACTTCGACCAGTTCTTTCTGCCGCGCCACATCGGCCTGTACGCCGGCGTGCCGGTGCAGGTGCCCGCCATCATGGCGCAGCGCATCTGCGGCACCGGCTTCGAGCTGTTCCGCCAGGCCGGCGAGCACATCCAGGGCGGCGCCTGCGAGGCCGCACTGGTGGTGGGCACCGAGTCGATGACGCGCAACCCGATTGCAGCGTTCGACCACCGCACCGGCTTCAAGCTCGGCGCGCCCGTGGGCTTCAAGGACTACATGTGGGAGGCCCTGAAGGACCCGGCCGCCGGCATCAACATGATCCAGACCGCCGAGAACCTGGCGACGAAATACGGCATCACGCGCGAACAGGTGGACGAGTTTGCTTCGCTGTCGTTCACGCGGGCGGTGGCGGCCCAGCAGTCGGGCTTTCACGCGGGCGAAATTGTGCCCGTGGTCACGGAAAAATTCGAGCTCGAAGGCTACCAGCCGCGCGGTATCCGCCTGCAGGGCAAGGTCACCGAAGTGGCGCAGGACACGCATCCGCGCATCTCGCCGGCCGATGTGCTGGGCAAACTCAAAAGCGTGTATCCCGGCGGCGTGCAGACCGGCGGCAACAGCTCGGCGCTGGTGGATGCCGCGGCCGCGGCCGTGGTGGCCTCCGGCGCGTACGTGAAGGATTGGGCCAGGGCCCACGGCAAGAAGCCGCTGGCCCGCGTGGTCGCCGCTACCGCCGTGGGCGTGCCGCCCGAGATCATGGGCATCGGCCCGGCCCCGGCGATCCGCCTGCTGCTGGAGCGCACCGGCCTCACGCTGGACCAGATCGGCCGCTTCGAAATCAACGAAGCCCAGGGCGCGCAGACGATTGCCGTGGAGCGCGAGCTGGGTCTGGACCGCAACAAGCTCAACGTCAATGGCGGCGCGATTGCACTGGGCCATCCGCTGGCGGCCACCGGCGTGCGCCTGACGATCACGCTGGCGCGCGAGCTCCAGCGCGCCGGCCTGCGCTTCGGCATCGCATCGGCCTGCGTGGGTGGCGGCCAAGGCATTGCACTGCTGCTGGAGAATCCGGACGGCATCTGAAACTTTTATGAGAAAAGTGGCTGTAGCCATTATTCAATCTACACCTTTAGCTACCAAATCAATAGCAACCCAGGAGTTTTCATCATGAACATTCAAGGACATGCCGCACTCGTCACCGGCGGCGGCTCCGGCCTCGGCGAGGCCACCGCACGCGAACTGGCCCGGCTCGGCGCAAAAGTCGCCGTGCTCGATGTGAACCTGGCCAACGCCGAAAAGGTGGCGACGGAGATCAACGCGGAATTTGGCAACGGCTGCGCCGTGGCCTGCCAGTGCGACATCACGGCCACCGACAGCCTGCAGGCTGCCATCGCCAAAGCCGCCGCGGCGCACGGCCCGGCGCGCATCCTGATGAACATCGCGGGTATCGGCTCGGCCAAACGCGTGGTCGGCAAGGACGGTTCGTCCGCACCGCTGGAAGACTTTGCCAAGGTCGTCAACGTCAACCTGATCGGCACCTACAACGCGAGCCGCCTGTTTGCCGCCGAATGCGCCAAGCTGGCCCCGCTGGAGGATGGCGAGCGCGGCGTGATGCTGTTCACCGCCTCGGTCGCCGCGTTCGACGGCCAGGTCGGCCAGCAGGCTTATAGCGCCTCCAAGGGTGGCTTGGTCGGCATGACGCTGCCGATGGCGCGCGATCTGGCGCAGCACGGCATCCGCGTCTGCACCATTGCACCCGGCCTGTTCGCCACGCCGCTCATGCGGCAGCTGCCCGAGCCCGTGCAGGCCTCGCTGGCCGCCAGCATTCCGTTCCCGCCGCGCCTGGGCAAGCCCGAAGAGTTCGCGCAGCTGGCCGCCCACATCGTCACCAACACGCACCTGAATGGCGAGGTCATCCGCCTCGACGGCGCGCTGCGCATGGCGCCCCGGTAAGCCATGAGCAAAACCACGGCTTACGAAGTCAAGGTGCAGTTCGGCGACTGCGACCCGGCCGGCATTGTGTTCTTCCCCAACTTCTCGAAGTGGATGGACGCCGCGTCGCTGCACTTCTTCATGGAGTGTGGCGTGCCGCCCTGGCGCGAACTGGTCAAGACCACCGGCATTATCGGCACGCCGCTGCTGGAGATCCACACCAAATTCATGCGCCCCGCCACCTACGGTGAAACCCTGCAGATCCACACCAGCATCGAAGAGTGGCGCGACAAGGTGTTCATCCAGCAACACGTGGTCAAGCGCGGCGACGACCTGCTCTGCGAAGGCCGCGAGACGCGCGCCTTCGTGATCCATCCGCCCGGCGAGCCGGACCGCATCAAGGCCATTGCGATCCCCGCGGACATTCGCGCGCTGTGCAACTGAACGCACAGCGATGCCTCTGCGACTAACGACAACCAACTAAAGGTCCACCGTGCACAGATTCCCGAAATCAATGGACCGGCGATTTTTCCTCGGTGCGGCGGGCTTGTCGCTTGGCAGCCTGACGCCGTGGGCCCGGGCCCAGACCACACCCACGCGCATCATGGTCGGCTTTGCGGCCGGTGGGTCGGCTGACACGGCGGCGCGGCTGCTGGCGCAGCGGCTCGGCGTGGCGCTGAACCACCCGGTCATCGTGGAGAACCGCACCGGCGCGAGTGGCCGCCTGGCCGTGGAAGCGACCAAGACAGCCAGGCCGGACGGCAACACCCTGATGTTCGTGCCGCATGGCCCGATGACGCTGTTCCCCTACATCTACAAGTCCCTGCGTTTCGACCCGTCCAACGACTTCACGCCCATTGGCCGCGTCTGCACTTTCGACTTCGCCTTATCGACCGGGCCTGCCACGCCCGCCAAGACCGTCGCGGAGTACGTGACGTGGGCGCGCGTCAAGGCCAACAACGCCTCGTTCGGCTCACCCGGAGCCGGCACCGTGCCCCACTTCATCGGGGAAGGTTTTGCGCAGCGGGCCGGGCTGGCGCTCACGCATGTTCCCTACCGGGGCGCGGCACCGTCGATCATGGACCTGATCGCCGGCACGGTATCGCTGGTGGTGTCGCCACTGGCGGACGCGATCGAGTACCACAAGGCCGGGAAGATCCGTGTACTGGCGACCGCGGGCGAGCAGCGCACCGACATGCTGGCCGCTATACCCACCTTGAAGGAGTCGGGCATCGATCTGGCTGTTGATGGCTGGTACGGCCTTTACGGGCCGGCCGGCATGACGCCCGAGTTGACCCAATCGCTCAACAAGGCGCTGGTCGCCGCGACCGGGCAAATGCGCGAGCAGCTGTTCAAGAACGCCCTGCGCGCCGCCCCCACGTCGCCCGAGCAACTGGCCCAGTTGCAGCGCAAGGAATCCGCCCTTTGGGCGTCATTGGTCAAGGCCTCGGGCTTTAAGCCCGAGGATTGATGTCGCCTGCACGTTTTACCTCTCAACCAAGGAGACTTTTCATGAAATACACCAAATCCCTCGTGGCTGCCGCCGTCGCCCTGTGCCTGTCGGGCGCCGCCCTGGCCGACATCACCGTGGGCGTGAGCCTGTCGCTGACCGGCCCGGCCTCCGGCCTGGGCATTCCCATCAAGAACGAGATCGCGCTGTGGCCGAAAAGCATTGACGGCGAGAAGCTCAATGTGATCGTGCTCGACGACGCCACCGACCCGACCCAGGGGGTCAAGAACGCACGCCGCTTCGTGACGGAAGACAAGGTCGACATCATTCTGGGCTCGGTCGCCACGCCGGTCGCCATCCCCATGGCCGCCGTCGCGGCCGAGGCCGAGACGGTGCAACTGGCCCTGTCGCCCGCGGCGCTGCCGCCGGGCAAGGACCATTGGACCTTCCGCCTGCCGCAGTCGAACGCCGTGATGTCCTACGCCATGGTGGCGCACATGAAGAAGCTGGGCGTCAAGACGGTCGGCTTCCTGGGCTACACCGACGCCTACGGCGAGGGCTGGCTGAAGGACTTCACCGCCGAGGCAGCGAAGAACGGCATCAAGGTCGTGGCCACCGAGCGCTTCGCGCGTTCCGACACCGGCGTGACGGCACAGGCCCTCAAGCTGACTTCGGCCAATCCGGACGCCATCCTGATCGTGGCCTCGGGCAGCGGCGCCGCGATGCCGGAGATGGCCGTGGTGGAGCGCGGCTACAAGGGCAAGATCTACCAGACCCACGCCGCGGCCACACGTGACCTGATGCGCGTGGGCGGCAAGGAAGTGGAAGGCACCTACGTGGTATCCGGCCCGGCCGTGATTGCCGAGCAACTGCCCGACAGCCATCCGTCCAAAAAGATCGCAATCGACTTCGTGCAGAAGTACGAGAAGGTCTACGGCGCGGGCTCGCGCAACCAGTTTGCCGGCCACGGCTACGACGCGCTGCTGGTGCTCGAGAAAGTGGTGCCTGGCGCCTTGAAGAAGGCCAAGCCCGGCACCAAGGAGTTCCGTGCGGCGCTGCGTGACGGGATTGAAACCATGGGGCGCACTGTCGTGTCGCACGGCGTGCTGGATTACACGGCGCAGGACCACTGGGGCTTCACCAACGAGACCGGCGTGATGCTCAAGGTCGTCAACGGCGACTGGAAGGTCGAGTAATTTTTGACCCTCCACCCGCGGGACCTGCACCATGGACTTTTCGATAGCCAGCATTTTGCTGCTGGATGGCATCACCAACGGCGCCATCTACGCCCTGCTGGGCCTGGCCACCGTGCTGGTGTTCGCGGTAACCCGCGTGATTTTCATCCCGCAGGGGGAGTTCGTCGCCTACGGTGCGCTGACCCTGGCCATTTTGCAAACCGGCCAGGTGCCCGGCACGGTCTGGCTGCTGGTCATTCTGGCGGGGGTCGCCGCCGCCATGGACGCCACGGCCGCCTGGCAGCGCCATCGCCGGCTGGGGGCGGCCTTGAGGGCCTTTGGGCGCACTTTGGTGGTGCCGCTGGTGATCTCCGCCGTCACGGCCTGGGCGGCACCCCGGCAGTTCCCCTTGCTGGTGCAGGCCTTGCTGACGCTGTGCATCGTCACCTCGTTCGGGCCGCTGATTTACCGCGTGGCCTTCCAGTCGCTGGCCGATGCCAGCACGCTGGTCCTGCTGATCGTGTCGGTCGGCGTGCATTTCGCCATTACCGGGCTGGCGCTGCTGTTTTTTGGCGCTGAAGGGTTTCGCAACCCGTCGTTCTGGGACGTGCGCTACCAGCTCGGCGCCGTCAACCTGAGCGGGCAGGCCATCATCATCGGCGTCGTCTCGCTGGCGCTGATGGTGCTGCTCTGGCTGTTCTTCGAGCGCACGCTGTACGGCAAGGCGCTGCGTGCCACTGCCGTGAACCGACTCGGCGCGCGGCTGATGGGCATCTCGTCCCACACCGCCGGCCAGCTGACCCTCGCGATGGCCGCGCTGATCGGCGCCCTGTCGGGGCTGTTGATCGGCCCGACCACCACCGTGTTCTATGACTCGGGCTTTCTGATCGGCCTGAAGGGCTTTGTCGCCGCCGTGATCGGCGGCCTGTCCAGCTACCCCGCGGCCGCCATCGGTGCGCTATTCGTCGGCGTGGTGGAGTCCTTTGGCTCGTTCTGGGCCAGTGCTTTCAAGGAAGTTATCGTGTTCACGCTGATCCTGCCCATCCTGCTCTGGCTGTCGCTGACGGACAAACACGCCGGGGAGGACCACTGATGCGCTGGACCGACAAAACCCAACGACTGGGGCTGCTGGCCGCCATCGTCCTGATCGCCTGGCTGCCGCTGCCCGACTTCTGGATCACGCAGCTCAACTACATCGGCCTGTACGGCCTGGTAGTGCTGGGCCTGGTGCTGCTCACCGGCATCGGCGGTTTGACGTCCTTTGGCCAGGCCGCCTTCGTCGGCATTGGGGCCTACACCAGCGCCTACCTGACGATCAGCGCCGGGCTCTCGCCCTGGCTCACGGTGTTCATCGGCCTGGGCATCACGGGCGTCTGTGCCGTGGTGATCGGCTGGATCACGCTGCGCATGTCGGGCCACTACCTGCCGCTGGCCACCATCGCCTGGGGGCTGTCGCTGTACTACCTGATGGGCAACGTGGATGCCCTGGGCAAGTACGACGGCCTGCTCGGCGTGCCCAGCCTCACGCTGCTGGGCTGGGACCTGAGCCGGGGCCGCCCCTTTTTCCTGCTGACCTGGGCGCTGGTGCTGCTGGCGGCCTTTTCGCTGATCAACCTGCTCGACTCGCGCACCGGCCGCGCCATTCGCTCGCTGCGCACCGGCTCGCAGATGGCCGAGGCCATGGGGGTGGACACGCTGCGCTACAAGATCGGCATCTTCCTCATCGCCGCGCTGTTCGCCAGCGTCTCGGGCTGGCTGTTCGCGCACTACCAGCGCACCGTCAACCCCTCGCCGTTCGGGCTCAACATGGGCATCGAATACCTGTTCATGACCGTGCTCGGCGGTGCCGGCTACGTCTGGGGCGCCGTGACCGGCGCGGCCCTGACCAAGCTGCTGGAAGACCAGTTGCAGGTGCTGCTGCCCCGCCTGTTCGGCACCAGCGGCAGCTACGAGATCATCGTGTTCGGCATTGTGCTGGTGCTGGTGCTCAAGTACCTGCCCGACGGCGTCTGGTCTTTTGTGGCGCGGCGTCTGCCGAAAAAGCAGCGCCCGAACGACTGGGGGAATGCCGCACGGCTGGAAGAACGCGCCAAGCCCGCGCCGGGCGACCTGGTGCTGGACGTGCGCACGGTGCGCAAGCAATTTGGCGGCCTGACCGCCGTGAACGACATCAGCTTCTCGATCCGGGCCGGGCAGATCGTCGGTCTGATCGGCCCGAATGGCGCGGGCAAGTCCACCACCTTCAACCTGATCACCGGGGTGCTCGGGCTGACCGCGGGCGAAGTGCGCTTTCGCGGCGACGTGGTCAGCGGCCTGCCCTCGCGCGAGATTGCGCGGCGCGGGGTGTCGCGCACCTTCCAGCACGTCAAGATGATTCCCGACATGACCGTGCTCGAGAACGTCGCACTCGGGGCCCACCTGCGCGGCCACCGGGGCGCGCTGTCCGCCATGCTGCGGCTGGACCGGCCTGAAGAACAACGCCTGCTGCGCGAAGCCGCGCACCAGCTGCAGCGCGTGGGCATGGGCGACAGCCTGCACGAGCTGGCCGGCAACCTGGCCATGGGTCCGCAGCGCCTGCTCGAGATTGCCCGCGCCCTGTGCAGCGACCCGGCCCTGCTGCTGCTTGATGAGCCGGCCGCCGGCCTGCGCCACAAGGAAAAGCAGGCCCTGGCGGGCGTGCTGCGCCAGTTGCGCGCGGAAGGCATGAGCATCCTGCTGGTGGAGCACGACATGGACCTGGTGATGGACGTGACGGACCACATCGTGGTGATGGAATTCGGCACCCACCTGATGGAGGGCACGCCGGCCGAGGTCCAGCAAAGCCCCGCGGTGCGCGCCGCCTATCTCGGCACCGAACATTGAAGAGCCCGCCCATGACGACACCCCTGCTCAAAGTGACGGACCTGCATGCCGGTTACGGCCGCGCCGAAGTCCTGCACGGCGTCAACCTGCAAGCCACGGCGGGCAGCGTGATCACCGTGATCGGCCCGAACGGCGCCGGCAAGTCCACCCTGCTCAACGCCCTGATGGGCATCCTGCCGGCCCGCGGCCAGATTGAATTCCAGGGCCAGCCGCTGCAGAAGCTGTCGCTCGAAGAACGCGTGATGCTCGGCATTGCACTGGTGCCCGAAAAGCGCGAACTGTTCGGCACCATGCCGGTGGAAGACAACCTCGTGCTCGGCGCGTTCCGCCAGGTGCGCCTGCGCAACCCGAAATGGCGCGACCAGCTCGAGGTGGTCTACACCCTCTTTCCGCGCCTGAAGGAGCGGCGCCTGCAACTGGCCGGCACGCTGTCGGGCGGCGAGCGCCAGATGCTGGCGGTGGCGCGCGCCCTGATGTCGCGCCCCACGCTGCTGATGCTGGACGAGCCCAGCCTGGGCCTGGCGCCGCTGATCGTGCGCGAAATCTTCCATACCGTGGAGGCGCTGCGCCAGACCGGCGTCACCATCCTGCTGGTCGAGCAAAACGCCCGCGCCGCGCTGGAGGCCGCCGACCACGGCTATGTGCTGGAGATGGGCAGCGTCAGCCTGCAGGGCCGCGCCGCCGACCTCGCCACTGACTCCCGCGTGATCGATACCTACCTCGGGGCGTCGCGCAAAGCGGCCGACCCTGCTTGATGCCATGAACTACCAGCCCTGTTTCGAAGATATTCATTTCATTCTGGACGACGTGTTGCGCGCGCCCGCACAGTTGCAGGCGCTGGCGCCGTTTGCCGACACCGACGCTGCGCTGCTGCAACAGGTGCTTCATGAGGCCGGCAAGTTTGTGGCCCAGGAAATTGCGCCGCTGCAGCAGGGCGGCGACGAGATCGGCTGTCGGTTCGACGCGGGCCGCGTCACGACCCCACCCGGCTTCAGGCAGGCCTACCAGGCCTTCTGGCAAGCCGGCTGGCCCGCGCTGGCCTGCGCGCCGCAAGACGGCGGCCAGGGGCTGCCGACGGTGCTGGAGGCCGTGCTCTACGAAATGCTGAGCGGCGCCAACCATGGCTGGACCATGGCGCCCGGCCTGTTGCACGGCGCTTACGAATGCATCCGGCATCACGCCAGCGACGAGCTGAAAGCGCGTTACCTCGGCAAAGTGGCCAGCGGCGAATGGCTGGCGACCATGTGCCTGACCGAGCCCCAAGCCGGCAGCGATCTGGGACTGGTGCGCACCAAAGCGGTAGCGCAAAAGGACGGCAGCTACCACATCAGCGGCACCAAGATCTTCATCTCGGGCGGCGAGCACGACCTGACCGACAACATCGTGCACCTGGTGCTCGCGCGCCTGCCCGAGGCACCGGCCGGGCCCAAGGGGCTGTCGCTGTTCCTGGCGCCCAAGCTGCTGCCGGACGGCACGCGCAATGCGGTGCATTGCGAGCGCATCGAGGAAAAAATGGGCCTGCACGGCAGCCCCACCTGCGTGATGCGTTTCGATGAAGGCACCGGCTGGCTGGTGGGCGAGCCGAACCGGGGCCTGGCCGCGATGTTCGTGATGATGAATGCTGCGCGGCTGCATGTGGGGCTGCAGGGTTTGGGCTTGCTGGAGGCCGCCTGGCAAAAGGCCGATGCCTATTCAAGGGAGCGGCGCCAGATGCGCGCGCCGGGGCCTCGCATCCACACCGAGCCGGCCGACCCGATTGCCGAACACCCCGCAATGCGCCGCATCCTGGACAGCCAGCGCGCCTGGATCGACGGTGGCCGCGTGCTGGCCTACCGCACGGCGCTCGAGCTCGATCTGGCCAAACACCACCCTGACGCCGCACGCCGCGAAGCCGCGCAGCGTTGGTGCGGCCTGGTCACGCCGGTACTCAAGGCGGCATTGACCGAGCAGGCTTTTCATGGCGCCAGCGCCTGTCTGCAGGTGTTCGGCGGCCACGGCTACGTGCGCGAATGGGGCATCGAGCAGATCGTGCGCGACGCCCGTATCACCATGATCTACGAGGGCACAAACGAAATCCAGGCGATCGACCTGCTGGTGCGCAAGGTGCTGGCCGACGGTGGCATGGGCCTGGCCGCCCTGCTGGACGACCTGGCGCAAGAGACGGGCGGCGCCGATGCCAGCCTGGGCGCACGCTGTGATCGCCTGCGCGAGCTGACCCGCACGCTGGTTCAGGCCGCCAAGCGCGACAGCACCCTGCCCTACTGGGTGGCCGACGATTACCTGCGCGCCGTCGCGCTGACCCTGCTGGACTGGGCCTGGACCCGCATCGAAGCCAGTCTGGCCGCCACGACACCCGAACGCACCGCGCGCTGGCAGGCACAGGCGCTACGCAACTGGGTACTGCCCGAATTCGACATGCGCGTGCAGATCGTGCTGGCGCGCTGTAGTCATGCACTTGAGCTGGTGTAGATTAGCGACAATTCACTCACCGTTCACCTGATGGCCACCAAAGAGCCCGCATCATTCGTCACCGAGATCGACACCAGCTACCTGGAGTCCCTGATGGGCTACAACGCCCGCCGGGCGGCCGTGGCCATCATCGAGTCGTTCCTGCGACATATGGCCGTGTATGAATTGCGGCCGGTGGATTTCTCGGTGCTGTCGTTGATCACCCACAACCCCGGCATCACCTCGCGCCAGCTGTGCAGCGCGCTGAGCATCCTGCCGCCCAACCTGGTGGGCATGATCAACGCACTGGAAAAGCGCGAACTGATCGTGCGCCGCCCGCACCCGCATGACCGCCGCGCCACGGGGCTGCACCTGACCGAAGTCGGCCAGAAATTGATGGGCGATGCCGAGCGCACCGCCAGCGAACTCGAAGCGCAGGCCACCAACCGCCTGAGCGCCAGCGAGCGGAAAACCCTGATGCGTCTGCTGCAAAAGATCTATATAAAAGCAAAATAGTTGGCGTTTATGGCTCTGAGCCCACGTATTTCGGGCTCTAATAGCTATGAAACTTGTAGCGCCCGGGAAACTGCGCTATATTTGCCTCGCCATGGTGGGTGCACGGCGAGGGGCCGGCACCGCATCCCCAATTTGAATACACGAGGAGATCGACGAATGAGTTCCAAGGAAAATGCCGCCGTCAGCCAACTGCTGAGCCTGCTGGAGTCGCGCTATGCGATGCGCGTGCTGTGGGCGCTCAGGGATGGCCATGCGCAGACCTTTCGGCTGCTGCAGGACAGCGTCGGCGGCATTACCCCGAATACGCTCAACACCCGCATCAAGGAGTTGCGTGAGGCCGGCCTGGTGAACCATGGCACCGACGGCTACGGCGTCACGGCGTCGGGGGTCGATCTGCTCAAGCGGCTGAACGACCTGCAGGCCTTTGCCGGCAAATGGGCCGTCAGTCAGGCCAAAAAGAAGTAAGCCCTCTTTTTTTGACTTGCAAGGACAGGCCCGGCCTGTCCTTTTTCATTTCCGCGGCTGCCGTCGCGCCACCCGCACTGGACTGGCCTGCTGGCATAATTCAGGGACTTTTGCGCCTGTAGCCCTTTGCAACAATGCACAGTTAGCTACATTTTTAATAGCACCCTCATCAAGGATTGAGCATGATTACCACCGCTTCCGGCCTGCAATACGAAGACACCGCCAGCGGCGATGGCGCACAGGCCAGCAAAGGCCAGAGCGTCACCGTCCACTACACCGGCTGGCTTTTCAACGACGGCGTGCAAGGCGCCAAGTTTGATTCCAGGAAGGACCGCAACGACCCCTTCGTATTCTCGCTCGGCGCGGGCATGGTCATTCGCGGCTGGGACGAAGGCGTCGCGGGCATGAAAGTCGGCGGTGCGCGCACCCTGATCATTCCGGCGGACCTGGGCTACGGTGCACGCGGCGCCGGCGGCGTGATTCCACCCAATGCCACGCTCAAGTTCGACGTCGAACTGCTCGGCGTGAAGTAAGCGCCTGCGGCGGGCTTCACCCCGATTGCCAGCGTGCGCCGCTGCCAGGCTGGCTGTTCGCCCGGCGGGGGCTTGAAAGGCTTGGGGTCGCCCCCAAATACAGGATCAGTCCTGAAACTTCTTGTTCCCAAGCATGTCTGAAAATCAAAAAACCGAGCAGAATCAATCAGTTAA
Source organism: Rhodoferax sp. (assembly GCA_031291295.1). Lineage (GTDB taxonomy): Bacteria > Pseudomonadota > Gammaproteobacteria > Burkholderiales > Burkholderiaceae_C > Rhodoferax_A. Next base: position 27,205 of record JARLJI010000252.1, on the reverse strand, counting down.
CTCCTCCGGAGCCGACGGCATTCCAGCCGACGCCTCGCCCGAGGAGCGTGAAGCCGCGCTGGCCGCGAACGAAGCCGACGCCATGGCGGACATGCTCAGCGTGCAGGCCGAGATGGACGGCCTCAAAACCAGGGTGGCCGAACTGTCCGACCATTTTCTGCGCGCCAAGGCGGAGACCGAAAATGCCCGCCGCCGTGCCGAGGAAGAAATCTCGAAAGCGCGCAAATTTGCGCTCGAGAGCTTTGCCGAGAGCCTGCTGCCGGTCGCGGACAGCCTGGAAGCCGGTCTGGCCCACAAGGACGCCACGCCCGAGCAGATCCGCGAGGGCGCCGAGGTGACGCTGCGCCAGCTCAAATCAGCCTTGGAGCGCAACAAGGTGATCGAGATCAACCCGGCCGCCGGAGCCAGGTTTGATCCGCATCAACACCAGGCCATCAGCATGGTGCCGGCCAACCAGGAAGCGAATACCGTAGTGACGGTGCTGCAAAAAGGCTACTTGATCGCCGAGCGCGTGCTGCGCCCCGCGCTCGTGACGGTGGCAGCGCCGAAATGACCCCATCAGGGACTTGAAACACATCAGGTTATCCGCAAGTAACCAGCATTCATTTTTCAAAAATCGCAGGAGTAAACATCATGGGAAGAATCATCGGGATCGACCTGGGCACCACCAACAGTTGCGTGTCCATCATCGAGGGCAGCACGCCCAAGGTCATTGAGAATTCTGAAGGCGCGCGCACCACGCCCTCGATCGTGGCCTATCAGGAAGACGGCGAAGTGCTGGTGGGCGCTTCGGCCAAACGCCAGGCCGTCACCAACCCGAAGAACACCCTGTATGCCGTGAAGCGCCTGATCGGCCGCAAGTTCGCCGAGAAAGAGGTGCAGAAGGACATCAACCTGATGCCCTACAAGATCGTCGCCGCCGACAACGGCGACGCGTGGGTCGAGGTGCGCGGCAAGCAGCTTTCCGCCCAGCAGGTCAGCGCCGACATCCTGCGCAAGATGAAGAAGACCGCCGAGGATTACCTGGGTGAACCCGTCACCGAGGCCGTGATCACGGTGCCCGCCTACTTCAACGACAGCCAGCGCCAAGCCACCAAGGACGCCGGCCGGATCGCCGGGCTGGATGTCAAGCGCATCATCAACGAGCCGACCGCCGCCGCGCTGGCTTTCGGCATGGACAAAATGGAAAAGGGCGACCGCAAGATCGCGGTGTACGACCTGGGCGGCGGCACGTTCGACATCTCCATCATCGAGATCGCCGATGTCGATGGCGAGAAGCAGTTCGAGGTGCTGTCCACCAATGGTGACACGTTCCTGGGCGGCGAGGACTTCGACCAGCGCATCATCGACTACATCGTCGGCGAGTTCAAGAAGGAACAGAGCGTCGACCTGTCCAAGGACGTGCTCGCGCTGCAGCGCCTGAAGGACGCCGCCGAAAAGGCCAAGATCGAGCTGTCCAACAGCGCGCAGACCGACATCAACCTGCCCTACATCACGGCCGATGCGTCGGGTCCCAAGCACCTGAACATCAAGATGACGCGCGCCAAGCTGGAGTCGCTGGTGGACGAACTGATCGAGCGCACCATCGGCCCCTGCCGCACCGCCATCAAGGACGCCGGCGTGAGCGTCTCCGACATCCATGACGTGATCCTGGTCGGCGGCATGACGCGCATGCCCAAGGTGCAGGAGAAGGTCAAGGAATTCTTCGGCCGCGAGCCGCGCAAGGACGTGAACCCCGATGAAGCCGTGGCCGTGGGCGCCGCCATACAGGGCCAGGTGCTCAGCGGCGACCGCAAGGACGTGCTGCTGCTGGACGTGACGCCGCTGTCCCTGGGCATCGAGACCATGGGCGGCGTGATGACCAAGATGATCAAGAAGAACACGACCATCCCGACCAAGTTTGCCCAGAGCTTCTCGACCGCCGAGGACAACCAGCCGGCCGTCACGATCAAGGTGTTCCAGGGCGAGCGCGACATCGCCAGCGGCAACAAGCTGCTGGGCGAGTTCAACCTCGAAGGAATCCCGCCGGCAGCACGCGGCACGCCGCAGATCGAAGTGAGCTTCGACATCGACGCCAACGGCATCCTGCACGTGGGCGCCAAGGACAAGGGCACCGGCAAGGAAAACAAGATCACCATCAAGGCCAACTCGGGCTTGACGGAGGCCGAGATCCAGCAAATGGTGAAGGACGCCGAGATCAACGCGGCCGATGACAAGAAAAAACTGGAACTGGTGCAGGCCCGAAATCAGGGCGAGGCCATGGTGCACAGCGTACGCAAGAGCTTAACCGAATACGGCGACAAGCTCGATGCCGGCGAGAAAGAAAAGATCGAAGCTGCGATCAAGGACCTGGACGAAGCCCTCAAGGGTGAAGACAAGGCCGCGATCGAGGAAAAGACCAATACCCTGACCACCGCCAGCCAGAAACTGGGCGAGAAGATGTACGCCGACATGCAGGCGCAGCAAGCCACCGCGACGGCAGGCGCCGGCACGGCGGGCGCAGCAGGCGCCCAGTCGTCGGAGCATGCGGCCGACGACAACGTGGTGGATGCCGAGGTCAAGGAAGTCAAAAAGGGCTGATGCAGGCCGGCAGGCCATTGAAGTCGCAGCCTCGAAGCAAAGAAGCGGAAACCGGGAGCAATCCGGGATTTCCGCTTTCGCACATCCGGGCCGCAAAAATTTCTGTTCACTGAAGACCCAATTCCCATGGCCAAACGAGACTATTACGAAACCCTGGGCGTTCCCAAAAACGCCAGCGAGGAAGAGATCAAGAAGGCTTATCGCAAGCTGGCGATGAAGCACCACCCTGACCGCAACCAGGGCGATGTGACCAAGGCGGCCGAGGCCAAGTTCAAGGAAGCCAAGGAGGCCTACGAGATGCTGAGCGACGCGCAAAAGCGCGCCGCCTACGACCAGTACGGCCATGCCGGCGTCGACCCGAACATGCGCGGCGGCCCGGGCGCGGAAGGCTTTGGCGGCTTTGCCGAGGCCTTTGGCGACATCTTCGGCGACATCTTCAACGGCCAGCGCGGCGGCCGGGCCCAAGGTGGCCGGCAAGTGTTTCGCGGCGGCGACCTGAGCTATGCGATGGAGGTCACGCTCGAAGAGGCCGCCCACGGCAAGGTAGCGCAGATCCGCATCCCCACTTGGGACGACTGCAGCACCTGCCACGGCACCGGCGCCAAGCCCGGCACCAAAGTCATCACCTGCACCACCTGCCACGGTGCGGGTGCCGTGCAGATGCGCCAGGGCTTCTTCAGCGTGCAGCAAACCTGCCCGACCTGCCGCGGCACGGGCAAGCTCATCCCCGAAACCTGCGTCGCCTGCCACGGCCAGGGCAAGGTCAAAAGCAACAAGACGCTGGAAGTCAAGATTCCGGCCGGCATCGACGACGGCATGCGCATCCGCAGCGCCGGCAACGGCGAGCCAGGCACCAATGGCGGCCCGCCGGGCGACCTCTACATCGAGATTCGTCTCAAGAAGCACAGCATCTTCGAGCGCGATGGCGACGACCTGCACTGCGAGGTGCCGATCGGCTTCACCACGGCCGCGCTGGGCGGCGAGATCGATGTGCCCACGCTGGCAGGCAAGGCCGCCATCGACATTCCCGAAGGCACTCAGGCCGGCAAGCAGTTCCGCCTGCGCGGCAAGGGCATCAAGGGCGTGCGCTCCAGCTACCCGGGCGATCTGTACTGCCACATCACGGTGGAAACGCCCGTGAAATTGACAGAGCACCAGCGCAAACTGCTCAAAGAGCTCGACGAGTCGCTCAAAAAAGGCGGCGCCAAGCACTCGCCCAGCGAGGGTAACTGGACCGACAAACTGAAGAGCTTCTTCACTGCCTGAAGCGCCTCGATTGGCGCCCCGGCTGGCGTCCCGAAACCTGATGCCAGCCAGCTGCGTCGCCCTGACCGGGCGTGGACGGCATCTGGACGGCACATGAGATCGACTCCTGTAGCATCATTGCGGCAGCGAATGAAGGGATCAGATGAGCGTCAACATCACGTTTCTGGGCGGGGCCGGCACCGTCACCGGCTCCAAGTACCTGGTGCAGCATGCGGGCAAGAGTGTGCTGGTCGACTGCGGTTTGTTCCAGGGCTACAAGCAGCTTCGACTGCGCAACTGGAGCCCCTTGCCTGTCGCGCCGGGCAAGATTGACGCCGTCGTACTGACCCACGCCCACCTGGACCACAGCGGCTACCTGCCGCTGCTGGCGCGCGACGGCTTTTCGGGTCGCGTGTACGCCACCGCCGGCACGCGCGACCTGTGCGGCATTTTGCTGCCCGACAGCGGCCACATCCAGGAAGAAGATGCCGACTTTGCCAATCGGCACGGCTTCTCGAAGCACACGCCGGCCTTGCCTCTGTACACACGACGCGATGCGCTGGACTGCCTTCGTTTGTTCAGGAGCGTCCCATTCTCCAAGGTGTTCGAGCCCGTGCCGGGCTGGCATGCGACCTTCTCCGTGGCGGGGCACATTCTGGGTGCCTCCAGCGTATTGCTGGAGGTGGCGGGGCGGCGCATCCTGTTCTCCGGCGATCTGGGGCGCCCCGATGATTTGCTGATGCTCCCTGCGGACCCGGCCCCGGCCGCAGATACGGTATTGATCGAATCCACCTACGGCGACCGCGTGCATCCGGTGGAGGACGTGATCGCGGAGCTTGGACCGGCCCTGAAACGCGTCGCCGCGCGCGGCGGCGTCGCGGTGGTGCCGGTGTTTGCAGTCGGGCGCGCGCAGGCGCTATTGCATGCCATCGCCCGTCTCAAGGCCGGCGGCGCCCTGCCGACTTCGTTGCCGGTGTTTCTCGACAGTCCCATGGCCATCAAAACCACCGGCCTGTTCGAGCATCACCCGGGCGAGCACCGCCTGAGCACGCGAGAGGCACATGCCATGGGCCATGCAGCCACCATGGTGGAGACAACCGAGCAGTCCAAGGCACTGGCCAAACGGCACGGCCCGATGGTGATCCTGGCAGGCAGCGGCATGGCGACCGGCGGGCGGGTGCTGCACCACCTGGCGCTGTACGCTGGCGACCATCGCAACATGATCGTTCTGACCGGCTATCAGGCGCCGGGTACGCGCGGGGCCACGCTGGCCAGTGGCGCAAAATCCGTGCGCCTTCATGGCCATGATGTGGCCGTGAATGCGGAGGTCGTGCAATTGCAGTCGGCCTCGGCGCACGCCGATGCCAACCAGTTGATGCAGTGGCTGCGGACATTGCCGCACGCGCCCGATGAAGTCTATGTGGTGCATGGCGACATGGGGCCATCCGACGAGCTGCGCAAGCGCATCGAACACGAACTGAAGTGGCGCGCCACGGTGCCCGAACATGGCTCGACCTGGCCCGGTTAGCGGCGCGCTGTCTTGCATTTATAGTGCAGGGATTCTTCTTTACCTGCAAACCATCCCATGAAAACCCGCGCCGCCGTTGCCTGGACATCAGGCCAACCCCTGACCATCGAAACCGTCGACCTCGAAGGTCCGAAATTCGGCGAGGTGCTGGTCGAGATCAAGGCCACCGGCATCTGCCACACCGACTACTACACGCTCTCGGGTGCCGACCCCGAAGGCATCTTTCCCGCCATCCTCGGCCATGAAGGCGCAGGCATCGTGGTCGATGTCGGCCCCGGCGTGACCACGCTCAAGAAGGGCGACCACGTCATCCCGCTGTACACGCCCGAATGCCGCCAGTGCAAGTTCTGCCTGTCCCGCAAGACCAACCTGTGCCAGCTGATCCGCAGCACCCAGGGCAAGGGGCTGATGCCCGACGCCACCAGCCGCTTCAGCCTGGACGGCAAGCCGATCTTCCACTACATGGGCACCTCCACCTTCAGCAACTACACGGTGGCGCCCGAGATCTCGCTGGCCAAGATCCGCGAGGACGCGCCCTTCGACAAGGTCTGCTACATCGGCTGCGGCGTGACCACCGGCATCGGCGCGGTGATCTTCACGGCCAAGGTGGAGGCCGGCGCGAATGTGGTGGTGTTCGGCCTGGGCGGCATCGGGCTGAACGTGATCCAGGGCGCCAGGATGGTGGGCGCCGACAAGATCATCGGCGTGGACCTGAACCCCGCGCGCGAGAAAATGGCGCGCCAGTTCGGCATGACGCACTTTCTCAATCCCAAGGACATCGAAGCTGCGGGCGGCAACATCGTCGATGCCATCGTGCAACTCACCGACGGCGGCGCCGACTACAGCTTCGAGTGCATCGGCAACACGCGGGTGATGCGCCAGGCGCTGGAGTGCACGCACAAGGGCTGGGGACGCAGCATCATCATCGGCGTGGCGGAAGCCGGCGCGGAGATCAGCACCCGGCCGTTCCAGCTGGTGACGGGGCGCAAGTGGGAAGGCTCGGCCTTCGGCGGCGCGCGCGGGCGCACCGACGTGCCCAGGATCGTCGACTGGTACATGGAGGGCAAGATCAACATCGACGACCTGATCACGCACACCATGCCTTTGGCCGATATCAACAAGGGCTTCGACCTCATGAAGCGCGGCGAGTCGATTCGCGGTGTGGTGCTTTACTGACGGGCTCCCCCTCTGGCGAATCGCCAAAACCGCAAAAACAGTGACAATCCAAAACCATGTCGTCGCTGAAACTGTTCCGTACCACCGAGTTCGCGCTGTCGTCATTTTTTTCACCCGAACGGGAGCGCGCCGCCCTGCATCCGGTCTGGGTCATTGTGCTGGCCTCGATCTGGATCGCCACGGCCTGCAATCTGGCGCTGTGGCAACAACTGGGACGCCTGCCCGAGTTGGACAACACCCGCGGGCTGTGGTTTGGCGCGGGGTTCGCGGTGCTGATTGGCGCTGCCACCAGTGCGCTGCTGAGTCTGCTGGCCTGGCGCTGGACCCTCAAGCCGGTCATCACGCTGCTCCTGCTGGCGGCCGCCTTGGGTACCTATTTCATGCTGAGCTACCACATCGTCATCGACACCCCGATGATGATCAACGTGCTGCAGACCAACCCGCGCGAAGTCGGCGATCTTGTGAGCTGGCGCATGCTGGGCAGCGTGCTGGTGCTGGCGGTTTTACCGGCAGTGTGGCTCTGGCGCAAGCCCTTGAGGCGCCTCACCTTCGGCCGGCGACTGCTGCTCAACACTATAACTTTCATAGCGTCCTGCGCAGTGCTCGTAGGGGTTACCGGCATTTTATACAAAGACCTTGCATCGGTCATGCGCAATCACACGCAGCTGCGTTACCTGATCAACCCGCTCAATTCGTTCTATGCGCTTGGCGACATCGCCGCCAAGCCGCTCGAGCGCAACAATTCGGTGCTGCTGCCGATCGGCGAAGACGCGAAACTCGGCGCCAGCTACACCGCCCAGTCCAAACCGCCGCTACTGCTGCTGGTGCTGGGCGAGGCCGGACGTGCCGGCAACTTCGGCCTGAACGGCTATGCACGCGCCACCACCCCGGAGCTGGCCCGGGAAAACGTAGTGAGCCTGCGCAACGCCTGGTCCTGTGGCACCAGCACGGCCACCTCGGTGCCGTGCATGTTTTCGCCTCTGGGCCGCGTGGACTTCGAGGCCCGCAAGGCCAACGACGAAAGTCTTCTCGATGTGCTGCAGCGCGCCGGGCTGGCGGTGCTGTGGATCGACAACCAATCCGGCTGCAAGGGCGTGTGCGATCGGGTTCACAACGTCGACACCTCGCGGCTCAAGGTGCCGGGCCTGTGCCAGGGCGGGGAGTGTTTTGACGCCGTCATGCTGGACAACATCGACCAGCGTATCGCCGCCCTGCCGGCTGCGGCGCGCGCCAAAGGCGTGGTGGTAGCGATGCACCAGATGGGCAGCCACGGCCCTGCCTACTACAAACGCAGCCCCGCGGCCTACAAGAAATTCCTGCCCGAATGCACCAGCAACAACTTGCAGGACTGCGACCGTGAGCAGCTGGTGAACGCCTACGACAACACCGTGCTTTACACCGATCATTTCCTGGCGTCCAGCATTGAATGGCTCAAGACCGAAGAGCGGAACTGGTCGCCCGCCATGATTTATGTCGCAGACCATGGCGAGTCGCTGGGCGAAAACAACCTCTACCTGCACGGCCTGCCCTACAGCATCGCGCCCGACGTGCAAACGCATGTGCCCTGGATCACCTGGCTGTCACCGTCGTTCGAGCAGCGCGACAAAATCACCACGGCCTGTCTCAAGCGCCAGCTGGATGCGCCGGTCTCGCACGACAACTACTTTCATTCGATCCTGGGCCTGCTCGACGTACAAACCAGCGTTTATCGGCGAACCATGGACATCTACGCGGACTGCGCCAAACCATAACGCGAATGCCCATGGTGGCATCAAGCCTGTCGAGCTCCGATCCTTCAACAAGGCGTCACTCGCTGTAATATCAAAAATCAACATCCATAGTTATTGCTTATAACCGGAGTGAGTATGAATATACGAAACGCCTTGGCCGCCACCGTTCTTTTGGCGAGCGCACTGCATGCCGGCGCCGCCGACCTGCTCGACACTGTCAAGCAGCGCGGCACGCTCCGGGTGGCCATGGAAGGCACCTACCCGCCCTTCAACTACAAGGAAAACGGTCAGCTGGCCGGCTTCGAAGTCGAACTCGCCAATGCGCTGGCGCAAATGCTCGGCGTCAAGGCCGAGTTCACCACGAGCGAATGGAGCGCCATCCTGGCCGGCCTGCAGGCGGGCAAGTACGACGTGGTGATCAACCAGGTCGGCATCACCGACAAGCGCAAGGAGACCTTTGATTTTTCCGAGCCCTACACCATCTCCAGCCCGCAGTTGATCGTGCGCCAGGACGAGAGGCGCGAGTTCAAGACGCTGGCGGATCTGCGCGGTAAAAAGCTGGGCGTGGGCCAGGGCACCAACTTTGCCGATATGGCCAAGGCGGTGGGCGGCATCGACATCAAGACCTATCCCGGCTCCAGCGAGTACCTGCAGGATCTGGCGCTGGGGCGCATCGATGCCGCGATGAACGACAGCCTGCTGATTCCCTACATCATCAAAAAAACCAAACTGCCGCTCAAGGCTGGCGCACCGGTGGGCGAGATCGAGAAATCCGGCATTCCGTTTGCCAAGAACAACCCGAAGTTCAAGGCGGCGCTGGACAAGGCGCTGGCCGATATCGAAGCCGATGGCAGTTTTGCGAAAATCTCCAACAAGTGGTTTGACCGTGACGTCAGCAAGCCGCCGGTCGCGAAATAACTTTCGCGCTCAACAACCCGGCCGCGGCCGGGTTTTTTTTCAAACCGGGAGTGTGACGTATGGACCTGCATGGCTTGACGGACCTGCTGCGCGATGCGCTGCCAATGATGATCAAGGGCGCCGGTTACACGCTGATGCTGGCCATCGCGTCGGTGATTTTCGGCGCGGTGCTGGGCACCCTGGTGGCCATCACGCGCATGGCCAAGGCGCCCGTTCTGTCGCAATTGGCCACCCTGTATGTGAGCTGCATGCGCGGCACGCCGCTGCTGGTGCAGTTGTTCGTGATTTACTTCGGCCTGCCCAGCATCGGCATCCAGTTCGAGCCGATCACCGCGGGCATTCTGGGCCTGAGCCTGAACGTCAGCGCCTATCTGTCGGAGACCATTCGCGGCGCGATCAACGGCGTGGAACACGGCCAGTGGAACGCCGCGCGCAGCCTGGGCCTGACACAGACGCAAACCCTGCGCTACATCATCGGCCCGCAGGCGCTGCGCCTGGCCGTGCCCAGCCTGTCGAACAGCCTGATCAGCCTGATCAAGGACACCTCGCTGGTGTCGGTGATTGCGGTGAGCGAGCTGATGCTGGCCACCAAGGAGGTGATTGCCACCACGTTCCAGCCATTCCCGCTGTACCTGGCCGCCGCAGGCATCTACTGGGCCATGAGCGCCTTCTTTGAGACGCTGCAGAAAAAACTGGAAGTACGGCTGAACCGCAGCTATTTGCGCTGAAGGGCGCTGGCGCCCGGCACTAAAACAAACTGCCCTGCCCCACCGCATAGCCAGGGCGGAACTGGCTCGCATCCAGCTCAATGCGGTCGCGGTTGAAGCCCAGGCGGTGGCAGGCTTTCTCGAAGCGCTGGCGTACCAGCTCGGCCCAGAGGCCCTGGCCTTTCATGCGCGTCGCAAAATCACTGTCGTAATCCTTGCCGTCGCGCATGTCGTGGATGCGCGCCATGACGCGTGCGGCGCGCTGCGGGTAGTGCAGCTCCAGCCACTGGCGAAACAGCGGACTCAGCTCCCACGGCAGACGCAGCACGGTATAGAAGGCGCTGCGCGCGCCCGCCTCCCGGGCGGCGGCCAGCACCTGCTCCATGTCTTCGTTCACGAATGGAATTTGCGGCGCCACGCTGACGCCGACCGGCACGCCCGCATCCGCCAGCGTGCGGATGGTGCGCAGTCGCCGGTAAGGCGCGGCGGCACGCGGCTCCAGAATGCGCGCAAGGCGCGCATCGAGCGTCGTGATGGTCACATACACCGCCACAAGCCCCGCCTGCGCCATTGGTGCGATCAGGTCCAGGTCGCGCTCCACGCCGCTGCCCTTGGTGACTACGGCAACCGGGTGGTGGCAGCGGTGCAGTAGCTCGACCACGCCGCGCGTGAGGCGCAGCTCACGCTCCGCCGGCTGGTAGGCATCGGTCACGGTGCCCAGCGCAATCATGCGTGGTACATAGCGCGGCGCGGTCAGCTCGCGCGCCAGCGCCGCGGCAATGTTGCGTTTGGCGACGATGCGGGTCTCGAAGTCCAGCCCCGGCGACAGGCCGAGGTAGCTGTGCGTGGGCCGCGCATAGCAGTACACGCAGCCATGCTCGCATCCACGGTAGGGGTTCAGGCCGTAGTCGAAGTAAATGTCGGGCGAATCGTTGTGCGTGAGCGCGCTTTTGGCGTCTTCGAAGGTGACCTGCGTGGCGGGGGATGCCGAATCATTCTGCGTGTCGTCCGTCAGAGTGTCCCAGCCATCGTCGAACGCATCGCGCACGTCGCGCTCGAACCGGTGCGCAATGCGCGTGGCCGTGCCCCGCCCCTTGATGGCATGCAGGGGAATCATCACATCGTTCATAGGACCGCCTCCGTCCCGCCGGCATGGCGCAGCGGTCGGACTGACGACGGGGAAGCCTTGCGGAGCGCCATGGCAGCAGAGATACTGTACAAACGTCCAGTATACCGACACCCCAACTCACAAGCAATCCCGTTCCGAAAATTTCGAGCTATTCACGCACCCAGACGTTACCGGGATCAAAATCGCAGAATGTCTGCAGATACACCGATGCGGCACCCGCTGCCCAACCATTGACCCCAAACCGAATCGGCCGACAAGGAAAGACCTCTATGATCCACATCCTGGAAATTGATCACATCGTCCTGCGCGTCGTGGATCTGGATGCCATGCTCCATTTCTACGGCACGGTGCTGGGTTGCCCCGTCGAGCGGCGGCAGGACGATATCGGCCTGGTGCAATTGCGCGCCGGGCGATCGCTGATCGATCTGGTGCCGGTCGATGGGCCGCTGGGCCGTGCGGGCGGTGCAGCGCCGGGGGTGGAAGGGAAAAATCTCGATCACTTCTGCTTGCGCATCGATCCGTTCGATGAGGCCACGATCCGTGCACACCTCACCTCCGCAGGCATCGCGGTGGGGCCGGTCGAGTCCCGCAACGGGGCGCAAGGAGAAGGGCCTTCGATCTACATTGCAGACCCGCAGGGCAACACGGTCGAATTGAAAGGGCCGCCCTGGCCTGCCGGAGACAACCCATGATTGCACGACCCCAAAACCTCCACGCGCACTATCACGCCCATGTCTACTTCGGGCCTGAAACGGTGGCGCAGGCGCGCCTGCTCTGCCAGCAGGCCGGCGAGCAGCTCAACGTGCGCGTGGGCCGGGTCCACGAAAAACTCGTGGGGCCGCACCCGCACTGGAGCTGCCAACTGGCGTTCGACAGTGCGCAGTTCGAACCCGTCATCGCCTGGCTGGAGCAGAACCGCCAAGGCCTGGATGTGCTGGTGCACGGCCTGACGGGCGACGATCTGGCAGACCACACGCTGCGTGCGTCGTGGCTGGGCAATCCGTCGAAGCTGGATCTGGCGATGTTCGGGGGCACGTGACAAGCGCCGCGCGCCACGCCACAGAGGCCATGCAGGGTCACTATGCTATTCATAGCGCATAGTCAGTGCCCCATAAGGGCTACGGGCCTAAAAAGCTTGAATTCCAGGATCCCATGCCAAAGGGTTCTGCCCACATGCGCGTCGCCCAAAATCGGCCTACCATCGCCTTAAGTCCCGCTCTTGGAGTCCCGCATGAACACCAGCCTATCGACCCCGGTCAGCACCCCCGGTGTGGTCAGCATCAAGAGTGCCCACACTTTCGCCGATACGCTGGAGCGCCTGCGGGCCACGTTCGAATTGCACGGCATCAAGATGTTCGCGACCATCGATCACCAGGCCGAAGCCGCCGCCGTGGGGTTGACGATGCCGCCCACCGTGCTGCTGATTTTCGGCAACGCCCGGGCCGGCACGCCGCTGATGCTGGCGCAGCCGCTGGCGGCGCTCGACCTGCCGCTGAAGGCACTCGTATCGGAAGCAGTGCCCGGCACCGTGGTAGTGAGCTTCAACACGCCGCAGTACCTGGTGGAACGCCACGCGTTGCCGCATGAGTTGGTGGCCAATCTGTCCCCGGCGGGCCGGCTGATCACACAGGCGCTGGGTCGCTGAGGCAACGCGGGCGCGGCCGGGCTGTCAGGGATTTTCGAGCTGCTCCCTGCGCGTCGCCTCGTCGTCCATCAACTCGTACCACATCGCATTCAGCACCGCGAAGGAAGCCGCGAGGGGCAGCCCGAGAATCCACGAGAAGTACCACATGACTTGTCCTTGTTTAGGTTGATCGGTGCGTCAATACGCGTGCGCACTTTCGTCGCGAATGGCCTGCTCGTCCACCTTCCCCCACAGCACGCGGTACACCCACGAGGTATAGGCGACGATGATCGGCACGAAAATCACGGTCACCACCAGCATGATGAACAGCGTGAGGTGGCTCGATGAGGAATCCCACACCGTCAGGCTGGCGCGCGGGTCGATGGACGATGGCAAGAGGAACGGGAACATCGACGCACCGACACTCAGCACAATGCCGGCCACGCTCAGCGCGCTGCACAAGAGCGTGAACAACTCGCGCCGCAGCTGCAATCCCAGCAAGGCACCGGCCGCGCCGACGAGGCCCAGCACCGGTGCGGCCCGCGTCCACGGATGGGCCGCATAGTTGGAGAACCAGGCGCCGGCGTGAACCTCGACCGTCTTGAGCAGCGGGTTGGATGGGCCTACTGTATCGATGGCACTCGTGATGCGATAGCCACCGATGTAGGACCACAACAGCACGCCGGCCAGCGCATACAGCACGATGGTCAGCAGCGCCGCCACGCTGCCATAGCGGCGCGCCCGCTGCGCCACCGGCCCCTGCGTTTTCAGCTGCAGCCAGGCACTGCCGTGCATCACCAGCATGGCCACAGAGACCAGGCCGCACAACAAGCCGAAGGGGTTGAGCAAGCCAAAGAAGCTGCCGTCGTAGAAGATCCGCATGTCGGGCGCCAGCCGGAACGGCACGCCTTGCAACGCATTGCCGAGCGCGACGCCGAAAATCAGAGTTGGCACCAGGCCGCTGAAAAACAGGACCCAATCCCAGCGCGAGCGCCAGCGAGGCTCGTCGCGCTTGCTGCGAAACTTGAACGCCACCGGGCGCAGGATCAGCCCCGCCAGAATCGCGAACATGGCCAGGTAAAACCCCGAGAACGCCACCGCATAGAGCTGCGGCCACGCGGCGAAGATGGCGCCGCCGCCCAGGATCAGCCACACCTGATTGCCTTCCCAGACCGGGCCGATGCTGTTGATGACCACGCGCCGCTCCACATCGTCGCGTCCGGCAAAGGGCAGCAGCATGCCCACCCCCAGATCGAAACCATCGGTGATGGCATAGCTGGCCAGCAGCACCCCGATCAGGGCCCACCAGATCAGGCGCAGGGTGTCGTAATCCACTAACTGATGCAGGATCATGGGGCTACTCCATTGAAGTGAGGGGCGCCGGGATCGCAGCGGCGCGTCTGGGAGGCGCACCCTCGGCCGGAGAATGTTCCGAGGCCGGCCCCTTGCGAATGGTTTTGAGCAGCAACTTCATCTCGATCACCAGCAGCACGGTGTAGATCAGGACAAAGCCGGCAATGCTGATGAGCAGCGTCTTGATGCCCAGGCTGGAAACCGCTGCCGCTGTGGGCAGGATGCCTTCAACCACCCAGGGCTGGCGACCGAACTCGGCGACCAGCCAGCCAGCCTCCACCGCGATCCACGGCAGTGGAATGGCGAACAGCGCCACCTTGAGCAACCAGCGATGCCGATCCAGCGCCCGTCGCGCCGACAGCACGAAGAACGTCCCCATCAACAGGATCAGGAACATGCTGATGCCCACCATGAGACGGAACAGCCAGAACAGCGGTGCCACCTGCGGCACGGTGTCCCAGGCCGCCTTGTCGATCTGCTCCGGGGTGGCCTGGCGCGGGTCGTCGACATAGCGCTTGAGCAGCAGCGCATAGCCCAGCTGGTTGCCGTTGTCTTCAAAGGCGGCGCGCAATTCGGGCGAAATCTTGCCCTTGCTGCCGGCGGCGCGAATCTGCTGCAGCGCGTTGTAGGCCTTGATGCCCTGGGCGATGCGCACCTTGGCCAGTTTCACCATGTCATTCATGCCCGGAATCACGGTGTCGAGCGAGCGGGTGCCGATCAACCCCATCAGCCCCGGAATATGGATGGCGTAGTGGGTTTCACGCGCCGCCTGGTCCGGAAAACCGATCAGCGTGAAGGCCGCGGGCGCGGGCTGGGTTTCCCACATGCCCTCGATGGCGGCGAGCTTCATCTTCTGGTGTTCGCCTGAAAGATAGCCGCTCTCGTCGCCCAGCACCACCACCGACAGCGCCGCCGCCAGCCCGAAGGACGTCGCCACCGTCATCGAACGCTTGGCCAGATCGCGGTGCTGCCCCTTGAGCAGGTACCAGGCCGACACCCCGAGCACAAACACGGCGGCAGTGACATAGCCGGCCGAGACGGTGTGGACAAACTTGGCCTGCGCCACCGGGTTGGTCAGCACGGCGTAGAAGTCGGTCACCTCCAGGCGCATGGTCGGCGGGTTGAACACGGCACCCACCGGGTTTTGCATCCAGCCGTTGGCGATCAAAATCCACAAGGCCGAAAAGTTGGAGCCGGCGGCCACGGCCCAGGTGGTCGTCAGATGACCCACCCTGGAGAGCTTGTCCCAGCCAAAGAAAAACAGCCCGACAAAGGTGGCTTCCATGAAAAAAGCCATCAACCCTTCAAGCGCCAGCGGTGCACCGAAAATATCGCCCACGTAGTGGCTGTAGTAGCTCCAGTTCATGCCGAACTGGAACTCCATCACGACGCCGGTCGCAACGCCCATGGCGAAATTGATGCCGAACAGCACGCCCCAGAATTGCGTCATGTCGCGCCAGATCACGCGCCCCGTCATCACGTAGACCGTTTCCATGATGGCCAGGATGATGGACAGGCCGAGGGTCAGCGGCACGAACAAAAAGTGATACAGCGCCGTGATGGCAAACTGCAATCGCGACAGCGAGACAATGTCGAGTTCCATGTAATCCCCTTGATCGTTGATTCTGCACTGCCCCGGGATTTTTCTACGGCCCGGTCCTATGTCCAACTTCAATCCGGCCGCAACGTATTCAGCAGCGCTTCGAATTGTGCCTCACCACGCCGGGCGTCGGCCACGATGCGCCCGTGCCGCAAGCCCAGCAAACGGTCCGCCAGCGCGGCCTCGCGCCGCACATGGGTCGCCAGCAAAATGGTGCGCCCGCTCGCCTGCTCTTTGAGGCGTTGCAATACGTCGCGCGCGGTGGCCGGGTCGAGCCCCTCGGTCGGCTCATCCAGCAGCCACAGCGGCACCCGGCGCAACAGCAAACGCGCCAGCGCCAGCCGGCGCGCCTGGCCGCCCGACAGGCCGAGTCCGCCCTCGCCCAATCGCGCATCCAGCGCCTGCGGCAGCGCCCGCACATCGTCGGCCAGGCCGGCAGCCTCGAGCACCTGCCACAGGTGCGCGTCATCGGCGCCGGGGTCGGCCAGGCGCAGGTTGTCGCGCAGGCTGTCCTGGAACAGCTCGGTGCGCTGCGTCAGCAGGCTATGCGGCTGCGTTTGCACCACGCCCGACTGCGGCGCCAGCTCGCCCGCCACCAGCGCCAGCAGCGTGGACTTGCCGGCCCCGCTGGGCCCAATCAGCGCCACGTGCTCACCGGCGCGCAGCGCGAGTGATAGCTCGCGCAGCAGTGGCTGACCGGGCGCCTCATGCCCCCCCGGGTTGGCTGTGACGCAGGTCAACTGCAGTGCCAGGCTGGGGGCCGGTGCCATCGCGCCGCCCTCAGTCGCAGGCTGCGGACCGGGCGTCTGCATGCGCGGCACCAGCCGGCGCGCCGCCAACAGCGTGCGCCCCAGCTCCAGCGCCCCACGGCTGAGCGCGGCAAAGGGCTCGGTCGCGGTCAGCACCAGCAACAAGGCCAGCGCGGCCACTGGCGCGCCCATGGTGCCCGCACCGGTCAGCGCGCCCACCGCCAGCAGTGTGGCGCAGAGCGCGATGGTGCCGGCCACGCTGTAGGCTAGGGCCGCCCGGATTTCCAGCCGGTTCAAGGCGTCGTCGGCACGCGCCAGATAGCCATCGGCCGCCGCCAGCGCGGCCCGTTGCGCATCGAGTTGCCCGGCCATGACGAGGTCCGTCTGCCCTGCCACCAGATCCACGCTGCGTGCGCGCAAAGCCTCCAGCCCGTAAGCACGTCGGCGCGCCGCCTGACGCGCGCGCTGCGCCACCACCAGCGCAATTCCCAAACCAGCCACGACCAGCCATAACGCCACGGTCGCGCCCAGGCCCCAATGGGCGAGCCCCAGCGCCAACCCGGTCGCCAATGCCGCCAGCAGCGCCGCGCTGGCGGGCACCAGCACGCGCAGGTACAGCGAGTCCAGCGCATCAATATCGGCCGTCAGGCGAAACAGCAGTTGCGCCGGCCGGGCCATCAGCCGCCGGGCCGCTTCGGGCTGCGCCCAGCCCCGGAACAAACGCTCGCGCAACTGCGCCAGCACCCCCAGCGTGGCGTCGTGCGTCACCAACCTTTCCCCATAGCGGGAGGCGGTACGGCCCAGCGCCAGCAGGCGGATACCGGCCGACGGCATGAATACATCGAAGGCAAAGGCCGTGGCTGCGCTCAGGCCCGCGATCGCCGTGGCCGTGATGAACCAGCCCGCCAGGCCCAGCAGCGCCATGCCCGACAGCACCGTTAGCGCCGCCAGCAGCGCACCGCCCAGCAGCCACGCGCGGCGCCCCTGCGCAAACACAACCAGCAAGGGGCGAAGTTCGCGCCAGAGCTTCATGCCGGGGTTTCCCGCGCTGCGGCGAGCTGGATGACGCGCCCGGCGCGCCCGACGCGGGCGGCCAACACCGGGTCATGCGTCGCGACGATCAGCGTCTTGCCGATAGCCAGTTGCAGCAGGGCATCGGTCACATGGCCGGCTGTTGCCGTATCCAGATGCGCGGTCGGCTCATCGGCCAGCAGCAGGTCCACAGCAGGATCAACCGCAGCGCGCGCCAGCGCCAGCCGCACCGCCTCGCCGCCCGACAGCCCGACACCGCCCTCGCCGAGGCCAACACCCGGGTGCGCCTGCGCCACGCCATCCAGCGTGGCAAAGCGCAGCGCGGCGGCCACCGCGGCCGCGCTCACCGGCGCACGACCCAGCGCCACATTGGCCTGCACCGTGCCCGCAAAAATATGCGGCTTCTGGCCAATCCAGGCCATGCGCGTGCGCAGCGCCCTGGCGCTGCCCGGCGACAACGGCACACCGTTGATCACGACGCTGCCGCCCTGCGCGGGCAGCAGGCCCGCGATCAAGGCCAGCAGCGTGGATTTTCCGGCGCCACTCGCCCCGGCAATTACGAGGTGTTCACCGGGCGCCACACGCAAGTCATAGCCCTCAAACACGGGATGGCTCGCACCGGGATGCGTCAATTGCAAGCCCTGAATGTCCACCGCTGGAGTGCTGCGCGCGGGTTTACCGGCAAGAAGATCGGGGCTCTGCTGCGGGCCAACGGCGCCCGGCAAAACGATCCCCTGCACAGCCAGGCGGTTCAGCGCGCCCAGCGCCGCCTCGCCGGCCGCTCGGTCGTGCCAGACGCTGGCCAACTCGCGCAAGGGCTCAAAAAATGCCGGCGTCAGCAGCAACACAAAGAAGCCCTGCCCCAGGGTGAACCGCTGGCCCCAGGCGCCAAAATCAAACGGGCCCAACAAGTGAAAGCCGATGTACACGGCCACCATCGCCACACCCAGCGCCGAGAAGAGTTCGAGCACGGCCGACGACAAAAAAGCGATGCGCAACACCGCCATGGTGCGCTGCTTGAGCGCATGCGCCGCATCGCGCAAACGCAGTGCTGTGGCATCCACCGCATCGAGCGCGCGCAGCGTCGCCAGTCCGCGCAAGCGATCCAGCAGGAAGGCATTCATCCCGCCCATCTCGACCATCTGGGCCTCGCTCGCGGCCTTGGCGCGCCAGCCCACCAGGGCCATGAAAAGCGGTATCAATGGTGCCGCAACCATCAGCACCAGCGCTGCCACCCAGGACAAGGGCAGCACCGCCAGAAAAATCGCCGGCGGCACCACGGTAGCGCGCAACCGGGCCGTCTGGTAACGCGTCCAGTAGGGCACCACGGCTTCGGCCTGCTCCGCCATGACGCTGGCGGCCAGGCCCGACGCCGGGCGCGCGCGATCCAGCGGCGAACGCGCTGCCAACGCAAGCGCGACCTGCGCGCGCAGGCCCGACAAACGAACACGCGCCGCGCGAAAAGCCAGCCGCGCGCCCCAGGCATCACAAGCCGCGCGCGCCAGGCCTACCAGCAGCACCCCGACAGCGGGAATCTGCACGGCCGGCAAACCGCCACCCTGCAGCAGGCCTTGCAGGGCCCAGGCCAGCAAGCCGGCCTGCGGCAGCCACAGCAGGGATGCCCCCATTTGCAGCAGGCTGCCCGCATCTGGAACGGTGCTGGCGCGCAAGGGACGGCGTCAGTGGGGTTGCGAAAATGCGAGCCGACGTTCGGCAGTGCGCTCCAGCTCCCGCGCAATGCTGCCGCACACCAGGTCACACAAAGCATAAACCGACTCATCGGCAATGCGGTAGTACACACTCGTGCCCCGGCTCTCGCGCACCACCAGTCCGCGCTTGGTCAACAGCGTCAGGTGGCGCGAGATGTTGGCGGCCGTGAAGCCGCACAGACGCGCCAACTCACCCACATTGCATTCGCCCTGGCGCAGCAGATTGAGAATTTGCAGACGTGTCGGCTCCGACAACGCCTGGAAATAGGCCGCGACCTCCGACAAAGCCTCGGGGGGCATGTTCTCCATGGGTGATCCCTCTATTGGCAAAGCAGTTTTCATCAGATCAAAAGACCCTTTTATTGATCAGGCTCAGTGAATGCTGGGTGATTTATTGTATCATTTGACTAATTAGTTGATTAGTTAAATAATGAAACTCAATTTGAAAACATTGCCGCACTGCACGTGGCCAGGGAGATCGGGATGCTGAAAGCCGGGCTCGCGACCCTCCTGGTCGCCTCTTGTGTCATGACCACCCTGCCCGCTGGCGCTGCGGATGGCGGCTCACTCGCGACCGTGACGGTGCAAGCCGCAGGCTCCACCGTTTCCGACGGGGTCAGTTTCGACGGTGTGGTGGAAGCGGTCCGCCAAACGAATGTGTCGGCCCAGGTGTCCGGGGCAATCGTGGCCCTGAATGTCAGCGCTGGCGAGCGGGTTCGGGCGGGGCAGGAGTTGCTGCGCATCGACGCCCGGGCCGCGGGCGAGCTGGCCGCCGCGAGTGCGGCGCAGGCGCGCGCCGCGCAGGCCGCCTTGAGCGTGGCGTCCATGGACTATGAGCGGCAAAAGCAGCTGTTTCAGAAACAGTACATCAGCCAGTCCGCGCTGGACCGCGCCCAAGGCCAGTTTCAGGCGGCGCGGGCCCAAGTGCAGGCCTTGCAGGCGCAGGCCAGCGCAACCCACACGCAATCGGGTTTTTTCGTCGTCACCGCCCCTTATGCGGGCGTGGTCAGCGCGGTACCGGTCGCACTGGGTGACATGGCCACACCCGGCCGTCCGCTGGTGACCTTGTATGACCCCTCGGCGTTGCGTGTGACGGCCGCCATACCTCAATCGGCGCTGCAAGGGGTTCCCGATGGCAAAAGCCTGCGGCTCGAGTTCCCCGGTGCACCGGTCGGCCACGGTCTGCTTGAGCCCGGTCCCGTGCAGATTCTGCCGGCGGCCGATGCGGCCACCCACACGCTGCAGGTACGGCTCGATTTGCCTGCGGGCGTCAAGGGCATGGTGCCCGGCATGTTCGCACGCGTGTGGCTGCCCGTGACCGCGGCGAGCAGCGGGGGTGGCCGCCTGTATATTCCCGCGAGCGCCGTGGTTCGGCGCGCGGAGATGACTGGGCTGTATGTCATTGGCGCCAATGGACGCCCGCTGCTGCGACAAATCCGGCTGGGACCGCTTGACGGCGACCACATCGAGGTGCTGAGCGGCGTGCAAAAAGGCGAAAAAATCGCCGCTGATCCACAGGCGGCAGCCAGGGTGCGCTGACATGACCACGCCATCCGTCATGGGTATCGCCGGCCGCCTCGCCGCACGTTTCCAGAACGCCAAGATCACGCCGCTGTTGGCGCTGGTGGCGTTGCTGCTCGGCTTTTTTGCCGTGCTGGTGACGCCGCGCGAGGAAGAGCCCCAAATCAACGTGACCATGGCCAATGTGTTGATTCCATTTCCGGGCGCGGCGGTGACCGACGTGGAGCAGATGGTGGCAGCGCCCGCCGAACAGGTCTTGTCCCAGATGGTGGGCGTCGAGCATGTGATGTCGGTGTCGCAGCCAGGCTTGGCGGTGCTCACCGTGCAATTCAAGGTCGGGGTCCCGCGCACCGAGGCGCTGGTGCGTCTTTACGACACCATCAATTCGAATGCGGACTGGCTGCCCAAGGGACTGGGTGTGCTCGATCCGATCATCAAGCCCAAGGGCATCGACGATGTGCCCATCGTCACCCTCACGCTGTTCAGCAAAAACCCCGCCACTGGCGCCTTCGACCTGGAGCGTGTGGCGCACAGCATTGAGTCGGACCTCAAACGTGTGCCGGGCACGCGCGAGGTGACGACCGTGGGCGGACCGGGGCGCGCGGTGCTGGTCGAGATGGATCCGGCGCGCATGACGGGCGCCGGCGTCACGGTACCCGACCTGCGTCAGGCGCTGCAGTCGGCCAACCTCGGGTTGCCAATCGGTGACCTGATCACTGGCAACCGTGCGGTCGCCATCGACGCAGGCCCGTTCCTGCGTCAGGCCAGCGAGGTGGCAGATCTGGTGGTTGGCGTGCACGGCGGTAAACCCGTGTTTCTGCGTGACGTGGCCAGCGTGCGCGACGGACCATTGCCGCCGAATCGCTACGTCTGGTACGCCTCGGCCGCCAAAGACGGCAAAGCGGCGGCCGAGTATCCTGCGGTCACGATAGCGATCACCAAAAAGGCCGGAGAAAACGCCATCGACGTGGCCGATGCGCTGATGCGCCGTGTCGAGGTCCTGCGCAACACGGTGATTCCGGCGGATGTGACCGTGGCCGAGACGCGCAACTATGGTGCCACGGCGAATGACAAGGCTGAAAAACTCATTCACAAGCTGTTGTTCGTGACCGCGCTGGTCGTGGCGCTGGTCTTCGTCGCACTGGGCTGGCGTGAAGCGGCCATCGTCGGCAGCGCGGTGGTTCTGACACTGACAGTGACGCTGTTTGCCTCCTGGGCCTGGGGATTCACGCTGAATCGGGTCTCGCTGTTCGCCCTGATCTTCTCGATCGGCATCCTGGTCGATGACGCCATCGTGGTGGTCGAGAACATTCACCGGCACCAGCAACAGCACCCCGGAACCCCGCTCGCCGAGATCATCCCCGGCGCTGTCGATGAAGTCGGCGGTCCCACCATTCTCGCCACGCTGACGGTGATTGCCGCGCTGCTGCCGATGGCCTTCGTGTCCGGCCTGATGGGTCCCTACATGAGTCCGATCCCGATCAACGCCAGCATGGGCATGGCGCTGTCGCTGGCGATTGCCTTTACCGTCACGCCCTGGCTCGCGCGGCTGTGGCTGAAGCCCACGCCGCCAGCCCCGACGCAGGGTGAAGGGGACCGCAATGTCGCCGTGCATGCGGCCGGACACGGCCTTGCAGCCCGGCTTGGCCCGCTGTTCGATCGGTTGTTCCGGCCCTTGCTCGACGACGCCCGCGGCTCGCACCATCGACGCCGGCTCGCACTGGGCATTGCGCTGCTCATTGTGGCCTCGCTGGCGCTGCCCGCCACCAAACTGGTGCTGCTGAAGATGCTGCCTTTCGACAACAAGTCCGAGTTCCAGGTCATTGTGGACATGCCGGCCGGCACGCCGGTCGAGCAGACCGCGGCCGTACTGCACGAGCTGGGTGCCTACCTGGCCACGGTGCCCGAGGTGACCAACTACCAGGCCTACGCCGGCACCGCCGCGCCGATCAATTTCAACGGTCTTGTGCGCCAATACTATTTGCGCAGCGGCGGCAACGTCGGGGACTTGCAGGTGAACCTGCTCGACAAGCAGTTGCGCAAGGAGCAAAGCCACGAGATAGCCACCCGCGTGCGTACGGCGCTGCAGAAAATTGGACGGCAGTTTGGCGCCAACGTGAAGGTGATTGAAGTCCCGCCGGGACCGCCGGTGCTCTCGCCGATCGTGGCCGAAATCTACGGGGCCGATGCCGGGGGCCGGCGCGAAGTCGCGAAGGCTGTGCGCGCCGTATTCGAGAAAACACCGGGCTTGGTCGATGTGGACGACAGCAGCATTGCGGTGGCCCCCAGGACGCTGCTGCTGGTAGAGCGCAGAAAAGCCGCGATGCTGGGTGTGCCGCAGCAGGCGATCGTGTCCACACTGCGCGCCGGCCTTAGCGGCGAGGCAGCGACGTACCTGCACGACCAGAGCAAGTACCCGGCTGCCGCGATGATCGAATTGCCCCCTGATCGCCAGGGCGACCTGAACACACTGCTGCAGCTCTCGGTACGCGGCGCCTCGGGCCAGCTGGTACCGATCCGCGAGCTTGTCACGGTCACTGACACGGCGCGTGAACAGCCCGTCTATCACAAGGATCTGCTGCCCGTGAACTACGTTGTCGGCGACATGGCCGGCAAGGTCGACAGCCCCCTGTACGGTGTGTTTGCGATGCGCAGTGAACTGGCAAAAATCGTGACCCCGGGTGGTGGCCGGCTCGTCGAATATTTCATTCACCAGCCGCAAGACGCGTATCGGGACTACGCCCTCAAATGGGACGGCGAATCGCAAATTACCTACGAGACGTTTCGCGACATGGGCGCGGCCTATGCCGTCGGGCTGATTCTGATCTATCTGCTGGTGGTGGCGCAGTTCGGCTCGTACCTGACGCCGCTGATCATCATGGCGCCGATTCCCTTGACGCTCATCGGCGTCATGCCCGGCCACGCCCTGCTCGGCGCGCAGTTCACCGCGACCAGCATGATCGGCATGATTGCACTGGCCGGCATCATTGTGCGCAACTCGATCCTGCTGGTCGATTTCATCAATTTGCAAGTGCGCGAGGGCGTGCCTTTCAAACGAGCCGTGGTGCATTCCGCCACCGTGCGGGCGCAACCGATTTTGCTGACCGGGCTGGCCGCCATGCTCGGCGCCTTCTTCATCCTCGATGACCCGATCTTCAACGGACTGGCGATCTCGCTGATCTTCGGCATCCTGGTCTCCACCGTGCTCACGCTGGTGGTGATCCCGACGCTGTACTACGCGGCTTATCGCGGCGTCTTCCAGTCAACGCCGCCAGTCCCTGCCGGCTCCCCAACCTCAACCCAAGGAGTTTCCTCATGACCTCATGGCAACTTGTGCGCCTGTTCGCGGGTGTATTCATTCTGCTTTCCCTCGCGCTGGGCATTCCAGGCAGCCCGATTTTTGTGAGCCAGTGGTGGCTTGCGTTCACCGCATTCGTGGGAGCCAACCTGTTGCAAAGCGCCCTCACCAAATGGTGCATGCTCGAGACGATCTTGCGCAAGCTGGGCGCAAAGTCCGGCAATTGAGACGCGGCGAGATGAAGCCGCTCAACGCACTGGCCGCTGCCGCCATGACCATCGTCATGGCCGGCGCGCCGCTGGCGGCCCGGGCCACCGACCTGCTCGATGTCTGGCATGCCGCCAGTACGCATGATCCGGACGTCGCCATCTCGCAGGCCGCGCGCGAGGCCGGCGACGCACGCCGCGCACAGGCCTCGGCCTTGTGGCGACCCACGGTGACCCTCAGTGGCAACGCGGCCCGCATGAGTGCAAACACCGGCACGGCGGGCGCCAACTTTTCCGCACCCGCTTTCGGCCAGTCCAACGGCGTGGCCTTCAACACTTCGATCAACGACGGCAACGCCAGCGGCTGGACGCTCGAAGCCCGCCAGCCGCTGATCAGCCGCGAGCGGCAGGCCCAGTCGCAGCAACTGGATATCTCTGCGGATGCCGCCGATCTGGAGTGGCAGTCCAGTCGACAGGACTTGATGCTGCACACCGTACAGCGCTATTTCGACGTGATTCTGGCGCAGCGCAAACTGGATCTCCTGAAGCGGCAGCACAGCGCAGTCGAGAGGGCGTGGGCGCAGGCAAAGGACCGTTTCGCGATAGGCGATGCGCCAGTCACGGACACCTACGAAGCATCGGCCCGTGCCGAAAGTCTGCGCGCGCAGGTGCTCGCCGCTGACAACGAACTTCAGCTCGCACGGATGGCGCTGTCCGATGCCACCGGCTTGGTGTCTCCGTCGCTTCAGATGCTGTCTTCCGGTGGCAGCGCCGTGCCCGAAGCACTGCCACCGCTGGCCCACTGGCTGGCACTGGCGGCGAACGGCAACCCCCAACTGCGCATGCAGCTGGCGAAGGCTCGCGTCGCCCAGGAGGAGAGCGTCAAGCTCAGCGCCGCCGCCTCGGCGAGGCTGGACCTTGTGGCGCAGGCCGGGGAGCAACGCCTCAGCGGCAGCGGCGACTTTGGCCCGGCCAGCAACACCACCCGCCAGGCGATGATTGGTGTGCAGCTGACCATCCCGCTTTACACCGGCGGCTATCGCAGCGCGCGCCAGCTAGAGGCGCTGCACCTGGAGGACAAGGCGCTGGCCGAAGTGGACCGTACACGCCAGCAGATCAGCCAGCAAACGCGGGCGGCCTGGCTCGGGCTGCAGGCGGGCAGTGCCCGTATCGGCGCGCTGGCGGAGTCACTCAAGGCCAGCCGGGCCCGGCTGGACGCGACGCAACTCGGGCGTCAGGTCGGTGACCGCACCACGCTGGATCTGCTGAACGCCGAAAGCGATGCGAGCAGTGCGGAGCTGGCGCTGCTGCAGGCCAGGGTGGACCTGCTGCTGAACCAGTTGCGCTTGCAGGCGCTGGCAGGTCAGCTCGATGAGGCCCGACTCGAGGCAGTGAACACCCTGCTGCAACGCTGAGCAAGATCGATACGCCGGACAGACGAAAAGGTTTATTCACCGAAAGGAGACAACCATGGCTCATATCATCATCCTGGGCGCCGGCACCGGCGGCATGCCCGCAGCGTATGAATTGCGTGAGAAACTCGCAAAGACGCACCGCATCACCGTGATCAACGCGGTGGACTATTTTCAGTTTGTGCCCTCCAATCCCTGGCTCGCGGTGGGCTGGCGTGAACGCGAGAACATCACCTTTCCGATCAAACCCTACCTCGAGAAAAAAGGAATCGACTTTGTGGCGCAAGCGGTCACGCGCATCGACGCGGCCGGCAGCACGCTGGAGCTGCAGGACGGCAGCAGCCTCGCCTACGACTATCTGGTGATCACCACCGGTCCCAAGCTCTCATTTGACGAGGTGCCGGGCTCAGGTCCCGAAGGCCACACGCACTCCATCTGCAACGTGGACCATGCCGGGCAGACCTGGACCGACTATCAGGCGTTCCTGAACAATCCTGGCCCGGTCGTCGTCGGAGCCATGCCGGGTGCATCCTGTTTCGGGCCCGCCTATGAGTTCGCCTTCATTCTCAACCGGGATCTGCGGCGTCGCAAGTTGCGCAACAAGGTGCCCCTGACCTTTGTCACCAGCGAGCCTTATATCGGTCACATGGGTCTGGGCGGCGTCGGTGATTCCAAATCAATGCTCGAGAGTGATTTCCGCAGCAACGACATCAAATGGATCACCAACGCGCGCGTCACCAAGGTGGAAGCCGGGACGATGTTCGTGACCGAACTGGACGACAGCGGCCAGGTCAAAAAGGAACACCAGTTGCCTTTCAGCTTCAGCATGATGTTGCCGGCCTTCAAGGGCGTGGATCCGGTGGCTGCCGTGCCAGGCTTGTGCAATCCGCGCGGCTTTGTGCTGATTGACGAATTCCAGCGCAGCAAGACATACCGCAACATCTTCTCTGCCGGCGTGTGTGTTGCCATTCCACCCGTTGAAGTGACGCCAGTGCCCACGGGAGCGCCCAAAACCGGCTACATGATCGAAACCATGGTCAGCGCCATCGTAAACAACATTACTGCCGAGCTGTCCGGCCAACCGGCGACGGCCAAGGCCAGCTGGAATGCGATTTGCCTTGCCGATATGGGTGACACCGGTGCAGTTTTCGTGGCGCTGCCGCAGATTCCGCCGCGCAACGTCAACTGGTTCAAGAAGGGCAAGTGGGTGCACGTGGCCAAGGTCGCCTTCGAGAAATATTTCCTGTACAAGATGAAGAATGGAAGCTCCGAACCGATTTACGAAAAATACATGCTCAAGGCGCTTGGCATCGAGCGTCTGGACAAGTGAGCTGCCCATTCGCGGCTACCGGCCTTATTCTTTGAAGGACGAAAACTCATGAACGAAACTCTCATCACTGTCGAATTGATCCAGCAGCAGGACTATCGATTTGATATGCACTTTGGTGAAGGCATACCGGTGATCATCGGCGACGAACCGGCACCACTGGGCACCGGCCGCGGCCCCTCTCCGGTTCAATTACTGTGTGCGGCAGTGGGCAATTGCCTTGAATCGCCCCGGATTTTGAGGAGGCTCCAACCTTTGAGAAGATGGAGCCATGAACAAGTCAAACAAGTTTTCACCCGAGGTCCGGGAACGGGCCGTGCGGCTGGTGCAGGAGCACCGAGGGGAGTACCCCTCGCTGTGG
>JARLJI010000251.1 GCA_031291295.1 Rhodoferax sp. | reverse complement strand
CGTTGGGGGGCAAAAAGGCAACCCCGGTTTTTTTTAATTCCGGGGGGGTTTGGGGGGGTTGGGGGGCGAATTTACCCCCCCCCCCAGCCCCAGCAAACCGGCACCTACACATTGGCGTTTCGCCGCGAAATCGCATCGCGTCCAGACCCAGCAGGAGATTTCATGGCCCATGTAGCGCAAATCAAGATCCCCGCCACCTATATGCGTGGCGGCACCAGCAAGGGGGTGTTCTTCAACCTCAACGACCTGCCCGAAGCGGCGCAATTGCCCGGTGCGGTGCGGGATGCGTTGTTGTTGCGGGTGATCGGCAGCCCCGATCCCTATGAGAAGCAGATCGACGGCATGGGCGGGGCGACCTCCAGTACCAGCAAGACGGTGATCCTGTCCAAGAGCATCAAGGCCGACCACGACGTCGACTACCTGTTCGGCCAGGTGTCCATCGACAAGGCGTTTATCGACTGGAGCGGCAACTGCGGCAACCTGTCGGCGGCGGTCGGTTCGTTTGCCATCAGCGCCGGCCTGGTGGATGCCGGGCGGATCCCGCGCAATGGCGTGGCGGTGGTGCGGATCTGGCAGGTGAATATCGGCAAGACCATCATCGCCCATGTGCAGGTCACCGAGGGGCAGGTGCAGGAAACCGGTGACTTCGAACTCGACGGTGTGACCTTTCCGGCCGCCGAAGTGCAGCTGGAGTTCATGGACCCGGCGGCCGAGGAAGAGGGCGCCGGCGGTTCGATGTTTCCCACCGGCAATCTGGTGGACGACCTCGAGGTGCCGGGTGTGGGCACCTTCAAGGCGACCCTGATCAATGCCGGGATCCCGACGATCTTCGTCAATGCGGCGGATATCGGCTATACCGGTACCGAGTTGCAGGGCGATATCAACGGCGATCCCAAGGCCCTGGCGATGTTCGAGACGATCCGTGCCTACGGTGCGGTGCGCATGGGCCTGATCCAACGCATAGATGAAGCGGCCACCCGTCAGCACACGCCGAAGGTGGCGTTTGTCGCGGCGCCGGCGAGCTACACCGCTTCGAGCGGCAAACCGGTGGTGGCGGCTGATCTGGACCTGCTGGTGCGGGCCTTGTCCATGGGCAAGCTGCACCACGCCATGATGGGCACGGCGGCGGTGGCCATCGGCACTGCGGCGGCGATTCCCGGCACGCTGGTGAACCTGGCGGCGGGCGGTGGCGCGCGCAGTGCGGTGCGCTTCGGCCATCCGTCGGGCGCCTTGCGGGTCGGCGCCGAGGCGACCCAGGTCAATGGCGAGTGGACCGTGGTCAAGGCCATCATGAGCCGCAGTGCGCGGGTGCTGATGGAAGGCTGGGTACGTGTGCCGGGCGATGCTTTTTGAGCTGGACCACCTAGAGTGAGTCGAAGATGAGTGCCAACGTCGATCTGAACATCCGTCCCGATTACGACCGGGTCCTGCAGGACATCGCCGACTACGTTCTCGATTACCCGATCGAGTCCGCGGAGGCGCTGGACACCGCGCGCAACTGCCTGATGGACACTTTGGGCTGCGGCCTGCTGGCCCTGCGCTTTCCCGAGTGCACCAAGCATCTCGGGCCGCTGGTCGAGGGCACTGTGGTGCCGTTCGGCTCGCGCGTGCCGGGGACGAGTTTTCGCCTCGATCCGGTCAAGGCCGCCTGGGATATCGGCTGCATCGTCCGCTGGCTCGACTACAACGACACCTGGTTGGCGGCCGAGTGGGGCCATCCCTCGGATAACCTTGGCGGGATTCTCGCGGTGGCCGATCATCTGTCGCAGAGGCGCATGGCCAACGGCGAGGCGCCGCTGAGCATGCGGGTGGTGCTGGAAGCGATGATCATTGCTCATGAGATCCAGGGCGTGATCGCCCTGGAAAACTCCTTCAATCGGGTCGGCCTCGATCACGTGCTGCTGGTGAAAGTCGCTTCCACGGCGGTGACCGCCAAACTGATGGGTGCCAGCCGGGAGCAACTGCTGGCGGCGCTGTCCCATGCCTTTGTCGATGGCCAGGCGTTGCGCACCTATCGTCATGCGCCGAATGCCGGTTCGCGCAAGTCCTGGGCGGCGGGCGATGCGACCAGTCGTGGCGTGCGCCTGGCGGATATCGCCCTGCGCGGGGAGATGGGCATTCCAGGGGTGTTGAGCGCGCCGCAATGGGGCTTCTACGACGTGCTGTTCAGCCACACCAACAAAGACCTGGCGCTCAAGCCCGAAGACAAGCGCACCTTCAGCCTTTCCCAGCCGTATGGCAGCTATGTCATGGAAAATGTGCTGTTCAAGATCAGTTTCCCG
>JARLJI010000250.1 GCA_031291295.1 Rhodoferax sp. | reverse complement strand
TGACCAACATGCGCGCGTCGAGCGCGGATGAGGCCGTCCGCCTGGTGCCCTACAAGGCGCTCAATCTCGAACAGGCCATCGAGTTCATCGCCGATGACGAGCTGGTCGAAGTCACGCCCAAGTCGCTGCGCCTGCGCAAGAAAATCCTGCAGGCCAACCGCCGCCCCAAGCGCTGGGAAAAGGGCCAGCCCGAGTAGCTGCAACACGTCAGCATGCATAAAAAGAGGGGATGACAACACTGTTGTCATCCCCTTCTTTTGACTTGACCTTCTGAACAGGCACGTCGGGGTGACGAACCTGCAGCTTCTTTTCACAGCGCATCGACCTGCACAATCATGGGGGCCCCAGGTCTCGCTTTTGAGACCTGGGAAAGCACGAATCACCCCAGCCGCCGCTTCGCCTCCAGCACCCGCTGCAGCGCCTCATCCGCGGTTGCCCCCGTCGCTGACAAGTGACCCATCTTGCGCCCAGCGCGTGCCGTGTGCTTCTCGTAGAGGTGCAGCTTCACTCCCGGCACGGCCAGCGCCGCAGCAAAGTCCGGCTCGTCCTCGCGGTCCAGCCACACATCGCCCAGCAGGTTCACAATGGCCGCTGGCGTAATCAGCGACGTATCGCCCAGCGGCAAATTGCACGTGGTCCGCACCAACTGCTCAAACTGGCTCGTCACGCAGCCGCGCTCGCTCTGGTGATAGCTGTTGTGCGGCCGCGGCGCCAGCTCGTTCACATACAGGTTGCCGTCGCGCGTCACAAAAATCTCCACGCACAGCAGTCCTTCCAGGTGGAGCTTTGAAATGATGGCCTCGGCCAGTCCCTCGGCATGCAACTCCATGTCATGCGGAATCTCCGCCGGCAGCACGCTCCACGCCAGAATCTGATTTTCGTGGTGATTGCGCGCAGGCGGATAGCTGCACACCTCGCCCGCCGGCGAACGCGCGGCCATCACGCTAATCTCGCACTCCAGATCGAGCGCCTGCTCGGCCACCGCCGGCCGCTCGCCCAGCGCCTTCCATGCCTCGGCAATTGAAGCCTCGGTCGCCGGCTCGTCAAAGCCGATGCGCACCTGCCCGCGTCCGTCGTAGCCGCCGCGCCCGATCTTCAGGAACACGCGCCCACCCAGCGCCGGAACAGCCTCCTGCAACTCCGCCTCGCTCGTCACCACGCGGAACGGCCCCACCGGAAACCCATGCTCGGCGAGCCAAGTCTTTTGCAGCGTCTTGTCCTGGATAATGCGCACCGGCTCCACGCCCGGCCGCAACGGCGCCAGCGCAGCCACCTGGGCCAACGCGTCCACGCCAATCTGCTCAATCTCCAGCGTCACTGCGTCGGCGCCCGTGGCCAGCCGCCGCGCCGCATCCGCGTCGTCCCAGCGGCCCACGATGGTTTCGTCCACCACAAAGCTCGCCGGGCACGCCGCCTCGGGGTCCATCACGCGCACGCGATAACCCATCGTCCGCGCGGCCATCGCCGTCATGCGCCCCAGTTGTCCGCCGCCCAGAATGGCGATCAACCCGCCGGGCCGCACTGTCCGATTCTCGAAGCGCTGCATTGCGTCGGCGCTCAAGCAGGCAACTCCTGATCGAGCACTTCCTGCGTGCGGGCCGCGCGCCATTTGGCCAGCCGCTCAAAGAGCGCCGCATCGGTCGTCGCCAGCATCT
>JARLJI010000249.1 GCA_031291295.1 Rhodoferax sp. | reverse complement strand
CGGCGGCCAGCGCAGCAGCGCGCCGCACGGCGACCCGGCAGCGCGTGGACCGCGTCCTGCCCAGGGCCGCGGCCGCTCGGGAGGCGGCAATGGCGGCGGCTACCGTGACGGCGCAGGCGCAGGCCAGCCGGATCACAATCGCACCGCCAGCGGCGCCAACCTCAATCCGGCACCGCCGCGCACGACCCAGGGTCAACCGGACCCCATGCGCACCAGTGTGGACAGCATGGCGGAACAGCGCGGCCGCAGGAGTGGCGGCGGCTTCGGTGGCGGCAATCGCAATGGAGGCTCTTATGGCGGATCAGGTGGCGGCACGGGTGGCTTTGGTGGCCGGGGCAACGGGTCTCGTGGGCCGGGAGGTTCTCGCGGCTCTTTTGGCCGATAAAGCGTATTCAAAGGTTTACTGCGTGGGCCGCCGGGCCCCGCCCATCACCCACCCCAAGTTGACTTGCCACACGGTCGACCTCAAAGCCCTGGCGGCCCTGCCCCCGGTGGACGATGTCTACATCGCGCTGGGCACGACCATCAAGGTGGCCGGCAGCCAGGCCGCCTTCCGGGCTGTGGATTACGAATCAGTTGTGACTGTGGCCCAGGCTGCGCATGCATCTGGCGCTACTAAATTGGGAGTCGTCAGCGCCATGGGCGCAAACGCCAAATCGGCCGTGTTCTACAACCGGGTCAAGGGCGAGATGGAAGATGCGGTCTGCCAACTGGGCTTTGACTCCGTCGTCATCGTGCGGCCATCGTTCCTCGCGGGCGACCGCAGCAGCCTGCAGCAACCCGTGCGCAGCGCTGAAAAGTGGGTTTCGTCCACCATGCGGCTGCTCAGTCCACTGATCCCTGCGAACTACCAGGCCATCGGGCCGGAGCAGGTGGCCCGCGCGCTGGTGCATGCGGTCAAGGCCGGGCGGCCGGGCGTGCAGCGCATCCTGTCCGGCGAACTGCAAACTTATTGAGCGCCGCCGGGGCAAAGCCGGCGCAGCCAGATGCCAGCGGATACCGCGGAACCGGCTTTGCCGGGCCGCTGGTATCGCCCCCTTGAGGGGGAGGCGCCGCAGGCGCTTCGGGGGTGTCTCGCTTCAGTCCCGCACGAACAGCGTCACCAACGGATCGGGGCCGGCCTGACGGCTCCAGTGGCCGTGCACGGCCGCATCAAAACGGGCCCCCTCGGGTAGCACATCGGCCGAATAAAAGTGTTCGCCGGGTTTGAACACGCGCGAACTGCCACCCTGCAAGCCAATTTCCATCTCGCCGCCCAGAATAAACACCCACTGCGGGGTGGTGGTGCAATGGAACTGGCTGCGAAAGCCCGGCGGGCTATGGCGCAGCTGGTAGCCCCCCGACGGGAACATCCGCGACAGCATCGACTGCGGCGTGCCCTCGTCCAGAGCCACGGTTTCCTCGCGAAATTTCGCGCGGCCATCGGTGTCGGTGTAAAGAATGACTTTGGTGAAAACGGTCATGTTGCGGTCCTGCATGCTGGGAGTGGCCAATCGTCAGCCGTACCCGCTGCCTGCGAGTTTAAAGGCCTCGGGTACCTGCTTGCGCGGGTACCATTTAGGCATGAACACTATTTCTTCTCAAGTTTCATTCGGGCTGCAAGGCCGCGTGTGCCTCGTGACCGGCGCCGCGCAGGGCATCGGCGAAGCCTGCGTTCGCCGCTTCGCCCGCGAAGGTGCCCAGGTCGTGGTCACGGATGTGGACGACGCGCGTGGCCAAAAACTGGCGCAGGAACTCGGGGCCTTGTACGTGCATTGCGATGTCGGCGACAAAGCCCAGGTGGATGCGCTGGTGGCGCAGACCATGGCCGCGCATGGCCGCATCGACGTGCTGGTCAACAACGCGGGCATCTTCAAGGCCGCGGATTTTCTGGACATCACCGAAGCCGACTTCGATGCCGTGCTGCGCGTCAACCTCAAGGGCTCGTTCCTGGTCGGGCAGGCCGTGGCCCGCGAGATGGCCAGGGTGCGCCGGGGCAGCATTGTCAACATGAGCTCGGTCAACGGCGTGCTGACCATTCCCACGATCGCCAGCTACAACGTCAGCAAGGGCGGTATCAACCAGCTGACGCGCGTGATGGCACTGGCGCTGGCCGACCAGGGGATTCGCGTCAATGCCGTGGCGCCCGGCACCATCGCCACCGAACTCGCGGCCAAAGCCGTGCTGACCAGCGAGGAGGCCAAGGCCCGTATCATGAGCCGCACGCCAATGAAGCGACTGGGCGAACCGTCCGAAATTGCCGACGTGGTGGCCTGGCTCGCCAGCGACGCGGCCAGCTACGTCACCGGTGAGATCGTCACCGTGGATGGCGGGCGCATGACGCTGAACTACACCGTGCCGGTTTGACGCCGCGCAGACCCGCATGCCGCTTGCGAACCCCATCGAACCGGACGGCGAAGCGCCCTATTGCCTGGTCCTGACCATCGTCCCCGGCGACGAACAGGCGCGCACGCTGGCGCGTGAGATCGTCGACGCGCGGCTCGGTGCCTGCGTGCAGATCGACAGCATCCAGAGCATCTACCGGTGGGAGGGCCAGATGTGCAGCGAGCCCGAATGTCGCCTGATGATCAAGACGCGCAAAGCCTGCTTTGCGGCGCTGGCGCAATTCATTCGCGCGCACCACCCGTATGAGGTCCCTGAGATCGTGCAGATTGCGGTGACGGCCGGGTCCGCCGACTACCTGCGATGGATCGATGAAGGCACGCAATCAGGCGACGACCCGCTGCGCTAGCCGCGGCTGGAGGCGGCGAAGCAGCGTGTCGGTGCGGCACGGCCACCCGAGGCGACCGAACCAGGCCCCGCCGGCAATGGTGGATGCGATCGCCACGCCATACACCACCAGCGCGGCGCCTTGCGCGATGAACACCTGCAGCAGCCCGCCGCCCCACCGAATTGCGAGCACGCCGCCGAGGCCCGCCACCACGAGGCGCAGGATGCTGCCGGCCACCGGCCAGAGCAGGCGACCGGCGCCCTGCGACGCGAAATAAAGCACCAGCCCGAAGCCGAAAAAGCCATACAGCGGGCCGACCGCGCGCAGGTACAGCGTGCCGGTTTCCAGCATGGCCGGGTCGCTGCCGAACATTGACAGCCAGGCGTGCGGACAGACGGCGGCGGTGAGCCCGATTGCCTCTGCCAGAACGAAACCCATGGCAGCGCCGATCCAGGTCGCGCGCAGGGCGCGCGCATGCTGGCCCGCACCCATGCAGGTGCCGACCATCGCCACCAGCGGCGCGCCCAGGCCAAACATCAGCGGCACCAGCAGGTACTCCAGCCGTGACGCCGTTCCATAGCCCGCAATGGCCGCGGGCCCGAAACCGCCCGCCAGCGAGGTCGCGATACCGATGGACAGATTGGTGGCCACCGTGCCGACGGAGCCGATCAGGCCGATGCGCAGGATGTCGCGGAACAGCGGCCAGCGCAGTTTGACGTTCCTGAGCGAAGGCTTGAGCAGGCTGCGGTCCGACCACAGGTAGGCCGCAAGCACCAGGATGCCGACCAGGTAGTACAGCAGCAGCGCGATGGCGCCGCCCGCGATGCCGAGCGCCGGCACCGGGCCCCAGCCAAAGATCAGCAGCGGCGACAAGGGCACCAGCACCAGCACGCCGGCCACGGTGACATTCGCCGGCACGGCCATGTTGCCGGTGCCGCGGATCACGGCAGCCAGCGAATTGAACAGCCACACCAGCACCGCGCCCGAGAACACGCAGCCTGAGTAGGTCAATGCCGCCGCGAGCGAAGCGCCGCTGCCGCCCATTTGCGTAAAGAGCCAGTGCCCCCCGAGCAGCAGCACGAGCGAAAACGACAGGCCAAAGCCCAGCGCGATCAGCATGGCGTGCAGCACCAGCGCGTCGGCGTTGTCGCGGCGCCCTGCCCCCAGTGCGCGCGCAATCGAGGACGCGATGCCGCCGCCCATCGCGCCGGCCGACATCATCTGCATCAGCATCACGATCGGGAACACCAGCGCCATGCCAGCCAGCGCATCGGTGCCCAGCTTGCCGACGAAATAGGTTTCGATCAGGCCGACGCTGGCTTGCGCAACCATCACCAGCACATTGGGGGCGGCCAGGCGCAGCAGCGTCGCCCCGATCGGCGCCTCCAGCAGCAGGCGCGTGCGCGGGTCGATGGAAGTCATGTGGCGCTCCTGGCCCGGTTCATGGTCGCGACGGGCACCTTTGACGGCCGGCGCATCACCATCACGGCGATTGCCGC
Organism: Rhodoferax sp.; assembly: GCA_031291295.1. Lineage (GTDB taxonomy): Bacteria > Pseudomonadota > Gammaproteobacteria > Burkholderiales > Burkholderiaceae_C > Rhodoferax_A. Next base: position 25,994 of record JARLJI010000249.1, on the reverse strand, counting down.
CAGCAGGCAGGCGCCGCCAGCGGCATACAGCGCCGGCGTGTAGGTCAGCAGCAGCGTGCGCGTCAGCCCCGCGCCATAGGCGGCGGTGGCGGCGCCGATTTGATGGGCCGCAAAAATCCATCCGAAGACGAGCCCGACACGCTCCTTGCCAAAGGTCGCGCCAGCCAGCTTGACGGTGGGCGGCACCGTGGCAACCCAGTCCAGGCCATAGAACATGGCAAAGATCGACAGGCCGTAGAGCGTGAAAGTCGAATGCGGCAGCCAGAACAGCGAGAGTCCGCGCAGCCCGTAGTACCAGAACAGCAACTTGCGGTTGTCATAGCGGTCCGACAGCCAGCCGGAGAGGATGGTGCCGAAAAAATCGAAGCCGCCCATCATTGCCAGCACGGACGCCGCAGGCACCGCCGTCAGGCCGTAGTCGCTGCACAAGGATACGAAGTGCGTTTGCACCAGGCCGTTGGTGCTCAGGCCGCAGATAAAAAAAGTGCCGAACAAAATCCAGAACGTGCGGTTGCCCGAGGCTTCACGCAACGCCACAAAGGGCGTGCGAAACGTCATGGCCGCCGCGGCGACGGGTGTGCTGCCCGGTACGAACGTCTCCCCCAGCGGAGCCAGCCCGATGTCGGAGGGCCGGTTGCGCACCAGGCACAGCGCCAGCAGCGCGACCAGCGCGCTGCCGATAAAGATCGGAATCACGGCATAGCGCCAGCCCGCATGCTCGATGATCCAGGCGGCCAGCGGCAGGAAGGCCAGCTGCCCGGTGGCCGAACTCGCGGTCAGCAGGCCAATCACCAGCCCGCGCCGGGCGGTAAACCAGCGGTTGGCCACCACGGCTCCCAGCACCAGCGCCGTCAAGCCGGTGCCCAGGCCCAGCATCAGGCCCCACAAGATGAACAGCTGCCAGAGCTGGGTCGCCTGCGTGGCCAGCGCCATGCCCGTGCCGACCAGCGCCAGCCCGGTGCACATCACGGCGCGCAGCCCCCAGCGTTCCATCAGCACGGCGGCAAACGGCCCCATCAGGCCGTACAGCGCAAAACGCAGCGCCAGCGCGGAGGATATCTGCTCGTTGGTCCAGCCGAACTCGTGGCTCAGCGGCTGCAAGATGACACCCGGCAGGCCCAGCGCGGCCGACATGGTGAGCATGGTGAGAAAGGTGACGGCCGCCATCACCCAGCTGTAGTGAATGCCGCGGCGTTGCAGCCAGGTGGAGACTTGTTGGGCGAACATGAACGTCCTCGCGAAGATTATTTGGGGAAACTGCTGGTGCGCTGCGGCGCTGCACTACGCTTTGGCGTCGCTGGAATCAACGCTAGAGAGCAGGTCGATCGACTCATCGATCAGGCCGTGCAGCGCCAGCACCCGCTGCGTGCCCAGCAATTGGTTCAGGCTTTGCTGCGCCGCTTTCCAGTGATGCTGGGCCTCACTGCGCTTGGTACGCCCCTGCGCGGTGATGGTGATGCTGCGGCTGCGTGCATCGCTGCCGGACGACATTTCGACCCAGCCGGCATCGATCAGCGGTTTGAGGTTGCGCGTCAGTGTGGACGCGTCCAACTGCATGGCCCGGGCCAGTTCGGTGGGACGAACCGGCCCCAGCCTGAGGACATGCGACAAGAGCGAATACTGCGTGGTCTTGAGGCCGGCCTTGGCCATCTCAAGATCGTAGTGGTGGGCGACACGCCGCATCAACTGGCGCAGGCGCAGATTGGTGCAGCCCAGCGTTTTGAGAGCCGCCTGCAGGGATGGATCGAGTACAGCGTTCATAGGATGAGTTCGGAGTTGATGTATTATGCTTGCATCTACAAGTATTGTATATGCAACTAAAGGACTGCTGCAATGGACACTGCAACAAAGATGGGCATGACGGAGTCGGACACCGAACAGACGCTGGCCCGGTGGAACAACGAGTTGAACGAGGTGCGTGGCCGCATGCTGGCCGGCGGCGGCAAGCCGGGCCTCGCGAACCCCGCCCTGGTCGCCGGCAAGACCGGCCTGGAAATCATGCAGGCCATGCTGGCCGGCGAACTGCCCTATGCGCACATTGCCGAGACGCTGGATTTCTCGCTGGTGGAGGTGGGTTTCGGCAAGGCCGTATTCCAGGGCACGCCGCAGCTCAAGCACTACAACCCGCTGGGCACGGTGCATGGCGGCTGGTATTCCACGCTGCTCGACTCCGCCGTCGGCTGCGCGGTACACACCATGATGCCGGCCGGGCGCGGTTACACCACGGCCGAACTCAGTATCAACATCGTGCGCGCTGCCTCCATCAAGTCAGGCCCGCTGCGCGCCATCGGCAGCGTGATCCATTGCGGGCGCCAACTGGCCACGGCCGAGGGCCGCATCGTCGGGCCCGATGGCAAGCTGTACGCCCATGCCACCACGACTTGCCTGGTGTTCGAGCTGCCGAAGCAGGGGTAGCTTTACCCCCGCCGGTTCACAGCATGGATTTGCCCTGGGAAAGAACCTGGTCGCAGACCTGCTTCGTGACTTTGGCCTTCAGGCCGCCACCGCTCAGGTCCATCTGGTTGCCGTTGCTGCCGCTCAGGATGCCGCTGGCGCCGCTGGTGTAGCCGCTGTCAGACGAGGCGGACGAGGCAGACGAGGCGCCGCCCGGCAGCTTGCTCATCAACGAGTCCTTGACCGAAGCCGCGCTGTTGCCGCTGAGGTAGTTGTTCTTGATGCAGAACTCCAGCAGGCCGGCGACGTTGCTGGAGCTGCCAGAGAGCATGGACGACCCCGACAACGCGCCGCCGATACCACCCCCGCTGCTACCGCCACCCAGGTTCCCGAGCCCACCGGGCAATCCGCTGCTCTCCCCCTGTTTGAGCAGGCCCCCGAGCTGTGCGTGGGCGACCGAAAAAGGCAATATCGCAGCAATCAGGATACCTGCGGCCGTGGTGCGATAGGTGCGTGCGTTCATGCTCGAACTCCTTGGGTTGGCTAAAACAGTTTTTTACTATAACCCGTTACCAACGCGAGGCCGAACCTTCCTGGTGATGAATGATTGACGCCATGGTAAAGCCCGCCTCTGCCTGGACCCGCGAGAGTTCGACTAAACAGGCGAGCTATGGCTCAGCAGGTCATTCAGCAATCCTTGGGCGCTGGGCACTCCTGCGGCGAGCCGATGGCAACGACGCTCAGAGGCTATCGATCGATGTCCGAAGCCGATCCGCCAAGGCAAGCAAGGGTTCGCGCAGGCGCGCGACGACTTCCAGCGCCTCGACGTCACCCGTGATGCTCATGTTCAACACGTACACGGGGCGATCGACAACCACAACGGGCGTCGCCAGTGCCACGACCTGGGGCTGCCACGAAGCCCAGCAGTAGCCCTGCTGCCGTACGCTGTCAATGGCAGAGGTGATTTCCCGCGCCAGGTCTCGCCAGCCCGAACGCCGCCGCTCGCGAAACTGGTCCATCAAACTGCGCCTTTCTTCTTCTCCGGCAGCCGACAACCAGGCCCGTCCGAGCGAGGTCAACTCCATCGGGACACGCTGGCCGGCAACGACGTTACGCCAAGACACCCGCCGGCTGTAGCGCACCGATTCGAGATAGACCATTTCGCCCCGGTCCGCTACCGCCAGGCCGACGTTGATCTTGCGCTTCTCCGCTTCGCTTCGCATCAAAGGGCCGGCAATCTGCAGGATCGGCGAACCCGAGCGCATCGCGTGGGCCAGACTCAGCACCGGCGCTGCCAGTCGGTAGGCGCGCTGGCGCCGATCATGCTCGAGCATGCCGCTTTCAACCAGCGTCTGCGCAAGGCGGCTGACCGTGGCGCGCGCGAGCCCGGTGCGCTCCGCCAGCTCGCCGTTGCCCAGCAGATCGGCACCGGGCTTGAAGGCGCGAAGAATGTCGATGCCGCGTTCGAGCGAACGGTTTCTGTTTCTGTCTCCGCGCGCCGGCCCTTCGCCTGGCGTCTGGCGATGCTTGACGGTCTCCATCTCTCTCCTCCACCACCTTGGACTTATTTCCACCTGCTGGAAATTGATGAGTGCTATTCGCGAGTATGCACCCTAAACTTGTGGTTGCGATGGTAAGGGGATGGTTCCCCTGTCCTTTCGCAAAAAGATCACCCTTCGCATCACAGCAGGAGAGAACCATGCACCCCGCCTTCCATTCCACGATTGCCCGACTGGGCGCCCTGATCGCCACGACTGTATTGGCAGCGACAACAGCCCTCGCTGCGTTTCCCGACAGGCCCATCCATCTGATTGTGCCGTTCTCACCGGGCGGTGGCACGGATTCGATCGCTCGTTCGGTCGGCGTTGGCATGTCGCAGGCACTCGGCCAGTCAGTCATCATCGACAACAAGCCGGGGGCCGGCACGATCATCGGCGACGACTACGTCGCAAAGAGCCAGCCCGATGGCTACACGCTCGTGGTGGCCACCTTCGCGCACGCGGTGAATCCGAGCCTGATGCCCAGGCTCCCCTTCGATACGGACAAGGCGTTCGCGCCCGTGATCCTGTTGGCGCGCGGCCCGAACTTGTTGGTGGTGCGCGCGGACAGTCCGTACAAGTCGGTGAAGGATGTGCTGGCCGCGGCCCGGGCGAAGCCGGACGAGCTGACTTTTGCGTCGCAAGGCAACGGAACCTCAGCCCATCTCGCAGGCGAGATGTTCAACAACCTCGCGAAGGTGAAGATAACCCATATCCCCTACAAGGGCGCGGGCCCGGCGATGACGGATCTGCTGGGTGGGCGAGTGGACATGATGTTTGCCACTGCCGCGGCAGCCAGGCCTTTCGTCGCGAGCGGCAAGCTGCGCGTTCTTGCCGTCACAAGCCCGCAGCGCTCCACGGCGATGAAGGACGTGCCAGCCGTGGCCGAGACGGTTCCAGGTTATTCGGTCGAGAGCTGGTATGGCTTGTTCGCGGCCACGGGCACGCCGGCAGAGGTCATCGAGACGCTCAACGCAGCGGCAAAGAAGGGGACGGAGCGCCCGGAGTTTCGCAAACAGATGGAGCTCGAAGGCCTGACCGTCAGCGCAGGTTTGCCCGGAGAGCTTGACACCTTTGTCCGTGCCGAAGAGGTGCGATGGGGCAAGGTCGTCAAGGAAAACAAACTGAAGATCGACTGACTTGAATCCACACGAGCAAACACCATGAGCACTTCCCTGATTGACCTCCAGACTGAGGCCGGCATTGCCACTCTGACCTTCAACCGCCCGGACAAGCGCAACGCCATGAGCGACGACATGCGCACCGAGTTCATCCACGCGCTGGAAGGCATCGCCGCCAACACGGCCATCCGCGCCCTGGTACTCACCGGCGCAGGCAAGGGCTTCTGCGCCGGCGGTGACATCTCCGGTATGGAGCGCCGCATGAAGGCGCCTGCGGGTGAAGTCGGGTTCAACGGCTGGCACCGCCAGCAGCGCGTGCACTACACGCAGTCGTTGCTGCACACGATGCCCAAGCCCGTCATTGCGGCCGTGAACGGTGCTGCTTCGGGCCTTGGCGCGGACACCGCACTCGCCTGTGACTTCATCATCGCCAGTGAATGGGCCAACTTCAGCTGGTCCTACATCCACCGCGGGATCATTCCGGACGGCGGCGGCATGTACTTCCTGCCGCGACGTGTGGGCCTGCCCAAGGCCAAGGAGCTGATCTTCACCGGCCGCAAGCTCGATGCCGATGAGGCGCTGGCCCTGGGTATCGTCGACCGAAAGACTTCCGCCGCTACGCTGGTAGCCGACGCCCAGGCATGGGCCACTGAATTGAGCAAGGGCTCCGCCACAGCGTTGGCGCTAAGCAAGACCATTCTGAACCAGAGCTTCGAGCTGTCGGCGCAGCAGATCTTCGCCCAGGGCAGCCAGGCGCAGGGCATTTGCTACACGAGCACCGAACACCGCGAATCGGTCATGGCCTTCCTGGCGAAGTCCATCGCAAAGGAATGACTGGCGTGGACGCGATCTCCAGACTCCTGAAGCCCCGCAGCGTTGCCATCATCGGCGCCTCGGCCGATGCTTCCAAGACCGCCGGTCGACCGGTGTCTTATTTGATCAAGCACGGCTTTGCCGGCGACATCTACCCTGTGAACCCGAAGGTCAACCGTATCGGCGAGTTGACCTGCTACCCGGACATCGCGTCGCTGCCGGCAGTGCCCGATGTCGGCATCGTGCTGCTCGGCGCCGAGCGTGCCCACCTCGCCGTGCGCGACCTGGCGGCGCGCGGCACCGCAGCAGCCATCGTTCTGGCCAGTGGCTACACCGAGACCGGAGAGGAAGGCGCGCGACGCCAGAAGCAGTTGATCGAGGCCGCCGGCGCGATGCGCCTTCTCGGCCCGAACACCATCGGCCTGGTCAATCTCACCGACAACATCGTGCTGTCGGCAACCGGCGCACTGGAGATGGACCATTTCCCGATTGGCTCGATCGGTGTCGTCTCGCAAAGTGGCGGCATCCTCGGTTCGCTGCTGTCGCGCGCCGCAGCGCGCGGCATCGGCCTGTCCAAGCTGATCTCGACCAGCAACGAGGTCGACCTTGAACTGGCCGACTTCATCGACCAACTGGCCGACGACGAGGCCACGAAGGTGATCGCGCTCTATATCGAGACCGTGCGCAATCCGGAGAAGTTCCGCGCCGCGGCGCTGAAGGCCGCTCGTGCCGGCAAGCCGGTCGTCGCGTTCAAGATCGGCCGCTCGGAAGCCGGTGCCAAGGCCGCCGTGTCGCACACCGGCGCACTGGCCGGCACCGACCGCATGTACGACGCGCTGTTCCGGCAGACCGGCGTGATCCGGGCGCAGGCCTTCGGCGACCTGCTTGACATCCCCATCGCATTGTCGACCGGCCGCGTGCTGCGCGGCAACCGCGTCGCCATCCTCACGTCCACGGGTGGGGCCGGCACCCTGGTGTCCGACAGCCTTGGCGTCTCTGGCTTCGACACGCCCGTGCCCGATCCGGAGACTGCGGCCGCACTGCGCGCGCTGCAGACCGGCGACCACGCTGCGCTCGACCGAAACCCGATCGACGTCACGCTGGCGGGTCTGCAACCCGACCTGCTGCGCGGCGCGATCAAGACCTTGTTGGCCAGCCCGAGCTACGACGCCCTGACCATCATCGTCGGCTCGTCGAGCCTGGCCATGCCTGAGCTGATGGCCGGCGCCATTCAAGACTGCCTGCCTCTGTCGGACAAGCCGGTGATCGCCTATGTCAGCCCACACGCGCCAGAAATTGGGGCCTTGTTGACGCAACGGGGCGTGCCCGCCTTCGCCGTGGCCGAGAGTTGCACCGTGGCCCTGGCCGGCATGCTGCAGGCGAGCCGGTGGAAGGCGCCCGCCGAGTCGATAGTGCCGACCGCACAGGTCGCAGTAGACGACTTCCCCGCAGGCTCTCTGGACGAGGCCCAAGCCAAGCAGCTCTTCGCGCGCTTCGGCGTACCCTGCGCACGCGAGGTCATCGTCAAAACGCCGGCCGAGGCCGAGCGGGCTGCTCGAGATTTCGGTAGCAAGGTTGTATTGAAGATCCTGTCGGGCGAGATCACGCACAAGAGCGATGTCGGCGGCGTGGCTGTCAACTTGCCGCCCGAGCAGGTGGGAGCGCGCCTGACCGCGATGGCCGCAGAAGTCGAAACCAGGACCGGTGTGCGGCCGCAGCGCTTCCTGGTCCAGGAAATGGTAGCTGGCGGTACGGAACTCATCCTGGGCATGCACCGCGATCCGCTGGGCACGGCCATCCTGTTGGGCATGGGCGGCGTCACGGCCGAGTTGTTCAAGGACACGACGATGCGCCTGCTGCCCCCGCAAGGCGGATTGAGCCGAGACGATGCGCTGGACATGGCCAAAGAACTGAGGACCTGGCCGCTGCTGGACGGTTTCCGTGGCCGGCCCAAGGCGGACGTTGATGCGCTGGTAACCGCAATCGTGGCTTTCTCGCAGATGGCCGCGCAACTGGGGGATCGTCTCGTCGAAGCCGAGATCAACCCGGTGTTCGTGCTGCCGGCCGGCCAGGGGGTTCGCGCCGCCGACGGCGTTGTCGTTCTCGGCCGCTGAACAACGACTTGCTGCTCGCATGGCGGGACGAAACAAGTTCGAAGGATCCGAGATGTACGCCACCGAAATCTTCGCTCGATACGCGGCCGGATTCCGCCAGCGGCCGCTGCCCGGTGAGGTGCTGCATCACGCAAAACGCGCGGTGATCGACTGGTACGCCTCGCTGTTTCCGGGCCTGGTCACCGCACCCGTCAAATTGCTGGAGGAAACGCTGGCCGAGGATCTTGACCGCGGCAACGCCCGTCTTGCACAGGGTCGCCCTGCGACCGCGCGCGCCGCGGCGCTGCTGAACGGCACCGCCGCGCATGCGGCCGAAATTGACGACAGCTATCGCGATGCGATGTACCACCCGGGCGCAGCGACCATTGCCGCCGCGCTCGCGGCTGGCCATGAACGGAATGCCACAGGCTTGCAGTTCCTGCGCGGAGTCGTACTGGGCTACGAGGTGTCCACCCGCATTGGCGTGGTGATGGGCCGGCCGCACTACAAGTTCTGGCACAGCACGGGCACGGTGGGTACCTTCGGCGCCGCCGCTGCGGCCGCCGCACTGCTTGAATTGGACGAATCCGCGTTTGCCCATGCGCTGGCCACGGGCGCTACGTTCGCCGCCGGGTTGCAGCAAGCCTTTCGGATGGACTCGATGTCCAAGCCGCTGCACGCCGGGCGTGCCGCGGAGGCGGGCCTGCTGGCGGCACAACTCGCCCGACGCGGCCTCACGGGCTCGCTCGACGTACTCGACGGAGAAGCCGGTCTGGGCCAGGCGATGAGTACCGGACCGGATTGGACCCAGGTCGGCGCGACCCTGGGCACCAACTTCCACATCACTCGGCTGACTTTCAAGAATCATATCGGCTGCGGCCACACCTTCGCGGCGATCGACGGCGCGCTCGAACTGCAGCGCCTATATGGTTTGCACGCCGACGAAATCGAACGCGTGCACATCGCCACCTACAAGCCGGCGTTGGACATCGCTTGCTACGAGCGCCCGGCAACGGCCAACGAAGCCCGGTTCAGCCTGACCTACGTGGTCGCCTCGGCGCTGGTTCACGGCAGCGTGCGCCTGGCCGCCTACGAATCGGCCCGCCTGGACGACCCGGTCACACGGGCTTTGATGCAACGCATCAGCGTCTCGGTGGATCCCGAAATCGATGCGGCTTTCCCCGGACGGCGCGCTGCCCGCATCGACATCGAAACCCGCGACGGCAGGCGGCTCACCCACCTGCAACCGAACCGCAAGGGCGACCCTGAGCAGCCACTGACCGACCTCGAGCTTGAAGACAAGCTGATCGAGCTTGCCTCGCCGGTGATCGGTATCGGCAAAGCCCGCGCGCTGCTCGCCCGCCTCTGGAACCTGGACGCCAGCGAAAGCCTCCCATGACCCGGCTCGCCTGCAGCTGCCGGCCAGAGCATCGTCGCGACCCTCGATAATGTTTGAAGGAGGAATGTATGAACCAGATGCCTGCGCGCCAGCTCACAATGACGGTGCTGATGACCCCGGACATGGCGAATTTTGCGGGAAACGTCCACGGCGGCACGATTCTCAAGCTCCTTGACCAAGCCGCCTACGCTTGCGCAAGCAGGTATGCCGCGCGTTATGTCGTGACTGTCAGCGTCGACCAGGTCATGTTCCGACAGCCAATCCATGTGGGTGAGCTGGTGACCTTCCTCGCCGCTGTCAATCACACCGGCACATCATCGATGGAGGTAGGCATCAAGGTCGTGGCGGAGAACATCCGCACCCAGGAGAAGCGGCATGTCAACAGCTGCTTCTTCACGATGGTGGCGGTCGATGACGATCGACATCCAGTGGCGGTGCCGGCCCTGCGGCCTGCCACCAGCGACGAAACACGGCGATTTCACGAGGCCACCCTGCGCAAGAAGCTTAGACAGGAACTCGCCGATCGGTTCGCCTCGATCCGCAGCGCGTCAGGCGTCCGGGAGCCCTAGTACCGTCGCGTTGGTTTGCTTTGGCGCTCGTCACACCCTGTCCGCAATGGGTCGACGGACTTTCCCTGCCCGCGCGATAATCCGCTTATGAGACTCCTACACACCATGCTGCGCGTCGGCAACCTGCAACGCTCGATCGATTTCTACACCCAGGTGCTCGGCATGAAATTGCTGCGCACGTCCGAGAACCCCGAGTACAAGTACTCGCTCGCGTTCGTGGGCTACGGCAACAACCCCGAGCACGCCGAGATCGAGCTGACCTACAACCATGGCGTGGACCACTATGACATGGGCAGCGCCTACGGCCACATCGCGCTCGGCGTGCCTGATGCCTACGCGGCCTGCAAAAAGATCAAGGCGGCCGGCGGCAACGTCACGCGCGAGGCCGGCCCCGTCAAGGGCGGCAGCACCGTGATCGCGTTTGTTACCGATCCGGACGGCTACAAGATCGAGCTGATCCAGCGTGCCGAGGACGCGGGTGGGGCCTGCTTGCGCTGAGCCATTTACCGTATTGCTCCGTTTTTAATAGCTTAATGCGAAGACTGCGTGCGGGCTACAGGCCCTTTTAAGGCCTGATACCGACGGGAGCATTTCAACCCGCCTCACCCAGCGGACCCCGCTGCAACCACAGGGCGCCGAGCGCCAGCACCGGCGGCACGGCAAAGCACCACATTCCGTACAAGATGTACAGCGCCGCCGCTGCCAGGCAGCCGGCCGCGAACACCAGCACGCTGGTGGCCATGGTCCGCAGGCGCGGGCGAATCGCGTCCCCGGTCTGGTCGGGTCCACCATGCAGCAGGTCGGCCAGATCGATCATCAACTGCGTGGTCGTGCCGGTCATCAGCGTGGTCGGCGGCGCAAAGGCCAGATGGATCCGATGCGCGGCATTCTGGATCGCCATCGCGGCCACCAGCACGAGCGACGTCAGTAGGGCATCCCAACTGTCGCCGTCGGCGAACGGCCCCAGGCGTATCGCCAGGACCGCCCCCGCACACAGCAACAACAGTTTGAGCGTGAGCATCGTGCGCAGCACCGGCAGCCCCCAACCCGGCAAGCGATAAGCGAGTAGCCGGGTCAGGACCACGACTACGCAGAACACCGGCAGCGCCAGCAGCTTGGCCACCGCGCCCGAGGTGCCGTGCGCAAAGCTGGCGCCGATGGTGACGAAGTTACCCGTCACATGCGCCGTGAACAGCCCGTGCAACGCCAGAAACCCCGCCGTATCGAGGTAGCCGCCATTCAAACTCAGCAGCACGGGCAGCCGGCGCAGGTTCAGGTCCGACAAGGGTTTTGCGACAGGAGGCATGGATCAGGGTGCACTCGGCATCATCAATCGTCGCGCGACTGCAGGTCATGCCAGGCCACCAGCACGAAACCGCCGATCAGCCCCCAGTGCTCGAAAAATGAATTCGCCACCATGAAGCGCTCCGGCGCCGCCATCTCCCAGAAGCGGTTGGCCGTGAAGGTGGCGAACAACGTGAAACCCGCCAGCGCCAGCGCGCCCAGCCAGCGATAGAAGCCCGTGAGGATCAGCGCCGAGGCGCCGAGTTCCAGCACGATGACGGCGATAGCGAGTGGCGCCGCCGGCGCCAGGCCGAAGTGGTTCATCTCGGCGATCGCTGCGGCAAAGTCCGTCGCCTTGTCAAAGCCCCCTTGCAGGTAGGCCGCGCACAAACCCAGCAGCGCGAGCCAGCGCACCCAGGGTGCCGTAAAAACCTGGCGAACCGTGTCCATCACACCGCCCAGCAGGCGCAGCCGAGCGCGCCCCAGAAGCTCTTGAGGTCGGCAATCGGCAACTGGCTGCTCCAGGCCGTGGCATGCCGGTGGCCGTGCACGTTGCAGTTGTTGGCACAGCCGCAGGACAGCGCCGCATGGCGCAAGGTGGCCTGCAGCGGCGCGCCCTCGGTGTCGCCCCAGCCCGCATAGCCGCCGAAGGTGCGCACCGGCGACCAGTCGGGCATGGCGGGCGGTGGCGCGCCATCGTCGCAGGCCGCGAAGGCACCGGCGCCATAGACCAGCTTGCCGCCCACCACGGTGAGCAGCGAGGTGGTGTCGGCGATCTCGGACTCGGCGCAGGCGAAGAAATCGCGATCGGGCACGACCAGGTCGGCCAACTGGCCAACCGCGATGCGGCCCTTCCTGCCCACCTCGTTGGAGAACCAGCTCACGTTCTCGGTCCACATGCGCAGCGCGGTTTCGCGGTCCAGGCAATTGCGCTGCGGGTACAGCTGCATGCCGCCGACGGTCCTGCCGGTGATGAGCCAGGCCAGCGACACCCAGGGGTTGTAGGAAGCGACGCGCGTCGCGTCGGTGCCGGCCGAGACCTTCACGCCGCGCTCCAGCATGCGCGCCACCGGCGGCGTGGCCTTGGCCGCGCCAGGGCCGTAGCGCTCGACGAAATACTCACCCTGGTAGGCCATGCGGTGCTGCACGGCAATGCCGCCACCGAGCGCGGCAATGCGGTCGATCGACTGGTCCGAGATCGTTTCGGCATGGTCGAAGAACCAGTGCAGGCCGGCCAGCGGAATGTCCTGGTTCACGCGCTCGAACACATCGAGCGCGCGGCTGATGGTTTCGTCATAGGTGGCATGCAGCCGCCAGGGCCAGCGGTTCTCGGTCAGGATGCGCACCACGTCTTCCAGTTCGCCTTCCATCTCGGGCGGCATATCGGGGCGCGGCTGGCGAAAATCCTCGAAGTCGGCGGCGGAAAAGACCAGCATTTCCCCCGCGCCGTTGTGGCGGAAATAGTCGTTGCCCTGCTTGTAGGTCGAGGTCTTTGTCCAATTGAGGAAGTCTTCCTTTTCGCCCTTGGGCTTTTGCGTGAACAAGTTGTAGGCCAGGCGAACCGTGAGCAGGCCCTCGTCGTTCAATTGCTGCACGACGGCATAGTCCTCGGGATAGTTTTGAAAGCCGCCGCCCGCATCGATGGCGCCGGTGACGCCCAGGCGGTTGAGTTCGCGCATGAAATGCCGCGTCGAATTGAGCTGGTACTCGAACGGCAGCTTCGGCCCCTTGGCGAGCGTGGCGTACAGAATGGCCGCATTGGGCTTGGCCAGCAGCAAGCCGGTGGGGGCGCCGGCACTGTCGTGCACGATCTCTCCGCCCACTGGCGCCGGGGTGTCTTTGGTGTAGCCGCAGGCCCGCAGCGCCGCGCCGTTGAGCAGGGCCCGGTCATACAGATGCAGCAGGAAGACCGGCGTATCGGGCGCCACCGCGTTGATTTCCTCTAGCGTCGGGAGCCGCTTCTCGGCGAACTGGTGCGCGGTGAAGCCGCCGACCACGCGCACCCATTGCGGCGCCGGCGTCACGGCGACCTGGCGTTTGAGCATGCCCATGGCGTCGGCCAGGCTGCGCACGCCATCCCAGCGCAATTCCATGTTGAAGTTCAGGCCGCCGCGGATGATGTGCAGATGGTTGTCGATCAACCCCGGCAGCACGCGCCGGCCCTGCAGGTCGATGACACGGGTGTTCGCTCCGGCTTGGGGCAGGATGTCCTGCTCACGGCCGACGGCCGAGAAAATACCGTCCCTGATCGCAACCGCACTCGCGCTTGGATTGGAGCGATCGAGCGTCGTGAACAGGCCGCGATGCAAGATGAGGTCGGGGGTGGAGGTCTCAGCCATGGCGCGCGCCCTCCCGACTTGAGGCGGGCAGCTTGGCTTTGGCCTGCTGTTCGCATTGAGGCAACCGACCGAACATGTGCGGCTTGACCTGCTGGCGCAGCCAGGAGGTGGAGGCAGGGCTTGGGTTGGTCATCTGCTTGACCAGCGGCGGGATCTGCTCGCCCATCAGGATGCCCAGCAGCCCGACCAGCGCAATCACCGGCGGCGCCGGCGATCGCACGTTGAAGACCGCATAGATCACGCCGACCAGCAGGCCCAGTGCGAGTGAGACGAGATAGGCTTTCATGACACCGCCCGCTCAGCCTTCGTGGGCGCCGAACATGGTCGTGGCATAGATGAGGCCCAGACCATAGGCGCCGCCGAATTTCTTCGCGATGCCAGTCGTCAGCTCGTAGGTCCCGGTACGCGCCCAGTCGCGCTGCATCTCGAGCAGGTACTGCAGCGAGGTCATCGGCCGCACGCCGGCCTGCACCATGCGATCCATGGCCCGGTTGTGGGCTTCGGGGGACACGTCGCCGCAGGCGTCGGCAATCACGTAGACCTCATAGCCTTGGTCCAGCGCCGACAGCGCGGGACCGACGATGCAAACCGAGGTCCACAGGCCGGCAAACACCAGGCGGTCCTTGCCGATCTCGTTGACGCGCCGGATCACGTTGGCATCCTCCCAAGTGTTCATGGAGGTGCGGTCGATCATCTTCTGCTTCGGGAAGGCGGTGGAGATCTCCTCGAACATCGGACCGGAGAAGCTCTTCTCAGCCACCGTGGTCAGGATGGTGGAGACGCCGAAGCCGGCCGCCGCGTGCGCGACCAGCGCCGCGTTGGAGCGCAGCGAGACGGCGTCGATCGAGTGCGTGGCAAACGCCATCTGCGACTGGAAGTCGATCATGACCAGCGTGTGATCTTTCGGCGATAGCAGCCTGGCGCCGGGCGTGGGGGTGGCGATGAGAGACATTCTGGGCTCCTTTCCGGTTTGAATGGATGGCGGCGGATGGTCGTTAAATACTATGACGCGCCACGACAAATTCAATGACCATGCGGTACCAGAAAAATGACCTCCGGGGGCCAGGCCAAGCCCATCAACACGGGCCTGCGAACCTCTACTGACGTGCTTGCGCCTGCGCCCAATCGAGCGCCTTTTCGGCGACCTCGCGCCACCCTGCTTCCGCAATCAGCCAATGGCTGCGCCCCGGAAAGCCGATCAAGTCGGTCCGCACAGGCGAGCGGCTGTGCTTACGGTACATCGCCCTTGCCATCGATGGCGTGCTGGTTCGGTCCTCTCCTCCCGCCATCAGCAGCAGTGGCGCCCGATTGGGATTCGAGAAGTCGACCGCATTGCCAATGCCAAGCGCCGCCTGGAAATAGATGCGCCCCGGCGCAGGCACCACATACCGGTCATAGGCGGGGCGCTGCTCGCCCGCCGGCAGCGTATTCGCAAAGGTGCTGGCGAAGCTGTGGAACGACATGGTCAGCACGCGGCGCCACCCTCGCCAGGCGAGCAGCACGGGCAGCGCGGCCCGAATGGCGGTGAAACTCGGCAGCACACCGCGCGGCGGGCCCGCGTCGATGGCAACGCCCGCAGCGCCGAGGCCACGGTCCAGCAGCATTTGAACGATCAACCCCCCGAACGAGTGGCCGATAAGGATGGGGGGCTCTGGCAGCGCGCGGATGAGGCTTTCGTGGTAGTCGACCAGCGACTTGATGGTCAGCTTGGCAAGTTCCGGGGCTGGACTCCGGCGAAGCGCCTCGACCGGCCGCTCGAGATAGGGCCAGGCCGGCGCGACACAGGCGTATCCCCTGGCCTCGTAGCAGGACCGAAATTGGCTCCAGCAGTCGGGGGTCATCCACGCGCCGTGGATAAGCATGATGGTTGTCTTGTTCATGAGAAGGGCCGCCTTGAATCCTGAGAGTTGAATGCTGGGGGCCGCCGCGAATGGGCGCAATGACCGCGCGGGCGCAACGAACTGACTTGGCAGAAGCCGTGCGCGCAAGAAAGGTACCATGCGCTTTGTTCGCGGCCAACCTGCAGCGATCAACCCACTCATCGGCGATGGAGCCTCACACTACATCATCAACCTGGCTGCGCGGTGTTGCGAGCACCCTGAGCGCGCAAGGCCTTGACGCCGCGGCGCTGTTTGCCGACGCCGGCCTGGACCTCGCCGCACTGGACGACCCCGACCGTTGCTGGCCCACCGAACAGATCAGCCTGCTGTGGCGTCTGGCGGCCGAGCGCTCGGGCAATCCGGCGGTGGCGCTCATGAATCCGCATGTGGCGGCACCGGCGCACTACGGCGTGGTCGGCTACGCCATGATGTCGAGCGCAGACCTGCGCCTGGGGCTGGAGCGGCTGATTCGGTACCTGCAACTCGTCAGCGACGCGGCATCGATTTCCCTGGTCCCGCAAGCTGGGGGCCGCTGCGTTCGCCTCGACCTATTCGGCGGCCAGAGCACAGTCCCACGGCAACGATCTGAGTACGGCCTGCTGACTTTGCTGACGTTCTGCCGCTGGATGACCGGCCGCAAGCTGCGACCGCTTTGGGCATCGTTCAGTTTCAGTGCGCCGCTTGACGAAGGCCCCTATTCAGAAGCATTCCAGTGCCCGCTCCGATTCGAAGCGGACTTCAACGGATTCTGCATCTCCGACCTGGATCTTTCGACGAAACTGCCCACGGGCATCGCCGCGCTGGCCGACCTGCACGACCGGGTGGCGCGCGTGGAGCTGGACAGGTTGAATGCCCCCGCGATCGCGCACCGCGCTCAGGAGGCGATTCTCAAGCGACTGCAGGATGGTGATCCGCGCCGGGCCAGCATCGCCAGCGACCTTTGCCTCAGCGACCATACCCTCAAGCGACGCCTCACCGAGGAGGGAACGTCGTTCAGCGAGCTGGTCGATGGCGCGCGGCGGGAACTCGCCCAGCGGTATCTGGGCCAGCGGCACGTTTCGCTGGCGCAGATCGCCTACCTGCTGGGTTACTCGGACCAGAGCAATTTCTTTCGCGCCTGCACGCGCTGGTTCGGCGAGTCGCCAGGTGAGTACCGGACGCGTCTCAGCGCCAGTCCGTAGTCGCAAATCAAACGGTCGCTCGTTCGCTACTCATTTAATAGCTGAATGCGAAGACCACATAAGGGCTACAGGTCTTTTTAACGCTTAAGTCCAGCCGCTTCGCGCGCCAGCGTCTCGATGCGCGCCCAGTCGCCCTGCGCCAGCGCATCGGCAGGTACCAGCCACGAGCCGCCCACGCAGGCCACATTGGGCAGCGCCAGCAGATCGGGCGCGTTGTGCAGTGTGACACCGCCGGTCGGGCAGAACCGCACGTCGCCGAACGGGCCGCCCCAGGCCTTGAGCATCGCGGCGCCGCCGGCCTGCATGGCGGGAAAGAATTTCAGTTCGGTGAGTCCGTCTTCCTGCGCCATCATGATTTCGCTGCCGGTGGCCACGCCCGGCAGCAGCGGCAAGCCGAGTTCGCGGCAGGCATGGCCGACCGCATGGGTGTAGCCGGGGCTGACGGCAAACCGCGCACCGGCCATCGCCGCGGCTTGGGCGTCGGAGGCGCTGCGCACGGTGCCAGCGCCGACCACGGCCTCGGGCAGCTCGCGCGCGATCAGTTCCATGCAGGCCAGCGCCTGCGGCGTGCGCAGCGTGATCTCCAGCATGCGGATGCCGCCGGCCACCAGCGCGCGCGCCATCGGCACGGCGTGCTTGGGGTCGGTCAGCACGATCACCGGGATCACCGGCGCATCCTGCATCACCTGCAGGGCGGTCAAGGGGTTGGTCACAGCCATGTGCAGGCTCCTTCTTCAGCGGTGAGTGCGTGGCGCCGCATGGCGGTAAACAGTTCGCGTCCCATGTCCAGCGCATTCGCCATGCGCAGCGCCTCGGGCATGGTGACGATTTCACGGGCAGTCCAGACGGCGGCGGGCACCTCCACCTGCAGCGTGCCGGCCTCGGCGTCGAGCCGGATCAGGTCGCCGTCACGCACCTTGGCCAGCGGGCCGCCGGCCGCCGCTTCGGGCGACACGTGGATGGCGGCCGGCACCTTGCCCGAGGCGCCGCTCATGCGGCCGTCGGTCACCAGCGCCACCCGAAAGCCCTTGCCCTGCAGCACCGCCAGCGGCGGCGTGAGCTTGTGCAGCTCGGGCATGCCGTTGGCCTGCGGCCCCTGCCAGCGCACGACACAGATCACATCGCGGTCCAGCTCCCCTGCCTTGAAGGCCGCGTGCAGCGCTTCCTGGGAGTCGAACACCCGCGCGGGGGCCTCGATGACGTGGCGGTCGTCGGGAATGGCCGATACCTTGATCACGCTGCGGCCCAGGTTGCCCTGCAGCAGCTTGAGGCCGCCGTGCGCGCTGAAGGGCTGCGCGGCGGGACGCACGATGCTGGTGTCTTTGGACGCGCCGGCATCAATCCAGACCAGGCCCTCAAGCGCATCCTCTTCGGGCGCAGCCGGGAGCAAATCCGTCACCTCTTCCGCCAGCGTCATGGGGACCAGGTCGACCGCCTTTTTTGCCGGCGCGGGATGCCACTCGGGCACGCGCGTGTATTCGCGCAGGCCGCCGGGGCGCACGGTCAGCACGTCTTCATGCATGAGGCCGGCGTCGAGCAGTTCGCGGATCACGAAGCCGGGGCCGCCCGCCGCCTGGAACTGGTTCACGTCGGCCGATCCGTTCGGGTACACGTGGGTCAGCGTCGGCACTGCGCCGGAGAGCGCGGCAAAGTCGTCCCAGTTGATCGTCAGACCCGCGGCGCGCGCCACGGCGACCCAGTGGATCAGGTGGTTGGTGGACCCGCCGGTGGCCAGCAAGGCCACCATGGCGTTGACGATGCAGCGCTCGTCGACAATCTTTCCAATAGGGGCGTAGCGCTTCGACTTGATGACGCCCAGCACGGTGCGGGCCGCTTCGCGCGTGAACTCGGCGCGCAGATCGTTGCCGGGGTTCACGAACGCGGTGCCGGGCACGTGCAAACCCATGGCTTCCAGCAGCATCTGGTTGCTGTTGGCGGTGCCGTAGAAGGTGCAGGTGCCCGGTGCGTGGTAGGCGGCGGATTCGGCCTGCAGCAGTTCGGCACGGCCCACCAAGCCCTGCGCTGCGAGTTCGCGCACCTTGCCTTTTTCGCTGTTCGACAGGCCGGAAGTCATGGGGCCGGCCGGCACGAACACGGTAGGCAAGTGTCCGAAGTGCAGCGCACCGATCAGCAGCCCCGGCACGATCTTGTCGCACACGCCCAGCATCAGCGCGCCGGCAAACATGTCGTGGCTCAGCGCCACGGCGGTCGCCATGGCGATCACGTCGCGCGATAACAGGCTGAGCTCCATGCCTGACGTGCCCTGCGTCACGCCATCGCACATGGCCGGCACGCCGCCCGCGACCTGCGCCGTGGCGCCGAACTTGCGCGCCTCGGCCTTGATCATGTCCGGGTAGTACTGCAGCGGCGCATGGGCCGACAGCATGTCGTTGTAGGCGGTCACGATGCCGATGTTGGGTGCGCGCTCGGTCACGACCTTGAGTTTGTCATTCGTCGGCATCGCCGCGAAGGCGTGCGCCACGTTGGCGCAGCCCATGCGGTCGGCGCTGGGCTGGCGCGCGCTAGCCGCCTCCAGGCGCTCCAGATAAGCACCGCGGGCGGGCCTGCTGCGTTCGCGAATGCGGGCGGTGACCGCTGCTACCGTGTCGTTGAGTTTCATCTGAATTGGTAACTAAATTACAAACCCTATCCTACTCCCGAACCGGCGCAAATGGATCACAAAAAGTTACCAGTGCGTTACCAAAACAAAAGCCCGGACTGGGCCGGGCTTTTGCGGGAACGGATTGCCGGCTTACTGCACGGCGACTTCCACGCGGCGCGCCTCGGCATTGCTGCCCGACGCTGTCGTTGCTTCGGGCTTTTTGAGTTCGATCTTGTCTTGCGGCACGCCCAGCGCGGTGAGCGCATCGCGCACCGCCAGCGCCCGCTGCTTGGCCAGCTCGGCATTCTGCGCCGCGTTGCCGGTGGCGTCATGGAAACCGCTGATCGTTGCCGTTTTGCCGGCTGCCACAGCCTTCACCACATCGGCCAGGGCCTCGTTGGCGCCTGCGGCCAGATCGGCCTTGCCCGAGGCAAAGTAGAACTTGACCACGCCGTTCTCGACCTTGACGCTGGCGGCGTCGGCATCGACCGGCGCCGCAGCCGGCACGGCCGCCACCGCAGGCAGCACCGTGTCAGCGGCCGCCGGTGCGCTGGCCTTCATGGGCTCGTCGGCACTGTAAATGCCGACCCCGATCACCAGCGCAATCACCAGCGCGATGAGGCCAAAGACCACCCCCAAAACAACACCCTGGTTGTCATCATCCTGAGAAAACATGGATCACACTCCAAAAAAGATTGTGGTGATTGTAAAGTGTGCCCATGACAGAACCGCTCACGTCCGGGCGCGACCCGGCCCTCATGCTGGAGCAGACGCTGGCCGCCTGGGGCGGCCGCTCGGACTTGTGGATTTTTGGCTATGCCTCGCTGATCTGGCGGCCGGACTTTGAATTTGCCGAGCAGCGCGCCGCCCGCGTGCAGGGCTGGCACCGCGCGCTCAAGATGTGGAGCCGCGTCAACCGCGGCACGCCCGAGTGCCCGGGCCTGGTGTTTGCGCTGCTCTCGGGCGGCAGTTGCCAGGGCGTGGCGTTCCGGGTGCACCGGCACGAGGCGTTCGAGGTGCTGTCTCGGCTGTGGCTGCGCGAGATGGTGACCGGCGTGTACGACCCGCGCTGGCTGCACTGCCGCACACCCCAGGGTCCGATCAGGTCGCTGGCCTTCACGCTGTCGCGCCACAGCCCGAGCTTCACCGGGGAGCTGACGCCTGCGCAGTACCGGCAGGTTTTTACCCAGTCGTGCGGACGCTACGGCACGACCCACGACTACGCGCACCAGACCTTGCACAGCCTGCGCGCGCAGGGCATCCATGACCGGGCTCTGCAGCGATTGCTGGAGCTGGCCGGCGCGCCGGCCGCGCCTCCAAAGTAACCGACGCGAAGCCCCGGCTTCAACGAGGCCGGGGCACCAGCGCCTGTGCCCGCGCCAGGTCCTCCAGCGTATCGATGTCGGTCACGCAACCGATATCGTCGACTATCAATTCAATAGCAGCATGTGCACGTACCACGGGGGCTGCACCCTGATTTCCTTTCAAAGCCAGAAGCGCCGGACCACACGCGGCGCCAAACCCCACCGGGTGGCCGCGGCTACCCTGATAGACGGGTACGACCACGTCATGGGTCTGCAGCGCCGCCGCCACTTGCGAGAGCGTGGCGGCCTGAATCAGCGGCAAATCCGCGGGCAGAATCAGCCAGCCCGCCGCATCTCGCGTGGCACGCACGGCGGCGGCAATCGAGTCGCCCATGCCGGGGTGACCCGCATCTTCCAGATGCCAGGGCAGGCCGCTGGCGCACACGGCGTCCAGCGTGTGCTCCAGCACGGTTTTGCCAGCCAGCAGCGCCTGCAGCTTGTGCACGCTGCCGCCCGACGCCGCGAAACGCTCGCCCCGGCCGGAGGCGAGCACCAGGATGGTGGGTTGTTGCATCAGGGTCCCTTGACCGCGCGGTCGCGCCCCGGTGAAGGGCAGAGTTTCTATACTGCCAAGTATGACAAATGCTGCCTCCCACCTTGCAGACCTGCGCAAAAGCTACGAGCGCGCCGAACTCAGCGAAGCCGCCTCACACGCCGACCCGCTCAAGCAGTTCGACCAGTGGCTCACCGAAGCCATCGCCGCCCAGGTGCCCGAACCCAACGCCATGACGCTGGCCACAGTCGCCAGCAACCTGCGCCCCAGCACGCGCGTGGTGCTGATCAAGGGCTATGACGAGAGCGGCATCGTCTGGTTCACCAACTATGAGAGCCGCAAAGGCCAGGAACTGGCGGGCAATCCGTACGCGGCGCTGCAGTTCCACTGGGTCGAGCTGGAACGCGTGGTGCGCATCGAAGGTGTGGTCGAAAAAGTCAGCGACATCGAGAGCGACGCCTACTTCAACAGCCGCCCGCTCGATTCCCGCATTGGCGCCTGGGCCAGCCCGCAAAGCCAGGTGATTGCCGGGCGCAGCGTGCTCGTGACCAACGCCGCCAAATATGGCGCCAAATTCATGCTGCAACCGCCGCGCCCGCCACACTGGGGCGGCTTTCGGCTGCAGCCCGACAAGTGGGAGTTCTGGCAGGGCCGCAAGAGCCGGCTGCATGACCGGCTGCGCTACACACAAGAGAGCGACTCACGCTGGATCCGCGAGCGTCTGGCGCCATAAACGCCCGGACCGGCAAGAGGCGCAGCGCTCGGCTCAATCCTTCACGCGGTCGGCAAAGGTCTTGCGGAATTTCGCCACCTTCGGGCCGGCCACGGCCACGCAGTAACCCTGGTTCGGGTTCTTCTCGTAGAAATCCTGGTGGTAGTCCTCGGCCGGCCAGTAGTTGGTCAGCGGCAGCACCTCGGTGACGATGGCCGCGTCAAACAGCTTGTCCTGGCTCATCTCGCGGATCATGTCGTCGGCCACCTGTTTTTGCTCAGGGGTCGAGTAGTAGATGCCGCTGCGGTATTGCGTGCCGGTGTCGTTGCCCTGCCGGTTCAGCGTGGTCGCGTCGTGCACCACGAAGAAAATCTCCAGTATTTCGCGCACGCTGATCTCGGCCGGATCGTAGGTGAGCCTGACCACTTCGGCGTGCCCGGTGTCGCCGCTGCAGACCTGCTCGTAGCTGGGGTTTTGGGTATGGCCATTGCTGTAGCCGCTCTCCACATCCGTCACGCCGCGCACACGCACGTACACAGCCTCTGTGCACCAGAAGCAGCCCCCGCCCAGGGTGATGGTTTGCAAATCGCTCATGTCGGTACTCCTTGAGGGTTGACTCATCTGACTCGTGGTATCAACGCGCGTTCCCGCGCGGCGGGCCTAACGCCGCGCGCACCGCACTGACAAACGCGGCCAGCGCCGGATTGTCGCGGCTGGTTTTCCAGAGGCAATGCGTATCGTACGGCGTGGTGGCCTGCTGCAGCGGCACAAACGCCGTGCCAGCCATGGCCGACTGTTGCAAGGCCGCCGGCACCAGCGCCACGCCCATGCCCTGCGACACCAGCGACACCACGCTGAGCCAATGCCGCAGTTCGTAGCGGATCTCCGGGTAAAACCCGGCCTCGGTGCAGATGGCCATGATCCGCTCATGGTAGTCGGGCGACACCGTGCGCGACACCACGGCAAAAGGCTCGCCCTGCAATTGCGGGAGCGACAGCGTGCGCTTGCGCGCCAGCGCGTGGCCGGCGGGCAGGCAGCAAACAAAGGCCTGGCGGGCCACCAGAATCTCGCTCAACTCGGGCGGCACGTGCGTGGTGTGCACAAAGCCCAGATCGAGCCGGTCCTGTACCAGTTCCATCAGTTGCTCGCTCGAGCTCAGTTCCTTGAGCATCAGCCGCAGCAAGGGATGGCGGGCCTGAAAGCGCTCCAGGATTTTGGGCAGGCCGCTGTACAGCATGGTACCGGCAAAGCCGATGGCCAGGCTCCCCGCCATGCCTTGGCCCACATCGCGGGCATGGCTGGCCGCCTGCGCCGCCTGCTCGAGCAGCGCGCGCGCCGCCGGCACGAAGGCCTGGCCAGCGGCGGTGAGTGCGACCTGCTTGCTGTTGCGGGTGAACAGCCGGGCGCCAATCGACGCCTCCAATTGCTGGATGTTCAGCGACAGCGGCGGCTGCGAAATCGACAGGCGCCGCGCCGCGCGGCCGAAGTGCAGCTCTTCGGCCAGAACGAGGAAATAGCGCAGGTGCCGGAACTCCATGGATACGAATAATATATCGTCGAATTGATAATAGGTATTGGACAGATATTGGTCGCCGTTGAACAATATGCGGGCGACGTGGTCGGGCGCCAAGCCCCTGAAGGCCACCGGCACGACAGCTCCTTCACTTTGCCCCTCACCTCAAAGGACACATGACATGAAAGCCAAATTCAACTGGGAAGACCCGTTTTTGCTGTCAGAGCAGCTCAGCGACGACGAGCGTGCCATTGTGGAGGCCGCCCACGCCTTCTGCCAGGAAAAGCTCCAGCCGCGCGTGCTGATGGCGGCACGCCATGAAAAGTTCGACCGCGAAATCATGAACGAATGCGGCGCCATGGGCTTCCTGGGCTCCACCATCGAAGGCTACGGCTGCGCCGGGCTCAACTACGTCAGCTATGGCCTGGTGGCGCGCGAGGTCGAACGCGTGGACAGCGGCTACCGCAGCGCGATGAGCGTGCAAAGCTCGCTGGTGATGCACCCGATCAACGAGTACGGCTCCGAAGCCCAGCGCCAGAAGTATTTGCCCAAACTCGCCACCGGCGAATGGGTCGGCTGCTTCGGCCTGACCGAGCCGAACCACGGCTCCGACCCGGCCAGCATGCTCACCCGCGCCAAGCCGGTGGATGGAGGCTACATCGTCAAGGGCGCCAAGATGTGGATCACCAACTCGCCGATCGCCGACGTATTCGTCGTCTGGGCCAAGCTGGAAGATGCCGATGGCAAGGTCGGCGGCCAGGAAGCCATCCGCGGCTTTGTGCTGGAAAAAGGCATGAAGGGCCTGACGGCGCCCAAGATCGAGGGCAAGATGAGCCTGCGTGCCTCCATCACTGGCGAGATCGTGATGGACGACGTGTTTGTGCCGGCCGAGAATCTGCTGCCCAACGTGAGCGGACTGAAGGGCCCGTTCGGCTGCCTGAACAAGGCACGCTACGGCATCGCCTGGGGCGCTCTGGGTGCTGCCGAAGACTGCTGGCACCGCGCGCGCCAGTACACGATGGACCGCGTGCAGTTTGGCCGCCCGCTGGCGCAAAACCAGCTGATCCAGAAGAAGCTGGCCGACATGCAGACCGAGATCGCGCTGGGCCTGCAAGGCTGCCTGCGCGTGGGCCGGCTGATGGACGAGGGCAAGGCCATGCCCGAGATGATCAGCCTGATCAAGCGCAACTCGTGCGGCAAGTCGCTCGACATCGCCCGCATGGCGCGCGACATGCACGGCGGCAACGGCATCCATGATGAATACCATGTGATCCGCCACATGATCAACCTGGAGACGGTCAACACCTACGAGGGCACGCATGACGTGCACGCGCTGATCCTGGGCCGCGCCCAGACCGGGTTGCAGGCGTTTTACTGATCCGGGGTACCGGGGGCGTCGGGCCGGCCCTATAAAATGGGCGGTTTGTGCTGACCCCCCGGAGAAAACGCGATGACGATCCCGATGAATTTCGAGCAGGCCCGTTTCAACATGATCGAGCAGCAAATCCGCCCCTGGGAGGTGCTCGACAGCCATGTGTTGCAGCTGCTGTCGGTCGTCAAGCGCGAAGACTTCGTGCCGCTGGCGCACAAGGCGCTGGCCTTTGTCGACATGCAAATTCCGCTGCCGCCACACACGCACCCGAGCCAGTGCATGCTCGAGCCCAAGGTGGAGGCGCGCATCCTGCAGGAAGTGGCCGTGCAAAGGCACGAGACAGTGCTGGAGATCGGCGCCGGCTCGGGCTACATGGCGGCGCTGCTGGCGCACCGCGCGCAGCGTGTGGTGTCGCTGGAGATCAATCCGGAACTGGCGCAAACCGCCCGCACGAACCTGCAACGGGCCGGCATCTACAACGCCGAAGTGCGCGAGGCCGACGGCGCCCAGGGCATCCTGGCCGAAGCGCCGTTCGACGTGATCGTGCTCAGCGGCTCGGTCGCCCAGGTGCCGCAGGCCCTGCTCGCCCAACTCAAGGTGGGCGGCCGGCTGGCGGCCATCGTCGGCGACGACCCCGTGATGCGCGCCACCATTGTCACGCGCGTGGGCGACAACGACTGGCGCACCGTGCAGCCGTGGGACACACTGGCGCCGCGCCTGATGAACTTCCCCGAACCTTCCCCGTTCGTTTTCTGAGCCCCTCCGTCCCCATCGGCCCCCCTTTTTTCTGGAACCCCCACCATGATTTCCGAAGTCACTCCCGCCCACCTGTCTGACTGGTTGCAGGCCGCCCGGGCGCACGGCCAGCCCGTCGTGCTCGATGTGCGCGAGCCTCAGGAACTGCAGACCGCCAGCATCCGGGCCGGGGATTTTGCGCTGGTGACGATTCCGATGGGGGAGATACCGGCACGGCTGGCCGAGCTGGACCCGGCGCAGCCGGTGGCCTGCCTGTGCCACCACGGGGGCCGCAGCCTGCGCGTGGCGACGTTTCTGGCGCAAAACGGGTTCGCCCACGTCGTCAACATCACGGGCGGCATCGACGCCTGGTCGCAGCAACGCGACCAGGCCGTGCCGCGTTACTGAGCACCGACTTTACGACCCCAGGAGCGCCACCACGGCAGCCGCGGTCTTGTCGGCCGCACCCCGGTGCGCCGCCGCAAACCCGGTGCCGCGCTCGGCCATGGCCGCCCGGCCCGGTGCGTCGCGCGTCAGCGCCAGGGCCGTTTGCAGCGCCTGCGTCATGGAGTCGGCCCGGCGGGCCGCGCCG
>JARLJI010000248.1 GCA_031291295.1 Rhodoferax sp. | reverse complement strand
GTGTTTGTGCTGGACTTCGATTCCCTGCCCCCCAAAGCGGCCGAGGCAGTGCCGGTGATCAAGTTCCGGCTGCGCAAGATGGTGCCGTTCGACACGGAGCACGCGGGCGTGAGCTACCAGGTGCTGACCGAAACCAAGACCGAGTGCCGCGCGCTGATCGCAGTGATGCCGGGGCCGATTCTGGCCGAGTATGAAGCGGTGGTACGCGCAGCAGGCTACGAGCCGGGAGCGGTGCTGCCGACATGGCTGGCGGCCCTGGCGCCGCTGGATACCGACGAACCGGCGCTGATTGTGTGCCTGAGCGCGAGCGCGCTGACCACGGCCATCACACATGGGCAGGATCTGCTGCTCTATCGCACGCTGGAATTGCCGCAGGGCGAAGCCGCGCAGAAGGCCGAAGTGCAGCGCGACATTGCCGTGGCGACAGCGTATTTTGAGGACAAGCTGGGCAGCCGGCCGCGGAGGCTGCACTTCTCCGGACCGATGGGCGCGGATGCCTTTGCGCGCTGGCTCGGCGACCCGGAACTGGATGTGGTAGAGCTGGCGGCGCGGCCGGCCACAGGCGCTGCGACGGCGCTGGGCCGATTGAGCTTTGCCGGCATGGCCGGCGCGCTGGCGGGAGCGGCATAGACGATGCGGATCGGAATCAATCTCGCCACACGGCCCTTCCTGAACCTGGGACCGGCGCTCCTGCGGCTGCGCATCGCGATCGGCGTGCTGGCTCTGGCCAGCATCGCGCTGGGTGCGGGCCTTTACGCCCTGGACGCCGAGGCGCGGCAGGCACGCGGGCGCGAGCAGGCTCTGGACGCGCAGATTGCCCGCGTGCAACTCGAACGGAGCGGCTACCAGGCGCGCATGAAGCAGCCGGACAACGCTGCGCTGCTGGCGCAGGCCGGAAATCTGAACCAGCTGTTCGACACCAAAGCCTTCTCGTGGACGCTGGCCATGGAAGACCTGGAGACAGTTCTGCCGGGCGGCGTGCAGGTGACGACGCTGGAGCCAACGCGCGACGACAAGGATGGGCACATCACGCTGCGCGTGCGCGTGCTGGGTCCGCGCGACAAGGCGATCGAACTGGTGGAGAATCTGGAGCACTCCCGGCGGTTCGTGCATTCGCGGATTGTGGGCGAGAGCGCGGAAGCCACAGGCGGGCCCAACCAGCGCCCGGAGCCAGTGAGCGCTTCAAACCGCGTGAACTTTGATTTGCTGGCGGACTACAATCCGGCGCCCCCGGGCGAACGGCGCACCGCGAGGCGTGAGCCTGTGGCACAGCCGCAACCCGCGGTCCATCCGCGAATAGGCAGGGTGACGCGATGACGAACACGACTCCTTCCAACTGGCAGGAACGGCTGCGGTCGCCGCTGACGTGGCATGTGGCTGGCGTGGCCGTGCTGGGCGTGCTGGCGGCGGTGCTGGCGGTGCGGCTCTGGCTGGACTGGACGGCCACCAACGGCAGCTACGCCGACGCGCTGGCCGCCAAGCAACTGCAACTGAAGGCGCTGGACATGCAGACGGCGCCCCTGCGCGGTCTGGACCAGCGCGTGGCCGACGCGCGCAGCCAGATGCAGACGTTTTATACCCGGCGGATTCCGGCCAACTACTCGGCGATCGCCACGCACGTGGGCGCGCTGGAGGTGGCCTCGGGCGTGCGGTTGACGCGCATGCTCTACTCGCAGGGCGCGCCGAGCGGCGACCTGACGGAGATCTCGCTGGACGCCGGCGTGAGCGGCACCTATCCGCAGATCATGCACTTTGTGAACGGCCTGGAGCGCGACCCGAACTTCTTTGTGATTCGCGCCATGTCGCTGACCGGTCAGCAGGGCGGCATGGTGAACCTGCGACTGAAGGTTTCAACGTGGCTGCGCGCGGCAGACGCCGCCGGCAGCGGCCTGCCCAGGACGCAGAACCCGCCGGCTGCGGCCGCCGGTCCGGCGCGGGAGGGCCAGTAGCCATGCAACTGGGACTGGAAAACAAGAAGCAGTTCTATATGCTCGTGGGACTGCTGGGCGTGCTGGTGCTCGTGGCGGCCTATGAGCTGCTGGGCAGTTCCAGCAGCGCACCCCGGCCCGCAATGCCGGCGACAACGGCAAAGAAGCCCCCGGCGAACGCACCCGCGACAGGCGCTGCGTCCGGCCCGGAGGCGGTGAAGCTGACCAATGCAGGCATCGATCCAGCGCTGCATCTGCAAAGACTGGCGCTGAGCGAGGACGTGGTCTACGCGGGCACGGGGCGCAACATTTTTTCGGCCGAGTCGGCGCCAGTGGTCATTCCTGTGCCGGTGAAGAGCGCGCGGAACACGGCCCCCATCGCTCCGCCGGCGCCCGTGGTGCCCCGCCCCCCGGCCATTGACCTGAAGTACTTCGGCTACTCGCAGAGCGCGGGCAAGGTGCTGAAAGCGTTCCTGGTGCATGGGGACGACATCTTCATGGCGCGGGCGGGCGACGTGGTGGACCACCGCTACAAGGTGGTGGCCATCAACCCCAACAGCGTGCAGATTACCGACCTGGGCTACAACAACACCCAGACGCTGCCGCTCTCAGTGAACTGAGGCAACCGAGACCGCAATGCAACCCCACGCGCAGCTTCGCCGCACGCCGCCGCACGCCGAAGAGGGCTACGTGCTGGTAGCGGTGATGTTTCTGCTGGCCATCCTGGTGCTCTCGCTGGCCGTGGCCATTCCGCGCATCAAGGAAAGCATTGAGCGCGATCGCGAGATCGAAACCATGAACCGCGGCAAGCAGTTCGCGCGCGCGGTCAAGCTCTACTACAAGAAGTTCGGCGCCTACCCGCCCAGCGTGGATGCGCTGGTGATGACCAACAACATCCGCTTTCTGCGCAAGCGCTACAAAGACCCCATCACCGGGGCTGACGACTGGCGTCCGATTCACTTTGGCGAGAACAAGACGCCGCTGGCACTTGGATTCTTTGGCGAGCCTCTGGCCATGTCCGGCTCCACGGTGGCGGGGACGGGCGTGAGCGGCGGCAACTCGCCGAACGGCTCGAGCGGGTTGTTCTCTGACAGCGGTTCAAGCGGCAGCGGGCTCGGCGGATCGAGCACAAACAGCAGTGGCGCAACCACGAGTGGCAGCGGCTCAACCACGGACAGCGGCGGCTCAACCACGAGTGCGAGCGGCAGCGGCTCAACCACCACCACCGGCACGACCGGCACAACCTCGACCGGTTCGGCTTTTGGCGGGTCGAGCAGCAGTTCGAGCACGAGCCAGAGCTTCGGCGGCGCGGGCATCATCGGCTTTGCGCCGGGCAGCAGCAAGCACTCAATCCTGCTCTACAAAAAGAAGGACCACTTCAACGAGTGGGAGTTCCTCTACAGCCCCGCGGCCGACAGGGTGACGACCAGCGGCAGCGCCCCGACGAGCGGCTCTTCCACAACGAACAGTTCTACGGGGAGTCCGTTCAGCAGTACCGGGTCCACCGGCACAAACACGGGCAACAGTTCGACGAACACGCAGTAGTGCCCCCAAAAAGCGCACAAGAACACGCAAGCCCGTCCGCAAGGGACGGGCTTTTTAGAGCATTTTCGGAATGCACATCGCCTGATTTGGAGCTTTGAAAGGTGGCTTTTCCTTGAGGAAAAAGCCACTTGAGCATGTGCTTTCGATCTACACCCATTCCGACAATGCTATAGCGCTGGTCGCGGATGACCGAAAACGAATTAGACGCTGAAGGAGGAGCCGCAGCCGCAGGTGGACTTGACCTGGGGATTGTCGAACTTAAAGCCGGCCGCTTCAAGGGTCTCGACGTAATCGACCGTGCAGCCGTTCAGGTACATCAGCGAAGTGGCGTCCACGAAGACCTTCAAGTCGTCAAAGCTGAACACCTTATCCATCATGCCGCTCTGGTTTTCAAAGGCCATGGAGTACTGGAAGCCGGAGCATCCGCCACCGACCACGCCGATGCGCAACCCGGCGGGCAGCGGGTCCTGGGTGGCCATAATCTCGCGCACCTTGGC
>JARLJI010000247.1 GCA_031291295.1 Rhodoferax sp. | reverse complement strand
CATTGCCGCGCTTCGATGCGATCGCAGCGGCGCTGCGGCGATCGAATTTGCCCTGATCATGCCCGCGTTCATCGCGCTTCTCGTCGCCATCTTGCAAACGGCGTTGACCTATATGGCGCAAGAGGGGCTGGAAACGGCGGCTGAGGCCGGTGCGCGCCTGTTGCTGACCGGGCAGGCGCAAAGCTTTCAGTCCACCAGTGTGTCCAACCCGGGCATGACCGGCGCGCAGTTTCAGCAGGCGATTTGCGGCACATTGACTTATACGCCGTCCGGTTCCAGCTCGGCTGTCGCGTTCGGCAATGGCAGCCTTCTGCCGCCGTTCCTCAGTTGCAGTCAGTTGACCGCAGTCGTTACCACGGCGGGAAGCTTCGGCAGCACGTCGGCCAGCAGTTTCAGCACGACCGCCAACACGGCGCCGACGTTCACGTTCGACACCACCGGCACTTTGACCAACAACGGCAGCGGCACTGCCAACGGTACGGTTTACGGCACCGGCGTTACCAGCACGGTGGGCGGGCAGGGCAATATCATCGTGGTGCAACTGGTGTATCTGTGGCCCACGCTTACCAGCCTGCTCGGCTTTAACATCAGCAGCAATATCGCCAACGATCCCAACAGTTACCGCGAACTCGTGGCGACCCAGGTGATCGTGACGGAAAACTACTCGTGCCCGACCAATTCGTCCGGGACGACGCTGATATGCTGAAAAGACTGCTGCGCGACGAGAGGGGTTCCGGGCTGGTGGAATTTGCCATCGTCCTGCCGTTCATGCTGGTGCTCTATCTGGGCGGCTATGTCATGTCCGACATGATTGCCTGCAATCGCAAAGTCACGCTGGCCACGCGCGCGCTGGCCGACATGACCAGTCGCGCCTTTTCGCCGACGCTGGTTGCCGCATCACCGTCGACCACTTCGGCCACGGCCTTCCTCAATGCCGCTGCCGTGGTAATGACGCCGTACGGTGTGGCCAATGCCACAGAGCAGATTTCGTTGCTGCGGAT
>JARLJI010000246.1 GCA_031291295.1 Rhodoferax sp. | reverse complement strand
TCGCGGTGCTGCTGGTGCCGCTCACGTCCATGCAGGAGGCCCTGCGTCGGCCGGGAGGCTGGCAACCCTCGGCGCGCCTGATGCGGCTGCTGGCGCTGGCGCTGTTGGGACTGTTGGCCTTGGCCGAGACCGGCGCACTGGCGTTGCTGCTCTCGCAACTGTCCTAGTATTACAACGAGCCACGAAGAGAGGAAGGTGGTACGCTTCAGTATCGGACAAGGTCGCGTGAGGGAGTGGGTGCATGGTGGCGGGGAACGCCGCGATAGTGGATGTAGTGCAGTCGCAGCCACCGGTGTTGACGGTGACGGCGGCGAGTATCGCCGGGGTGGCGGAGGAACTGACGGCCTATCATGCCGCGTTCGCGCCGGAGTTTGCCTATCGGACGCAGGCGCGGTGGTCGGAGCTGTATCTGCGGGGATTGCTGGTGGCGGACGTGCCGCGGAAGAACGTGGAGGCGGTGGCGCTGCGGTTGCTGGGGGCGGGAGAGGCCGCCGACCGGGAGGTACGGGCGCTGCAGCACTTCGTCAGTGAAGGGGCCTGGGACGATACGGCAGTACTGCTCCGGCACTGGGGGCTGGTGGACGCGCAGATGGGCGAGGACGACGGAGTGCTGACGGTGGACGGGAGCGACCTACCCAAGCAGGGGACGCACTCGGCGGGGGTGGCCCGGCAGTACTGCGGGGTGTTGGGCAAGAAGGCCAACTGTCAGGCCGGGGTGTTTGTGGGCTACGCCAGTCGGCGCGGCTACACCCTCCTGGACCGCCGGCTCTACCTGCCCGAGCTGTGGTTCAGCCCGGCCTACCAGGACCGCTGGCAGGCGGCGGCGATTCCCCCGGAGACACCCTTCGCCACCAAGCCCGCGCTGGCCGCGGAGATGGTGGAGGCCATCGTCGCCAGCAAGCAGCTGCGGGCGCGCTGGCTCACCTGTGATGAAGGGTTTGGCAACGACCCCGTCTTCCTGGACCGTATCGCGGCCTGTGGACTGACGTATCTGGCCGAAGTCTCCCGCAGCACCCACGTCTGGCCGCTGGTCGCGCCGGACGGGCAGACGGCGCGGGCGGCGCCGACGGTCTGGGTACCGCCGCCGAGCAGCACGAAGGGCCCCGTGCCCACGCGCGAGCGGCTCCAGCCCGAGAGCCCCGCGTCCCAAGCGCTGGTGGCCTACGCGGCAGCGGTCCCCGCCACGGCCTGGCAGCGCTATCGTATCCTGGAGGGCGCCAAGGGCCCCTTGCTCGCCGACTTTGTGGCCGTGCGGGTGGTCGCCGTGCGCGACCGGCTGCCGGGCCCCACCGTCTGGCTGCTGATCCGTCGGACCCTGCCGGAGCCCGGCGCGGACCCCGTCTACAAGTTCTATCTCTCCAACGCCAGCGCCGACCTGCCGCTCCTGGCGCTGGTGTGGGCCAGCGGCATGCGCTGGCCGATCGAGCGCTGCTTCACCGAGGGCAAGGACGAGTTGGGCCTGGACCACTATGAATGCCGCTTCTGGCGCGGCTGG
Organism: Rhodoferax sp.; assembly: GCA_031291295.1. Lineage (GTDB taxonomy): Bacteria > Pseudomonadota > Gammaproteobacteria > Burkholderiales > Burkholderiaceae_C > Rhodoferax_A. The sequence continues at coordinate 868 of JARLJI010000246.1, read as the reverse complement.
CATCACCACATGACCCTGGTGATCTTGGCCCATCATTTCCTGGTGCGGCTGCAAGGACGGCTCAACCAGAGAGAGGGGGGGCCAAGAACAGATCAGCTTGCTCCTGGACGAAGTGCTGCCGACCGCCCCGGACACCACCTATCCCCTGCGGGACCTGGATGACTGGCTCGCCCTGCTGCCACCCCAGCCTGTCCGCCTGAGCCCCATGCAGGTTCGTCGCCTCCTCGGCGCCAGCTTGCCGCAGCCCGTGTTCGACGAGGCTGCCGCGCTGGCCCTCATCGCCTATCAGCAGCGCCACAAACAGGCCGCCTACCGCGCCCACCGCGCGCGACGCCTCCTCCATGCCTACCAGGCGCTGGTGCCCACGACGCCCTCCACCACCCATCCCCTCGCCGCCATCCTGGCGCTACCGAGGAGTGATAACGTCTCGTTGTAATACTAACGAGGCTCCGCCTCAGACCGACGAGCGATGGCTGCAGTGTGGAGGTTTGCGCACTGGGGTGGCCTGCGGTATGACCATCTCTAAGGGATCGTCCTGCGATCAGTTGGCCAGGTACGCACGTGCACCCTGAGGTGGAGATGAACGACGTCCGGTCTGTGGCCTGCGTGCTCGGGGAGCACGTGACGCTGGAAGTGGAGAGTATCGACCGCCTGTACCTGAACGTCTATGTGCCCAAGTTGCAGCATGTGCTCGGCGTCCATGGTTTCTTCCGGGAGCAGCGTGGCGCCAAAGTGGTTTCCTCGGTGCTGATGGAACCGATGACCACCGCGTTCGTGACGAGCCTGGAGCGGTTCGCCAAGCAGCAGGGGGTGCCGCTGATCACGTTCCTTAGAGGGCAGCGGAAGGACGACGTGACGGCGGGCTATC
>JARLJI010000245.1 GCA_031291295.1 Rhodoferax sp. | reverse complement strand
GGATAAAACTGCCGGCGCAATCGACCGTTACTCAGCTAACCCTTTGCTTCTCAAGCTTAATCCCGGACAATCGCGCCCCTCTTATTGGCCGGGGCGCTGCCAGTAACCTGTTTTTATCCGTCCCGGTCGCGTGGTAGTGACCGGCTAACGGAGATTCGACCGGATGAATGACCAGGCCAACAGCGTCGACGAACGCTATGAATCGGCACCCGCTGCACTGAGCAACTGGAGCCGCCAAGACACCACCTGGATGCTGGGCCTGTTCGGCACGGCCGTCGGCGCGGGCACCTTGTTTCTGCCGATCAACGCGGGGCTGGGCGGTTTCTGGCCGTTGCTGGTCCTGGCGGTGCTGGCGTTCCCCATGACCTTCTACGCCCACCGTGGCCTGACCCGTTTCGTGCTCTCCGGGCGCGAGGGCACGGACATCACCGAGGTGGTGGAAGAACACTTCGGCATCAAGGCCGGGGCACTGATCACCTTGCTCTACTTCTTCGCGATCTTCCCGATCCTGCTGATCTACAGCGTGGCGCTGACCAATACCGTCGGCAGTTTCCTCGAACACCAGTTGCACCTGGTGCCGCCGCCCCGGGCGCTGCTGTCGCTGATGCTGATCCTCGGCCTGCTGGTGGTGGTGCGTTGTGGCGAGCAGGTGATCGTCAAGGCCATGAGCCTGATGGTCTATCCGTTTATCGTCGCCTTGCTGTTCCTGGCGGTGTACCTGGTACCGCACTGGAACGGCGGCATCCTCGCCACGGCTGGCAATCTGCCCGAGCCGTCGGCCTTGCTGCATACCTTGTGGCTGGCCATTCCGGTGATGGTCTTTTCCTTCAACCATTCGCCGATCATCTCGGCCTTCGCGGTTGACCAGAAACGTCGCCATGGTGACCACGCCGAGGAACGCAGTTCGCAGATCCTGTCGCGGGCCCACCTGCTGATGGTGGTGATGGTGCTGTTCTTCGTCTTCAGTTGCGTGCTGACCCTGTCGCCGGCGCAATTGGCCGAAGCCAAGGCGCAGAACCTGTCGATCCTGTCGTACCTGGCCAACCACTTCAGCAACCCGACCATCGCCTTCGCGGCGCCGTTGATTGCCTTCGTG
>JARLJI010000244.1 GCA_031291295.1 Rhodoferax sp. | reverse complement strand
CTGCCGCGCGGGCCGACGCAGCGCACGAAGCGCGCCGGCTGCGCCTCGCCCATCACGGCGTCCCACACGCCGAGCCGGCGCAGCGCCTCGTGGGCGTCGGGAATCAGGCCGTCGCCGCAGGCCTTGTCGCGCGGAAAGGCGTGCTGGTCGACCAGCACCACGTCCAGCCCGCCGCGCGCCAGCAGCTGCGCCGCCGCGCTGCCGGCCGGACCGGCGCCGACGACGAGCACGTCGCAGGCGGCCGGGAGCTGTTCGATGTCAAGATTCATGACGGGACAGGGCGCAAGGTGCCGTGGGCGATCGGAGTCTGGATTCCAGGAGTCTGCCACGCGGGCAAGTGCGGGGATAATTGGGGGTTTCCTAAAACCTACCGGAGTTATTGCATGGTCAAGAAAATCAGAACCGAGAGCGACATTTGCGCGCCCAAACCCATTCCCGCACCGGGCTATACCACCACGGCCGGCCGCGGACAAAAACGCAGCCTGGAGCGCGGCACCGCCACCAACAACAAGAAAAACCCGGGCAAGCGGCCGAAAAAGGGCGGCTGATCCGCGGGGCGTTGGTGTTATAAGAGAAATCGGGCGCCAGCCCTTTACCTGCGGGCGCTGATTGCTACAAAATTCGTAGCATTCGCGCCAGCATTCACATATTGCGCCGGTACTGCCCGCCGACCTCGAACAGCGCATTCGTGATCTGGCCCAGCGAACACACGCGCACGGCCTGCATCAGCACCTCGAACACGTTTTTGTTCTCGATCACGGCGAGCTGCAGTGTCTTGAGCATCGCGGGGGATTCCTTGGCGTGGCGCTGGTGGAAGTCGGCCAGCCGTTTCAGCTGGCCCTGCTTTTCCTCGTCGGTGGAGCGCGCCAGCTCCAGCTTGTCCTGCACGGCATCGCCATGCGGGTTGCGGAAGGTGTTGACGCCCACGATCGGCAGCTCGCCCGTGTGCTTGAGCATCTCGTAGTGCATCGACTCGTCCTGGATGCGCCCGCGCTGGTAGCCGGTTTCCATGGCGCCCAATACGCCACCGCGCTCGGCGATGCGTTCGAATTCCAGTAGCACGGCTTCTTCGACCAGCTCGGTCAGCTCCTCGATGATGAAGCTGCCCTGGTTCGGGTTCTCGTTCTTGGACAGGCCCCACTCGCGGTTGATGATGAGCTGGATCGCCATCGCGCGGCGCACCGAATCCTCGGTCGGCGTGGTGATGGCCTCGTCGAAGGCGTTGGTGTGCAGCGAGTTGCAGTTGTCGTAGATCGCGATCAGCGCCTGCAAGGTGGTGCGGATGTCGTTGAACTGGATCTCCTGCGCGTGCAGGCTGCGGCCACTGGTCTGGATGTGGTACTTGAGCTTCTGGCTGCGTTCGTTCGCGCCATATTTCTCTTTCATCGCCACCGCCCAGATGCGCCGCGCCACGCGGCCCATCACGGTGTACTCGGGGTCCATGCCGTTGCTGAAGAAGAAGCTCAGGTTGGGCGCGAAGTCGTCGATGTGCATGCCGCGCGCCAGGTACGCTTCCACAAAGGTGAAGCCGTTGGACAGCGTGAAGGCGAGCTGGCTGATCGGGTTCGCGCCGGCCTCGGCGATGTGGTAGCCGCTGATGGACACGCTGTAGAAGTTGCGCACCCGGTTGTGCACGAAGTACTCGGCGATGTCGCCCATCACCTTGAGGCTGAACTCGGTCGAGAAGATGCAGGTGTTCTGGCCCTGGTCTTCCTTGAGGATGTCGGCCTGCACCGTACCGCGCACGTTCTCCTGCACCCACTCCTTGATCTTGGCCGTCTCGGTCTCCGTCGGCTCGCGGCCGTTGTCCTGTTTGAACTTGTCGATGTTCTGGTCGATCGCGGTGTTCATGAACATCGCCAGGATGGTCGGCGCCGGGCCGTTGATCGTCATGGAGACCGACGTCGACGGGCTGCACAGGTCAAAACCGCCGTACAGCACCTTCATGTCGTCCAGCGTGGCGATCGACACGCCCGAGTTGCCGACCTTGCCGTAGATGTCGGGACGCGGATCGGGGTCGTTGCCGTACAGGGTCACGCTGTCAAACGCGGTCGAGAGCCGCTTGGCCGCCATGCCCGAGCTCAGCAGCTTGAAGCGGGTGTTGGTGCGAAAGGCGTCGCCCTCGCCCGCGAACATGCGGGTCGGATCCTCGCCCTCGCGCTTGAACGCGAAGGTGCCGGCGGTGTAGGGGTAGCTGCCGGGCACGTTGTCCAGCATCAGCCATTGCAGGATCTCGCCGTGGTCCTGGTACTGCGGCAGTGCCACCTTGCGGATGGTGGTGCCCGACAGGCTCCTGGTGGTGAGTGCGGTGCGGATTTCCTTGTCGCGGATCTTCACCACGTACTCGTCGCCGGCATAGGCCTTCTGCATTTCGGGCCACTGCGCCAGCAGCTTTTTGGCGGGCGGGTCCTGCGTCTGCTCGCGCGCCACGGCCAGGTCGATGGCGGCCTCGGCGGCGCGCGCCTTGTCCGGCTTGGCCACGGTCAGCATGGCGGCGGCGGCGCGCAGCTGCTGGATCTCGCGCGCCAGTTGGGCCTGTTCGCGCGCGCGTTTCTTGTAGCCGCGCACGGTGTCGCTGATCTCTGCCAGATACCGCGTGCGCGCCGCCGGCACCACCGGCGTCTGGTTCGTGCTGTGCCGCACGCTCACGTGCGGCAGGCTGGATTTGCCGAGCTTGAGGCCCAATTCGGCCAGGCGCACGCTGAGGGCCTGGTACAGCGCGGTCACGCCGTCGTCGTTGAAGCGCGCGGCCATGGTGCCGAACACCGGCATCTGATCCGGCGGCGTGGTCCAGGCCTCCTTGTTGCGCTGCACCTGCTTGGCCACGTCGCGCAGCGCGTCGAGCGCGCCCTTGCGGTCGAACTTGTTGATGGCCACGAACTCGGCGAAGTCCAGCATGTCGATTTTTTCCAGCTGGCTGGCGGCGCCGAACTCGGGCGTCATCACGTACATGGGCACGTCCACGTGCGGCACGATGGCGGCGTCGCCCTGGCGGATGCCCGAGGTTTCCACCACGATCAGATCAAAACCCGCCACCTTGCAGGCGGCGATCACGTCAGGCAGCGCGGCGCTGATTTCGGAGCCGAAGTCGCGCGTGGCCAGGCTGCGCATGAACACCCGTTGGCCGTTGTCGGCGGCGGCCGCGGCCGGCTTGCCGGCCCCCTTGGCAGGCAGCGGCTTGCGCCATGGACCAATGGCATTCATGCGGATGCGGTCGCCCAAGAGCGCGCCGCCGCTCTTGCGGCGTGACGGGTCGATGCTGATCACCGCCACGCGCAGGCTGTCGTTCTGGTCCAGCCGCAGGCGCCGGATCAGCTCGTCCGTGAGCGATGACTTGCCGGCGCCGCCGGTGCCGGTGATGCCGAGCACGGGCACCTTCTTCGCCGCCGCCTGGGTGCGCAGGGTCTGGACCAGCGTCGCCAATTTGGGATCGGCGCTTTCGCCTGCCGCCGGGCCCGCAGCATTTTCGAGGGCCGTGATCAACTGGGCCAGCGCGCGCCAGGCCATCTCGCCGTGGCCCTGGATGGCAGCAATGTCCTTCGGCGCGAAGCCGCTGAGGTCCTTGTCGCAGCGCATCACCATCTCGCCGATCATGCCGGCCAGGCCCATCTTCTGGCCGTCTTCGGGGCTGAAGATGCGCGCCACGCCGTAGGCCTGCAGCTCGCGGATCTCGGGCGGCACGATCACGCCGCCGCCGCCGCCAAAGACCTGGATGTGTTCGCCGCCGCGGCTTTTGAGCAGGTCCACCATGTACTTGAAGTACTCCACGTGCCCGCCCTGGTAGCTGCTGATGGCGATGCCCTGCGCGTCTTCCTGCAGCGCGGCGGTCACGACCTCGTCCACGCTGCGGTTGTGGCCCAGGTGGATGACCTCGGCGCCCATGCCCTGCAGGATGCGCCGCATGATGTTGATGGCCGCGTCGTGCCCGTCGAACAGGCTGGCGGCCGTGACGAAGCGCACCTTGTGCGTGGGGCGGTAGTTGGCAAGGGCCTGGTATTCAGCGGACAGGTCGGTCATGGTGTCTCCATGCGGGGCAGCGTTGGGTGTGGATCGGATCTGGGGTGGCACGATACTAATTGACGTTTACGTAAACGTCAATTAGAAAAGAGGACCCGGCCCTTTTTAGCACTCCCGAATCCGGCGTCAACCCGCGGGCTTACTTGACCTTGAGCCCGGCCAGCTTCGGATCGCTCGGCGGGTAGCGCAGATCCAGTCCGCGTAAGGCGTCGCGCACCACAGTGGCGATCATCAGGTTGCGGTGGGTCTTGGAGTCGGCCGGCACCACGGTCCAGGGCGCCCAGGCCGTGCTGGTGGCACCCAGCAGCCCCTCGTAGGCCTGCTGGTACGCGGGCCATTGCTTGCGCACCTCCAGGTCACCCAGGCTGAATTTCCAGTGCTTGGTGGGATCGTCCACGCGCTCCTGCAGGCGCACGCGTTGCTCCTCATAACTGATGTGCAGCATGAACTTGAGCACCACCGTGCCGGTTTCCACCAACAGCCGCTCGAACTCGTTGATGTGCTGGTAGCGCTGGCGCGTCTGCGCCGGCGTGATCCAGCCGTTGACCACCGGCACCAGCACCTCTTCGTAGTGGCTGCGGTTGAAAATCATCACCTGGCCCGCACCGGGCATTTTCTGGTGGATGCGCCACAGGTAGTCGTGGGTGCGCTCTTCCTCGGACGGCACCTTCCAGCCGATGGTGTCCACCCCCAGCGGACTGAGCTGGCCAAACACGCCGCGGATGGTGCCGTCCTTGCCCGCGGCGTCGATGCCTTGCAGCACCACCAGCAGTTTGTAGCGCCGGTCGGCGTAAAACAGTTCCTGCAGCGTGTCCAGCTCCAGCGCCAGGGCCTCGACGCGGACCTTGTCCTGGGCCTTGTCGCCGATGGAAAAAGGCTGGGCCTTGGGGTCGAAGCCGGCCAGCCGGCAGGGTTTGCCGCTCGCGTCATCATGCAGCTGCCACGGCGCCAGAAGTTTATCGGTATTCATGACGTCAATCGTACTGCAGCCCACATGCCAGCTGTCAGGGTCGCTACAAAAACAAGAGCATTGGGGCGCCGGCCAGCGATTGCCAATAAAAATGCATGCGAGGCTCCTCAACGTTCTAAACTTCAGTGGCGAGTCAGGATACCTCCTTGGAGATTGCCATGAAACCCCTACAGCTTTTCGATCCCGCGTCCAGCACCTACACCTACGTGTTGTTTGACGAGGCCACGCGGGACGCGCTCATCATCGATCCGGTGGACGAACAGGTCGAGCGCGACCTGGGCGTACTCAGGCAGTACGGCCTCAAGCTGCTGTGGACGGTGGAGACGCATGCGCACGCCGACCACATCACCAGCGCCGGGCTGCTGGCCGAGCATGCCGGCGCCCAAACGGCCGCCCCGGCGGGCTGCGGCATCAGTACGGCGGCGGTGCAACTCAGGCACGGCGAGGTGCTTAAGTTCGGCGGCGAGGCTATCACCGCGCTGCACACGCCCGGCCATACGGCGGGCAGCATGAGCTATCTGTGGAAGACGCCGGACGGCGACCATGTTTTTACCGGCGACACGCTGCTTATCAACGGTTGCGGGCGCACCGATTTCCAGTCCGGCAGCGCCGCGGACCTGTACCGCAGCCTGACCGAGGTGTTGTTCGCGCTGCCCGATGCCACCACCGTCTGGCCGGCCCACGACTACCAGGGCCGCACGCATTCGACCATTGGCGCCGAGAAGGCCGGCAACGCGCGCGTGGCGGGCAAGACGCTGGCCGAGTTTGTCGCCACCATGAATGGGCTGGACCTGCCCAAACCCAAACGCATGGACGAGGCGGTGCCGGCGAATCTGAGCTCGGGTCTGCGCCATGATGCCGACGCGTCGCCCCTCACCCCGCTCGCCGCGTCAGACGCGCCGCGCCCCGCGCAAGGCTATGCCGGCGATGTGTCGCCGCAGCTCGCTTGCCGCTGGTGGCAGGCCGGCGAGGCCGTGCTGGTCGATGTGCGCACCGATGCCGAGCGCGAGTGGGTCGGTTTCGTGCCCGGCGCGGTGCCGCTGGCCTGGAAGCAGTGGCCCGGCATGGCGATGAACCCGGCGTTCGATGCCGGCCTCAAGGAAGCCGTGCCACCGGGCAAGAAGGTGGTGCTGCTGTGCCGCAGCGGCGTGCGCTCGATTGCGGCGGCCAAACGCGCGACCGAACTGGGCCTGCAGGCCTACAACATTCTGGAAGGCTTCGAGGGCGACCCGGATGAGCAGGCACACCGCGGCCGCAGGGGCGGCTGGCGCTTGCACGGCCTGCCGTGGCGGCAAGCCTGAGAAAGACTAATCTTGCACGAAACGCTTCGGCTGAGCGGCCAACCAGCGGTGGTAGCTGGTGCTGGCGTGCGGGCTGTGCTCGCTGCCCACGGCAAACAACGCCCCCAGCAGCGATCCTTCGCGTCCGATCGGAAGCGCCGGACCCAGTTCGGGGGCGCCGGCCCGCCCCAGGGACTGCCCGAGTTCCAGGTCGGCCAGTTTCTTGCCTTTTTGAATCTCGGCGACACTCTGGGAGTTGACCCCGGCGGCGCCGGCGAGTTCGGCCAGTTCGCCCAGGCCGCTCACGGGCTCCAGCTGAAGCCAGCCAACCCGGCCATTCGCATCGCGGCCCAGAATGCCGAAGGGCCGGCCGATCACTACGTATTCGACCCAGTGGTCGGCCACGAATTCGGACAGGTCATGCGCAATTGATGGCACCCGCAGCAGCGCATTCTGGCTTTGCGTCAGCGTGGTGCGCCAGATCTGGGAGAGGCGCCCGCTGGCTGTGGCCTGCATGCGCCGCAGCGTCTCGATCAGGCGGCGCGAGATGTCCGGGGTCTGTTTGGCGATGAATTGCTCGATCAGGCCGCGGTTGAACGCGTCCACCGCAATCTGCTCGTCCGCCTGGCCGGTCAGCAGCACGCGCAGCCCCGGCCAGTCCACCAGTTCACCCAGTGCCTGCAGGCCGTCCATGCCCGGCATGGAATAGTCGACCACGCACACCTGGGTGAGGGCGTAGCGCTGGCTGTTTTCCGACCAGTAGCGCAGGATTTGCGAAATCAAGGGGGGGCCACCGGCACGCGACGCTTCGATCATCTCCTGTTGCGTCCACGCGTCGGCTTCCCACAATGGCGGCTCCTGCTGCAGCTGGTTGATGCAGATCTGCGGCCGCCGAAACAGCCGCACGTGCCAGTCCTCCGGCATCACCAGCGCCAGCATGTCGAGGTAGTCGGGATCGTCATCGAGGAAGACGATGGTACCGGGCGAATGGTAGAGAGGAAAGCTCATCGTGGGTGGAATGGGCGGTGAATTTAGGCGCTTGTAACGTAACGTATTGAACGTGTCTCGGTTGTAGCATGGCTGCTTCAGGTCAGCAAGGATAACTTGGTCGCGCAAGCGGTCACACGATTAACCCTGCGAGCCTCATGCCGACCCCCGCGACCCCCGCGACCCCCGCGACCCCCGCGACCCCCGCGACCCCTCAGCCGCCGGGCTTCCTTTGCAGCACGTCCTGCGCAACCTGCTCGTAGGCGCCGGCCAGCTGCAGCACGGCAAAGTCGGCTTGCGGGTTGCCGATAATTTGCAGCCCCATCGGCAGGCCCGCGGCGTTGAAACCCGCCGGCACGCTGATGCAGGGCAGGCCCGCGAAGGTGGCGTAGATCACCACTTCCATCCAGCGGTGGTAGGTGTCCATGGCGACGCTGCCCCCGCCGCTGGCGATGCTTTGCGGCCAGCGCTGGCTTGCCTCGAACGGCCAGACCTGGGCCGTGGGCAGCGCCAGGTAGTCGTACTGCTCGAACAGCCGCAGCATCTGCTGGTAGAAGGCCGTGCGCTGCACGCTGGCGGCGAGCAGTTGCGGGCCGCTGAGGCCCTGCGCCTGGTCGTATTCCCAGAGCGCCTCGGGCTTGATGTGCGCGCGGTTTTTCGCATTCAGCAGGAATGGCGCAATGCGCGACGCCACCAGGGCGCGCCGCCACAGCAGCCAGGCTTGCCAGATGCCATCGGGCGGCAGGCCCAGCGCGGCGGGTTCGACCGTGCAGCCCAAGCCTTGCAGGCGACCCAGCGCCTGCTCGCACACGGGCAAAATCCCTGCCTCCATGGGCAGGTAGCCGTCCAGGTCGGCGAGCCAGCCAATCCTCGACCCCTTGGGGTCAAAATCAAGCGCAGCCCTGAACGGGTGGCCATCTTGCGCTATCGAAAGCGGAGCGCTGGTATCGTAACCCGCCTGCACCGACAGCAGCAAGGCCACGTCGCGCACGGTGCGCCCCATGGGGCCTTCGGTGCCGAGTTGCGACACCCATACATCCTGCGCGGGCGCCATCGGCACGCGCCCCTGCGAGGGCCGCAGGCCAAACACATTGGCCCAGGCCGCGGGGTTGCGCAGGCTGCCCATGAAGTCCGAGCCGTCGGCCACCGGCAACAGGCGCTGGGCCAGCGCCACTGCACCGCCGCCGCTGCTGCCACCGGCCGAGAAAGTCGGGTCGTAGGCGTTGCGCGTAACACCAAAGACTTCATTGAAGGTGTGCGAGCCCAGGCCGAACTCGGGTGTGTTGGTCTTGCCGATCACGATGCAGCCGGCCGCCTTCATGCGCCGGGCCAGCAGGCCGTCTTCCTTTGGCACGAAGTGGCGCATCAGCGGCGAGCCCAGCGTGGTCGGGATGCCGGCCGTGTTGGACAGGTCCTTGATGGCCTGCGGCATGCCGTGCATCCAGCCCATGGATTCGCCGCGCGCGAGTTGCAAGTCGTGCGTGGCGGCCTGGCGCAACAGACCGTCGCCATCCTGCAGGCTGACGATGGCGTTGAACGCCGGATTCACGGCTTCGATGCGCGTCAGGTAGGCCAGCATCACCTCGCGGCACGACACCTGGCGCGCGTGGATGGCCTTCGAGAGCGCGTCGGCCGTGAGCTCGGTGATGTTCATGGCGGGCTTCCAAATAGATCAAAATGAACGAAGCTGCACTTTAGCCGCAAACCCCGTTGCGGCTGGATGCCGTGCCGTAGCACCCGCAGGCATGCCATGTAAATCCTGGTGGCTGGCGACCAGCACGAAACCCATGCCTTTGTGCCGGGCGGCACCGGTTTGGTGATAATGCGCAAAACATTGGGGACAGCATGACGTTTCTCGCCATCGACGTAGGCAACACGCGACTCAAGTGGGCGCATTACGACGCCCCGCGCCCTGGCGCCACGCTGCTCGCCCACGGCGCGGAGTTTTTGGAGAACATCGAGAAACTGGCGGAGGGCGCTTGGCGCGACCTGCCCGCGCCGCAGGCCATGCTCGGCTGCATCGTGGCGGGCGACGCCATCAAGCGCTGCGTGCAGGAGCAGATGGAGCTCTGGGACGTGGCCCCGCAATGGGTGGTTTCCAGCAGCGCCGAGGCGGGCCTGATCAACGGCTACGACCATCCCGCGCGCCTCGGCGCCGATCGATGGGTCGCGATGATCGGCGCGCGCCATCGCATGCTGGACCAAGCCGCGCTGCGCGGCAGCGCGCCGCGGCCGATGGTGGTGGCGATGGTTGGCACGGCCGTGACGGTGGAGGCCATCGATGCCGGCGGCAAGTTCCTGGGCGGGCTGATCCTGCCCGGCCACGGCATCATGCTGCGAGCGCTCGAATCCGGCACCGCCGGGCTGCATGTGCCCACCGGCGAGGTGCGTGAATTTCCCACCAACACCAGCGATGCCCTGACCAGCGGCGGCACCTACGCAATCGCCGGGGCGATCGAACGCATGATGCAGCACGTGCGCCAGCACTGCGGCGCCGAGCCGATGTGCGTGATGACGGGCGGCGCAGGCTGGAAGATGGCGCCGAGCATGCTGGGGACCTTCGAGCTGGTGGATAACCTGATTTTTGATGGTTTGCTGGAAATTGCGGCCCGGCGGTTTCCGGCTCTTCTGCCAAACCCTGGCGCTGCTGTCATTCCAGGTTTCTGATTTGTCATTTCCGGCGCAGCCGCCGTTATTCCCGGCTCTTCTCTTGTCATTCCCGGCTTGACCGGGAATCCACGGTAGTTGGGATGGGACCATTGCGAGCGGCTCGGTTCCGGTTGTTGCCCGACGGGCTGGGGGTCGGGATGTGCGCCCGACAGCGCAGTAACTTTTCTTTGCGTGCCCAAAGAAAAGTCACCCAAAGAAAGGGCAGCCGCAGACACGGCCCCTTCGGGGTGCCTTGCGCTGCGCGGGGCAAGCGGGAAGCGCGCAAACTCGCCCTGCGGGCTCAAACAGCGCGCGCTTCTTGATCCGCTTGCCCCTGCGCTGCTCAGCCGTGTCTGGACGGCGGGGAGCCGAATACCAATAACCAATACCGGTACCAAGACCCAAGACCCAAGACGAATTCGATGCCGAACACGAGGCCCATAAGGACGCGCCACGGCGCGTCCTTGTCGTATTGGTATTGGCTGTTTTGGTTGTCCTCACGCCGTCATGAGGAGGCGAGTAGCGCAGACTTGAGCCGATCAGGGGCGCGCGTGTTTGAGGCGAAGCCGAGTTTGCGCGCACCCGGCTCAAGTCGAGCAACGCAGCGTGCCCGCAGGGCCGACGAATCCGGCTCGCCTTTCTTTTGCTTACTTTGCTTTGGCGAAGCAAAGAAAAGTGAGGCGCCCGCCGGGGCGCAACCCGGCCAGCAGCCCTTGCAAAGGTCAACGCTTCACTACTGTGGATTCCCGGTCAAGCCGGGAATGACAGCTACGGGTCCGGAAACAACAAAGGGCTTACTATGAATTCAATAGCTAGCTGGGTATGCCCGGCAAGGGCTAAAAGCCAAAATCATCAAGAACTCAGCCCAGCCACGGCCTGAAACATCGCCTGCCTCGCCTGGCTGATGATCTGCCCTTTCCAGGCATCGGTGTCGGTGTAGAACGCGTCCATCATCTGCTGCTTGATCTGCCGGGCCAGTTCAGGCGGCGCATCGCGGTGGATGTTGAGCCAGTGCTCGGCGCGCATGGCGTGCATCACGTCGAGCATCGGCACCGTCCCGTACTCCATGGCGATGCCGGTGTATTCGGCTTGCGGGCATTCCTCGTAGAGGGCGCCGCACATCAGGCCGGTCACGAAAGCCGAGGTCGACGAGCCGTCGAAGATCGAGGTCACGGGCGTGGCCCCGCCGCCGTCCCACCAGGCACGTGCGCGCTGGATCGCGGCCGCGTCGTCGTTGCCGGCATAGATGCGCTCGCCCACGCCGTTGGGGCCCAGGCCGGTGTGGATGTCGATCCAGGCGATGCGCCGGGCCTGGCGGCCATGCGTTTGCAGCACGCGGCGAAAGGTCTGGTTGCTCCAGGTCGGCGCGGTGCCGCCGAAGAACAGGCCGTCGGGAAATTCATGCTGGCCGCCCGAGATGGCCGCCTGGAACGCGGCCATCCCGCGCGTGGCGACGAACTGGCCGATCGCGGCCGTGTTCTCGGGCGACGGCGGCCATTGCTCGGGCAGCAGCAGCGGCGCCAGTTCGCGGTAGCCGGGGTTCGCGGGCAGGGGCTTGCTGAAGTCGTGAAAGTTGCGGTTCAAATCCACGTTCTCGTGGGTGGCGCGGCGCACGTGTGAAAAACCGTAGGGGTTGAGCGCGTGCACGTAGAGTACCGCCACGCCCTGTGCCTTCGCCTTGGCGCGCCACTCGGCGTCGTGCAGCGCAAACACCTGCACGCCGCTGCCGCAATAGCCTTCCACGCCGTGGCAGGCGCTGGTGACGATCAGCAGTTTGTCGGCATTCGCCGGGCCGTCGAGCGCCACGTCCATCGCCAGCACCTCGCCATCGCGCCCGGGCAGCGGGTGGTTGTGCGATTCGTTGGGCAGCCCGGCCGTGGCGGCGGCCTCCAGGAACTTGACGCGGGCTGCGGCATAGCTGGGGGAGAACGCCTGTATCAGGCCGATCATGCGCCGGCCCCCCCGCGCGGGGTCTTGAGCCAGTCTTCGGCGAGCCGCACCCAGTAGGTGGCGCCCAGCGGAATCAGGTCGTCGTTGAAGTCGTAGCTCGGGTTGTGCAGCATGCACGGGCCCGCGCCGTGGCCCATCTCGCGGTGCGTGCCGTCGCCGTTGGCGATGAAACAGTAGGCGCCCGGCTTGGCCTGCAGCATGTAGGAGAAGTCCTCCGCGCCCATGGTCGGCTCCTGCTCGATCACGTTGTCGGCGCCGACGATGTCCTGCATCACCCGGCGCGCGAATTCGGCCTCGGCGGCGGAGTTGATGGTGGGCGGGTAGTTGCGCACGAACTCGAAGTCGCAGGTCGCCTCGTGCGCGGCGCAGGTGTGCTCGGCCACCTGCTTCATGCGTTTTTCGATCAGGTCCAGCACCTCGTAGGAAAAGGTGCGCACCGTGCCCTGCAACTCGCAGCTGTCGGGCACCACGTTGGTGGCCTCGCCGGCGTGGATCATGGTGACCGACAGCACCGCGGCCTCGACCGGCTTCTTGTTGCGACTGATGATGCTCTGCAACCCCAGCACCATCTGGCAGGCGATCGGCACCGGGTCGATGCCCATGTACGGCAGCCCGGCATGGCTGCCCTTGCCGTGGATGGTGATCTTGAACTCGTTGCTCGACGCCATCACCGGCCCCGCGCTCACGGCGAACTTGCCGACGTTGGTGCCCGGCCAGTTGTGCATGCCGAACACCGCCTCCATCGGGAATTTCTCGAACAGGCCGTCCTTGATCATCTCGCGCGCGCCGCCGCCGCCTTCCTCGGCCGGCTGGAAGATCACGTAGACCGTGCCGTCGAAGTTGCGGTTTTTTGCGAAGTGCTGGGCGGCTGCCAGCAGCATGGCGGTGTGGCCGTCGTGGCCGCAGGCGTGCATCTTGCCGGCGTTCTGGCTGGCGTGGGCGAAGGTGTTGAACTCCTGCATCGGCAGCGCGTCCATGTCGGCGCGCAGGCCGACCGCGCGCTCGCTGGTGCCGTTCTTGATGATGCCGACCACGCCCGTGGTGCCCATGCCGCGGTGGATGGGGATGCCCCACTCGGTCAGCTTCTGTGCCACCACGTCGGCGGTGCGCACCTCCTTGAAGCACAGTTCGGGGTGCGCGTGGATGTCGCGGCGGATGGCGGCAATGCCGGCCGCCTGCGTAACGATGGAATCAATGACTTTCATATGACAGCTCCTTGTGCTGCGGCTAGTTTAGGCCAGGCCTGCCTCCCGCGCCATCCGGGAAAATCCCGCACAATGGCCCGATGATTTCAAACCACGCCCTGGCACTCGCGCAAACGCTGGTGCGCATGAACACCGTCAGCCGCAACTCCAATCTGGCGTTGATTCATTTCATCCGCGATCACCTGCTGCAGCTGGGCGTCACGAGCCGCCTCACCTACAACGCCGACAAAACCAAGGCCAATTTGTTCGCCACCCTGGGCGAGGGCAAGCCGGCCGGCGTGATCCTGTCCGGCCACACCGACACCGTGCCGTGGGACGGGCAGGACTGGACGCTGGACCCGCTCGGCGCAACCGTGAAAGACGAGCGCCTGTACGGCCGTGGCAGCGCCGACATGAAAAGCTTCATTGCCATCGCGCTGTCCAGTGCGCGGGCTTTTCTGGAGAGCCCGGCTCCGTTTGCGATTCACTTGGCGTTCAGTTACGACGAGGAAGTGGGCTGCTTCGGCGTGCGGGAATTGATCGCCGACATGAAGGACGCTGGCGTCAACCCGCTGGCCTGCATCATCGGCGAGCCCACCAGCATGGTGCCGGCCATTGCGCACAAGGGTGTGTACCGCTACAAATGCTGCGTGCGTGGCAAGGAGGCGCATTCGTCGCTCACGCCGCAATCGGTGAACGCGATCGAGATGGCGGCGCGCCTGGTCGGAAAGGTGCGCGACATGGCCGAGGGCTTCGAGCGCCACGAGCCGCGCTACGAGGGCTTTGACGTGCCTTTTTCCACCGCCAGCGTGGGCCAGTTCCACGGCGGCATCGCCGACAACGTGGTGCCGCGCGACGCCGAGTTCCGCTACGAATTCCGCGACCTGCCCACCGCCGACGCCACTGTGATGCAAAAAGAGGTGGTAGCCCATGCCCTGTCTCTGCAGTCAGCTATGAAAAAAGTAGCGCCCGAAGCGGGCTTCAGCTTCGAGACGATCTGCGAAGTCCCGAGCTTTCTGGGCTCGGCGCAGGACCCTGTGACCCAACTCGCCCTGCGCCTGTCGGGCGAGCCGCGCACCACGCTGGTGGCGTTCGGCACCGAGGCGGGGCTTTTCAAGAGATCGGGCATTCCCACCGTGGTGTGCGGGCCGGGCAGCATCAATCAGGCGCATCAGAGCGACGAATACGTGAGCCTGGAGCAGCTCGCCCGCTGCGAGGCCTTCATGCAGGGCCTGGCGGCCGCGCCCGCGCTGGCCTGAGACGGCGCGCGGCGCCGGGCCGGACCCGGCCAAGTTCAGGGCGGCTCAGGTCCGTACCACGTGGCTATCGCCGGTCAGCATGGAGAGTTCGACAAAATGGGACGCCGCATGGTCGCCGGCGTCGAATGTCACGTCGAAGCCCCCGTAGGAGCGCCCGCCCAGCGACTCCAGACCGGCGATCAGCGCCTCGCGGCTCGGGCAGCGGGCATTGCGCAGGCCGTCGCTGAACACCCGCGCGGCCAGATAGCCTTCCATGCTGGAGAAGTTGGCCTGCACCTTGCCACCGCCCTTTTTGATCGCCTCCGCAAATTCCCGCGAGATCGGGCGCGACGCGGTGTACGGCGACGGTACCACCTGGGACACCACCACGCCGGCCCCCTCCTTGCCGAGCTCATCGGCCAGCGCCTGGGTGCCGACGAACGACACGTTGTAGAAGGTGCCGCCGTAGCCGGCCTTGCGCGCGGCCCGGATAAAGGCCGCACAGCCCTTGTAGGCGCCGATCTGCACGATGGCGTTGGGTGCCGCGGCCACCAGGGTCTTGACGGCGGCGGCCACCTCCACCGAGTTGCGCTCCACCGTGGCGCGGGCCACCGGCTGCAGCTTCTGGCTGGCCAGCGCCAGCGTCACGCCGTTCAGCCCGGCCTGGCCGTAGGCATCGTTCTGGTAGAACACCCCGATCTTCTTGAGCCCGAGGTAGGTGAGCTGCTTGACGATCAGCGCGGTCTCGTCGTTGTACGAGGCGCGCACGTGAAACGCATAGCGGTCGAACGGCTGGCGCAAGCCCATCGAGCCGGTGAAGGGCGCAAAAAACGGCATCCTGGCCTTGGTGAACAGCGGCAGCGCGGCCAGGCTGGTGGGCGTGCCGATGTAGCCGAACAGGGCCAACACATCTTCATTGATCAGCTTGCGCGTGTTCTCGGCGCAGCGGTCGGGCTCGTAGCCATCGTCGAGCGCGCGGATCTCGATCTGGCGCTGGGCCACGCCGCCCTGCGCGTTGAGCTGGTCGAAATGCAGCTTGGCGCCCTGGTAGAACTGGATGCCCAGCTGGGCCGCCGGCCCGGTAAACGCGGCCGACTGGCCCAGAATGATCTTGTCGCCCTGCGCGCGGGCCGTGTTGAAGCCGGCCAGCATGGCGGCGCCGGACACCACGGAAAAGTGCCGGCGATTGAGTTTTTGATGGGTCATGATGAAATAGAGGGCGCTCTCTGTTAATTTGAATTACGCCCCTGTGCATTGGAGGCCAGTCTCATGAATGATGCCATCGGCATTCACCCTAGAACTTCCGTACTCATCAAGGGTGCCTGCCCGCACGACTGCCCCGACACCTGCTCCCTGCTCACCACCGTCGAGGATGGCATCGCCACCAAGGTCCAGGGCAACCCGGTGCATCCGCACACCGACGGCGTGCTGTGCACCAAGGTGTCGCGCTATACCGAGCGTACCTATGACCCCGAGCGCATCCTGCATCCCCTCAAAAGAGTCGGCCCCAAGGGTTCGGGCCAGTTCGAGCCGGTCAGCTGGGACGCGGCGCTAAACGACATTGCGGCCCGCCTGAAGGGTATTGCGGCGCGCGACCCGCAGGCTATTCTCCCTTACAGCTATTGCGGCACGATGGGCCAGGTGCAGGGCGAGTCGATGGCGGCGCGCTTCTTCCACAAGCTGGGCGCCTCCCTGCTGGAGCGCACCATCTGCTCGACGGCCGGCGGCGAAGGCCTGACACACACGCTGGGCGGCAAGGTCGGCATGAAAGTCGAGTTCTTTGCCGAAGCCAGGTTGATCCTTATCTGGGGCAGCAACCCGATTGCCAGCAACCTGCATTTCTGGCGCTACGCCCAGGCCGCCAAACGCGCCGGCGCCAGGCTGGTGTGCATCGATCCGCGCAAGACCGAGACCGCCGACAAATGCCATGAGCACATCGCCCTGCGTCCCGGCACCGACGGCGCACTGGCGCTGGCGCTGATGCACGAGCTGATCACCCACGACTGGCTCGACCACGCCTACATTGAGCAGCATACCGTCGGCTGGCCCGCACTGCGCGAGCGCGTGTTGCTATGGAATTCGGAGCGCGCCGCCGAGATCTGCGGCGTGCCGCCCGAGCAGATTCGCACGCTGGCGCGCGACTACGGCACCACGCCGCAAAGCGCCATCCGCCTGAATTACGGCATGCAGCGCGTGCACGGCGGCGGCAACGCGGCGCGTGCCGTGGCCTGCCTGCCCGCGCTCACGGGCGCGTGGCGGCACCGCGCGGGTGGGCTGCTGCTGTCCAGCTCGGGCGTGTTCCCGGTCAACAAGGCGGCGCTGCAGCGGCCCGACCTGCTGGCCGGGCGCGCGCCGCGCACCATCAACATGGTCACCATCGGCGACGATTTGCTGCGCGAAGCCTCACAGGCGCTCGGCCCGAAGATCGAGGCGCTGGTGGTCTACAACAGCAACCCCGTGGCCGTCGCGCCGGACTCTGGCCGGGTGGTGCAGGGCTTTGCGCGCGATGACCTGTTCACCGTGGTGCTGGAGCAGTTCAAGACCGACACCGTGGACTATGCCGACTACGTGCTGCCCGCCACCACGCAGCTCGAACATTGGGACGTGCACAGCGCCTACGGCCACACCGACGTGCTGCTGAACCGGCCGGCCATCGCGCCCGTCGGCGAGGCCAAACCCAACACCCAGATCTTCCGCGAGCTGGCGGCCCGCATGGGCTTCACCGAGCCGTGCTTTGCCGATGACGACGAGGCGCTGTGCCGCATGGCGTTTCGACACGACGGTGTCGATCAGGTCGATTTCGACCTGCTGCTGGCGCAGGGGTTTGCGACCGTGCCGGTGCCAGATGCGCCGTTCGCCAATGGCAACTTTCCCACGCCCTCGGGCAAGTGCGAATTCTTCAGCGAACGGCTGGCCGCGCAGGGGCTGGACGGCCTGCCCGACCACGTGCCTAACTACGAGGCGGCAGGCACGTCCACCGCCTACCCGCTCGCGATGATCTCGCCGCCGGCGCGCAACTTTCTCAACTCCAGCTTCGTCAACGTCCAAAGCCTGCGTGACATCGAAGGTGAGCCGCTGCTGGAAATCAACGAGGTGGACGCGGCGGCGCGTGGCATCACGGCGGGTGCGGTGGTCCGGGTCTTCAACCAGCGCGGCGAGTACCGCTGCAAGGCTGCGGTGTCGCGGCGCGCGCGCCCCGGCGTGGTCAATGGTTTGGGGGTCTGGTGGCGCAAGCTGGGACTGGACGGCAGCAACGTCAACCAGCTCACCAGCCAGCGCCTGACCGACCTCGGGCGCGGGCCGGTGTTTTACGATTGCCTGGTGCAGGTCGAGGTCGATCAGCGCGCCGCGCTGGCGTGAGGCGCGGACTTGTCATGGCCAGCATCGCGGGGCTCGTGGCGGTTGGCGCGGCGGCGCTGTGCCTGTCCGGCTGCGCCGACTTGGGCTACTACTGGCAGTCGGTCAGCGGCCATGTCAGCCTGATGGAGGCGGCCCGTCCGGTGAACGACTGGCTGGCCGACAGCCACACGCCAGAAAAGCTCAAGGAACGGCTGGAACTCAGCCAGCGCATCCGCCGCTTTGCCGTGACCGAGCTGGACGAGCCCGACAACACCAGCTACCACCGCTACGCCGACCTGCACCGCAGCGCCGTGGTCTGGAACGTGGTGGCCGCGCCCGAGTTCTCTCTCACGCTCAAGACCTGGTGCTTTCCGGTGGCCGGCTGCGTCGGCTACCGCGGCTACTTCAATGAGGCCGCGGCGCGGCGCGAGGCGGCCCGGCTCCAGGCGCAGGGGCTGGAGGTCAGTGTGTACGGCGTGCCCGCGTACTCCACGCTGGGCTGGATGAACTGGGCCGGCGGCGACCCGCTGCTCAACACCTTCATCAACTACCCCGAGGGCGAGCTGGCCCGCATCATCTTTCACGAACTGGCGCACCAGGTGCTGTACGTCCCGGGCGACACCATCTTCAACGAGTCGTATGCCACCACGGTCGAGCGTTTGGGCAGCGCGCGCTGGCTGGCCGAGCAGGCCTCGCCGGCAGCGCGCGACGAGTACGCCCGCTTCGACGCGCGGCGCCAGCAGTTTCGTGCCCTGACCCAGGCCACGCGCCGCGAGCTCGCCGCGATTTATAAGCAAAATGAAGCTGTAGCCCTTGACAGGTTTGAACTGTTAGCTATGAAAAACAGAGCATTGCAGGAATTCCGGGACAATTACGCGAAGCTCAAGGCGTCGTGGGGCGGCTATGCGGGCTACGACGCGTGGGTGGCCGGCGCCAACAACGCCTCGTTTGGCGCCCAGGCCGCCTACGACGAGCTGGTGCCGGCCTTCGAGGCGCTGTTCGCGCGCGAGGGCAACAACTGGCCGCGGTTTTATGATGCGGTCAAACGGCTGGCGGCGTTGCCGAAAGACGAACGAACCAAAGCCCTGGAGACCGACGGTGCATGACATCCACATTCAACGAGAACACGCCCTGGGGCTGGCCGCCGCGCGCAAGGTCGCGTTCCAGTGGGCCGAGCAGGCCGAGGCAGAGTTCGGCATGGAATGCACCTACAAGGAGGGCCGCAGCAGCGACGAGGTGTGCTTTACCCGCAGCGGGGTGAACGGCACGCTCAAGGTCAGCAAGGACCGCTTCGAGCTCGACGCCCGGCTCGGTTTTCTGCTGGGCACGTTCAAGGGCAGAATCGAGAGCGAGATCGTGAAAAACCTCGATGCGCTGCTGGCCACCAAACCGGCTGCAAAAAAAACTGCCGCCAAAAAAATGCCCCAAAAGACATGACGCCCGCTGATGGCCCCTCCAGCGCGCCTGCGCCCTCGGCCGGGCCGCTCGCCGGGCTGAAGGTGATCGAGCTGGGTCAGC
This sequence comes from Rhodoferax sp., assembly GCA_031291295.1. Classification (GTDB taxonomy): domain Bacteria; phylum Pseudomonadota; class Gammaproteobacteria; order Burkholderiales; family Burkholderiaceae_C; genus Rhodoferax_A. Next base: position 99,945 of record JARLJI010000244.1, on the reverse strand, counting down.
TGATCGCCGGCCCGTTTGCCGCGAAAACGCTGGCCGACTTTGGCGCCGACGTCATCAAGATCGAGCCACCTGCGGACCCGAAGCGCCCCCAGGCTGGCGGGGGCGATCCGCTGCGCCGCTGGCGGCTGCTCAAGGACGGCACCTCGGTCTGGTGGCAGGTGCAGTCGCGCAACAAGCGCTCGCTCGCGCTGGACCTGAAAGATCCGCAGGCGCAGGCCCTCGTGCGCCAGCTGGTCCAGGACGCCGATGTGCTGGTCGAGAACTTTCGCCCCGGTGCCATGGAGGGCTGGGGCCTCGGGCCCGATGCACTGCTCGCGCTGAATCCGCGGCTGGTCATGCTGCGCATCAGCGGCTACGGGCAGAGCGGGCCGTACCGCGACAAGCCCGGCTTTGGCGTGGTGGCCGAGGCCATGGGCGGCCTGCGGCACCTGACCGCCGAGCCGGGCCGCGTGCCGGTGCGCGTAGGGGTCAGCATCGGCGACACGCTGGCCGCGCTGCATGGCGTGATCGGCATCCTGCTGGCGCTGCAGGAGCGCCATGTCTCAGGCCAGGGGCAGGTGATCGATGTGGCGCTGTACGAAGCGGTATTCAACTGCATGGAAAGCCTGCTGCCCGAGTACAGCGCCTTCGGCGCCGTGCGCGGGCCGGGCGGCAGCGCGTTGCCGGGCATTGCGCCGAGCAATGCCTACCTTTGCGATGACGGCGGTTATGCGCTGATCGCAGGCAATGGCGACAGCATTTTCAGGCGCCTGATGGCCGCCATCGGGCGCGCCGACCTCGGTGCCGATCCGGCGTTGGCCGACAACGTGGGCCGCGTGGCGCGGGTGCAGGAGATCGATGCCGCCATTGGCGCCTGGACGGCGCAGCATTCGGTGGCCGAGGTACTGGCCGCGCTTGACGAAGCCCAGGTGCCGGCCGGGCGCATCTACACCGTGGCCGACATTGCGGCCGACCCGCACTACCGCGCGCGCAGCATGGTGGACGAGGTGCGCATGGACGACGGCAGCCTGCTGGCGCTGCCCGGCATCGTGCCCAAGCTCTCGCGCACGCCGGGCGCGCACCGCCGCAACGCGCCCGCGCTGGGCCAGGACACCCACGCGGTACTGCGCGGCATGGGCTTATCAAACGCGCAGATCCAGGCGCTCAAGGACCAGGGCATCGTGGCCGGCACGGGGTAGCTCCAAAAACACGAATCGCTATTGATTCAATAGCGATTCGTGCTGATGTAGTAAGGGCTATAGCCCGTTTTCATTGAAATTCAGCTGAGCGACCCGATCAGGTCGATGTACTGTTGCATCGCGTCCGTGCTGGCCGTGCCCTTGAGACCGTTCCACGCATCCCATTTGGCGCGGCCCACCATGTCACCGAAGCCGGGCTTCTTCTCGCCGTTGTCGCCCACGCTGGCCTGCTTGTACAGCGCGTAGATTTTAAGCAGCGTGGCGTTGTCGGGGCGCTCAGTCAATTTCCTGGAATTGGCAACTGCGGCTTCGAATGCGGCTTGTCTGTCGGCCATGGCATGCTCCTTCGGGTCGTAGGGTGGGTAAAACATCTACCGCAAGTGGTCGCTGCGCGGTATCTTACGGGTAACCATAACCCAAAGAACGGTGGAGATTCCATGGTCACCCGCATAGTCAACGCCGAAGCGGCGAAAAAAGCCACACGCAAGACCGCCGGCGTCGTGCAGAAAAACGTGACCCGGGCCGCCAGCGGCATGCTGGGCCTGTCGGGCGAACGCATGAGCAAGGTCGACACCGCCTGGCTGCGCATGGACTCGCCCAGCAACCTGATGATGATCGTGGGCATCTGGGTGCTGCGCCCCGGCATCACGCATGATGCGCTGCGCGCGCGCATCGAGGAGCGGCTGCTCAAGTACCCCCGTTTTACCCAGCGCGTGGTCGAAGACACGGCCGGCGCCACCTGGGTCGTGGACCGTGATTTCGACATGGCCCATCACGTGGTGGTCGAGCACCTGCCCAAAAAGCCCAAAGGGCACGAGCAGGAGGCGCTGCAGGACCGGGTCGCGCAGCTGGTCATGCAGCCGCTCGACCGCAAGCATCCGCTGTGGCAATTTCATCTGGTGCCGCACTATCAGGGCGGCTCGGCGCTGGTGGTGCGCATCCACCATTGCATTGCCGACGGCATTGCGCTGATCTCGGTGACCCAGTCGCTGGTCGATGGCGGCACGGCGCCGCCCGAGCACAAGGCCAAAGCCGCCCCTCGCGGCGGACTGGAGGGCGCCGAGGACTGGCTCGCCGACACTCTGATCAAGCCGTTGACCAGCCTGGCCGTGCGGGCGCTGGGCCGCGCCGGCGACGGTGTGGTCCGATCCCTGGAGATGCTGCGCGAGCCGCAAAAAGGTCTGAGCGACACGCTGGACGCGGCCCGGATAGCCTACCAGGTGACCAGCGACCTGGCGGCGCTGGCGCTGATGCCCGACGACTCCAGGACCCGGCTCAAGGGCCAGCCCGGCACCACCAAGCGCGTGGCCTGGTGCCAGCCGATTCCACTCGAGGAGGTCAAGGCCGTCGGCAAGGCACTCAACTGTTCCATCAACGATGTGCTGCTGAGCTGCGTGGCGGGCGCCATCGGCGAATACCTCAAGGCCAAGGGTGACGATGTCGCGGGCCAGGAGATCCGCGCCATGGTGCCGGTCAACCTGCGCCCGATCGGGCAGGCCTACGAGCTGGGCAACCGTTTTGGTCTGGCGCCGCTGGTGCTGCCCATCGGCATAGACAATCCGATCGAGCGCATCTACGAGGTGCGCCGCCGCATGGGCCAGATGAAGGGCAGCTACCAGCCGCTGCTGGCCTTCGGCCTGCTGGCGGTGGCGGGGCTGCTGGTCAAGCCGGCGCAGGACGCCATGCTCAACCTGTTCGGCAAGAAGACCACGGCCGTCGTGACCAATGTGCCGGGCCCCAAGGACAAGCTCAAGTTCTGCGGCGCCACCATCGAGCAGAACATGTTCTGGGTGCCGCAGTCGGGCTCCGTCGGGCTGGGCGTGTCCATCTTGAGCTATGGCGGCGGCGTGCAGTTCGGCGTCATCACCGACGCCACCCTGTGCCCCGACCCGCAGGCCATCATCGACGAGTTCGAGCCCGAGTTTGCCAAGCTCTCGATGGTGACGCTGATGCTGCCGTGGGAGGAGTGATTGAGCGAGGGGCGAGGCCCCTCAATCCTCCAGCTCGGCCTTCGCCAACTCCACGTCCAGCCGCTCCATCGCATCCATCGGCTTGGACGCAGCCGCCTGTTCGTACAGCTTGGTGGCTTCCTTCATTTTCTTGTCGCCATCGAGCATGACCATGCCGTTGGCGTACTCGATCATCGCAATGGCCGAACCCGGATTCAGCTTGAGCGCTTCCTGGAACAGCTTGAGGCCAGTGTCCTTCTTGGCGCCATAGGTCATGCCGCCGATCAGCGAGCCGACCTTGTCGATCACTTCGGCGTGGAACGAGCCCAGCGCAATATGCGCGTCGGCATGTTTGGGCTGCAGCTTGATGGTCTGTTCCAGCGCCGCCTTGACCTTGCCGCCCAGGCCTTGCGCCAGTGCCTTGGCCACGCTGATGCCCTGGCTGTAGCGGCCCAGCGCATAGGCTTGCCAGTACCAGGCGTTGGCGTTCTTGGGGTCGGCGGCCGCTTGAGCCTCGGCCCGCCCAGCAGCTTCCATGAACAGCTCGAGCTTGGTTTTCTCCTTTTTCTCGAGGTAGTTGGCGTAGATGCAGGTGGCCTTGTTGGCCACGGTGATGCCGGCGCTCTGTCCCGCATCAAAGACCTTCAGGCCCGCTTCGGCGGCCTTCTGGAATTCGCCGTTGTGGAACAGGACCCAGGCGGCCAGCACCTTCGCATCCGATGGCAGCGGCTCGCTGTCGCCGGCATGCAGGCGCGCCCAGTTTTTCTTCACGCTGGCGGCGTCGAAGTCGTAGTCGCCCGCGTGGGGGAAAGCAGTCCATTTGGCCATCATCTTCTCCTTGTCAATTGTCGTTCTTGCCATACGCCCCGACCAGGTTCAGCAGGTGCATGCGCTGACCCGGTTCCAGGTAAGGGATCAGCAAATTCAGTACGTGATGCGCACCCCGCAGCAGCGCCATCTGCGCGTGCTCGGGCTCCAGCGCCTTGCGCGGGTCGCGCACGTATTCAAAGCTCAGCCAGTAGGTCAGCACCACCACCATGCTGGTGGCCGTGGCTTCGACCTCGCGCGAGTCGATATTGACCACGCCGGTACGGCTCATGCCGTCCAGCATGGTGGTGATGGCCCGGGTCTTGTTTTTCAGCACCCACTGGAAGTGGGTCTCCAGCCGCCGATTCTTGCTCAGCAGGTCGTTCAGGTCGCGGTACAGGAAGCGGTACTGCCAGATCAGCTCGAACAGTGTGTGCATGAAGAACCAGGCATCTTCCACGTCGCGCACACCGTCGCTGGCGCCCAGCAGTTCGCCCAGAGCCCGCTCGTAGCGATCGAACAGCGAGTTGATCAGTTCGTCCTTGGCCGGGTAGTGGTAATACAGGTTGCCCGGGCTGATGTTCAGCTCGGCCGAGATCAGCGTGGTCGAGACATTGGGTTCACCAAACCGGTTGAACAGCTCGAGCGTGACCTCCAGAATGCGCTCTGCGGTGCGGCGTGGCGCCTTTTTCGCCATGAATGTCTACCCCTTTTTTTGTGTTTCTACACTAACCGAGTCCCTTCAACGCAGTCCTGAAGAAAGGCATAGCCGCTCAGTGTAGAGCGCGGACGGGCACGAAATTGCTGCACTGCGGCAAAACGAACGGGCGCAAAAAAAGGCGCCGAGCGCCCTTTGCTGAAAACCCCGGCGTGGCCCGGGATGATGCACGTGATGCCAATCAGCGCGCCGCGGTACCGCGCGATGTCGCGCGTTTGGCGGCTGGTTTGGCGGCGCCGCTGGCCGTTGTCTTGGGCGCAGCAGCGGCCTTGCGCGACAGCTTTTGCACGTTCTCGTTCAGCTCGTCAATGCGGGCGATCAGGACGTCGATGTCCTTGGCGGACGGCACGCCCAGCGCATTCAGGGCCTTGGCCACGCGGTCTTCAAAGATGTTTTCCAGTTTGTCCCACTTACCCGTGGCCTTGGCCGAAATGTCGTTGGCCAGGCTGGCCATGCGGTTCGTGGCTTCGGAGATTTTTTCTTCGGCCGCCGATTGCGTCTTGCGCTGGATGCTCAGGCCTTCCTTGACGAGGGTTTCAAATACCTTGCCGCCTTCTTCCTGCGCCTTGGCGAAGGCGCCCAGGCCGGCCAGCCAGATTTGCTGGGCCGAATCCTTCACCGTGCCAGCGAGTTGGGCCCCGGTATTTTTGTCGGCGCTCAGTTTTTGTAGTTTCTTGACCATGGGGTTCTCCAGACAGATCGGTGAATCAAAGCGCCGGTGCAGATCGCAACCCGGTACGTGAAAGGACTTTAGTCGCTGGGAACGGCTTTGGTCTAGGGGGGGCTGACTAAAAGCACCCCCCATGGTCACCTGCCGGGGGCTGGCCTTCAGGGTTTCCACGGGTTTGTGCTGAACCGGCAGTGCCACGCTTTCGGCAAGAATGCAGCAACTAACTGGAGAGCCCCATGCAGTATTTCGTTACCGGCGCCACCGGCTTCATTGGCAAACGCCTCGTCAAGAAACTGCTGGAGCGCAAAGGCTCGGTGGTCTACTTCCTGATCCGCAAGGAGAGCGAGGCCAAGGTCGCGGGGCTGCGCGAGTTCTGGGGCGCCGGCGCGGCCCGGGTGATTCCGGTGTTTGGCGACCTGACCAGCAAAAAGCTCGGGGTCGCGGCCGACGCCGTCAAAAAGCTCAAGGGCCAGATCGACCACTTCTACCACCTGGCCGCGGTCTACGACCTGAGTGCCGACGAGGCCAGCCAGATCGCCGTCAACATCGAAGGCACGCGCAACACCGTCGAATTCGCCAAGGCGATTGACGCAGGGCACGTCCACCATGTGTCGTCGATTGCGGCGGCCGGCCTGTACGAGGGCGTGTTCCGCGAGGACATGTTCGACGAGGCCGAGAACGTCGACCACCCGTATTTCATGACCAAGCACGAGAGCGAAAAAATCGTGCGCAAGGAGTGCAAGGTGCCCTGGAGCGTGTACCGGCCGGCGATGGTGGTGGGCGACAGCACCACCGGCGAGATGGACAAGATCGACGGGCCGTACTACTTCTTCAAGCTGATCCAGCGCCTGCGCCAGCTGCTGCCGCCGTGGATGCCGATGGTGGGCCTGGAGGGCGGGCGCATCAACATCGTGCCGGTGGATTTTGTGGTGGATGCGCTGGACCACATCAGCCACAAGACCGCCATCGCCAAAAAGTGCTTCCACCTGGTCGACCCGCAGGGCTACCGCGTGGGCGATGTGCTTGACATCTTCAGCCGCGCCGCCCATGCGCCCAAGATGAACCTGTTCGTGAATGCGGCGCTGCTGGGCTTCATTCCGCGCGGTGTCAAAAAGAGCCTGATGGCGCTGGCGCCGGTGCGCCGCATCCGCAACGCCATCATGAAGGACCTGGGCCTGCCCGAGGACATGTTCACCTTCGTGAACTACCCCACGCGCTTCGACTGCCGCGACACCCTGGCCGCACTCAAGGGCTCGGGCATAGCATGCCCGCATCTCAAGGACTACGCGTGGCGGCTGTGGGATTACTGGGAGCGGCACCTCGACCCGGACCTGCACATCGACCACTCGCTCAGGGGCACGGTGGGCGGCAAGGTCGTGCTGGTCACGGGCGGCTCATCGGGCATCGGCCTGGCCGCCGCGCACAAGTTTGCCGAGGCAGGCGCCATCACCGTCATTTGCGGGCGCGACCAGGACAAGCTCGACGAAGCCTGCAAGGAAGCCCGGGCCCAGGGACATGAGTTCGTGGCCTACACGGCCGACATCGCCGACATGGCGGACTGCGACCGCTTTGTGCGACTGTTGGTGGACAACCATGGCGGCGTGGACTTCCTCATCAACAACGCCGGGCGCTCCATCCGCCGCGCCATCGAGGCCAGCTACGACCGCTTTCACGATTTCGAGCGCACCATGCAGCTCAACTACTTTGGCTGCCTGCGCATCACCATGGGTCTGCTACCCGGCATGGTGGCCAAACGCAAGGGTCATGTGGTCAACATCAGCTCGATCGGCGTGCTGACCAATGCGCCGCGCTTCTCGGCCTATGTGGCCTCCAAATCGGCACTGGACGCCTGGACGCGCTGCGCCTCCAGCGAGTTTGCGGACCAGGGCATTACCTTCAGCACCATCAACATGCCGCTGGTGCGCACGCCCATGATCGCGCCCACGAATCTGTACAACAACGTGCCCACGCTGAGCCCCGAAGAAGCCGCCGACCTGGTGGCGCAGGCCTGCATCTTCAAGCCGGTGCGCGTGGCGACCCGCCTGGGCATCGCAGGCCAGGTGCTGCACGCGCTGGTGCCGCGCGTGGCCCAGATCGCCATGAACACCAGCTTTCGCATGTTCCCCGACTCCTCTGCTGCCAAGGGCGAGAAGGGCGCCAAGCCACAGCTGTCGGCCGAGGCGGTGGCCATGCAGCAGATGATGCGGGGGATTCATTTCTGAGGTTGAATCGGCCGCTAAGGCGCTTATTCATCCTTATATAAAGGACAATTCAATATAGAATTGTCCCTTATGGAAAGTCAATTTCGCCCCGTCATCCGCCAAAAAATCATTGACGCGCAAGCCGCAGCGCCCCCCGTGCTGACGCGCCGGGATGTCTGGCTGCCCGCCGTCAAAGGCAAGGCGACGGCCGTGATCGGGATGCGAAGGGCCGGCAAAACCAGCCTGCTGTGGCAAATTCTTGCCGATCGCCATGCCAGCGGCACGCCGCGCGAGGGTTTGCTCTATTTCAGTTTTGAAGACGAGCGCCTGGCCGACCTGCAGGTTCAGGATCTTGACCTCCTTGTCGAAGCGTTCTATCAGCTCAATCCCACCTGGCGCGATGCGCGCCGGGCCAGTTTCTTTTTGGATGAAATTCAGCTGGTGCCCGGTTGGGAGCTGTTTGCGCGGCGCCTGCTCGACAGCGAGAACATCGACCTCTTCCTCTCTGGTTCGTCCGCCCGCCTGCTCTCGCGTGAAGTCGCCACCAGCATGCGTGGCAGAGCCATGGAGGCGGTTGTTTTTCCGTTCAGCTTTCGTGAAATGCTGCGCCACGCCGGCCGCGAACCGCAAAAGCCGACAGGCCGCATGACCAAGGCCGAACGCTCGCAGCTCGACAAAGACTTGCTCGACTACCTGGCCCAAGGCGGGTTCCCCGAAGCGCAGGGGCTCGATGCGCGCAACCGGTTTGAACTGCTGCGCACCTATGTCGATGTCGTGCTATTGCGCGACGTGGTGGAGCGCCATAACCTCAGCCAGCCCCAGGTACTGCACTGGATGGTGCGGCAACTTCTGGGCAATGCTGCCGGTGCTTTCAGCATCAACAAGTTCCATGCGGACCTCAAGTCGCGTGGCGTGGCGGTGGGCAAGGACACCTTGCACAGCTACCTCGCGCACCTGGAAGATGCCTTTCTGTTGTGCAGCCTCGACCTTGCCACGGACTCCGAGCGCCGCCGGCAGGTCAATCCGCGCAAGGTGTACCCCGTGGACACAGGGCTGATGGCGCTGTTTGATCGCTCAGGCAGGGCCAATGTGGGCCATGCACTCGAAACGGCGGTCCTGCACGAACTGCAGCGCCGCGGCGCCCAAGTGAGCTACGTGCGCACGCCTGCCGGTTTCGAGGTGGACTTTTATGCGCGTGGTCCGGCCGGCGGCGAAGCCCTGATTCAAGTCTGCGCCGAGCTCGACAACCCCGACACCCTGGCGCGCGAAGTGCGTGCACTGCAGGACGCTGCTCCTGATTGGCCCGAGGCCGCGTTACAGCTCATCACACTCAATCCGCCCAAGGGTGGCACACTGCCGCCCGAGATACAGCTTCACTTGGCGCCCGACTGGCTGCTGGGGCACGATACGGCTTTTGCCGGCCTGACGCCGCGTGGCCGGCGGCGATAATCAGGGAAAAGACATTCCGGATTATTTTTATTCGGGCAATTCGACAGGGACCCCCCATGATTCTGGTTACCGGCGGCGCCGGCTTTATCGGCGCCAATTTTGTTCTGGACTGGCTGGCAGCGCACGATGAGCCGGTCCTCAATCTCGACAAACTCACCTACGCCGGCAATCGCGAAAACCTGGCCTCGCTGCAGGGTGACGCGCGTCACGTCTTTGTGCAGGGCGACATTGGCGATGCGGCGCTAACCGCCAGCCTGCTGGAGCAGCACCGGCCGCGCGCCATCGTCAACTTTGCCGCCGAGTCGCATGTGGACCGCTCCATCCAAGGCCCAGCGGAATTCATCCAGACCAACATCGTCGGCACCTTCGCATTGCTGGAATCCGTGCGCGCCTGGTGGAACGGTCTTGAAGCCAATGCCAAGACCGCCTTTCGTTTCCTGCATGTCTCCACCGATGAGGTCTACGGGTCCCTCGCCCCGACCGAGCCGGCCTTCACCGAAACGCATCCCTACGAGCCCAACAGCCCGTACAGCGCCAGCAAGGCCGCCAGCGACCATCTGGTGCGCGCCTACCACCACACCTATGGCCTGCCGGTGCTCACCACCAACTGCTCCAACAACTACGGCCCGTACCACTTCCCGGAAAAACTCATCCCCTTGATGATCGTCAACGCCTTGGCCGGCAAACCCTTGCCGGTGTATGGCGACGGCCAGCAGGTGCGCGACTGGCTGTATGTCAAGGACCACTGCAGCGCCATCCGGCGCGTGCTGGAGGCGGGCCGGCCGGGCGAAACCTACAACGTGGGCGGCTGGAACGAAAACCCCAACCTGGAGATCGTGCACACCGTGTGCGCCCTGCTCGACGAGCTGCGCCCCGCCGCCCATGGCAACCGTTACCGCGCGCAAATCGCCTACGTCCGGGACCGCCCCGGCCATGACCGCCGCTACGCGATCGACGCCAGCAAGATCGAGCGCGAACTTGCCTGGCGCCCGGCCGAGACCTTCGAGACCGGTATCCGCAAGACCGTGCAGTGGTATCTGGCCAACCCTGACTGGGTGGCCCATGTGCAAAGCGGTGCTTACCGGGAGTGGATACACACCCAGTACGCCAGCAATACATCCGCGCAGACGGTGATTTGATTCTGATGTAATATGCCATTGTGATATTACATCTGGAGGCCCGCATGAGCACCATCGCAAAACTTTTTATGAGCGGCCGAAGCCAGGCCATCCGTTTGCCAGCCAAATTGCGCCTGGATGCCAAGGAAGTGCGCATCGAACAGATCGGCAACGCACTGTGGGTACAGCCCGAAGACTCGCCCGGGAGGAGCATGGCCGACTGGCTTGCGGGCTTCTACCAGACCAGCGAGCCGCTGCCCGATACCTTTCTTGCGGATCGCAGCGACAGCCTGCCGCAGGCGCGCGACTGGACTTGAGTCGGGTCATGCGCCGTACGCTGGACACCAATATCTGCAGCGATATCCTGCGCCGCCACCCGGCCTCGATGATCGAACGGTTTGCCGGGTTGGACCGCGGCCAGCTCTGGCTGTCGGCCATCGTGGCTGCGGAGTTGCGCTTCGGGGCGGCGAAACTGGGCTCGGCGCGCTTTTCCGCTGCGGTCGAGGCTTGGTTGGCCGGATTTGAAGTACGCCCCTGGCCCCTCGATGCGACTTTGCATTACGCCAGCATACGCGTGGTGCTGGAACAGGCCGGCAAAAGCATAGGCGGTATGGATCTGCTTATTGCCGCACACGCGATGGCCGAGGATTCAGTCGTGGTGACTAACAACGCCCGTGAATTTTTGCGTGTGCCCGGCCTGGCCGTGGAAGAGTGGGCCTTATGACCCTGAAGATTTTGCTGCTCGGCAAGAACGGCCAGGTCGGCTGGGAACTGCAACGCTCCCTGAGCGTGCTGGGTGAACTGGTTGCGCTCGACCGCCACAGCCCGGATCTGTGCGGTGACCTCGCCAACCTGCAAGGCCTGGCCCAAACCGTGCGGACCGTGCGCCCGGACGTCATCGTCAACGCCGCCGCCCACACGGCCGTCGACAAGGCCGAGAGCGAGCCCGAACTCGCCCGCACGCTCAACGCCCTGGCCCCCGGCGTACTGGCGCAGGAGGCGGCCAAATTGGGTGCCTTGCTGGTGCACTACAGCACCGACTACGTGTTCGACGGTAGCGGCACCCGCCCATGGACAGAGACCGACACCCCGGCACCGCTGGGCGTCTATGGCCAGACCAAACTGGAAGGCGAGCGGCTCATCGCGGCCACATGCCCGCGCCACCTGATTTTTCGTACCAGCTGGGTCTATGGCGCGCGCGGCAGCAACTTTGCCAAAACCATGCTGCGTCTCGCCCAGGAGCGCGAGCGCCTGACGGTGATCGACGACCAGACCGGCGCGCCCACCGGCGCCGACCTGCTGGCCGACGTCACGGCGCACGCCATCCGCAGCGTCTTGCAGCAGCCGCAGCAGGCCGGCCTGTACCACCTGGCGGCGGGCGGTGAAACCAGTTGGCATGGGTATGCAAAATACGTCATAGCCCAGGCCCAGACTGCACAATCAACTATCAAAATAGTAGCGACCGCCGTGGACCCGGTCTCCACCAGTGCCTTCCCCACGCCCGCCCGCCGCCCCCACAATTCCCGGCTCGACACCGCCAAACTGCAAGCCGCGTTCGGCCTGAGTCTGCCGCCCTGGCAGCAGGGCGTGGCGCGCATGCTCACAGAAATTCTCTAACTAAAATATCCAATGACCCAACGCAAAGGCATCATCCTCGCCGGCGGCTCTGGCACGCGCCTGCACCCGGCCACCCTGGCCCTGAGCAAGCAGCTGCTGCCGGTGTATGACAAGCCCATGATCTATTACCCGCTCAGCACCCTCATGCTGGCCGGTATCCGCGACGTGCTGGTCATCAGCACGCCGCAAGACACGCCGCGTTTCCAGCAACTGCTGGGCGACGGCAGCCAGTGGGGCATCAACATTCAATATGCGGTGCAACCCAGCCCCGACGGTCTGGCCCAAGCCTTCATCATCGGCGACCAGTTTGTCGGCAACGCGCCCAGCGCGCTGGTGCTGGGCGACAACATCTTTCACGGCCACGACTTCGTGCAGCTGCTCGGCGATGCCGACAAGCAAACCAGCGGCGCCACCGTGTTTGCCTACCACGTGCAAGACCCCGAGCGCTACGGCGTGGTGGCCTTCGACAAAAACGGCAAGGCCAGCAGCATCGAGGAAAAGCCCACGCAGCCCAAAAGCAACTACGCCGTTACCGGCCTGTACTTCTACGACAACAAGGTGGTCGACATCGCCAAGGCCGTCAAGCCCAGCGCGCGCGGCGAGCTCGAGATCACCGCCGTTAATCAGGCCTACCTGGAGCGTGGCCAGCTCAGCGTGCAGATCATGCAGCGCGGCTACGCCTGGCTCGACACCGGCACGCACGAGAGCCTGCTGCAGGCCAGCCAGTTCATCGCGACACTGGAGCAGCGCCAGGGCCTGAAGATCGCCTGCCCCGAAGAAATCGCCTGGCGCAACGGCTTCATCGGCATCGAGCAGTTCGAAAAGCTGGCGCAACCGCTGGCCAAGAACGGCTATGGCCAATACATGCTGCGGCTGCTGAAAGAAGGAGCGGGCAAATGACGTTCGACCCTGGCGCCATGGCAGACGTTCTGTGTGGCCTGCGTGACAGTCCCGCTTCATGATTCATCCCGTCATTCTTTGCGGCGGCTCAGGCACACGGCTGTGGCCGCTGTCGCGCAAGAGCTTTCCCAAGCAGTTTGTCCCGCTGGTTGACAACAAAAGCCTGCTGCAGCTCACGCTGGAGCGGGTCGCACGAATCAACGGCAGTAGTGGCGGCGGCAGTGGCGGCGGCGCCGCGGTCATTTGCGTTGCTGCCGAAGAGCACCGCTTTCTGGTCGCCGAAGCCATGCAGGCGGCCAAAGCCACGGGCCGCATCGTGCTGGAGCCGGTGGCGCGCAACACCGCGCCCGCCATGGCGCTGGCCGCGCTGCAAGCCCAGCCGCAAGACCTGCTGCTGTTTTGCCCCTCGGACCACCACATCCCCGACACGCAGGCGTTTGCCGCCATGGTGCAACGTGGCATCCCCGCCGCAGGGCAGGGCGCCATCGTGACCTTTGGCGTGGTCCCCAGCTTTCCCAGCACTGCCTATGGCTATATCGAGCAGGGCAGCGCCAGCGCAGATGGCAGTTTTGGCGTCGCCCGCTTCATCGAAAAGCCCGGCGCCGACCAGGCCCAGGCGCTGCTTTTGCAAGGCAACGTTCTCTGGAACGCGGGTATTTTCCTGGTGCAGGCCAGTACCCTGCTGCAAGCATTGCAGCAGCATGCGCCTGATATTTTGCAGAGCTGCCAGCAGGCCATGGCCAAAGCCACGCAAGACCAGCAGTTCGTGCGGCCTGAGCCCGCAGCCTTTGGCGCCTGCCGCGCCGACAGCATCGACTACGCGGTGCTGGAGCGCCACCAACCGGTGGCCGTGGTGCCGTTTGCAGGCGCCTGGAGCGACGTGGGCAGCTGGAACGCCGTGGCAGATCTGAGCCCGGCCGATGAGCAGGGCAACCGCATCGACGGCCGCGGCCTGGCGGTGCAAAGCGAGCGCACCTATATCCACGCGCCGCATCGCGTGGTGGTGACGCTGGGCACGCAGGACCTGCTGGTGATCGACACGCCGGACGCGCTGCTGGTGGCCGCCAGCAGTCACGCCGAGCAGGTCAAGGGCGTGGTGGCGCAACTGGACGCCCGGCAAAGCCCCGAAGCCAGCCTGCACCGCAAGGTGGCGCGCCCTTGGGGCTGCTACGACAGCATCGACCACGGCGAGCGCTTTCAGGTCAAGCGCATCACCGTGCGCCCCGGCGCCAAGCTCAGCCTGCAAAAGCACCACCACCGCGCCGAGCACTGGATCGTGGTGTACGGCACGGCGCTGGTTACCAAGGGCGCCGAGCAATTCCTGCTCACCGAAAACCAGTCCACCTACATCCCTATAGGCGAAACCCACCGCCTGGAAAACCCGGGCAAGACCGATCTGGAGATGATCGAGGTGCAGACCGGCAGCTACCTGGGTGAGGACGACATCGTGCGCTTTGAAGACACTTATGGCCGCCTGGCGCCGCCGCCGGGAAAATAAAAATGACCGCCTACCAACAACTCCAAACCCGTCTCGCGCAGGAGCCTGCCACCTGGCTCATCACCGGCGTGGCCGGCTTCATCGGCTCCAACCTGCTGGAGACCCTGCTCAAGTTGAACCAGCGCGTGGTCGGGCTGGACAACTTTGCCACCGGCCACCAGCGCAACCTCGATGAAGTGCAGAGCCTGGTCACCCCCGCGCAGTGGACCCACTTCCACTTCATCCAGGGCGACATCCGTAACCTGGCCGACTGCCAGCAAGCCATGGTGCATCGTCATTCCCGCGAAGGCGGGAATCCGCCCCCACCCAACCACCCCGTCAACTACGTCCTGCACCAAGCCGCCCTCGGCAGCGTCCCCCGCTCCATCGCAGACCCCCTCACCACCAACGCCACCAACATCACCGGCTTCCTGAACATGCTGGTGGCCGCGCGCGACGCCCAGGTCAAACGCTTCGTCTACGCCGCCAGCAGCTCCACCTATGGCGACCACCCCGGCCTGCCCAAGGTGGAAGACGTCATCGGCAAGCCCCTCAGTCCCTACGCCGTCACCAAATACGTCAACGAGTTGTACGCCGACGTGTTTGCCCGCAACTACGGCCTGCAAAGCATCGGCCTGCGCTACTTCAACGTCTTCGGCCCCCGGCAGGACCCCGAAGGCGCCTACGCCGCCGTCATCCCCAAGTGGATCGCCAGCCTGATCCGGGGCGAGCCCGTGTACATCAACGGCGACGGCGAAACCAGCCGCGACTTCTGCTTTATCGACAACGTCGTGCAGGCCAACCTGCTGGCCGCAACGGCCCCTGTCATTGCGGGCTCCGACCCGCAATCCATGTCCCCCGTCAACCAAGTCTTCAACGTCGCCGTGGGCGATCGCACCACGCTCAACGAGCTGTACGCCCAACTGCACCGCAACCTGCTGCCGCGCTACCCGCATCTGGAGGACGCCCAACCCGTGCACCGCGAGTTCCGCGCCGGCGACGTGCGCCACAGCCTGGCCGACATCGGCAAGGCCCAGCGCTTGCTGGGCTACGCGCCCACGCAGCGCATTGGCGAGGGGGTGGCGCTGGCGATGCCCTGGTACATCGGGCAGAAATAATAAAAAGATATACTTTAAAAAATGTATATCCAAAAGGGGAAAACCATGCAAGTCTCAAAATGGGGTAACTCGCTGGCGGTGAGATTCCCGGCCGGTCTGGTGCAGGCGCTCGATCTGAAAGAAGGCGAAGAAATCGAACTCCATCTTGTCGGAGACAGGGCCTTCGAGGTCAGCAAGAAACCGGCTGTGAAGGAGCTCCTTGCGCGCTTGCACCAGTTTCGCGGACGTTTGCCGGCCGATTTTCATTTCAACCGCCTGCAAGCCAATGAGCGGGACGACACGCGGTGAGCAAGCCCTTTCTGGACAGCAATATTGTTTTGTATCTTTTGTCCGGTGACATCGCCAAGGCCGACCGCGCAGAAGCCTTACTGGCGGCGGGGGGTGTGATCAGCGTGCAGGTGCTCAATGAAGTGGCGTCGGTTTGCCGTCGCAAGCTCAAGATGCCGTGGGAAGAAGTTGACGCGTTGCTGTTGGCGGTGAAGGCCGCCTGCGATGTGCAGCCCTTGACTCTCGCGTCGCATGAAAAGGCAGTCGAGGTCGCCAAGCGCTTTCAGCTGTCGTTGTATGACGCCAATATTGTTGCCAGCGCGCTCCTGTCCGGCGCCGAGGTCCTGCTTTCTGAAGATATGCAAAGTGGCATGCTGATCGACGGGCTACCTATCCGAAATCCCTTCGTGGGAGATTTTTGAATGAAATCAACCTCTAGCCCCCGTGCAGTATGCACCAGTAGCTATTAAAACAATAGTAAAATGACCCTCGCAATCCACTCCAAAGTCGCCTGCAAGCTGAGCGGAAAATGTGGCTCGACATAGGCACGGACGCGAGTCTGCTGCAAACCGGCCAGCTTCGTATATACTATAGGTATATCGCAAATGAGGCTCGCCATGACCACAACCACCGTATTCACAAATAACCGAACCCAGGCGGTACGGTTGCCCGCCGACATGCGTTTCCCGGACTCCGTTAAAAAGGTGGAAGTGCGCATCCTCGGGCAGGACCGGATCATCACGCCGGCCAATGCGGCTTGGGACAGCTTTTTTCTAGGCAACCAGTCCGCTGCCACGCCCGATTTTCTGGAAGAGCGCGCCAGCCAAAACCAGCCCGAGCGCGAAAGCCTTTAGCCCGCGTCATGCTGCAATACCTGCTCGACACCAACATCGTCATTTACGTCATCAAGCAACGCCCCATTCAGGTGTTGGAGGTATTCAACAGGCATGCCGGGCGCATGGCCATCTCTTCAATCACGCTGGCAGAATTGATCCATGGGGTTGAAAAAAGCAGCGACCCGCCCCGCAACCTTGCCAGCGTCGAAGACTTTTGCAGCCGGCTTACCGTGCTGCCCTACGACGCGAAAGCCGCCTACCATTACGGCAGCATTCGCGCCCACCTTGATAAAATGGGGCAGCCCATTGGCGTGAACGACCTGCACATTTCAGCTCACGCCCGTAGCCAAGGCCTGGTGCTCGTCAGCAACAATCTGCGCGAATTTGAGCGCGTGCCCAGCCTGCAGTTCGAAAATTGGGTCTAACGTTAACCTCACTCTGTCATCCCGGGCTTGACCCGGGAGCCATACCTCCGTACCCCGCATGAACATCATCCCCACCGCCATCCCCGACGTCCTGATCATCGAGCCCAAGGTGTTCGGCGACGCCCGTGGCTTCTTCTTTGAGAGCTTCAACCAGAAAGCCTTCAACCAGGCCACGGGCCTGGACGTCTATTTTGTGCAGGATAACCACTCGCGCTCCGCCAAAGGCGTGCTGCGCGGCCTGCATTACCAGGTCCAGCAGCCGCAGGGCAAGCTGGTGCGTGTGGTGCGCGGGGCGGTGTTTGACGTGGCCGTGGACATCCGCAAAGGCTCGCCCACCTTCGGCAAATGGGTGGGGGTGGAGCTGACCGAAGACAACCACAGGCAGATGTGGGTACCGCCGGGGTTTGCACATGGTTTCCTGGTCATCAGCGATAGTGCTGACTTTCTCTACAAGACCACGGACTACTATGCACCCCAACATGAGCGGTGCATTGCGTGGAACGACCCGAACATCGGCATCCAATGGCCCGTGGTAACTGAACCCAGCCTGTCAGCCAAAGACCAGCAGGGGCGTGCATTGCACGATGCTGAGGCGTTTTGATGGTTGGATGTTTGCGAAGTGCGTATCGCTAAACATACGCCGACAATGTCCTGTAGCCGCTGAAACACATTCCCGTGTACAGCTCGCCTGCCGGCTTGTCCAATTGGCGTCGTTTGTATGGCGCAACTATGATCATCAAATTGGGCTCTGCCGCATACCAGACAGGCGCAATTAGCTATCAATTCGGGAACACTCAAAAACCATGAAGCCACCCATTTACGTCACCCAGCCATACCTCCCGCCGCTGGAGGAGTTCATTCCCTATCTCCAGGAGATATGGGACAAAAAGATGCTGACCAATGGAGGGCCATTCCATCAGCAGCTGGAAAAAGCGCTCTGTGAGTATCTGGGCGTCAAGCACCTGGCGCTGTTTTCCAATGGCACGCTCGGCCTGATAACGGCGCTCCAGGCGCTGCGCATCACCGGCGAAGTCATCACCACGCCGTATTCCTTCGTCGCTACAGCCCATTCGCTGCTGTGGAACGGCATCAAGCCCGTGTTCGTGGACGTGGACCCCAACACGCTGAACCTGGACCCGGCCCGGATCGAGGCCGCCATCACTCCCCACACTACGGCCATCATGCCCGTGCACTGCTACGGCCATCCGTGTGATGTGCAGGCCATACAAAAGATTGCCGACAACTACAACCTCAAGGTCATCTACGACGCCGCCCACGCCTTTGGCGTGCAAGACGAGGTGGGAAGCGTGCTGCGCCACGGCGACCTCTCAGTGCTCAGCTTTCACGCCACCAAGGTATTCAACACCTTTGAAGGCGGCGCCATCATCTGCCCCGACGCCAAGACCAAGCTGCGCATCGACCAGTTGAAGAATTTCGGCTTTGTGGACGAAGTGACGGTTGTAGCCCCCGGCATCAACGGCAAGATGAGCGAGATCAACGCCGCATTCGGCCTGCTGCAACTCAAGCACGTTGACCAGGCCCTGGCTCGGCGCAAATCCATTGATGCGGCCTACCGCGAAGCGCTGAAAAACGTGCCCGGCATCCGCTGCCTGCAGGATGCCGGCGAGCAAGTGGCTAACTACTCATATTTCCCAATCCTGGTTGAAGCCGACTATCCGCTGAGCCGCGATGCGTTGTATCAAAAACTCAAAGACAACAGCATCTTTGCCCGCCGCTACTTTTACCCACTGATCACCGACTTTCCGATGTACCGGGGCATGCCCTCGGCGCATCGCGAAAATCTGCCCGTAGCCTTTGCGGCGGCGCAGAAAGTGCTCTGCCTGCCGATTTATCCGAACCTCGCCAATTCGGACTTGGCGCGAGTGACATCAATCCTTAAAGGAGACTGAATATGGGACGTGTCAAATTCGGGTTACTGGGCGCCGGTGGTTTTGCGCGTGAGGTAATGCCATTTGTGAAAGGAAGTGTTGCAAAAACCCTGTTGATTTCAGAAGAAAATATTAATGTTTATTTCGTCGAAACTTGGCAACCCAAGGAATCTACAGTAAATGGTTATTCTGTCCTGTCGTTGGATGAATTCATTCAACTCAAGGGAAAGAAATATTTCAATGTTGCTGTTGGCAGCGGCCGAGATCGTGAGGCAATGGTCACCGAAGTGGGCTCCAATGCAGAGCCCCTGTCATTGCAGGCCCCTCAAGCGACCATCTTTGATTGCAACATCATTGCAAACGGTTCGGTTTTCTGCCCCAACACAATGGTCACATCAAATGCAAGCATTGGGAAATTTTTCCACTGCAATATATACGCCTATGTGGCTCATGATTGTGTTATTGGAGATTTTGTGACTTTTGCGCCTGGTGTTAGATGCAACGGCCGGGTTCATATTGAGGATTATGCCTACATAGGTACCAATGCAATTATCCGAGAAGGCACGTCGGAGAAGCCCTTGCGTATCGGAAAGGGTGCTGTCGTTGGAATGGGGGCTGTGGTCACAAAAGACGTTCCTGCCGGTGCAACTGTGGTCGGCAATCCTGCTCGCGTGATGGAAAAACGTTAAACCCGTGTCGCTCAAGCGAAATATTCTTGCCAGCTACGCCAGTCAAATCTACGTAACGCTGGTCGGCATCCTCATCCTTCCCATGTATTTGAAATACATGGGTGCGGAAGCCTATGGCTTGGTGGGTTTTTTCACTATGCTGCAGGCCTGGTTCAACTTGCTGGACATGGGCCTTACCCCCACCGTGGCGCGCGAAACCGCCCGCTTCAGGGGCGGCGCAACCGATGCACTGAGCTATCGCCGCCTGCTGCGTGCCCTGCAACTCATTTTCTTTTCCGTTGCGTTGCTGGGCGGCGGCGCGATGTTCGCGTTTTCCGGGCACATTGCCCATGGATGGCTCAAGGTGGAAACCCTGGCGCTAGCACAGGTGCAACTGGCCCTGCAGCTTATGGCCATTGGCGTGGCGCTTCGCTGGATGTCGGGGCTGTACCGGGGCTGTATTTCGGGCTCTGAGGCGCTGGTGTGGCTGGGCGGTTTCAACGCCTTCGTAGCCACGCTGCGCTTTGTTGGTGTGCTGCCCATATTGATATGGGTGGGGCATTCCCCGGCGGTGTTTTTTACTTACCAGTTGCTCGTGGCGGTGGTTGAACTGGCCGGCCTGGCGGCCAGGGCCTATGGCTTGTTTCCGGCCGTGCCGCAGGGGCAACTCCTGGGCTGGTCACCCGCTTCGCTGTTCGCTCCTATCAAGCCGGTGCTCAAGTTCTCGCTCACCATTGCCTTCACCTCATCGGTGTGGGTGCTGGTCACGCAGACTGACAAGCTGGTGCTATCCAAGCTGCTGCCGCTGGCCGACTATGGCTACTTCACTCTGGCCGTGCTGGCAGCCAGCGGTGTGATGATGATCAGCGGTCCCATCAGCGCCGCGCTTTTGCCCCGGATGGCACGACTGCAGGCCGAATGCGATGAAGCCGGCCTGATCACCCTCTACCGAAACGCTACACAAATGGTAGCCGTCATCGCAATCCCCGCCTGCTTGACGCTCGCTTTCTTTGCTGAACAAGTGCTATGGGTCTGGACCGGCGACGCCCATGCCGCCGCACAGGCCGCGCCCGTGTTACGCCTCTATGCCTTGGGCAACGGCTTTCTGGCCATGGCTGCCTTCCCGTATTACCTGCAGTTCGCCAAGGGTGATCTAAAGCTGCACGTGATCGGTAATGCGCTGTTTATCGTGTTGTTGATCCCCGTGTTGATTTGGGCCACCTTGAAATATGGCGTCCTCGGCGCGGGTTTCGCTTGGCTAAGTGCTAATGCCGTGTATTTCCTAGTTTGGGTGCCAAAGGTACACGGTAGATTTGTAAAGGGCCTGCATGCCCAGTGGTTGCTGCAAGATGTGGGAGTTATTACATTGCCATCGGTGGTGGCTGCTGCAATGGAATACGAATTTATACGCTGGCCGAATCAAAGAATATCGATCATCGCCTACATTTCTATAGTGAGTTTGATATTATTAATGATTTCCTCGGTAAGCTCATCATGGATGAGAAGGAAATTAAAGATTGAATGGCGCGCACATTTTTTGTATAAGAATTAACAAGTTAGTGAAAATCTATCGATCTTATTGTTTACACGAAGTAAACAATATTGCTAGTTATTGAATAATATAACGCATCGCGGAATACTCATGATTTTTCTTGAAAGAATTTGGAGCAAATTATGCAATCTGATAAAACATATTTATTTGAGAAGGCCAAGTGCGACCTCTAATATTCGAAAAGTACAGAAAAATTACTTGGATGAAGATCTATGCAGCTCTTATGATTCTCTTATTATTTTCTTCGCGCCAGGGTTCGACATGGTTTCCGGCGGCGTTATGTCGATCATTTCCTTGGCCGCAGAAACAAAAAAAATATTCATAAAATCGAAGACTGGTGTTTTTGTATGCGTCATTCCTCATCACCCCCCGTTATCGAAATTTACAAAATTTGAAAACGACCAAATTCTAGTTAATTATAGGGACCTCTTGCTTAGATGCAGTAATGCAAAAAAAATTTTATTGCATGTGCCTGAAATATACACGCATTACATAGCCAAAAATCTTCGAAAGCTGTTTGGCCAATTTAATGTTGAATTATGCTTCAACATACTCCTGCAAAATATAGACGTGGCCCCTTCCCCCGTCTTTGTGAACAGATTGAAATTATATGGTGCTGTGACAATTACCACTGCACATAAGGCGTATTCCGGAGAAGATACAAGACGACGATACAACTGCCCAGTTCATCACCTGTCCGTATGGATTAGTCCAGATAAATATATTTATCAAAGATTTGACGAAAAAAAAGAGCTTATTGTTATCTCTCCAGATACACACGAATTCCGAGGCGCCATTCTGAAAAAGATTCAAAATGAACTACCGCAATTCGAATTTGTGGTGATCAAAGATATGACTTATAGCGAGTATCTCCAAATCATCTCCGCCGCGCGTTTCTCGCTCACATTTGGCGAGGGGTTAGATGGTTATTTCGCGGAATCCGTGTTTTCTGGTGGCATTGGCATAGCAGTTTATAATGATCGCTTTTTCGATGAGGATTATAAAAAATTAAATTTCGTGTACCCTTCATGGGATGAATTGGTACGGAATTTCACCACAGATGTTTTGAGGATTAATAGAAATCCTGATGAATATGAAGCTATTCATCGCGCGCAATTCGAAATCTTAGCAAGCAATTATAGTTATAGGAATTACCAAGAAAATATCATTTCTTTTTATGAACGATATTTTTCAAAGAAAGAAATTGACCGACTCCTCGAATGCTAATAGATAAAAAAGTTTTACTTGGCATCGGCTTCGTTGATTCTAAAACGCAGGTCGGACACTCACTGCCGTTTACCGTCCATAAGGGGAGCTGATTGTTTCTTTATGTCGTTATTTTGATCGGCTGCTGTTCTTTAATGTTTATGATCCGCGCAGGGCGTCAAGAGCAGCAAAAACGGGTTGCGTATTTTTGCGTACTATTAATAACCTTATTTTCTGCGATGAGAGGCTATGTCGGTACCGATACATATTCGTACCATGTGATGTTTATCAACGGCAGCATCGAAAATATGCTGGACATTTCAAAATCGATAGAGCCACTATTTGCGGCATTGATCAAATTTTCCGCATTTATAATTAATAGTTCATTTGTATTCATTGCATTAATTTCAATTATTCAAGGTATTTTATTGATAAAGTTGATAAGCATATCAAAAAATCCTGCGAATTTCTTAATGGTATATATTGCAATTTTTTATCTGAATTTTGAATTTAATATTCTTCGAGCCGGCACTGCTATTTTATTTATTGTATTGGCCAATCAGCTTTCAAATAATAAAAACAATAATGTTGGATTTTATTTGGCTGGAATTGCGGCGGTATTGATACACTATTCAACAGCGATCGCATTTTTGCCGATGATTATTTTGAATCAGAAAAAAAAGAATACGAAGTTGCTTGCTATCGCTCTGGTCGTAATTACGTTGATAGGTGCATATTATTTCGTGCTGAATAATGACGCTTTGTATGGAAAGTATATAATATACTCTAGCGAAATTTTCTCCCAGATATCCGATACTGAAAATAGGAGTTTCATTTTTAGTCTTCCACTATATTTTGCACTTTATTTAAGTGTTGTTGAGAGAGAAAATCGTCTCCGAGTAACATCCTTGTTCCTTATTTGGCTAGTTTTGCGGTGGGGAACATCCTTATTCATGCTGGTAGGCAGAGTTGAAATCATCGTAAATGCGCTCCTTCTATTTTCTGTCGTTGAGTATGATCTGACTGGATGGAAAAGAAGGGTGCGCAGCATTGCCCTGGTGGGCTTATCGGTTATGTGGCTGTACGGCACGTTAATAGTTTTGCAAAAAGGGGATCCAGCAAGTTCCGGATCAATTGCGCTGGACGAAGATCATCTGATGTCGCCATTTAATCCGTACAAGTTTTTCTGGGAAGAACGGTAGCTTGTTACACAGTTCCAAGTTCATCATATTTAGTAATTTTTATAGGTGTTTTTTTGGCTGAAATTAAAAAGATAATTTTTATCTGTGTAAATTTTAATAATTTTCTCTACACAGAGAAATTTTGCTCTTCCCTAGCGAAGCAATTCGGGAAAGATTATGATTTCATGATCGATT
This sequence comes from Rhodoferax sp., assembly GCA_031291295.1. Lineage (GTDB taxonomy): Bacteria > Pseudomonadota > Gammaproteobacteria > Burkholderiales > Burkholderiaceae_C > Rhodoferax_A. The sequence continues at coordinate 76,524 of JARLJI010000244.1, read as the reverse complement.
GTATTATTGTTGATAATTCGATTGATCATGAGGATGCCGGGCTCTTCGAGAAACTAGGGAAGGATTATACGTGGATAAGATATTTTCGTGCTCCAGAAAATTTGGGCTACTTTGGGGGGCTGAATTATGGGCTGAAATATGCTGCGCTTAACACTTGTAGTTACGTGGTTATCTGCAACAATGATTTATATTTCGAACCGGAATTCTGTTGGAAACTTTGTAGCGCGAATTATGGCGAGAGTGTTTATGCAGTATGCCCCAACGTCATTACGAAAGATGGTGTTCACCAAAATCCTCATGTTATGAAGAGAATGGGATGGTGGCGTCGTTTTCAGCTTGACGTCTATTTTTCTCACTACTATATTGCACGACTGTTACTTTTCATTCTGCGAATTATCAGACCAGAGAAATTATCACCACCACAGCCGGCAAGCGCTTGTGAGATTCACATGGGGATTGGCGCTTGCTATATTTTAACATTGGCTTTTTTGAGGAAATTTAGATATTTGCATTATTCGCATTTTCTTTACGGAGAAGAGGCGTATTTCTCAGATCAAATACATTCCGCCAATGGAATTCTCTGGTTCGATCCTTCTTTGCGAGTTGACCATGAGGAAAGCGCAACCCTTTCGAAGATCCCAAAACGAACTACATACGAATTCTCTAAAGCCGGTTATTTCGATTATAGGAAAATGTTATGAGACTAGAGAGGGAAAATCAATTGTCCGGGACTTTGTTGATCACAGGAGGTACCGGTTCTTTCGGCAATGCGGTTCTTCGTCGATTCTTGAGTTCTGGGATTTCTGAAATTCGGATCTTCAGTCGAGATGAAAAGAAGCAGGACGACATGCGCAAGCGCTATGCCGACCCGAAGATCAAGTTTTATCTTGGGGACGTTCGCGACGAGTACAGCCTGGAGAAGGCCTTTCGCGGGGTTGACTATTGCTTTCACGCCGCTGCGCTAAAGCAGGTCCCGTCGTGCGAGTTCCATCCGATGGAGGCGGTGCGCACCAACATACTCGGCACAGAGAACGTCCTGCAGGCGGCCATCGCCAGCGGGGTGAAACGGGTGGTGTGTTTGAGCACGGACAAAGCGGTCTATCCGATCAATGCCATGGGAATTTCCAAGGCCATGATGGAGAAGGTGATGGTGGCGGCTTCTCGCAACCTGGAGGGATCCGGTACGGTGCTCTGCGGCACGCGTTACGGCAACGTGATGGCTTCGCGCGGCTCGGTGATTCCGCTTTTTGTAGAGCAAATACGTAAAGGCTTGCCAATCACCATCACCGATCCGGCCATGACGCGGTTCATGATGACGCTGGACGATGCGGTGGAGCTTGTGCTCTATGCCTTCGAACACGGGAACAACGGCGACATCTTTGTGCAGAAGGCGCCTGCGGCCACGATTGAGACGTTGGCGCGCGCCGTTTGTGAATTGATGAGCAAGCCCAAGCATCCCATTCAGGTGATCGGGACGCGGCATGGTGAAAAGCTGTATGAGGCGCTGCTGAGTCGCGAAGAGATGGCGGCAGCCCAGGATTTGGGCGACTACTACCGCGTGCCGCCCGACCTGCGCGACCTGAACTACGGCAAGTACGTGGAGCAGGGCGAGGCCAAAGTCTCCGTCGCCGAGGATTACCACTCTCACAACACCATCCGGCTGGACGTTGCCGGGATGAAGCAGTTGCTGCAAAAGCTGAGCTTTGTGCAGGCGATTGCCCGTGGCGAGCACGCGCATCCGGAGGAGTGACATGCGCGTACTGGTGACTGGCTCCAACGGCTTTGTGGGCAAGAACCTGGTGGTTCGCCTGGGCGAGCTGCCGGGCTTCGAGGTGCTGCGGTTCAATCGTGAAGAGACGCCAGACGTGTTGACCGACAAGGTATGCGCGGCAGATGCCGTGGTGCATCTGGCCGGCACTAACCGCCCCAGAGATGTTGCCGAATTCACCGCAGGCAATGCCGACCTGACGGCGCGGCTGTGTGCCGCCATCCAGGCCACGGGGCGGCACATTCCCTTGATCCTGGCTTCGTCCATTCAGGCTGAGCTGACCAACCCGTATGGCCAGAGCAAGCGTGCCGCCGAGCGGGCGGTGGAACAATTCTGCGTGCAAACGGACAACCCTGCCGCGATCTACCGCCTGCCCAACGTGTTTGGCAAGTGGTGCAAGCCCAACTACAACTCGGTGGTGGCCACTTTCTGCCACAACATCGCCAACGATTTGCCCATCCAGGTCAACGACGCGTCCACGCAGTTGAAGCTGGTATACGTCGATGACGTGGTTTCGGCATTCGTGCATGCGCTGGGCAACGTGGGGCAGGGCTTGCAATGGGGGACGGTTGAGCCCGTTTACGGCATTGGCCTGGGTGACTTGGCGGCGCAGATTGAAGCCTTCAAAAACTGCCGCACTTCCCTTGTGTCAGAGCGCGTAGGCACAGGCCTGGTGCGTGCCTTGTATGCTACATACGTTAGCTACCTGCCGCCCGCCAAGTTTGCGTATGACTTGACAAGCCATGGCGATGAGCGCGGCGTGTTTGTCGAGATGCTGAAGACGCCCGATAGCGGGCAGTTCTCTTTCTTTACCGCACATCCCGGCATCACGCGGGGCGGGCACTACCACCATACCAAGACCGAGAAGTTTCTTGTTATCAAGGGTTCGGCGCGCTTTGGATTTCGTCATATTGTGACCAATGAAACCTACGAGGTGCTCACCTCTGGCGATGCACCGCGGGTGGTTGAAACCGTGCCCGGCTGGACGCACGACATCACCAATGTGGGCACAGAAGAAATGGTGGTCATGCTGTGGGCCAACGAAATCTTTGATCGGGACAAGCCCGACACTATTGCAATGAGAGTCAAGCTATGAAGAAGTTGAAGGTCATGACCGTGGTCGGCACGCGGCCCGAGATCATTCGCCTCTCACGTGTGCTGGCGCGACTGGACGACCATTGCGAGCATGTGTTGGTGCACACTGGGCAGAACTACGACTACGAGCTGAACCAGGTGTTCTTTGACGACCTGGGCGTGCGCAAACCGGACCATTTTTTGAATAGTGCGGCGGGCAGCAGCGGCGCGGCCCACACGATTGGCAACCTCATCATCGCGGTGGACCAGGTGCTGGACGAGGTGCAGCCCGAGGCCATGCTGGTGCTGGGCGATACCAATAGCTGCCTGGCCGTGATTCCGGCCAAGCGACGCAAGATTCCGATCTTTCACATGGAGGCCGGTAACCGCTGTTTTGACCAGCGCGTGCCCGAGGAAACTAACCGCCGCATCGTGGACCACACGGCCGATGTGAACCTGACCTATAGCACCATCGCGCGCGACTACCTGCTGCGCGAGGGCCTGCCGCCGGATCTGGTCATCAAGACCGGCAGCCCGATGTTCGAGGTGCTGACGCACTACCGTCCGAGCATCGAGGCGTCTGATGTGCTGGCGCGCCTTGGGCTGCACGCGGAGGGCTACTTTGTGGTCAGCGCGCACCGCGAAGAAAACATCGAATCGCCACAGACGTTTGCCAAGCTGGTAGACGTGCTGAACGCCCTGGCAGAAGACAACAATTTTCCAGTGATCGTGTCCACCCACCCACGCACGCAAAAGCGTATTGACGCAACGGGTGCGCGCTTTCACCCGCAGGTGCGGCTGCTCAAGCCGCTGGGCTTTCACGACTACGTGAAGTTACAGCTTTCGGCTAGGGCCGTGCTGTCGGACAGCGGCACCATCAATGAAGAGTCGTCTATCCTGAACTTCCCGGCACTCAACCTGCGCGAGGCGCACGAGCGGCCCGAGGGCATGGAAGAGGCTGCCGTGATGATGGTAGGGCTGGAGGTAGAGCGCGTGCGCCAGGGGCTGGCGATTCTGTCCACGCAGCCGCGAGGTGCTGAACGCACGGACCCGCACGGCATTCGCCAGGTGGCGGATTACAGCATGCCCAATGTGTCCGACAAGGTGCTGCGCATCATCCACAGCTACACCGACTATGTGAACCGCGTGGTGTGGAAAAAGTACTGACCCATGACCGTCCGCGTATTGCTGCTGACGCAATGGTTTGACCCGGAGCCAACCTTCAAGGGCATGGTGTTTGCCCGCGAACTGGTACGCCAGGGCTTTGAGGTGGAGGTGCTGACAGGCTTCCCCAACTACCCGGGCGGCAAGGTCTATCCAGGCTACAAGATCAAGCTGCTGCAGCGCGAAACTATTGACGATGTGCAGGTCACGCGGGTTCCGCTGTACCCCAACCATGATCAGTCCGCCGTCAAGCGGGTGTTGAACTACCTGAGTTTTGCAGCTTCTGCACTGTTTTATGGCTTGTTTATGGCTCGCCGTGCCGATGTGATGTATGCCTATCATCCGCCGCTCACGGTGGGCATTACAGCCAGCTTGATTCGCCTGTTTCGCCGCATCCCGGTGGTGTATGACATCCAGGACATGTGGCCCGATACCCTGCGTGCCACGGGCATGATCAGCAACCCCCGGGCGTTGAGCGTTGTGGCCTCCGTGTGCCAATGGGTATATCGCCGAGTGGATCATATCGTTGTGCTGTCCCCTGGCTTCAAGCGCTTGCTCGTGCAGCGTGGCGTGCCGGATGCCAAGGTCAATGTGATCTACAACTGGGCCGACGAGGCTGCCTTGGCCGCGCCGCAGGGGCAGATGCCGGCGAGCTTTCCGGGTCCTGAGCAGTTTCGGGTTCTATTTGCTGGCAACATGGGCAAAGCCCAGGCGCTGGATGCAGTGTTGGACGCGGCCGCGGTGCTGCAGGCGCGCGGTTCGCGTGTGTGTTTCGTGCTGTTGGGCGGTGGCGTGGAGGTGGAACGGCTCAAGCATGTGGTCAGCGAGCGGCAGTTGCGTAACGTTGTGTTTTTGCCGCCGGTGCCCATGGCCGAGGTAGGCACCCTGTTGAATGCGGCAGAAGCATTGCTGGTGCACCTGCGCAAAGACCCATTGTTTGAAATCACCATCCCTTCCAAGACCCAGGCCTACATGGCCGTGGGAAAGCCGCTACTGATGGCGGTGGATGGGGACGCCGCCGACTTGGTGCGGCAGTCGGGCGCTGGCGTGGTGGCCGAGTCTGAAGACGCCGAAGCAATGGTCGCGGCGGCCGAAATGCTTGCGTCATTGACGCCTGAGCGATTGGCCGATATGGGACAGAAGGCGAAATACTATTATCAGGAGCACTTGGCCCTGCGGGTGGGGGCGGCCAGGTTTGGGGCGATCTTCAGGCGCTTGTCATGTAACCAGTCATTGAAGCAATGAAGCGTATCTTTGACGTCCTTTTGGCCGCTCTGTCCTTGCTGTTACTGGGCCTGCCGTTATTATTTTTGATATGGCAGGTGCGCCGCAAGCTGGGTAGTCCGGTGTTCTTCACGCAGACCCGTCCGGGCCTGCATGGCAGGCCGTTCAGGATGGTCAAGTTTCGAACCATGACGGATGCACGCGCGCCCGATGGACAGTTGCTGCCTGATGCCGATCGCCTCACGGCCTTTGGTCGCTTCTTGCGTGCTACCAGCCTGGACGAGTTGCCCGAACTGTGGAACGTGCTCAGGGGCGATATGAGCCTCGTCGGCCCGCGTCCGCTGCTCATGGAATATTTACCGCTGTACTCGCCCGAGCAGGCGCGCCGCCATGAGGTGCGCCCCGGCATCACCGGCTGGGCGCAAGTTAACGGCCGCAATGCGCTGAGTTGGGACGACAAGTTCAAGCTTGACGTCTGGTACGTTGACCACCGCACGCTGTGGCTGGACGTCAAGATCCTGTGGCGCACGGTGCGCAAGGTGCTGGTGCGTGAAGGCATCAGCGCTACGGGTGAAGCCACGATGCCGCGGTTCACCGGCTCGCAGATTGGAGACAAGCGATGAATTCCCCTCTTTTCGCCGTATATGGTGCCAGCGGCTACGGCCGTGAAGTGATGCCCTTGGCGCGCGCGCAGTTACAGCGCCAGGGCATTGCGGCCACGCAACTGGTGTTTGTGGACGACCAGCCCGGGGCGCCCATGGTCAATGGCCAGCGGGTGCTCCGCTATGCGGAATTCCTGCAGGCGCCCGCCGGCCCACGCCATGCAGTGCTGGCCATTGGTAGTAGTGCGGTGCGCGAGAAGCTGGCCGTGCGTTGCGCTGCTGATGGCGTGCGGCCGTGGACGGTAGCCGCCGCCAACGTGGTAACGATGGACGAGGTGCTGCTGGGCGAGGGCGCGGTGCTGAGCCCCTTTGTCACGCTTACGTCCAACATCCGCATCGGTCGACACTTTCACGCCAACATCTATAGCTATGTGGCGCATGACTGCGTGATTGGCGATTTCGTCACCTTCGCGCCAGGGGTCCAGTGCAACGGCAACATCGTCATCGAAGACCATGCCTACATCGGCGCGGGCGCTGTCATCAAGCAGGGCATGCCGGGGCAGCCGCTGGTGATTGGCCGGGGGGCTGTGGTTGGCATGGGCGCGGTGGTCACGCGCGACGTGCCACCCGGCGTTACCGTGGTTGGCAACCCGGCCAAGCCATTTTTGAAAGGTTGAATTGTGTTGAATACCGAATTTTCCCCGTGGCCGAGCTTTACCGAAGAAGAGGCCGATGCCGTGCGCGACGTTGTGCTGTCCAACAAGGTCAATTACTGGACCGGACAGGAATGCCGCACGTTTGAAAAAGAGTTTGCTGCATGGACGGGCACCGGGCATGCCGTGGCGCTGGCCAACGGCACGCTGGCGCTGGATGTCGCGCTCAAGGCGCTGGGCGTTGGCCCCGGCGACGAGGTGGTGGTAACGCCGCGCACCTTCATAGCCAGCGTCTCGTGCGTGGTCAACGCGGGCGCCACGTCGGTGTTTGCCGATGTGGACCCCGACAGTGGCAACCTGTCGGCCGCTACGATCGCCCGGGTGCTCACGCCCGCAACCAAAGCGGTGATTTGCGTGCACCTGGCCGGCTGGCCCTGCGACATGGATCCGATCATGGCGCTGGCGCAGGCGCACGGCTTCAAGGTTATCGAGGATTGCGCCCAGGCGCATGGCGCGCGCTATAAAGATCGCAGCATTGGGTCCATAGGACATGTGGGCGCATGGTCGTTTTGCCAGGACAAAATCATGACCACCGCAGGCGAGGGCGGCATGGTCACCACCAACGACCACGCGCTCTGGTCCAGCATGTGGTCGTACAAGGACCACGGCAAGAGCTACGAGGCGGTGTACGAGCGCCAGCACCCGCCGGGCTTTCGCTGGGTGCATGAAAGCTTTGGAACCAACTGGCGCATGCTGGAGGTGCAGGCCGCCATTGGCCGCATCCAGTTGCGCCGCATGGCCGACTGGACGGTGAAGCGCACGCAACATGCCGAGTCGATTTGGGCCGCTTGCCGTCCGCATGCGGCAGTGCGTGTGCCAGCCGTGCCTGCGGGCAGCATGCATGCGCATTACAAGTGCTATGTGTATGTGCAACCCGACCGCCTGGCCCCGGGCTGGGACCGCGACCGCATCGTGGAAGCCATCAAGGCCGAAGGTGTTCCTTGCTACCAGGGGTCGTGCTCTGAGGTGTATCTCGAAAAGGCCTTCGACCATACCGGCTGGCGTCCAGCCGAGCGTCTGCCGGTAGCCCGCGAGTTGGGCGAAACCAGCCTGATGTTTCTGGTGCATCCCACGCTGACCGAGGATGAGATTGCGAAAACTTGCAAGGTGCTGGCTGCTGTTTTGAGGCAGGCATGCCGCTGAACCAGTTTACGGGTCCCGTGCTGGCGCTGCCGCGCCCCGCCAAGCGCCTGGTGGTCATGCTGCTGGATATCTGCCTGGCCTTGTTTTCGGTCTGGGCGGCCTTTTACTTGCGGGTGGATCAGGTCGGCTGGCCGCGGGATCAGCAGAAATATGTCTACGCCCTGGCGCCGTTGCTCGCGGTGCCGGTCTTTGTCCGGTTCGGGCTGTACCGCGCGATCTTTCGCTACACCGGTATGGCGGCCATGGCCAGCACAGCCAAGGCAATCGCCCTTTACGCGGCCCTGTTTTTTGGCTCTCTGCTGTATTTCAAATGGCAGGGCGTGCCGCGCACCGTCGGGCTGATCCAGCCGCTGTTGTTCCTGCTACTGGTGGGCACCAGCCGTGCTATGGCCCGCTTCTGGCTGGCGGGGGTGGGTGGCAAAAAGCCGCATGCCGAAGGGCGCATGCTGATTTACGGTGCGGGCGAGGCCGGGGTGCAAACCGCACTGGCGCTGGGCGTGGCCCGGCAGTTTGTGCTGCTCGGGTTTATTGACGACGATGTGTCCAAGGCCGGGCAAAGCATCAACGGGGTCGACATCATGACGCCGGCCGAGGTGCCCGGCGCCGTCGAGCGCATGGGAGTGACCGATATCCTGCTGGCCATGCCCGTGGTGGGCCGCGCGCGGCGCAACGAGATCATCGACAGCCTGCGTAGCCTGCCGGTGCACGTGCGCACCTTGCCCGGCATGGGCGACCTGGCGGCGGGGCGGGTCACCATGCAGGACTTCCAGGAGCTGGACGTGGAAGATCTGCTGGGGCGTGCCCCGGTGCCACCCAACCCGGCCCTGCTGGCGCGCAATCTGGCCGGAAAAACGGTGCTGGTCACCGGAGCGGGGGGCAGCATCGGCGGCGAGCTGTGTCGCCAGATCATTCTGGAGAAGCCGCGCCAGCTGGTGCTGCTGGATCACAATGAATTTGGCCTCTATGCCATTCACGGCGAACTGCTGGGCCTGTGCGCCGACGCTGCATTGCCCGTGCAGTTGACGCCCTTGCTGGGCAGCGTGCGCAATTACGAACGCATGAAGGAAATTTGCCAACGCTACCAGCCGGCCACCATCTACCACGCCGCGGCCTACAAGCACGTGCCCCTGGTCGAGAGCAACCCCACGGAGGGGGTGCTGAACAATGTGTTGGGCACCCTCAACATTGCGCGCGTCGCGATCGAGACGGGGGTGGCGAATTTTGTGCTGATCTCGACCGACAAGGCCGTGCGTCCCACCAATGTCATGGGCGCCACCAAGCGCATGGCCGAGCTGGTGCTGCAGTCGCTGGCGGCCAGCCCCCGCGTGCGCTTTTGCGCGCTCGATGGCCAGGCTGGCCCGGAGGTGCCAAACCAGACACGCTTTTCGATGGTGCGTTTCGGCAACGTGCTGGGCAGCAGCGGCAGCGTGGTCCCGCTGTTTCGCAAGCAGTTGATGGCGGGTGGCCCGGTCACCGTCACGCACGAAGAGGTGACGCGCTATTTCATGACGATTCCCGAGGCCGCGCAGCTGGTGCTGCAGGCCGGCGCCATGGCGGAAGGCGGTGACGTGTTTGTGCTGGACATGGGCCAGCCCGTCAAGATCATGGATCTGGCGCGGCGTATGGTGCAGCTGTCGGGCCTGTCGCTGCGCGACGCGGACCATCCGGACGGCGACATCGAGATCCAGGTGATCGGCCTGCGCCCCGGTGAAAAGCTATATGAAGAGTTGCTGATCGGTGACGATCCGGTACCCACGGCGCACGAGCGGATCATGAAGGCGCATGAAGATTTTGTCGCCTGGGGCGAGCTCGAGAAATCCCTGGCGGCCCTGCGTCGTGCCGCCAACGACAACGATGCGGCGGCCATCAGAAACATATTCATGCAATTGGTGAGCGGCTATGCGCCGGAGCAGGAAAATCGCGTGGCATGATGGCCCGCAAATTTCGGAGTGTTTATGAACAGGAAGATTGGGTTGGTCGTCGTTGCGGCTGTGCTGGGCGCGGTGCTGGGCGGCGTTCTGGGTTACGGCCCGCTGCTGCGCTACAAGTCCGAGGGAGTCCTCAGCATGGAGATGGGCCCGGCCGAGTACAAACGGTTTACCGAGCTGGCGGATGCGCCCGCGACTCTGCGCCAAATGGCCAGCGTGGTGCCGCTGCCAGGGGTGAATGCTCAAGAGATGGAGCGACTGGAAACCGATGTGGGTCAGGGTCAGTGGCACTCCCCGATTCCAAAGATCAGCAAGGCCGATGCCAAAGACATACCCGACGTCCTGCTGCAGCCGGATCAGGATGCCAGGGACAGCAGAGACAGCAGAGACAACCGAAGTGGCGGCGAAGATCGGCGGCAGGAGCGTGAGCGCAAGCTCATGGTCTATCTGGGGTTGAGATTGACGTATACCGCGCACGACGCGACCCGGGCCGCGCAGGTGGCGACCTGGCTCGGTTCGTATTTCAAGGAAGTGGCCGCGCGCGAGGCGCTGCGCGACCAGGTTTTTCGCTGGGCTGCCGACAGTCGGCAATTTGCCGACCGGGCGCTCGAGCGCAAGCTCAAATACGAATTCGACATCGAGCAGGCGCAGGCCCGCGCCAAGGCGCTCAAGGTGATCGTGGCGAGTTACCCCGAGGCAGCGCGGCGCGAGAGCCAGCAGGTGGTGGATGTGCGCAAGGACAACGAAAAGTTCATGACGCCGATGGCACAACTGGTCGGCGCGGAGTCCGAGGTGATTGGCATCAAGGAAAATCTGCAAAGGCTGGACCGCGAGATCGAACAGCAGGCCTTCGCCAAAGCCCTGATTGATGAGGCCGAGGTGGCGGTGGGGAAGGCGCAAAGTGGCAGCGACAGCGTGACCCGGGTTTCCGGCGTGATTACCCAGCTTGCCAAAACGGCCAAGACCGACGCCGAAAAGGAAAAGCTGTCGTCGATGGCGGCCGATGTGTCGCAGATCAGTGCGCGCTTCCTGTCGCAAGCCCAGTTTGTGGCTACGCCGTCGGTACCCAGCCGCCCCGAGCGCCCGAGCCCGCGCATGGTAATCGTGCTGGGCGCGGCGCTGGCGGCCTTGCTCGCGGCCGCGTTCGCCTGGCGCGGCCTTTTGATCAGGCTGCTGTGGGAAGAGGATCGCAACGAGAAAACGGAGAAATCAGTATGACCGACCCCACCCTGATCACCCCGCGCGACAAGGCCGAAATCCTGGCCCAGGCGCTGCCCTACATCCGCAAGTTCCACGGCAAGACCATGGTCATCAAGTACGGCGGCAACGCCATGACCGACCCGGCGCTGCAGGCCGATTTTGCCGAAGACGTGGTGCTGCTCAAGCTGGTCGGCATGAACCCGGTGGTGGTGCACGGCGGCGGCCCGCAGATCGAGACGGCACTGAACCGGCTCGGCAAGAAGGGCGAGTTCATCCAGGGCATGCGCGTGACCGACGCCGAAACCATGGAAGTGGTCGAATGGGTGCTGGCCGGCGAGGTGCAGCAGGACATCGTGGGCCTGATCAACCAGGCCGGCGGCAAGGCCGTGGGGCTGACCGGGCGCGATGGCGGCATGATCCGCGCGCAAAAACTCAAGATGCTCGACAGCAACGACCCGACCAAGGAGCACGACGTGGGCCAGGTCGGCGACATCGTGAGCATCGACCCGAGCGTGGTGAAGGCGCTGCAGGACGATGCTTTCATTCCCGTGATCAGCCCGATTGGCTTTGGCGAACACAATGAGAGCTACAACATCAACGCGGACGTGGTGGCGGGCAAGCTGGCCATCGTGCTCAAGGCCGAGAAACTGGTGCTGCTGACCAACACCCCCGGCGTGCTCGACAAGTCGGGCAAGCTGCTGACCGACCTGAGTGCGCGCGAGATCGACGCGCTGTTTGCCGACGGCACCATCTCGGGCGGCATGCTGCCCAAGATTGCCGGCGCGCTCGACGCGGCCAAGAGCGGCGTGAACTCGGTCCACATCATCGACGGCCGCGTGCCGCACGCGATGCTGCTGGAGATCCTGACCGAGCAGGCCTACGGGACGATGATTCGCTCGCATTGAGGGTGTGAGGGCGGTGCCCGGTACCGGAAAAAGCCTTGGGTAACCGCTGTGCGAGAATCATTCGACTACACCTTGTTGCAAACATGTCCGACGTCGATCTCTCCACATCCTCCGCCGGCCCCTCCGCCGGCGAAGTCGCCGTCCCCGCGCGCAAGCGGCCCAAGCCGGGCGAACGGCGGGTGCAGATTCTGCAGGCGTTGGCCACCATGCTGGAGCAGCCGGGGGCCGAGCGCATCACTACGGCGGCGCTGGCAGCGCGGCTCGAGGTGAGCGAGGCCGCGCTGTACCGCCACTTTGCCAGCAAGGCGCAGATGTTCGAGGGGCTGATCGAGTTCATCGAGCAGACGGTGTTCTCGCTGGTGAATCAGATCACCGAGCGTGAAGCATCGGGTGCCGACGCTGGCATCCGCCAGGCCGGCAAGGTCGTCCACATGCTGCTGCAGTTTGCCGAGAAAAACCCCGGCATGACGCGCGTGATGGTGGGCGATGCGCTGGTGTTCGAGAACGAACGCCTGCAGCAGCGCATGAACCAGTTTTTCGACAAGATCGAGGCGACCCTGCGGCAAAGCCTGCGCGGCGCGGCCGATGCCAACGGCTCGGCCACACCCAGCGTCGATGCGCAGGTGCGGGCATCGGCACTCACCGCCTTCGTGGTGGGCCGGCTGCAGCGCTTTGCGCGCTCGGGGTTCAAGCGCGCTCCCTCCGAGTACCTGGACGCCAGCCTGGCCTTGATGCTATAAAAAGAGAAGCTGCTTGCCCAGGTGGGGTAAGGGCTAGGGCCACTTTTTCTTAGAAAATCCACCTTGAACAACTTGTGCATTGTTCAGGGCGGACGAACTATCGCGCCGCAGCGTCGGGCAAAACCCTGAAACATGCGAAGCCTCACCCCCAGGATGGAGACCCCATGAGACTCAAAGGTAAAACCGCGCTGGTGACGGCGGCCGGGCAAGGGATCGGCCGGGCCAGCGCGCTGGCCATGGCTGCCGAGGGCGCCCAGGTCTGGGCCACCGACGTCAACGCCAGGCTGCTGGAGAGCTACGCGGGCGTGGCCAACGTCACCGCGCTGGCGCTGGACGTGCTCGACAAGGCCGCCATCCACAAGGTCGCCGCCGATTTGCCGGCGCTCGACATCCTGTTCAACTGCGCCGGCTTTGTGCACAACGGCACCATCCTGCAGGCCACGGATGAAGAGTGGGACTTCGCCTTCAACCTGAACGTGCGCTCGCAGTACTGGATGATCCAGGCCGCGCTGCCCAAAATGCTGGCCCATGGTGGGGGCAGCATCATCAACATGTCCAGTGTGGCCAGCAGCGTGAAGGGCTTGCCCAACCGTTTTGTGTATGGCGCCAGCAAGGCCGCCGTGGTGGGGCTGACGAAAGCGGTCGCCGCCGATTTTGTCGGCCAGGGGATTCGCTGCAACGCCATTGCCCCGGGCACGGTGGATACGCCCTCGCTGGGCGAGCGCATCAGCAGCTACGCCGATCCGGCCGAGGCGCGCAAGAATTTCATCGCGCGCCAGCCCATGGGGCGGCTGGCGCAGGCCCACGAGATTGCCCCCATCGTGGTGTACCTGGCCAGCGACGAATCGCTGTTCGCCACGGGGCAATTGTTCTCGGTGGACGGTGGCATGACGATATGAACCGGCTCGGCCTGTCGGGCGGTCGCTCCACCTGCTGACTTACAGTCCACTCTTCAAACTGAAAGGAACCCGATGAAACTCGTTCGCTATGGCAACCCCGGTAAAGAGAAGCCCGGCCTGATCGATGGCGATGGCCAGCTGCGCGACCTGAGCACTGTGCTGAAAGACATCACCCCCGACCAGCTCGACGACAAGGCGTTGGCCCGGCTGCGCAAGCTCAAGGTGGACAAGCTGGCGCGCGTCAGGGGCGCGCCGCGCCTGGGCTGCCCGGTGGCGGGCGTCGGCAAGTTCATTGCGATCGGCCTGAACTACTCCGACCATGCGGCCGAGTCCAACATGCCCATCCCGAAAGAACCGATCGTGTTCATGAAGGCCACGACCTGCATCCAGGGGCCCAACGACGCGGTGATGCTGCCCAAGGGTTCGGTCAAGTCGGACTGGGAAGTCGAGCTCGGCGTGGTCATCGGCACGCGGGCGCGCTATGTGTCGCAGAAAGACGCGCTCAATTTCGTGGCGGGTTACTGTACGGTCAACGATGTGAGCGAGCGTGAATTCCAGTTGGAGCGCGGATCGCAATGGGACAAGGGCAAGGGCTGCGACACCTTCGGTCCCATCGGCCCCTGGCTGGTAACGCGCGACGAGTTGCCGAATCCGCAAAAGCTCGCGATGTGGCTCGACCTGAACGGCGAGCGCAGGCAGACCGGCAATACGAAGACCATGATTTTTGGCGTGGCCAAGATCGTCAGCTACGTGAGCCAGTTCATGACCTTGATGCCCGGCGACGTGATCACCACGGGCACGCCGCCCGGTGTCGGCATGGGCATGAAGCCGCCAACCTTCCTCAAGAAGGGCGACGTCATGACGCTCGGCATCGAAGGCCTGGGCGAGCAGCGCCAGGTGGTGGTGCCGTTCAAGTTGCAGGATTGATTCGAGGGTTTCCCCGGGGACTTCTTAGAAGACATCCTCTAGAAGCCCTCAGCTTGGGCCGGGGTATCTAAAAGTCCTGCAAAATAGAACGATCGTTCGTTTTATTTTGTCTGGACCCCATGCCTGTCACCGAACACCCCCGCAAGACCCTCGGCGCTGGTCAGCGCAAGAGCCGCCGGCCCGCCGGCGAGGCTAGCCCGGCCTTGCACAAGGGCCAGCAGACCAAGGCCACCATCGTGGATGCAGCCCTGGGACTGGCCACCCAGATCGGTCTGGAGGGCCTGTCCATCGGCGCGCTGGCCGAAGTCACGCGCATGAGCAAGTCGGGCGTGTTCGCCCATTTCGGCTCGCGCGAGGAACTGCAGATCTCGGTTATCCGCGAGTACCACGACCGCTTCGAGGGCGAGGTGTTTGGCCCGGCCCTGCGCGAGCCGCGCGGGCTGCCGCGGCTGCGTGCGCTGTTTGTCAACTGGATGAAGCGCACCTCGGCTGAAATCGACTCGGGCTGCCTGTACATCAGCGGCGCGGTCGAGTTCGACGACCGGCCCGGCCCGGTGCGCGACGCGCTCGCCAGTTCAGTCGGGACCTGGCTGGCGGCCATGGTCCGCGCGGTGGTGCAGGCCAAGGAAGAAGGCCATTTGCGCCTTGACGCCGACGAGCGGCAGATGGCGTTCGAGATTCACGGCCTCATCCTGGCGCTGCACTACGAGGCGCGTTTCCTGAAAAGCCCCGGCTCGATCGCACGCGCCAACACCGGCTTCGACCACATCCTGGCCCGCTACGGCAACGACGCGGCAGCCAGGCCGGTCGGCCGATCCACCCCATCCACCAAGACCACCCCCAGCACCAAGGAGTAACCACCATGCCTACCTACACGCCGCCCCTGCGCGACATGCACTTCGTGATGCACGAGGTGCTCAAGGTCACCGATGAATTCAAGGCCATGCCCAAGCACGCCGATGTCGACGTGGACACCATCAGTGCCATCCTGGAAGAAGGCGGCAAGTTCGCGCAGGAGGTCACCTTCCCGCTGAACATCAGCGGCGACACCGAGGGCTGCGTGCTGGACCAGAGCACTCACGAGGTCACCACGCCCAAGGGCTTCAAGGCGGCCTATGCCAAATATGTGGAAGGCGGCTGGCCCGCGCTCAGCGGCGATCCGGCGTATGGCGGCCAGGGCTTGCCGATCGTGGTGAACCAGTGCTTCTACGAGATGCTCAACAGCGCGAACCAGGCCTGGACCATGTACCCGGGACTGACGCACGGCGCCTACGAATGCCTGCACACGCACGGCACCGACGCGCAGAAGCAGACCTACCTGCCCAAGCTCACCAGCGGCGAGTGGACCGGCACCATGTGCCTGACCGAGCCGCATTGCGGCACCGACCTGGGGCTCTTACGCACCAAGGCGGAACCATTGGTGGACGGCAGCTACAAGATCACCGGCAACAAAATCTTCATCAGCGCCGGCGAGCACGACATGGTGAGCAACATCATCCACCTGGTGCTGGCCCGGTTGCCCGATGCGCCGCAGGGCAGCAAGGGGATTTCGCTGTTCATCGTGCCGAAGTTCCTGGTGAACAAGGATGGCACGCTGGGCGCGCGCAACGGCATCTACTGCGCCGGCCTGGAACACAAGATGGGCATCCACGGCAACGCCACCGCGCAAATCGTGCTCGAGGGCGCGCAGGGCTGGCTGGTCGGCCAGCCCAACAAGGGCCTCGCCGCCATGTTCGTGATGATGAATGCCGCGCGCATCGGCGTGGGCATGCAGTCGCTGGGCCTGACCGAGGTGGCCTACCAGAACGCGCTGGCCTATGCCAAGGACCGCATCCAGGGCCGCTCGTTGACGGGCCCGAAGAACAAGGACCAGCCCGCCGATGGCATCCTGGTGCACCCCGACGTGCGCAAGATGCTGCTGACGGCCAAGGCCTATGCCGAAGGCGGCCGCGCCCTGAGCCTGTACTGCGCGCTCTTGATCGACAAGGAACTGAGCCACCCCGACGAGAAGGTGCGCCAGGACGCGGCTGAGCTGGTGGCCCTGCTCACGCCCATTGTGAAAGCCTTCATCACCGACAACGGCTGGACCGCGACCTCGGCCTGCCAGCAGGTGTTCGGTGGCCACGGCTACATCAAGGAATGGGGTATGGAGCAGTTTGTGCGCGATGCCCGCATCAACATGATCTACGAGGGCACCAACACCATCCAGTCGCTCGACCTGCTGGGGCGCAAGGTGCTGGGCAACAACGGCGCCACGCTCAGAAAGTTCGGCAAACTGGTGGGCCAGCTGGTGGAAGAAGAGGGCGTCAACGAGAAGATGGCCGAGTTCATCAACCCGCTGGCGGTCCTGGGCGACCAGATCACCAAGCTCACGACCGAACTGGGGTTCAAGGCGTTCCAGAACGCCGACGAAGTGGGCGCCGCCGCGGTGGACTACCTGCGCGTGGCCGGCCACCTGGTGTTCGGCTATTTCTGGGCCCGCATGGCGCAGGTGGCGCTGAAGGAAATCGCGGCCGCGCAATCACAAGGCAAGCCGGCCGACCCGTTCTACCGGGGCAAGCTGCAGACGGCGCGCTTCTACTTCGCCCGGCTGTTCCCTGAGACGGCGACGCTGATGCGCACCGCGCGCTCGGGCAGCAAGGTGCTGATGGAGACGGATGCCGTGTTTGCCTGACCGGGCGCCGGATCGCTGCCCGCTCAGTGTCAGCCCGGTGCCCGTTTTTCAAGTCATTTTTGCCTGGAGCCCTTATGTTTAAAGCACTGATTGCTATTGGTTTTGTAGCGTTTGGCACCTCTGCGATGGCGCAGATGAGCCCGGTCGGTGTATGGAAAACCATTGACGACGACACCAAGGCCGAAAAATCCCTGGTGCGCATCAAGGACAACGCGGGCGTGTACAGCGGCAGCATCGAGAAGCTGCTGGACCCTGCCGCCGCCAAGCCCGACGCCGTGTGCGACAAATGCACCGACGATCGCAAGGACAAGCCGCTGGTGGGGCTGACCATCCTGCGTCACCTCAAGCAAAGTGCCGACGACAAGACCGTGTGGGACGGCGGCGACATTGTCGACCCGAACAACGGCAAGGTCTACCGCACCCGCCTCAAACCCGTGGACGGCGGCAAGAAGCTCGAGGTGCGTGGCTACCTGGGTCCGTTCTACCGCACCCAGGTGTGGCTGCGCGTCGAGTGACGGCGCATCGCAAACTCTTTTCTGGAAAACTCATGAACCGATTTCAAGTTCGCAAAGTCGCCGTGCTCGGCGCCGGTGTGATGGGTGCGCAGATCGCGGCGCACCTGGTCAATGTCCGCGTGCCGGTGGTGCTGTTCGACCTGCCCGCCAAGGATGGTCCGAAAAACGGCATCGTCACCCGCGCCATCGAGGGCCTGAAGAAGCTCAAGCCGTCGCCGCTGGGCGTGGCGGACGATGCCGTGCTGATCCAGCAGGCCAACTACGAAGAGCACATGGACGTGCTCAAGGAGTGCGATCTGGTGATCGAGGCCATCGCCGAGCGCATGGACTGGAAGCTCGACCTGTACCGCAAGATCGCGCCGTTTCTTGCGCCGCACGCCATCGTGGCGTCCAACACCTCGGGCCTGTCCATCACCAAGCTCAGCGAGGCGCTGCCCGGGGAAATCAAGCCGCGCTTTTGTGGCATCCACTTCTTCAACCCGCCGCGCTATATGTACTTGGTGGAGCTGATCAACACGCCGACCACCGAGCCGCAAATTCTCGACGATCTGGAAACCTTCGTCACCAGCGGCCTGGGCAAGGGCGTGGTGGGCGCGCCCGACACGCCCAACATCATAGCCAACCGCGTCGGCATCGCCGGCATGCTGGCGACCATGAAGGAGGTGGACAACTTCGGCCTGACGTTCGACGTGGTGGACGACCTCACGGGCAGGAAGCTGGGCCGCGCGAGCTCGGGCACCTTCCGCACCGCCGACGTGGTGGGCCTGGACACCATGGCCCACGTGATAGAGACGCTGCAGAACAATCTGAACGAACAGAGCGACCCGTTCTACGCGAGCTTTGGCACGCCCGAGGTGCTCAAGACTCTGCTGGAACTCGGTAACCTGGGCCAGAAGACCAAGGCGGGCTTCTACAAGAAGGTGGGGCGCGACGTGCTGCGCTTCGATCTCGCGAGCAAGGATTACGTGCCCGCCGGCGCGAAGGCCGACGAGGTCTACGCCCGCATGCTCAAGAAGCCTGCGGGCGAGCGTCTGAAGCTGCTGCGGGACAGCGAGGGCGCCCAAGGACGCTTTCTGTGGGCGATCCTGCGCAACAGCTTTCACTATGCGGCCGTGCACCTGGCCACCATCGCCGAGACCGCGCGCGACGTGGACTTGTGCCTGCGCTGGGGCTTCGGCATGCAGCAGGGGCCGTTCGAGCTCTGGCAGGAAGCGGGCTGGGTCGAGGTGGCGAAGATGGTGCAGGAGGACATCGATGCAGGCAAGGCGCTGTCCAGGGCGCCGCTGCCCGATTGGGTGTTCACCGGCCCCGTGCCCGAGGCCGGTGGCGTGCACACGGCAGCCGGCTCGTGGAGCGCATCTGCTCAGAAATTTATAGCGCGACGTGCGCTGCCCGTCTACGCTAGGCAGCATTTTCCCGAGAAATTGCGGGGCGAGTCCCTGCCCGATTTCAGGACGGCCGGCAAGACGCTGCACGAAGACGCCGCGATCCGCCTGTGGACGCTCGATGATGAGGTCGTCATCGCCAGCATCAAGACCAAGATGCACGCCATCAGCCCGGACGTGGCCGAAGGCCTGTCGCTGGCGGTGGACCTGGCCGAGAAGGACTATCAGGGCGTGGTGATCTGGTCGGGCGACGAGCCCTTCAGCGCCGGCGCCGACCTGCAGGCCATGCTGCCGGGCTTCATGGTCGGCGGCGTCGCCGCCATCGACGAGGCCGAGCATGAACTGCAGCGCATCATGCTCAAGCTGCGCTACGCCAGCGTGCCGGTGGTGTCTGCCGTGCGCGGCCTGGCGCTGGGCGGCGGCTGCGAAATGGCCGCGTACTCGGCACGCCGCGTGGTCCATATGGAGAGCTACATCGGTCTGGTCGAAGTGGGCGTGGGCCTGGTGCCCGGCGCCGGCGGCCTGACCTACATCGCCCGGCGCGCCGCCGAGAACGCGGCCACCAGTACGGGCAAGGATCTGCTGCCGTTTTTGACCGAAGGCTTTACCGCGGCCGCCATGGCCAAGGTCGGCACCAGCGCGCTCGAATCGCGCAAGCTCGGCTACCTGCTGGACAGCGACCTGTTCGTGCCGAACAAGGACGAACTGCTGTTCGTGGCGCTGAACGAAGCGAAGGCGATGGCGCTGGGCGGCTACCGCGCGCCGCACAAGCGCCTGTTCCCGGTGGCCGGGCGCGCTGGCCGGGCCACCATCCAGGGGCAGCTCGTGAACATGCGCGACGGCGGCTTTATCAGCCAGCACGACTTTCACATTGCCAGCCTGATTGCCGGCGTGGTCACGGGCGGTGACGTGGACGCCGGCACGCTGGTGACGGAGGAATACGTAATGACGCTGGAACGCCGCGCCTTCGGCGCGCTGCTGGAACACCCGAAGACCCAGGAACGCATCATGGGCATGCTCAGCACAGGAAAACCCGTACGGAACTGACCCTTTGCCCTTCTCCTTCCCCCTCTGGGGGAAGGCAGGGATGGGGGCAAAGCGCCACAAACCACGCCATCGTGCAACACCAATCCACTCCCGCCGCGCAGACCAATGCGCGTGCCTTGCGCACGGCGATGACCGACTCTGAGCGCAAGCTGTGGTCGCGTCTGCGCGGCGAGCAATTGGGCGTGAAGTTTCGGCGCCAGCACCCGCTGGGCAGCTACATCGCCGATTTCACTTGCCTGTATCCCAAATTGGTCGTTGAACTCGACGGATCGCAGCATCAGGATCAGGAAGCCTACGATGCGAGGCGCGATGCGTTTTTTCGCGCACATGGGTTCGAAGTGTTGCGCTTTCCGACGAATGCACCGTTTCTCAATCTCGATGGGGTGCTTCAGGTGATTGCTGATCGCCTGGCTGCGCTGGCGGTGCCGGCCCCCATCCCAGCCTTCCCCCGGAGGGGGAAGGAGCAAAACCACCCAGGAGCTTCATCATGAGCAAACAAGTTCAAGACGCCTACATCGTTGCCGCCACGCGCACGCCGATCGGGCGTTCGCACCGCGGGTTCTTCCGCAACACCCGCCCGGACGACCTGCTGGCCACGGCGCTGCGTGCGGCGCTGGCGCAGGTGCCGGGGCTGGACCCGAAGGCCATTGAAGACGTGATCTGCGGCTGCGCGATTCCCGAGGCCCAGCAGGGCCTGAACGTGGCGCGCATCGGCGCCATCCTCGCGGGCCTGCCCAAGAGCGTGGGCGGCATCACCGTGAACCGCTTTTGCGCCTCGGGCCTGTCGGCCGTGCAGATGGCGGCCGACCGCATCCGCGTGGGCGAGGCCGACGTGATGATCGCCGCCGGCACCGAGAGCATGAGCATGGTGCCGATGATGGGCAACTCGCCCAGTCTCTCGCCCACCATTTTCGCCAACACCGACGATGTCGAGAGCTACGGCATCGCCTACGGCATGGGCCTGACGGCCGAGAAGGTCGCGCAGCAGTGGAAGGTGAGCCGTGAGGCGCAGGACGAGTTTGCGTATCGGTCGAACATGAAGGCCGTCGCCGCGATGAAAGCCGGCGAGTTCACCGACGAGATTACGCCGGTTGAAGTTGCCGAACGCTCCGTGGACCTGGACTCGGCCGAAGTCAGCGTCACCAAGCGCACCGTGAGCCTTGACGAAGGCGCGCGCCCCGACACCACCGTTGAAGGCCTGGCCAGGCTCAAGACCGTGTTTGCGGCGCGCGGCTCGGTCACGGCCGGCAACAGCTCGCAAACCTCGGATGGCGCGGGCGCGCTGATCCTGGCGAGTGAGGCGGCCATCCAGCGTTTCGGCCTCACGCCGCTGGCGCGCTTTGTCAGCTACGCCAGCCGCGGCGTGCCGCCGCACCTCATGGGCATCGGCCCGATCGAGGCGATCCCGGCGGCGCTGCGCTACGCCGGCCTCACGCTGGACGACATGGACTGGATCGAGCTCAACGAAGCCTTTGCCGCGCAGTCGCTGGCGGTCATCAACACGCTGGGGCTCGACCCGGCCCGAGTCAATCCCATGGGCGGCGCCATCGCGCTCGGCCATCCCCTGGGGGCCACCGGGGCTATCCGTTCCGCGACAGTGGTGCATGCGCTCAAACGGCACAATAAGAAATACGGCATGGTCACCATGTGCGTGGGCATGGGGCAGGGCGCCGCCGGCATCTTCGAGCGCGTCTGAACCCATCAGGCCACTGCGGCGTGTTTTTTTCAAGGAGACGAGCATGAGTCGCCACGCGTTCGATGACGCCATTGCACTGACAGCGCAGAGCGACGGCACCTGGCTCGGCCACACCAGCCCGGCCTACGCCAACATGGTCGGGCCATTCGGCGGCATCACGGCCGCGCAGGCCATGAATGCCGTGCTGCAGCACCCGCAGCGCCTGGGAGAGCCGGTGGCGCTGACCGTGAACTTTGCAGCGGCGCTGGCCGATGGCCCCTTCACCGTGCAGGCGCGGCCCGCGCGCACCAACCGCTCCACCCAGCACTGGGTGATCGAGGTGCTGCAGCAAGGCCAGACCGTGCTCACTGGCACCGCCTTTACCGCACTGGGCCGCGACACCTGGAGCGCCGACGAGCACACCATGCCGGCCGTGCCGCGGCCGCTGGATGTGCCACTCCCCGCGCGTGCCGGCCGCGTGGAGTGGATCAACCGCTATGAGATGCGCTTCGTGGACGGCGACTTTCCCGCTGCCTGGGACGGCCGCGACCATGGCATCAGCCGCACCCGGCTCTGGTTTCGCGACAACCCGCCGCGGCCGCTGGACTTTGCGTCGCTCACCGCGCTGTCCGATGTATTCTTTCCGCGCATCTGGCGCCGCCGCGCCAGCCTGGTGCCGATCGGCACGGTTTCGATGACGATGTACTTTCACGCCGATGCCGCGCAATTGCGCGAAACCGGCACCGGCTACCTGCTCGGCCAGGCCCAGGCCCAGGTGTTTCGCAACGGCTTTTTCGACCAGACGGCGCAGCTCTGGAACGAGGCCGGCGAGCTGCTGGTCACCACGCATCAAGTCGTCTACTACAAGGAGTGAACATGGATGACAAAGTCGCCCTGATCATCGGCGCGGGCGACGCCACCGGCGGCGCCATCGCGCGGCGCTTTGCACGCGAAGGCTATACCGCCTGCGTGACCCGGCGCAGCCTGGACAAGCTGCAGCCGCTGCTGGAGCGCATCCGTGCCGAGGGCGGAACGGCCCACGGTTTTGCCTCGGACGCGCGGCGCGAAGAAGAAGTCGTGGCGCTGGTCGAGCAGATCGAATCCACCATCGGGCCGATCGAGGTGCTGGTGTTCAACATCGGCGCCAACGTGCCGGCGAGCATCCTCGATGAGACCGCGCGCAAGTATTTCAAGATCTGGGAACTGGCCTGCCTCGGCGGCTTCCTGAGTGGGCGCGAGGTGGCCAAGCGCATGGTGGCGCGCGAAGGGCGTGCGCACAAAGGCACCATCATCTTCACCGGCGCCACGGCTTCGCTGCGCGGCAGCGCTAACTTTGCCGCCTTTGCTGGCGCCAAGCACGCCCTGCGTGCGCTGGCCCAGAGCATGGCGCGCGAACTCGGGCCGCGCGGCATCCACGTGGCGCATGTGGTGGTGGACGGCAGCATCGACACCGAATTCATCCGCGAGAATTTTCCGCAGCGCTATGCACTCAAAGACCAGGACGGCATCCTGAACCCGGAGCACATCGCGGATAACTACTGGATGCTGCACGGCCAGCCGCGCGACGCCTGGACGCACGAGCTCGATCTGCGGCCATGGATGGAGCCCTTCTGATGAAAACCGTTGAGTTCTATTTCGATTTCGGCAGTCCGGCATCCTACCTGGCGTACACGCAATTGCCGGCCTTGTGCCGCGAGACCGCTGCCACGCTGGTCTGGAAGCCGATGCTGCTGGGCGGCGTGTTCCAGGCCACGGGCAATCGTTCGCCGGCGACGATCCCGGCCAAGGGTGCCTACACGTTTACCGACTTCGACCGCTTCGCAAAGCGCTATGGCGTGCCGCTGAAGCAAAACCCCTACTTTCCCATCAATACCCTGACGCTGATGCGCGGTGCGGCGGGTCTGCAACTGCGCGAGCCGGCGCGTTTTGGCGCCTACGTGGATGCGATCTTTCGCGCCATCTGGGTCGATGCGCAGAACCTGAACGACCCGGCCACCGTCGCGGCCGCACTGCAGGCCGCGGGCTTCGACGCCGCGGCACTGCTGGCGTTGACGCAGGAGCCCGAGGTCAAGGACCGGCTCAAGGCCCTGACGCAGGAAGCGATCGACCGCGGCGTGTTCGGTGCCCCCACTTTTTTTGCCGGCGGCCAGATGTTCTGGGGCCAGGACCGGCTCGATTTTGTAAAGGAAGCACTCCAATGAGCGACATACTCACCCACATCGACGCCGGTGTGATGACCCTCACCCTGAACCGGGTGGACAAAAAGAACTCCATCACCGCTGCCATGTACGGCGCGATGGCCGACGCGCTGGCGCAGGCCGACGGCGACGCCGCCATCCGCGTCGTGGTGTTCCAGGGCCACGAGACCATCTTCAGCGCGGGCAACGACATCGGCGACTTTCTCAATGCGCCGCCGGCCACGCCCGAGTCGCCGGTGTTCCGCTTCCTGCGCGGCATCGCCAGCTTCCCCAAGCCTCTGGTCGCCGCGGTGTGCGGCCCCGCCGTCGGCATCGGCACCACGATGCTGTTCCACTGCGACCTGGTCTATGCGGGCGACAATGCGGCATTTTCGATGCCGTTCGTGAACCTGGGCCTGTGCCCCGAGGCCGCGTCGAGCCTGCTGGCGCCGCAGATGCTGGGCTACCACCGCGCGGCAGAGGCCTTGCTGCTGGGTGAGCCCTTTTATGCCGAAGCCGCGCTCGAAGTCGGGCTGGTGAATCGCGTGGTGCCGCCGACGGAGGCCAACGCCATGGCGCAGGCGCAGGCGCGCAAACTGGCGGCCAAACCGATCACGGCGCTGATCGAAACCAAGCGCCTCATGAAGAAGGGCCAGCCTGCCATTCTGATGGAGCGCATGGTGGAAGAGGGTGCGAGTTTTGGCCGCATGCTGCGCGAGCCCGCGGCGCGCGAGGCCTTCACCGCCTTCATGGAAAAGCGCAAGCCGGATTTTTCCAAAGTTTAAGGTCAAATCGACCTGTAGCCCTTGTCAGTACTTCGCAGTCAGCTATTAATTTGATAGTCATCAGGAGTCACCATGAATCAACCCGCCAGCCTCAAAGGCAAAACCCTGTTCATCACCGGCGCCTCGCGTGGCATTGGCCTGGCGATTGCGAAACGTGCCGCGCATGACGGCGCCAACATCGTCGTCATCGCCAAGACCACCGACCCGAACCCTAGGCTGCCGGGCACGATTTTCAGCGCGGCCGAAGAAATCAAGGCCGCCGGCGGCCAGGCGCTGCCGCTGGCCGTGGACATCCGCGAGGAAGACGCGGTGCTGGCCGCCGTGGCGAAGGCGGTGGAGACCTTCGGCGGCATCGACATCCTGGTCAACAACGCCAGCGCCATCGGCCTGACCGACACCGAGCACACGCCAATGAAGCGCTACGACCTGATGAACGGCATCAATGCGCGCGGCACCTACCTGTGCACCCAGGCCTGCCTGCCCGAACTCAAGAAATCCGCCGCCGCGGGCCGCAATCCGCAGGTGCTCACGATGTCGCCGCCACTGAGCATGAAGCCGCACTGGTTTGAGAACCACACCGCCTACACCATGGCCAAGTACGGCATGAGCATGTGCACGCTGGGCCACGCGGGCGAGTTCAAAAAGTACGGCATCGGCGTGAACAGCCTGTGGCCGCGCACCGCGATCGCCACCGCCGCGCTGCAGATGATTCCGGGCGTCGACACCAAGCTGTGCCGCAAGCCCGAGATCCTGTCGGATGCGGCCTACCTGATCCTCACCAGCCCGAGCTCTGACACCGGCAACTTCTTCATCGACGACGTGCTGCTGGCCGCGCATGGCGTGACCGACCTGGAGAAATATTCGGTAACACCCGGCACGAAGAATTTCATCCCTGACTTTTTTGTGGACTGAGCGCCGCTGGCCCTTTGCCCTGGTGTAGCCTCGGCCACCATGAGCGAAACTCTAGAGCAGGCGCGGCAATTCTTTCAGGATGGCCTCGCGCATTCCGAGGCGGGTCGGCTGGAGCAGGCCGAACGCTGTTTTGCGGCCGCGCTGTCGCTGGCGCCGGGCCGGCCTTCCGTGTTGACAAACCTGGGCATCACGCGTGTGCGGCGTGGCCATTGGGCCGACGCACTGCCGCTGCTGGAAGAAGCATTGGCGGCCGAGCCCGTCAACCTGGAGGCCTGGACCCACCTCGGCATGGCGCGCGCCGAATTGGGCCAGATGACACCGGCCCTGCTGGCATTCGAGCGTGCGCTGGCCATCGACCCGCGGCAGGCTGGCCTGTGGAGCCAGCGCGGCAGCCTGCTGCGCGAGCTCGGCCGCCTGAGCGAGGCGGGCGAATGCTTCGAGCGGGCACTGGCGCTGGGCGCCGACCCGCAGCTGCACGGCTACTACCTGGCGTCGGTGCGCGACGGGGAGTCACCGGACGCCGCGCCCCGTGCCTACGTGGAATCGCTGTTCGATCGCTACGCGGATGAGTTCCAGGCCCATCTGGTGGGTGCGCTGCGCTATCGGGCGCATGAGGTACTGGTGCGTGGGCTGGCGCCGCTGAGCCCACAGCGATTTCGCGCTGTGCTCGATCTGGGCTGCGGCACGGGCCTGATCGGGCCGCTGATCAAGCCGGTGGCGGACCGCGTGGACGGCGTCGACCTGTCGTCGGGCATGCTGGAACAGGCCCGCGCGTGCGGCACCTACACCGAACTGGTCCATGCCGATGTGGTGGACTATCTGCAATCCACCGACTGCCCTTACGACCTGGTGCTGGCGGCCGATGTCTTCATCTACGTGGGCGCGCTGGACGCCGTCTTTGCCGGCGTGGCGCGCGTGCTGGGGCCTGGCGGGCTGTTCGCGTTCAGCGTCGAGCTGACGGCCGACGCACACGACCTGCGCCTGCTGCCCAGCCTGCGCTACGCGCATTCGCAAGCCTATGTGCACCGCCTCGCGCGAGAGCACGGGTTCAAGGTGCGTGCGGCGTTCCGCGCGCCGCTGCGCGAGGATCAGCAGCGGCCGATCGAAGGCCTTTACGTTTACTTGCAAGGTCGTTGAACGGCGCGAGCCGCCTCGCTATGATGGTTGCGACCGGGACGCGCCCGGGAAAAAACACGAGCCGACTACACAGAGGCAAACCCGCACCGAAGCCGTGGGCCGGGCGGCGTATGACAGCATGGTTCGTTTTGCGGAGGGTCTCAAGGCGCGCGGCGTGTTGCGGGCGACCGAGTCGCTGGCCTCGCATGCCGGCGCGACCACAGGAGAAATGAGCGATGCAAAAAATCAACCCCTGCCTCTGGTTCAACGGCCACGCCGAAGAGGCTGCCAATTTCTACGTTTCGGTCTTCAAGAACTCCCGCATCCTGGGTCTGAACCACTACGGCGAAGGCATGCCCCTGCCCGCAGGAACCGTGCTGACGGTGCGCTTCGAACTTGACGGACAGGCGTTTGTGGCCCTCAACGGAACGCCGGATTTCCCGTTTTCGCCGGCCATCTCGCTGGTGGTCAACTGCGCGTCCCAGTCTGAGGTGGATGACTACTGGCAAAAACTGTCGGCCCACAAGGAGCGCGAGCAATGCGGCTGGCTGATGGACCAATACGGCGTGTCCTGGCAGATCGTCCCCGTTGCGTTGCAGCAGATGCTCAGCAGCGAGGATCCGGCCAGCTCGCAGCGTGTCATGACGGCGCTGATGGCCATGAAAAAGCTCGACATCGCCGCGCTGCAGCGCGCCTATGACGGCCGGTAACCGCAAGGGAGAGTTCCCATGCCACCTGCAACGGTCTCCGTGGAATTCGCCGCCAGCCTGCGCCGGCATGTGAACTGCGCGCCGCAGTCGGTCGCACCGGGGCGCCTGCGTGCGGTGCTGGAGGCCGCGCTGGTCGCGGCGCCCGAGCTCGCGCACTACGTGTTCGACGACCAGCGCGCCGTGCGCAAACATGTGGCCGTGTTCGTGAACCAGCAGATGGTAGTTGATCGCATCCATCTCGACCAACTGCTGAGCCCGGGCGACCGGGTGCTGGTGATCCAGGCATTGACGGGCGGCTGACTCTCATTCCCTACGCAGCACGGAAAGGAGCTTCCATGAACACACTGCTGGTGGGCACCCGCAAAGGGCTGTTCGTGATCCACGGAGAAGGCGCCGACTGGCGCATCGCGTCGCACCACTTCGCTGGCGACCCCGTGACGCAGCTGCTGGCCGATCCGCGCGACGGCGCCTGGTACGCCGCGCAGCGTCTGGGGCACTTCGGCGTCAAGGTGCGCAAGAGCACCGACCAGGGCGCGAGCTGGCAGGAGATCGCCGCGCCGGCCTTCCCGCCCAAGCCCGAGCAAGGCCCCTGGGCCGACGACCCGACACCGTGGAGCGTGGACTTGATCTGGGCGCTGACGGCCGGCGGCGCGGACCAGCCCGGCACGCTGTGGGCCGGCTGCCTGCCCGCGGGTTTGTTCAAATCGGAAGACGGCGGCGCGAGCTGGGCGCTGAACACGCCGCTGTGGGAGCAGCCCGGGCGTCGCCACTGGTTTGGCGGCGGCTACGATCACGCGGGCATTCACACAGTACTAGTGGACCCGCGCGATGCGCGGCACCTCACGGTGGCCATTTCCTGCGGCGGCGTCTGGCAGACACGCGACGGCGGCGCCAGCTGGGCGTTGACCGCGGCCGGCATGAAGGCCGACTACCTGCCGGCCGAAAGCAGCGACGACCAGAACACCCAGGACCCGCACTGCATGGTGCAGTGCGCGGCCCAGCCCGATGCGCTGTGGGTGCAGCACCATTGCGGCATCTACCGCTCGACTGACGGCGCGCAGACCTGGCAGACTGTTTCCCCGCCACAGCCCTCGGGCTTCGGTTTCGCCGTGGCCTGCGACCCGCGCGACCCACGGCGCGCCTGGTTCGTGCCGGCGCAGGCCGACGCCTGTCGTATTCCGGTGGATGGCCGGATGGTTGTGACACGCACTGATGACGGCGGCGCCACCTTCAACGTGCTGGCACAGGGCTTGCCGCAAAGCCACGCCTATCACCTGGTCTACCGCCACGCGCTGGACGTCGCGGGCGACGGCCAGACGCTGGCGATGGCCTCCACGACCGGCGGGTTGTGGGTCAGCCTTGACGCGGGCGAGCACTGGCAAGCCCTGTCACGCGACCTGCCGCCGGTGGCGGTGTTGCGGTTTGTCGGGTAGCGCAGCGATGGGGCCCTGTCTCAGGCCGCCACGATGACCATCCAGCCCACGCCGAAGCGGTCGGCCACCATGCCGAAGCGTGGCGAGAAGAACGTCTTGGCCAGCGGCATCTGCACCTGCCCGCCGTCGCCCAGGGCCGCGAACAGCCGGTCGGCCTCGGCTTCGTCGCGCGTGTTCAGCGACAGCGAAAACCCCTGGAACGCCGGCTTGCCCAGGCAGCGGCCGTCGGATGCCATGACAGTTGCCTCGCCAATACGCAAGCTCGCGTGCATCACCTTGTTCTCGGAGCCGGGCGGGTACATGCCGGGCGGCAGTGGATCCGGACACTCCTTGACGCGCATGAGCATGATCACCTCGGCGCCGAGCGCCTTGCGGTAGAACTCGATCGCTTCTTCGCAGCGACCATCGAAAAAAAGATAGGGCTGGACTTGCATGACATCTCCTTTTCAGGGGGTGAGGGGGGAAGATTTCGTAACAGATACTTTTTAGTCGTTAATCGACTGGAAAACCAGGGTTTCGGCGCGCCGGCAGAGCATCGGTTTCTTTCGGATGCTACAAAAAACAGAGCTAACTGCGAAGATTCCGTATGGGCTAGAGGTCGATTTCATTCGAAATCGCCTCGACGTGCTACCGGGCCAGCCTAGCCGCGCGCAGCCGCGCCAAGCGCCTTCAGAAACGTCATGCGCCACCAGTGCACATCCTGCTCGCGGATATTTTTGAGCAGTGTCTGGTGCCGTGCCTGCCGCTCCTGCAGCGGCATCTGCAATGCGCGCTGAATGGTGTCGGCCATCCCATCGGTGTCGTAGGGATTGACCAGCAAGGCATCCTTGAGCTGCTCGGCGGCGCCCGCAAAGCGCGACAGCATCAGCACACCCGGGTCGGCCGGGTCCTGTGCGGCGATGAACTCCTTGGCCACCAGGTTCATGCCGTCGCGCAGCGGCGTGACGAGCGCCACGCGGGCCACCCGGTACAGTCCCGGCAGCCGCTTGCGCGCCACATTGCGGTGCATGTAGCGAACCGGCATCCAGTCCAGTTCCCCATAGTCGCCGTTGATCGCACCGCACAGGCTCTCCAGCTCCTGGAGCAGGTCGGTGTAGGTGTCCATGTCCTCGCGACTCGGTGAGGCAATCTGGATCAGCGTGGCGCTGCGCAGGTTGTCCGGATATTTCTTGAGCAAGGCCTTGAACGCGCGCAGGCGCTGCGGCAGGCCCTTGGAATAGTCGAGCCGCTCCACACCCAGCAGCAATTGGCGCCGTGAGTATTCGTCCTTCATGCGCTCGTACATGTCGCGCGCGTCCTTGCCGTGTGTGAGTGCCGCAAACTCATCGACGTCGATGCCGATCGGGAAGGCGCCCGCCTGCACCGTGCGGCCAAAGGCCTTGTAATAGTTATCGCCCAGATCCTCGGCACCGGCCTCGGCCTGCACGTAGCGCGAGAAGTTTTGCAGGTCGGCCTCGCTCTGGAAGCCCACCAGGTCGTAGGCAAACAGGGCGTGCATCAACCATTCGTGCTGGGGAATGGCCGCCAGCAGCTGCTGTGGCGGCAACGGCACGTGCAGGAAAAAACCGATGCGCTGGGTCGCGCCCAGGGCGCGCAACTCGTCCGCCAGGGGAATCAGGTGGTAATCGTGCACCCAGATGATGTCGTCGGGCCGGAGCTGCGTCAGCAACTGGCGCGCGAACAACCGGTTCACACGCCGGTAGGCGCCAAAGTAGCCGGCATCAAAGCGCGCCAGGTCGAGCCGGTAGTGAAACACGGGCCACAGCACGCCGTTGCTGTAGCCCAGGTAGTAGTCGGCGTGGTCTTCGGCGCATAAATCCACCGTGGCCAGCGTGACGTTGCCGGCCTTTTGCAGGTGCAATTCGCCCTCGCCGGGCGTGCCGCCTTCAACCACCGTGCCGCTCCAGCCGAACCAGAGTCCGCCCGCGGTGTTCAGGGCGTCACCCAGCGCGACGGCGAGGCCGCCCGCCGCCACCTTGCGCGGGTCGGCGACGCGGTTGGAAACAACGACAAGGCGGCTCATCAGGCAACCTCCGCGCTACGCGCTGCGGTATTCGCCTTGGGGGCGG
Organism: Rhodoferax sp.; assembly: GCA_031291295.1. GTDB lineage: Bacteria > Pseudomonadota > Gammaproteobacteria > Burkholderiales > Burkholderiaceae_C > Rhodoferax_A. Next base: position 45,739 of record JARLJI010000244.1, on the reverse strand, counting down.
CCCTGCGGCTCATGATGCGGTCCTCATATCTGGGAGTCCCAGGGTGCCGACAGGCGCACCGCTGCGTTGATGATGCCGACCATCGAGTAGGTCTGCGGAAAGTTGCCCCACATTTCACCCGTGACCGGGTGCGTGTCTTCGGACAGCAGGCCGAGGTGGTTGCGCGCGGCCAGCATGGTTGCAAAAATTTCGCGCGCCTGCTCTTTGCGGCCAATGCGCGCAAGTGCATCAACGCGCCAGAAGGTGCAGATGTTGAAGGCCGTTTCCGGTTTGCCGAAATCGTCCGGGGCCTCGTAGCGGCGCATGTAGGGGCCGTCGCACAAATGGGTTTCCAGCGCATCGACGGTGGCGATGAAGCGTGGATCTTTCGGATCGATGAAGCCGACCTCGGTCATCAGCAGCACACTGGCGTCCAGATTGCGCCCGCCAAAACTCTCCGTAAAGGCCTGGCGCTCCTCGCTCCACGCCTCGCGCAAGATGCGCCCCTGCATGCGCCGTGCGTGGCCCCGCCAGTAGGTGGCCCGCCCCTTTTGCGCCAGGACCTCGGCGATTTTTGCGAGCCGGTCGCAGGCGGCCCAGCACATCAGCGCGGACGAGGTGTGGACGCGGGCGCGCGAGCGCAGCTCCCACATGCCGGCGTCGGGTTTGTCGTAGGTGCGCACCGCCTGCTCGCCGACTTCTTCGAGCCGCTTGAACTGGGCCAGTCCTGCGCGGTGCAGCAGGCGGTGGTCATGAAAGGCCTGGGCCGCGCCCAGCACCACGTTGCCGTAAACGTCATGCTGAAAGTGTTGCTGCGCCTGGTTGCCCACGCGCACCGGCCCCATGCCGCGGTAGCCGGCCAGGTGCTCCATCACGACTTCAGGCAACTCGCGCTCCAGGCCAATGCCGTACAGCGGCTGGATGTGCCCACCTCGCGCCTGCACCACCACGTTGCCGAGCCAGCCCAGGTAGTCTTCCATGGTGCCGACTTCCGACAGGCTGTTCAGGGCGCGCACCACGAAGAAGGCATCGCGCAGCCAGCAGTAGCGGTAGTCCCAGTTGCGCTGGCTGTCGGGCGCCTCGGGAATGCTGGTGGTCATGGCGGCCACGATGGCGCCCGTGTCCTCGAACAGCGACAGCTTGAGCGTGATCGCCGCGCGGATCACCGCATCCTGCCACTCCAGTGGAATGCTCAGGCGCTGGCTCCATTGGCGCCAGTAAGCCAGCGTCTCCAGCTCGAACAGCCGTGCGGTGTCGGCGATGCCGTCGCTCAAAGATTCGTCGGCGCCCAGCAGAAAGTTGTATTCGCGTGTCAGCACAAAGGGCTGCCGGGACAGAACGTGGGACAGTGGCGCGTCGGTGTTCAGGCGCAGCGTCAACGCATGGCCCACATAGCGCAGGTGGTTGCTGCCCTGGGTAATCAGGGGCTCGCGCCGGCCCCAGTCAAAACGCACGTCCGGCGCGACGCGAATGCGCGGCGCGCCGTTCAGGGGCCGCACCCGGCGCACCAGCGTCATGGGCCTGAAAAAGCGCGCACGGCTGTAAAAGCGCGGCGCAAAGTCGGTGACCTCGATGCCCTGTCCGCTCTTGTCGAACAACTGGGTGCGCAGCACCGCGGTATTGGGGTCGTAGAACTGCTTTGATTCGGCGAAATCCTCGATTTCTATGGCAAAGGCGCCGGGTTGGGCGCCAGTGGGTGAGGCACCTGTGGCAGTACCCGGCTGCAGCAAGGCGTTGAACACCGGGTCACCATCGAAACGCGGCAGGCAGCACCAGACGATGCGGGCCCGGGCATCAATCAGGGCGCTGAAGGCGCAGTTGCCGATCACCCCCATGGCGAGCGAGGGTTCGGCGGGCGGCGCAAAGCGCGCAGCGTCGGGCGGGGCGGTCATGGGCTGGTCCTTCCGGCGAGATCTTGCGCTGCGCGCTGCAGCCATTGCCGCAGTGCGGCCGGCGACGGACAGCGGTAGCGGGCCCGCGTTGCGCCTTCGCCCACCTTGATGCCGCAGCCACCCTGCTGTTGTACCGCCGTAAATCCGGCTTCATCGGTCATATCGTCGCCCGCAAAAAGCGGCACGCGGCCCGCGAAGGGCGCTTGTGCCATGAAGTCCTCAATGGCGGTGCCCTTGCTGATACCCGCCAGCTTGATTTCAAGGACGTATTTGCCGCGCAGCAATTCGAGACCCGGGGCGTCGCGGGCGGCCTCACCCATGGCTTGCAGGCAGCTCGCTTCCAGCTCGGGCGCGTGGCGATAGTGCAGCGCGACTGCGGCGTCCTTGACTTCGACACGCAGGCCGCGGTGATGTTGTGCCAGCGCGGTGACCCGGCGAATCACGGTCAGCATGTCGGGGGGCGCCACGCGGATGATCTCGCCGGAAATGAGGCGGCGCTGCGCGCCGTGCTCGGCCGCCGTGGGCAACTGCAGGGGGGCGAGAAAGCCATCCAGGTCCGTGAGTCGGCGCCCCGACACCATGGCCAGCGCCCCATTCAGCCGGGCCGCAAGCTGCACCAAAAGGGACACCAGGTCGGGAGCGATCAGCACCGCCTCGGGCTGTGGCGCGAGCTCGGCCAGCGTGCCGTCGAAGTCAAGGAAAAGCGCATTCTGCGCGCCGATCGGCGGCAGCAAGCAGGAGCATTCCAGCGGAGGAGAACTCGAAGACTGCATGACGTGACCATAGCAGACCTTGGCGCCAACCTGTGTAGGCCGGTTTCCCGTTTCGCCAGCGGGCGGCGCGTCGTTCAGGCAGATCGGGGAGCCGGCACCGGGACGCTGAACCCGATGGTGGTCATGCCTTCCGCGCACGAGGCAGTGACGCTGCCGCCGTGCATGCTCGCGACCGCCTTGACGATGGCCAGGCCCAGCCCGTGCCCGTGGTGTTGCCCCTGGGACTGCCGCGCAGCGTCGACCCGGTAGAAGCGGTCGAACAGGCGCAGCAAATGGGCCGGTGCAATCGGTTCGCCGGGGTTCGAGACGGTAACCCAGATCGACGTCAGTTGTTGCCGTATGGTCACGAGCAACTGCGCTCCAGCGCTGGAGTGCTCGATCGCGTTTTGCAGCAGATTCGACATGGCGCGGCGGAACAGTGCGGTTTCGATCATGGCCTCGGCCGTGACGTCGCCCTCGATGCTGACCGTCGCGCCCATGTCGTCGAGCACGAACTCGAAGAACTCGGTGGTCTTGCGCACTTCCTGCGCGATCGGGGCGCGCACCAGGCCGGTGGCCGCTTCGCCCTGGTCGGCACGGGCCAGGAACAGCATGTCATTGATGATCGAACGCACCCGATCAAGCTCTTCGAGATTCGATTGCAGCACTTCCTGGAATTGCGCCGCCGTGCGCTGACGCGACAGGGCAACCTGGGTGCCGCCGATCAGGTTGGTCAGCGGTGTACGCAGTTCGTGGGCCACATCGGCGTTGAAGGACTCGAGTTGCCGGTAGGCATCCTGCTGTCGGCTCAACGCACCATTGAAGGCCGTGGCCAGCTCCGACAATTCGGCCGGCAGCTGCGACACGTTCAGGCGTTGCGAGAGCGGCTTCGGGCGCAGCGCCTGGGCTTCTTTGGATAACCGCACCAGGGGTTGCAGCCCGACCCGTGCGATCCAGTAGCCGATCAGCATGACGACCAGCACCGCGGTCAACGAGAGTTCGGCCAGCGCGGCCAGAAAAGTGTCCAGCGTGCGTGCGTAGGAGGCCGAGTCGACGCCGACAATCAGCCGCACGGCCGGTCGGTCCTGGAAGGCGGCGATGCTGGTCGACAGGGTGTGTATCGGGTGCACCTGCTGCGGCATCAGGATGCTGCCGCGGCCGTCCGGCTCGCGGTTCATGTGTTCGATTTCGGCCAGGCCGCGGCCATACTGGTAGCGCGGGTCGTCGCTCAGCACCCAGAAACGCACGCTGCCGTCGGCCGGTGTCAGGGTGTCCATCTTGGCGCGCACGCGCGCCCAGCGATCCAGCGTGTCGGTGCGTTCAATCGAATACTGCAGGTTCTGCAGGTTGGTCTTGAGTTCGTCCTGTTCGTGACGCGCCAGTTCGCGCTCGAGCACGCCGTACAGGGCCGCACCGATCAACGCAAAGGTGGCCAGCGCCGCGACCGCGAACATGACGACCAGCCGCACGGTGATGGAACGCCGCATCACACCACGTCCTCCTCCCGCGGCTCGAGCACATAGCCCATGCCACGGATGGTGTGCAGCAGCTTGGGCGAAAACGGCGCGTCGATCTTGGCGCGCAGGCGCTTGATGGCGACCTCGACCACGTTGGTGTTGCTGTCGAAGTTCATGTCCCACACCAGCTCGGCAATCGCGGTCTTGGACAGGATCTCGCCCTGGCGCCGCGCCAGCACGGCCAGCAGCGAAAACTCCTTGGCGGTCAGGTTGATGCGCACATGGTCGCGCCAGGCCTTGCGTGCCATCAGGTCGATCTGCAAGTCGGCAATCTTCAGCAGCGCCGGCTCCTGGGCGCGCCCGCGCCGCGTGAGAGCCTGCAGCCGGGCTAACAGCTCCAGAAACGAGAACGGTTTGACCAGGTAGTCGTCGGCCCCGTCGTGCAGCCCCTTGATGCGGTCTTCCACCTGGTCGCGCGCGGTCAGCATGATGACCGGCGTCTGTTTGAGCGTGCGCAAGGTGCGCAGCACAGAGAACCCGTCCAGGCCGGGCAGCATCACATCGAGCACGATGACGTCGTAGTCGTGCGTCAGCGCCAGGTACTGGCCGTCAACGCCGTTGTAGGCCAGATCGACGGTGCAGCCCTGCTCGCTGAGGCCCTTTTGCAGGTAATCGGCGGTTTTGGGCTCGTCCTCGACGATCAGGATCTTCATGGTCAATTCGTGCCCACAACCACCGGCGGCTTGGGCTCACCCGCGCGGGCCGCCTTGCGGGCGTTGCGCGCTTCCTTGCGGCGCGTATACCAATAATGGGCGCGGTCCAGGTACAGATAGACCACGGGCGTCGTGAACAGGGTCATGGCCTGTGACAGGATCAACCCGCCGACCATGGCATAGCCCAGGGGACGACGCAGCTCGGAGCCGGCGCCGCTGCCCAGCATCAGGGGCAAGCCGCTGAGCAGCGTGCACATGGTGGTCATCATGATCGGCCGAAAGCGCAACAGGCAGGCCTGGTAGATCGCCTCCTTCGGCTCCATCCCCTGCTCACGTTCGGCCGTCAGCGCAAAGTCGACCATCATGATGCCGTTCTTCTTGACGATGCCGATCAACAGGATGATGCCGATCAGCGCGATCACGCTCAGGTCGTAGCCGCCCGCCATCAAAATCAGCAGCGCCCCGACGCCGGCCGACGGCAGGGTCGACAAAATCGTCAGTGGATGGATGTAGCTCTCGTACAGAAAACCCAGCACGATGTACACCGCCACCAACGCCGCGGCAATCAGGTAGGGCTGCGTCGACAATGAGTCTTTGAAGGCTTGGGCCGTGCCCTGGAAACCGCCGCTCAGGGTTTGCGGAACGCCCATGGTGGCCTGCGCCTTCTGGATGGCCGTCACCGCCTGGCCCAGCGCCACGCCGGGCGCCAGGTTGAACGAGATGGTCACCGCCGGGAACTGGCTCTGGTGATTGATCGACAGATAGCCGGTCTTGCTGGTGTTGACGCTGACAAAGCTGGACAGCGGCACCTGTTGCCCGGTCAGCGGCGAGGTCAGGTACAGCTTGCTGAACAGGTCGGGGTCTTCCTGCAGCTTGGGCGTGACTTCGAGAATCACGTGGTAGCTGTTGATCTGGGTGAAGTACTGCGCCACCTGGCGCTGGCCGATCGCGTCGTAGAGGGTGGCGTCGATCTGGGCCGGCGTAATGCCGAAGCTCGATGCCCGGGCCCGATCGATCGTGATGACTGCCGTGGCGGCTGCGTTTTGCTGATCGGAGGCCAGGTCAGTGAGTTCCGGCAGCTGGCGGAATCGCTCCAGCAGCTTGGGTGCCCACGTGTTGAGTTCATCCAGATTGGCATCGGTGAGCGTGTATTGGTACTGGGTGCGCGACAGTCGCCCCCCTACGTTGATGTCCTGCCCCGCCTGCATGAACAGCTTGACGCCCTCGACCTGGGCCGCCTTCGGGCCCAGCCGCGCGATCACCTGATCCGCGCTCGCCGTGCGGCCCTCATCCTTGGGGCGCAGGCTGATGAAATAGACGCCGGTGTTGAAGGTGGACTGCCCGCTCATGCCGAATCCGGAGACGTCGGGGTCCTGGCGAACCACGTCGGCGAGCTTGAGCATGCGCTGGTTCATCGACACGAACGAGGTGTCCTGCGCCGATTCGGCAAAGCCAAAGATGAAGCCGGTGTCCTGCTGCGGAAAGAACCCCTTCGGGATCACGATGAACAAAACTACCGTCGCGGCCAGCGTCGCGAGAAAAACACACAGCGTGATGAACTGGTGCCGCAGCACGGCCTCCAGGCCGCGTCGGTAGCCGTTCAGCATGGCGTCGAAGCCACGCTCGAACAACTGGTACAGGCGCCCATGCGTCTCCGGCCGGTGCGGCTTGAGGAACAGGGAACACAGCATCGGCGTGAGCGTGAGCGAGACCAGCACCGAAATGCCAATGGTCAGCGTCACCGTGATGGAAAACTCGCGGAACAGGCGCCCGACAATCCCGCCCATCAACAGCAGGGGAATGAACACCGCGACCAGCGAGACCGAAATCGAGATGATGGTGAAGCCAATTTCACCGGCCCCCTTGTACGCGGCTTCCATGGGCGTCATGCCGGCCTCGACATGCCGGTAAATGTTCTCCAGCATCACGATGGCGTCGTCCACCACGAAGCCGACCGAGATGGTCAACGCCATCAGCGACAGGTTGTCCAGGCTGAATCCCACCAGGTACATGATGGCGGCCGTCCCCAGCAGCGCCAGCGGCACCGTCACGCTGGGGATCAGGGTGGCCGGCACATTGCGCAGGAACAGGAAGATCACCATCACCACCAGCGAGATGGTCAGCAGCAGTGTCATCTCGACATCGAGCACCGAGGCGCGAATGTTCTGGGTCCGGTCGATCAGCGTGCTCACGTGGATGGTGGGCGGAATGGCCGCCTCCAGGCGCGGCAGCGCAGCCTTGATGCGCTGCACCGTGTCGATCACATTGGCGCCCGGCTCCTTGATCACGCCCACGACCAGGGAGGGCCCGTTGATGGGGGCGTTCTCCGAGGGCGTGGCGCCCTTGCCCGAAAACGCCCACGCGGCCATTTTGGTGTTCTCGGGGCCCGCCACCGCAACGCCGACATCGCGCACACGAATCGGTACGCCCTTTCTATAGGCCAGCACCATGTCGTTCCAGGGGGCGGCGCTCAGGACCTGGTCGTTCGTGTAGACCGTGAAACTCTGCTTGGGTCCGTCGATCGTGCCCGTGGGCTGGCTCACCGTGGTGCTGGCGATCACGCCGCGTATGTCTTCCAGGCTCATGCCGAGCGCTGCCAGCTTGGCGGGGTCGACCTGGATACGCACAGCGGGCTTTTTCTGGCCGAAGATGATGACCTGGCCCACGCCTCGAATCTGCGAAATTTGCTGCGCCAGAATATTGTCGGCGTAATCGTTGACGGTGGTCAGCGGCAAGGTATCGGATTGCACGGACAGGATCAGGATCGAGAAATCCGCCGGGTTGATCTTGCGAAAGGTCGGCGGGCTGGGCAGATTCGCCGGCAACTGGCCCGAGGCCGCGTTGATGGCCGTCTGCACGTCGAGTGCGGCGCCGTCGATGTTGCGGTTCAAGTCGAACTGCAAGGTGATCTGCGTCGAGCCCAATGCGCTGAGCGAGGTCATTTGCGACAGGCCCGGAATCAGCGAAAACTGCCGCTCCAGCGGCTGCGCCACACTCGAGGCCATGGTTTCGGGGTTGCCACCGGGCAGCGAGGCCGTCACCTGGATGGTCGGGAAGTCGACCTGCGGCAAGGGTGCCACGGGCAGCAGCGGCCAAACCGCGGCGCCCACCAGGAAAAGCGCCAGCGCCAGCAGCGAGGTGCCAATGGGCCGTTTGATGAAGTTGGCAGAGACGCTCACTGGCCCGCTCCGCTGGCGGCGGCCGCGGCGGCCGATGCCGTCTCGACAATCTGGATCCCGGACTTGAGCTTGTACTGTCCGTCCAGCACCACGCGCTGGCCGGCGGACAGGCCTTTGTCAATGATGGCGACACCGTCCTGTATGTTTGCCACCGCTATCGGTTGCGCTTGCACCGTGTTGTCGGCTTTCACGACGTACGTATAGGTACCATCCTGGCCGCGCAGGACCGCTGCTGCCGGCACGGTGAGCGCCTGCAGGCGCGTGCCCAGTACCAGCCGCGCGTTCACGTATTGGCCTGGCCACAGGGTGTGCTTTGGATTCTCGAAACTGCCCTTGAGCTGCACCGTGCCCGTGGTGGTGTCGATCTGGTTGTTCAGCAGGATCAGCTTGCCGCGACCCAGCAACTGGTTCCCGGTGGGGGGGTAAGCCAGCACGGCCAGTGGTTGGTGGCTGCTGTGCAGTGCCTGGTTGACGGCTTCGAATCCTGTCTCCGGCAAGTTGAACACGACGCCGATCGGGTCGATCTGGTTGATCACGACCAGTCCGTTGGCATCGGTGGCGTGCACGATGTTGCCCGGGTCCACCAGCCGCGCCCCGACCCGTCCGCTGATCGGTGCCACGATGTTGGTGTAGTCGAGTTGCACCTGGGCATAGTTGACTTGCGCGGCATCAGTCTGGACGGCGGCATCGAGCTGCGCTACCAACGCCTTTTGCGTGTCGAACTGCTGCTGCGTGGCGGCGTCCTGTGCGATCAGGGTGGTGTAGCGCTTCAAATCCAGCCGTGCGTTCACCAGCTGCGCCTGGTCCTTGGCCTTTTGGGCCTGCGCCTGCTGCAACTGGGCCTGTAGGGGCCGCGGATCCAGCCGCGCGATCATCTGGCCGGCCTTGACGTCCTGCCCCTCGGTGAAACCGACCCGGTCGAGCTGGCCGTCGACGCGCGCCTTCACCGTGACGCTGGCCAGCGGGGTGACGGTGCCGACGCCCGCCTGGTAGATCGGCATGTCCTGCTGCTTGACCAGCACCGTGGTGGCTTGTACCGGCGGCGTGGCCGGCACCGGCGGGTTGGCGGAAAGCGCCTTGCGGTCCAGGCTCAGCGCGCCGGCGCCGACCAGCACCAGCAGGGCGGCGGCAGTCAGCAGGGTCCTGGGACGTTGAAAAAACGGAGAGTTCATGGCGTCAGCTTCCGGGGCTGGGAGGTAAGAGGATGGGTGCTTGCAACGACACGGGAGCCGTTACGGCGGAGGCCAGTGGCGTGCCGTTTGTGGCCGCGCTGTCCCAGCCACCGCCTGCGGCGGTAATCAGGGCCACGCTGGAGGCCAGTTGGCGCCCCAGCAGCTGCACCGCGGTGCGCTGGTTCGTCAGCGACAGCGTCTGCGCCGTGACCACGGCCAGATAGGTGGCCGTGCCGGCGCGGTACTGAACCAATGCCAGCCGTTCGGCCAGCTGCGAGGCCTTGACGGCCTGGTCCTGCAAACCGACTTCATGGTCCAGCACGCGCAACAGGGCCAGATTGTCTTCCACCTGCTGCAAGCCGCTCAGCACCGTCTGCTTGTACTGCGCCACCGAGACGTCGTAGGCGGCTATGGCCTGATCGCTGTGGGCCTTGCGCAGGCCGCCGTCGAACAGGGTCTGCGCGAGCGCCGCACCGAGCGACCAGACGCGGCTCGGCGTATCGAACAGCGTGGCGAAGCTGGCGCCGTTGTAGCCGCCGCTGGCGCTTAGCATCAGCGACGGGAAGTAGGCGGCTTTGGCAACGCCGATGTTGGCATTCGCCAGCGCGACCCGGCGTTCGGCCCCGGCGATGTCGGGGCGACGCTCCAGCAATTCGGAGGGCAGGCCCGTCGGGATCGCCGGCAAACGCGCCCCCAGTTGGTCCATGCTGACTGCCGTTGCCGGCAGTGCAAAGGCGGCCGGCGGCTTGCCGGTCAGGATCGCGATGGCGTGCTCGAGCTGGCTGCGCTGCGCCTGCAGGTCAACCCCTTGAGCCTGCGCCGTCTTGAGCTGGCTCTCGGCCAGCGCCACATCGGAGCGCAGCGCCACGCCCACCGCGTACTGCCTTTGCGTCAGCTGCAGCGCGCGGCTGTAGGCCTCGGTCGTGACGGCATACAAGTCGATCAGCAGGTCGGTGACGCGCAGTTGCAGGTAGTCCTGCGCCAGTGCGGCCTGGATGCTCAGGCGGGCCGCCGCGAGGTCGTCGGCGCTGGCCTGGGCACCGGCATTGCCCGCTTCGACGCTGCGCCGCACGCTGCCCCACAGGTCGGGCTCCCAGCTCGCGCCCGCGCCGATGCTGGGGTAGGTGCCTTCCTTGATGCCGTTGGTGTTGCTCAGGGCCCGGGTGACACCGGCATTCACGCCCACCGTGGGCCAGAAGCCGGCGCGCGCCGCATCGGCTATCGCGCGCGCCTGCCGGTACTGGGCCTCGGCCTGGGCGATGTTCTGGTTCGCCTGGTTGGCCTGCGCCATCAAGCCGTCAAGGGTGCTGTCGCGATAGGCCTGCCACCACGGGTGCCGGCTGTCGATGGCTTGCGGCTCGGCCGTCTTCCAGGGGCCGCTTTCCTTGTAGGCCGCGGGAATGTCGATGGTGGGGCGCACGTAGTCGGGGCCGACAGCGGCGCAACTGGCCAGCAGAGCCGCCAGGGCGGAGCCCGCCAGCCGGCTGGCGAGCCGCGCCGCGCGTTGAGGGGATCGTCTGTCGGAAGGAATCATGGCCTGTGGGGATCGGTGCGATGGATCGGGCGTGCGTGCGGGCAACGGCAAAGCTGGCCACCCGCATGACAACTTTCGTACTCTAAACGCTGGCGCAGTCTGCAGGCTGTCATCAACATGACTGTTTTGTCAGTTTCGATGATGGGGCGGCCGTGGCGCCGCCAATGGCCGCGTGCGGGACAATCGGATGCATGATCAAACACACCGTCCCCGTCAGCGAGTTCGAACCCGAATTTATCGCCGGCCTGAAAACCATTTTTGAAGAGCGGATTGTCTTCAACCAGGTGCTCGGGCTGAAGATCACCTCACTGCGGCCCGAACAGGTCATCGCCCGCATCGACATGAAGCCCGAACTCGTGGGCCACTACGCCCACAACCGCCTGCACGGCGGCGTGATCAGCGCCGGGCTCGACGCCATGGGCGGCCTGGCCGTGATGGCGGCTATCGGCGTGCGCCACATGGACGAGTCGCCCGCCCAGCGGCTGCAGCGCTTTGGCAAGCTCGGCACCATCGACCTGCGCATCGACTACCTGCGCCCCGGCATCGGCGAGCACTTCGAGCTGCGTGCGCAGGTGATGCGCCTGGGCTCGCGCGTGGCGTCCACCCGCATGGAGTTCCTGGCGGCCGACGGCAAGCTGCTGTCCAGCGGCGCGGCGGCTTACATTGTGTCCTGATTTGCTCTTGTTTTGGTAGCTGATAGCCCATACTCCATATGGGCTTGAGGCCAAAATAATGCGAAACGTGTGGCGTGGCACGAGCGCCGGGCTCAACCCGCCTTGCGAAACGTCAGGTTGATGCGGTAGCCCTCGGTCAGGGGGTGTTGCCCCTCCCCAAGTGGCAGCATGCCGTTGTAGCGCAGGCGCGCCGGGCCACCCCACACCACCACGTCGCCATGGGCCAGCGACACGCGCACCGTCTTGTCCGCTCTGGCCAGACCACCGAACAGGAACACGGCGGGAAGGCCGAGCGAGACCGAGACGATCGGTTCGCGATAGTCCCGCTCATTACTATCCTGGTGCAGCGACAGTCTGGCGCCCGGCGCGTACCGGTTGATCAGGCAGGCGTCGGGTACGAACCCTTCGAAACCAGCCTGCGCCGCCGCGTCCGTGGCCAGCCGCAGGAAGGATGCCGGCATGCGCGGCCAAGGGTGGCCGCTTTGCGGGTCCAGGGCATCGTAGCGGTAGCCGGTAGGGTCCGTGATCCAGCCCAGGGCGCCGCAGTTCGTCATCGCCACCGACATGCGAAAGCCGCCCGGCGTGACCATGTGGCGAAACGGGGCCAGCGCAAGTACGTCCTGCAGATCTGCCAGCAGCGCCGTCTCGCGCGGCGTGGCAAAGCCGCGCAGCACCAGCGCACCGGGGCCAAGCGCCTTCGATAGTGGCTCGCTTGCCCTGTCAGCCTCGAACAAATCCATCGTCATGCGCAAACTCCCTCAGGCCGCGTCGTGAAAGATGATGCCGGCGGTGTGGCGCTGCCCGGCGCGCACGTGGCTGACGCCATGCCGAAGATTCACCCGGTACATCCCGCGCGTGCCCTGCACCGGACGGTGATGCACCGCAATCACCGCGGCGTCGCCCTGGCGCAGCGGCAGTACCATAGCGCGCGACTGCATGCGCGGGCGCTGCTCCGTCATCACGAACTCGCCGCCGCTGAAGTCGCGCCCGAAGCCGTGCTGCGCCATCACCACCCGGCTGCGAAAGAGCTTGTCCATCGAATACAGCGCGGCCATGGCCTGGCACTCGGCTGGGGCGATCAGTCGCTTGATCACGGCGCCGCCCTGGGCATCGAGGTCCAGCACGACCTGGTCCCAGTCGATCGCCGCGAGCCTGTCGCCCGTCATGTGCGTGGTCATAGACTTTCTTTATTCACTCGTTGTGTGAGCATTCAACTTTAGCCCTCGCGGGCAGCTTCGGCACGCTGGATTCGGCTGTCGAATTCGCCCGTATTCAAGCCGGAGACGAAAAAACCGCCCGAAGGCGGTTTTCAGGGAGGGCGAGCAGGCTCAGGGTTTCACGTAGTCCGAGACCACTTTCCACTTGCCGTCCTGGATCTGCGACAGGCGCGACAGGTCGCTGCCCAGGCGCTTGGTCGGGCTGAACGTGGCCTCGTCGCTGCCGAACATGTCGGGCGGGATCTTCATGGTGTCCATGGCCTTGATGAAGCTGTCGGTCGTGAGGTTCTGGCCGGCCTTGTCCGCGGCCCGCGCAAGCGCGTCGATGATGTCGTAGCCATAGACCGAGAACACGGTCGGGTCTTCATTGAACTTGGTCTTGTACTTGGTGGCCCAGAAGCGGATCGGCTGCGAAGCTTCGTCGAGGTACGGGTGCTGCACCGTCATGGTCGCGTACAGGCCGTCCATGGCCTTGCCGCCGAGCTTGTGGATCAGGTCGGTGTAGACCGCGCTGGAGCCCAGGAACGTCGGGTTGAAGCCGGTCTTGCGCGATTCGCCGATGGTGCCGATGGTCTCGCGGATGATGGTGCCCAGCACCACCAGGTCGCAGCCCGCGGCCTTCATCTTCGCCACCTGCGAGGAGAAGTCGGTCGCGCCGCGCTTATAGGTGGTTTTTTCGGTCAAGGGCATGTTCAGGGCCTTGAGGGCCGCCTCGGCGCCGCGTTCGACCTCGATGCCGAAATCGTCATCCTGGTAAATCGTGCAGACTTTTTTCGCGCCCTTTTCCTTCACCAGCTTGGGCAGGGCCAGGCGGATCTGGTCATAGTAGGTAGCGGCGAACGAGTACTTGAGCCGGTTGAAGGGCTCGTACATTTCGCGCGCCGCAGTGATCGGGAAGAAGTTGATCACGTTCTTCTCAAACTGCACCGGCATCGCGGCCAGGTTCTGGGCCGTGCCCAGGTGGCCCGCCATGATGAAAATCTTGTCCTGGTTCACCAGCTTTTGCGCGGCCAGCACGGCCTTCTTGGGATCGTAGCCGTCGTCTTCGGACACCAGCTTGAGCTTGCGACCGTGGATGCCGCCCTGTTCGTTGACCTCGTCGATGCGCAGCAGCATGCCGTTGCGCGCCTGCTTGCCGTAGCCCGCCAGCGGGCCCGACATGTCCTGGATGGTGCCGATCAGGATCTCGTTCTTGCTGACGCCTTGCTGTTGCGCCAGCGCCAGCGTGGTGCCCAGTGCCAGAATGGCCAGGACCAGGGTGGACCTCATTTTCATGCGTATCTCCTTGATTGACGTGAGTGGGAATTTTTGACCGGGCCGTGTGAAACTCAAATTGGCGTTAACGCGCAAGGGAAACTACTTAACCAGCGGCGCGTCAGCCGTACATGGCTTCAATCTGTGTCGTGTATTTTTTCTCCACCAGCTTGCGTTTGAGTTTCATGGTGGGTGTCAGCTCCTCGTCTTCGGCCGTGAGCTGGGTCTCCAGCAGGAAGAACTTCTTGATCTGCTCCACCCGCGCAAACTTCTGGTTGATCTTGTCGATTTCCGACTGGATCAGATCCTGTATCTGCGTGGCGCGCGTCAGACTGGCGTAGTTGCTGAACGGCACATCAGCGTCCTGCGCATATTTCTCGACGTTTTCCTGGTCGATCATGACGATCACGGTCAGGTACGGGCGCTTGTCGCCGATCACCACCGCGTCGGTGATGTAGGGCGAGAACTTGAGTTCGTTTTCGAGTTCGCTGGGCGTGATGTTCTTGCCGCCGGCCGTGATGATGATGTCCTTCATGCGGTCGGTGATGCGGAAGTAGCCGTCGGCGTCCACCGTACCGACATCGCCGGTGTGCAGCCAGCCGTCCGTGTCAATCGTCTCGGCGGTTTTCTCGGGCAGGTTCAGGTAACCCATGAACACGTTCGTGCCGCGCACCAGGATTTCGCCGGTGGCCGGGTCGAGCCTGACCTCGTTGTAGTCGGCCGCCGGGCCGATGGAGCCGGGCTTGATGCGGCTGGCGGGCACGCCAGTGGAGGCGCCGCAGGTCTCGGTCATGCCCCAGACCTCCAGCATGGGCACGCCCAGCGCCAGGTACCACTTGACCAGTTCGGGTGAAATCGGCGCCGCGCCGGTGACGCAAAAGCGCGCGCGGTGGATCCCGATGAGCTTGCGTACATTGTTCAGGGCAATCCAGCGTGCCACGGTGAACTTCACTTTGAGCCAGCCATTCACGGGCTCGCCGGCCAGCACCCTGTCGGCAATCGCAGTGCCGACACCAATGCCCCAGGCATAGGCGGCCTGCTGCAGTGCGCTGGCCTCCTTGAGCGCTATCATCACGCCGGAGTAGAACTTTTCCCACACGCGCGGCACGGCCGTGAACACGGTCGGTGCAATCTCGCGCACGTTCTCGGGAATCGTCTCGGGGTTCTCGACAAAATTCAGTTTGGCGCCGGTATACAGCGAAAAATATTCGCCCCCCATGCGCTCGGCAATGTGGCACAGCGGCAGAAAGCACATGCGCTCGTCGTGCTCGTCCTGCGCCACCAGCGTGTTGTAGCCGCGTGCGCTGAACACCAGTCCGCGGTGGCTGTGCATGGCGCCCTTTGGGCGGCCCGTGGTGCCCGAGGTGTAAACCAGAATGGCCAGGTCCTGCGGCTGGCAGCTCTGGATGCGCTCGCTCACGGCGTCGGGGTGGCGGGCCAGGTGCTCCCGACCCAGCACACGCAGATCGTCCAGGCTCAGCACGTCGGGATCGCTCAACTCACGCAGGCCTTCCATGTCGAACACCACCACCTTGCGCAGGCAAGGCAATTGGGCGCGCACCTGCAGCGCCTTGTCGAGCTGCTCGTCGTCTTCCACGAACAAAATGGTGGTGCGCGAGTCCTCGCACAGGTAATGCACCTGGCTGGCCGCATCGGTGGGGTAGATGCCGTTGGCCACGCCGGCGCAGCTGAGCACCGCCAGATCGGTCAGCACCCATTCGATCACCGTGTTGGACAGGATGGACGTGCATTCGCCGCTCGCGAACCCGAGGCTGATCAGCCCCGCGGCAATTTCGCGCACCGCCTGCCCGGTCTCGGTCCAGCTCCAGGCGTGCCAGATGCCGAGTTTTTTCTGCCGCATCCAGACCTGGCCGGCTCGCTGCTCCACCGCGTTCCAGAACATGGCGGGAATGGTGTCGCCGGGCATCACGATGTCGCGATTCGGCTGCAGGCGGCTCAAATCCCAAAGATTGCTCATGTGGCCCCCACGCTTGTCACTGCGTGTACTGCGCTGCCCCCCGAGGGGGCGCGAGCTTGCTTGAAGCGGTTCTGCGCTGCGCTCATCCTTTTATCTCCAGGTTTTCTTTTTCTTCCAGCGCCGCTCGCCGCGCACGCCGTCTTCCTTCATGCCGAGGTAAAACTCCTTGATGTCGTCCTTCTCGCGCAGGCGCGCACAGGTGTCTTCCATCACGATGCGGCCGTTCTCCAGCACGTAGCCGTAGTCGGAGGCGTTGAGCGCCATGTTGGCGTTCTGCTCGACCAGCAGGATGGTGGTGCCGCGCTCGCGGTTGATGCGCACCACGATCTCGAAGATTTCCTTGGTCAGCTTCGGCGACAGGCCGAGACTGGGCTCGTCGAGCAGGATCAGGTCGGGCGCAGCCATCAGCGCGCGCGAGATCGCCAGCATTTGCTGCTGTCCGCCCGACAGGAGTCCCGCGTCCTGCGTGGCGCGTTCGCGCAGGATCGGGAAATAACCGAACACGACTTCAATGTCCCGCGCCACGCCATCGCGGTCGCGGCGGGTGTACGCGCCCATCAGCAGGTTGTCGCGCACGCTCAGCAGCGGGAACACTTCGCGCCCCTCCGGCACATGGGACAGGCCCTGCTGCACGATAAAGGCTGGGTCTTGCGCGGTGATGTTCTCGCCCTTGAATTCGATCGAGCCCTTGCGCGGGTCGATGATGCCCGAGATGGTCCTGAGAATCGTGGTCTTGCCCGCGCCGTTCGAGCCCAGCACCGTGGCGATCTCGCTGCGGCGCACCTGCAGGCTGACGCCGCGGATTGCCTTGATCGGGCCGTAGGCGCTCTCGACATTGAGCAGTGTGAGCACAGGCTGGTCACTCACGGGTGGGGGTGCCGCACTCATGCTCGCCTCCGCAATGAAGACACATCGTCCACCGATCCCAGGTACGCCTCGATCACGCCCGGGTCGGTCTGCACCTCGCGCGGCGTGCCCATGGCCAGCACTTCGCCCTGGTTCATTGCCAGCACGCGGTCCGAGACCTTGGAGACCAGCGTCATGTCGTGCTCCACCATCAGCACCGTGATGCCGAGCTCGTGCTGAATGTCCTGGATCCAGAAAGCCATGTCACCGGTTTCCTCCACGTTCAGCCCGGAGGAGGGCTCGTCGAGCAGCAGCAGTTTGGGCTCGGTGCACAGCGCACGGGCCAGCTCGACCACCTTGCGCACGCCATAGGGCAGGCCGGCCACCAACGAGTCGCGGTGGTGCTGCAGGTCGAGGAAGTCGATGATCTGCTCGACCTTTTCGCGCGCGTCGATTTCGGCGTCGCGCGTCTTGCGGGTGAAGAAGATCTCGCTCCAAAGCCCCGTCTGGCGGTGCACGTGGCGGCCTATCAGCAGGTTGTGCAGCACGGTGGCGTGCTCGAACAGCTCGATGTTCTGGAAGGTGCGTGCGATCCCGAGCGCGGCAATCTTGTGCGGCGGCTGGTCCGTCAATTTCTGTCCCAGGTACTCGATCTGGCCGGTGGTCGGGGTGTAGATGCGGCTGATCAGGTTGAACACCGTGGTCTTGCCGGCACCGTTCGGGCCGATCAGTGTGAAGACTTCGCCGGGCTTCACATCGAAGCTCACGTTGTTGACGGCCAGCACACCGCCAAAGCGCACGCTCAGGTTTCGGGCTGAGAGCAACACATCATTCATAAATGCAAACCATGAGCGGCGCTGGGCCGCCCCAAGACGCGAAGGCCCCCTCGGGGGACAGCGAAGGACACGAAGTGCCGAGCGTGGGGGTCATCGCAGCCGGTCCGATTTCTGGAAGCTCTTCTGCCGCTTGAAGGTGCCCTTGCGGTAGAACGGAAAGGTCTGCAGATAGGTGCGAACCTTGAGCCAGCGACCGTACAGACCGAGCGGCTCGAACAGCACGAAGCCGATCAGGACGGCGCCGTACACCACGGCCTGCAGCCCGGGGGCCTGGCCGATCACGTCGGGCAGGTAGTCCTTGGACAGCGAGATCAGCTGCGGCATGGAAATCAGGAAGATCGCGCCCAGGAACGCACCATGCACCGAGCCCAGGCCACCGATGACCACCATCAGCAGCAGGTCGATCGATTGCAGAATGTCGAACTGGTCGGGCGAGATGAAGCGCAGCTTGTGCGCATACAGCGCGCCGCCAATGCCGGCCAGCGCGGCCGACAGCGCGAACGACAGCGTCTTGTAGCGGGCCAGCTGGATGCCCATGCTCTGCGCGGAAATTTCCGAATCGCGGATCGCCACAAAGGCGCGGCCTGTCGGCGAGCGCAGCAGGTTCAGGATGGCCAGCGTGCACGCCACCGCGATGAGCAGACACAGGAAATAAAACGAGGCACCTGAATCGAGCTTCCAGCCGAACATCTCGGGCGCCTTGACCTGGATGCCCGAGTTGCCGCCCGTGACGGATTCCCAGCGCGCCAGCACTTCCTCGACGATGAAGCCGAACGACAGCGTGGCAATGCCGAGATAGATGCCCTTCACGCGCAACGCCGGCAGGCCCACGATCACGCCGACCAGCGCCGACAGCAGCCCGGCAAAGGCGAGTGCGACCGGAAACGGCCAGCCCATATTGGTCAGCACGGCCTGGGTGTACGCGCCCACCCCCAGAAATGCGGCGTGGCCGATGGAGAACTGGCCGGTAAAGCCCGCCAGCAGCATCAGGCCGAGCCCGGCGATGCCGTAGATCAGCACGAAGGTCAGCTGCGCCAGCCAGTACTCGGCAAACAGCCAGGGCGCGGCGAGCAGCAGCAGCATCAAGGCGCTGTACCAGAACACGTGCCCGCCGTGCTTGGCGAGCCGGATGTCCTGCGCGTAATCGGTCTTGAAGATAAACCTCATACTCCCCCCGAAGCGCCTTCGGCGCCTCCCCCCCAGGGGGGCGCCACCAGCGGCCCGGCCAAGCCGGTTCCGCGGTGGCTCGCGAACGTGGTCAGGAGCGCGTGTCGCACCGGTGTTCTCATACTTTTTTCCGCAGTTTTTCGCCGAACAGCCCGTTGGGCTTGATGACCAGCATGACCAGCACCACGATGTAGGCAGCCGTGTCCTTGAAGCCGTCGGGCAGGTAAAAGCCCGACAGCGACTCCACAATGCCCACGATCAGGCCGCCCACGATGGCGCCCGGCAGGCTGCCGAAGCCGCCCACCACCGCGGCCGGGAACGCCTTCAGGCCGATAAAGCCCATGTTGGCGTGCACGAAGGTAATCGGCGCCAGCAGCAGCCCGGCGATGGCTGCCACGGCGGCGGCCAGCCCCCAGACCAGGCCGTTGATGCGTTTCACCGGGATTCCCATGTAATACGCCGCCAGCTGGTTTTGCGACGACGCCTGCATGGCAATGCCAAGCTTGCTGTACTTGAACATGGCGAACAGCAGCACGCACAGCACGCCGGTGGCGCCGATCACCACCATTTGCTCGACGTTGAGCACTAGCGTGCCGACGTTCCAGATCTGGTCCTTGTAGGGCACGGGCAGCACGCGGGTTTCGGTGCCGATGTTCGGAATCATGGTGATCAGCCCGCGCGCCACGTAGCCGATGCCGATGGTCAGCATGACGATGGAAAACTGCGGCTGGCCCAGAATGGGACGGATCACCACGCGCTCCAGCACCACACCGAACGCCGCCATCGCCACGATGGCGCTGATGACCGCCAGCCAGTACGGAAAGCCCAGCAGCGTCATGCCCGCCAGGCCGGCAAACGCACCCAGCATCATGAGCTCGCCCTGCGCGAAGCTCACGGTCTCGGTGGCCTTGTAGATGAGCACGAAGCCCAGAGCGATCAGCCCGTAGATGCAGCCTTGCGAGATGCCGCTGATCACCAGTTGAAGAACCTGCACTGCATCTCCTGAATCGTTGCATGGTTTATATCTGCATGCGCGATGGGTGTCCTCAGGGTTGATACGCATAACCTGTCGCGCAGGTACTAGGGGTAAGCGCGAACAGGGGTCATGCAATCGGCCCGGGCCGATTGCATGAAGCTGCTCTCGGTCGTGATCACGCCGACGATCTTGGCGAGCTGCCGGCTCACACTGACGTAGGCGTGACCGATGCGGCTGTCGAAATACAACGAGTCGCCGCGCGCCAGGCGTACCACGTCGCCATTGTCGAAGTGCACGTCGATTTCTCCCGACAGCACATAGGCGAACTCCTCGCCCGCATGCCGCGCAAAATCCTCGGGCCCATTGATGCGGCGTGTGTGCACGGTGCCGACCACCGGACTCATCTGCTTGCCGGCCGCCGTGGTGCCCAGGAACTCGTAGACAAATGACAACCCGCGATAGGCCACACCCTCGCCCGCGCGAGTCACGATCGGACCATCGAGCTGCGCCGTCTGCCGGGATGTTGTTTCAAGCTGGCCGCCCTTTTTGCGTATCCGAAAATGTCTCCGTATACTCCGGCGCATTCCGGACTTACCACGCAGCACGCCTTTCATGACATATCCCTTTCCTCCGGTGCAAGCCGACTACCTCGTGATCGGTGGTGGCATTGCTGGCGCGTCGGTCGCGTACTGGCTTGCGCCGCACGCCCGCGTGATCGTGCTCGAGCGCGAAACGCAGCCCGGCTACCACTCGACCGGCCGTTCGGCCGCGCTCTTCATGGAAAGCTACGGCACGGCGCAAGTGCGCGCGCTCACGATGGCGAGCCGTGCCTTTCTGCAGCACCCGCCGCCGGGCTTCACCGAGCATCCGCTGCTCACGCCGCGCGGCGCCATGATGGTGGCCGGACCCGGGCAACTGCCCCAACTCGAGGCGCACTGGGAGGTGCTGCGCGCCATGGCGCCCGATGCGAGGCGCCTGAGTAGCGAAGAGGCCCGCGCATTCGTTCCGGTGCTGCGCCCCGATCAGGTGCAGGGCGCCGTGTACGAACCCGATGCTGCCGACATGGACGTGCATGCCATCCACCAGGGCTACCTGCGCGGCATGCGCAAGGCCGGTGGCAAGCTGGTGTGCAACGCGGACGTGACGGCCATCGAACGACTGCAACAGCGCTGGCGCGTGCAGGCGGGCGGCATCGCCTACGAAGCGCCAGTCGTGCTCAACGCCGCAGGTGCATGGGTCGATACCATCGCGCGACTCGCGGGCGTGCCACCGATCGGTATCGAGCCGCGCCGGCGCACGGCCTTCATCTTCGCGCCGCCTGAAGGCGGCAATGTCGCGCACTGGCCCATGGTGTTCGGTGCCGACGAAGGCTGGTACATCAAGCCCGACGCCGGCATGCTGCTCGGCTCGCCGGCCAATGCCGACCCCGTCGAGCCGCAGGACGTGCAGCCCGAGGAACTGGACATCGCCTTCGCCATCCACCGCATCGAGGAAGCGACCACGCTCACGATCCGGCGCCCCACCCGCACTTGGGCCGGCCTGCGCTCCTTCGTGGCCGACGGCGACCTGGTGGGCGGCTTCGAGCCCGATGCGCCCGGCTTCTTCTGGGTCGCGGCGCAAGGCGGCTACGGCATCCAGACTTCCGCGGCCATGGGTGAGGCCTGCGCCGCGCTGGCACGCGGGCTGCCGCTGCCGGAGCGCATCGCAAGCTTCGGGCTCACGGCCGGGATGCTGGGTCCGCAACGGCTGCGCGCGGCCGCCGCAGCGCGCTGATTGAGGGAATCAGGCGGCGGGCTGGGGCAGCGGCCGCGGCCGCCCCTGATCGTCGATCGCCACATACGTCACCGACGCTTCCGTGACCTTGATGTAGCGGCCCTGGGTGCGCATTCGCTCGGCATAGACCTCGACGTCCACGGTGATGGAGGTGCGGCCGATGCGCGTGACTTCGGAGTAGAACGACAACAGGTCGCCCACTCGCACCGGTTGCTTGAAGATGAACTGGTTCACCGCCACCGTGGCCATGCGGCCCTGGGCATAGCGCGCCGGCAGCACCGAGCCGGCCAGATCCACGTGGGCCATGACCCAGCCGCCAAAGATGTCGCCGTTGGCGTTGCAGTCGGCCGGCAGGGGAATGACCTTGAGCACCAGTTCCTTGTCGGCCGGCAGTTCGACGTGGGGCGCGCCGGTCGCGCTGGGGGCTGTACTTGAATTGTCAGACATGGGCACAATCTCTTGTCATTAACAGCCCCCGATTGTCTCCCATGCGCCGATCCGGCGAACTCGCCCGCCCCTCTTTTGCGCCTGCCTCGCCCGCCGGCACCGCCGCCCCGCGCTCCGACTGGAGCACGCTGGCGCGGCTCTTTCCCTACCTGTGGCAGTACAAATGGCGCGCCATCGCCGCGCTGCTTTTCATGGTCGGCGCCAAGCTGGCCAACGTCGGCGTGCCGCTGCTGCTGAAGAAGCTGGTGGATGCGATGAGCTTCAAGCCGGGCGACGTGCAGACCGTGCTGGTAGTGCCGCTCGCGCTGCTGGTGGCCTACGGGCTCTTGCGCCTGTCCACCTCGCTGTTCACCGAGCTGCGCGAACTGGTGTTTGCCAAGGCCACCGAGGGCGCGGCGCGCACCATCTCGCTCGAGGTGTTCCGGCATCTGCACGCGCTCAGCCTGCGCTTTCACCTGGAGCGCCAGACCGGCGGCATGTCGCGCGACATCGAGCGCGGCTCGCGCGGCGTGCATTCGCTGATCTCGTATTCGCTGTACAGCATCATCCCGACCCTGATCGAGGTCACGCTGGTGCTGACCTTGCTGGCCGTCAAGTTCGACGTCTGGTTCGCCTGGATCACCGGCATTGCGCTGGTGTTTTACGTGACCTTCACCGTCACGGTGACCGAATGGCGCACCCAGTTCCGCCGGGAAATGAACGAACTCGACTCGAACGCCAACAGCCGGGCCATCGACTCGCTGCTGAACTACGAAACCGTCAAGTATTTCAACAACGAAGAGTTCGAGGTCCGGCGCTACGACGAAAACCTCAAGCGCTACCGCCTGGCCGCGCTCAAGAGCCAGCGCACCCTGAGCCTGCTCAATGCCGGCCAGCAGGTGATCATCGCCATCGGCCTGGTGGTGATGCTGTGGCGTGCCACCCAGGGCGTGGTCGAGGGGCGCATGACGCTGGGCGACCTGGTCATGGTCAACGCCTTCATGATCCAGCTCTACATTCCGCTGGGCTTTTTGGGTGTGCTGTACCGCGAGATCAAGCAGAGCCTGACCGATCTGGACAAGATGTTCCGCCTCATGGAAAAAGAGCGCGAGATCGCCGACGTGCCCGGCGCACAGCCCATCCGTATCGAGGGCACGCCCGAGGTGCGCTTCGAGGACGTGAGCTTTGCGTACGAGGCTGCGCGCCCCATCCTGCACCACATCAGCTTCGTGATCCCGGCCGGCAAGACGGTTGCGGTGGTCGGGCCCTCGGGCGCCGGCAAGTCCACGCTGTCGCGCCTGCTGTACCGCTTCTACGACGTGCAGCAGGGCCGCATCACCATCGCCGGGCAGGACATCAAGCAGGTCACGCAGGCCAGCGTGCGCCACGCCATCGGCATCGTGCCGCAGGACACGGTGCTGTTCAACGACACCATCGAATACAACATCGCCTACGGCAACCCCGGCGCCAGCCGCGAGGTGGTCGAGGCCGCGGCCCGCGCCGCCCACATCCACAACTTCATCAGCGCGACGCCGGCCGGCTACGACACCATGGTCGGCGAGCGCGGCCTCAAGCTGTCGGGCGGCGAGAAGCAGCGCGTGGCCATCGCCCGCACGCTGCTGAAGAACCCGCCGGTGCTGATCTTCGACGAGGCCACCTCGGCACTCGACTCCGCCAACGAGCGCGCCATCCAGGCCGAGCTGCAAAGCGTGGCGCGAAACAAGACCACGCTGGTGA
Organism: Rhodoferax sp.; assembly: GCA_031291295.1. Lineage (GTDB taxonomy): Bacteria > Pseudomonadota > Gammaproteobacteria > Burkholderiales > Burkholderiaceae_C > Rhodoferax_A. The sequence continues at coordinate 22,177 of JARLJI010000244.1, read as the reverse complement.
TTGCGCACCGCCTCTCCACCGTGGTGGACGCGCATGAAATTTTGGTGATGGAGGCGGGGCGCATCATCGAGCGCGGCTCGCATGCTGAGTTGCTGGCGGCCAATGGGCGCTATGCGCAGATGTGGGCGTTGCAGCAGAGTTCGGAGTAGGTTTTAAAGTGTTTTAGGCCGATAGCCGCCATGGAGTATTCACTTATAGCTATTGAATTGGTAGCAAATGCGTAGCGAACGAATGGCGAGAAGTGTTGATCAAGCTCCGGCGCCTGTCGGATAAACTGGATTCCCAGAATGTCCGACGATCTACATCACGTTAGGCCGCAAAGCGTAACTTCCAGCGCCCAGGTGCGCCAAGTCATGCCGTCCACAAACTTCACGCGGTTTTCAACTATGCAAGCAACAATCCGAAAAGCGTTTTGTGTAAATCGACTCGACTCATCTGGCAATTCAATTCCCAGCGAGCCGCTGCTTCCCATTGAGAACGCTTCGCTACGGCATGAGCCTCCAATTTGGTACATAGACTACCCAGACCTTGGTGCTTTCGCCATCTCCGAAGAGGAGCTGCAACGACACATTAGCCTAGGGAACATTCTGCTTACGGAGTAACAATGGACGATGAAAGCCTGACGTATCACTTCAGAGACATCAAGGAATTGGTGGGAGATACAAACCACCTTCTTGGAGAGGTTTCCTCCCGGATGACCACTGCTGGAGGGCCACTAAATGACGGGTACGGTATCGATCTTCGCGCCAAGCAAACCGTTGAGTCCCTGGCCCTACTCTTAGGTCAGGCGAAGCGATTCCTCTTTGTGCTGAACGCCATTTTTCTACTCCTTGCGGCTCACGTCATTCACCATTGGTAGTTGCGTCTAAACCGTCTCGCCACGGGTCAGTAGTAGCATTCATCTCGGACTCCTTACGTTTGAAGACCTGATCGCCACGCCAATGAAGACCAGTGCGCCATTTGACGCAAAGAAACGGGGGGAGTCCATCCCATCAATCGAGAGGACTTGCCCCGGCAAGCCGGGTCACGCCGTTCGTGTCAAACGCTAGCATCAACATGACCACCACAGGCCTTAATCATTTCAATCTCCGTGCGCCGCGAGAGCTGCTCGACGAGCTCAAGGAGTTCTATTGCACCGTCGTCGGATTGCGCGATGGCCCGCGGCCGCAGTTTTGGAACTTTGGCTACTGGCTATACGCTGGCGACAAACCGATCGTCCACTTGTACCAGGCCGAGCCGGATGAAGAACGAGATGCGCAGGCTGTGACCACGTTCGACCACATTGCGTTTGATTGCACCAACCGGCCTGAAGTGGAGGCCACGCTGGTTCGCTGCAACCTTCATTACAGAGCCACTGAGGTTCCAGGTTCAAAGCGAGTTCAGTTTTTCCTAAAAGACCCCGCGGGAAATGGCGTTGAACTCATCTTTCCGAGCTCCGACGCCTAATCTGATTGCTGCCATCGTCCTCAACCTACGAGGCGAAATTTGAGCATGCCAGTAAAGACGCTGACGCTAAAGATCAAGGTCAAGCCAGGCGCGAAGACCGAAAGTCTCGTCGCCGCAGAAGATGGCACCTGGGTTGCGTCAGTGAAGGCGCAGCCGGTGGATGGCAAGGCGAACACAGCACTGCTGGCCCTCGTCGCGAGGCACTTCGCGGTCGCCCGCAGCGCAGTTCAGCTCAAGTCGGGCGCCGGCTCCCGGTTCAAGCTGATCCAGGTGCATGGGGCGGAGGACGTTGGCACCGAAACGGCAAGCACCGGCCGCCGCTGACGCACGGCCCGAGGGGCGCGCGCGCCAGCCCCTTGTCATTCGCGCAGGAGTATTAAATTGATAGCGCGAAGTGACCGGCCTGTATGGACTGCAGGCCGAAAAGGCTTGAGATCTGCGGGTCCGAACAGCCCCGACCCTTGTGCAACGATCGAGTTGACCCGCGGTTGCCTGGCCGCTTAAACTGGTTTTTCTGAGAAAGGTGGGACGTTATGGATCTGAAACTCACGAACAAACTCGCGCTGGTGTCCGGCAGCACGGCCGGCATCGGTTACGCCATCGCCGCCGCCATGGCGGCCGAAGGTGCCCAGGTCATTGTCAATGGGCGCTCGCAGGCGGCAGTGGATGGCGCCGTGTCGAAGATCAAGTCTGCCACGGGCGGCACGGTTCACGGATTTGCCGGCGATCTCGGCACGGCCGCCGCTGCCGAGGAGCTCGTGCGGCAGTACCCGAGCATCGAAATTCTCGTCAACAACCTTGGCATTTTCGAGGCGACGCCTTTCGAAAAAATTCCCGATGCCGACTGGGTCCGGTTCTTCGAGGTCAATGTGCTGAGTGGCGTGCGCCTGGCTCGTCTGTGCCTGCCCGCCATGCGGCGCGCGAACTGGGGGCGGATCATCTTCATTTCCAGCGAGAGCGCGGTGCAGATTCCCGCCGAGATGATTCACTACGGCATGACCAAGACCGCGCAACTGGCGGTCTCGCGCGGCCTGGCCGAATCGCTCGCCGGCACAGGCATCACGGTCAACAGTGTCCTGCCCGGCCCGACCCGCTCGCGCGGGGTGGGCGATTTTGTGGAGGCGCTTGCCAAGTCGGAGGGCAAGTCTTTCAGCGAGTTCGAGAAGGAGTTCTTCGACAAGGTTCGCCCGACCTCGCTCATCAAGCGCTTCGCCGCTCCGGACGAGGTCGCTTCTCTGGTGACCTACGTCGCGAGCCCGCTGGCGTCGGCAACCACGGGCGCCGCCTTGCGCGTGGATGGCGGCGTGGTGAAGAGCGCGTTCTGAGTGAGGCAGTTATGTCAAAACTTCGCGTCCAAAGTTTTTCGATTTCCATTGACGGCTACGGTGCCGGGCCGAACCAGGACCTGCAGAATCCGCTCGGCGTAGGCGGCCCGGAGTTGATGGAGTGGTTCTTTCCCACACGCGTTTGGCGCACGATGCACGGCCAGGGCGATGGCGAGACGGGCGTCGACAACACCATGGCCGAGCAAGGCTTTGCCGGCATCGGCGCCTGGATTCTGGGGCGCAACATGTTCGGCCCGGTCCGGGGCCCATGGCCGGACGAGAGCTGGAAGGGCTGGTGGGGCGACGAGCCGCCGTACCACACGCCCGTCTTCGTGCTGACGCAGTACCCGCGGGCGCCGCTCACCATGGCGGGCGGCACGGAGTTTCGCTTCATCACCGAAGGCATTCACGCCGCGCTGGAACAGGCGAGGGCGGCGGCGGGTGGCCGCGACATCCGCCTTGGCGGCGGCGTCGCCACGGTCCGGCAATACCTGCGCGCGGGCCTGATCGACGAGCTGCACCTTGCCATGCGGCCCATCCTGCTCGGCAGCGGGGAGCATCTCTTGAACGGCATCGATCTGCGTGTCTTGGGCTATGAATGCGCGCAATGCGTCGCGGGCGAACGTGCAACCCACGTCTTTTTGCGCAAGCGCGCGTGACTCGCTGGCTCTGGCATCGCCACGCCATGCAACTCTTGACAAACGTAGCCTTTGGGCTACACTGATGCATGCGTGTTGAGAAGACCGAGGAATATCGTGAATGGCTCGACGAGCTCAAGGATCGCACGGGCAGAGCGCGAATTCTGGTTCGGGTCGATCGCTTGATCGACGGCAACCCGGGCCAACACAGAGATCTGACGGATGGCGTGTCGGAGCTGAAGATCGACTTCGGGCCGGGCTACCGCGTCTACTACACGCAGCGAAGGCAAAGGCTCCTCCTACTCCTCATCGGCGGAGACAAGTCAACGCAACAGAAAGACATCGAGACAGCGATTCACCTGGCCAGGAGCTTCAAGGAGTAGTCACCATGCCCAAGATCGAAATGAAAAATCCGACAAAAGCCACGCCTTACGATGTAGCGGAGCATCTTCGTACGCCTGAAGAAATGGCCGCTTACCTTGATGCCTGGCTTGAAGAGGCGCCTGACGACGCCTCTGGCATCGCCAAGGCACTCGGCAACATTGCGCGCGCAAAAGGAATGACTCAAGTCGCCAAAGATGCAGGGCTGAGCCGCGAGAGCCTCTACCGGGCGCTGAGTGCCGACGGAAACCCGAGCTTTTCTACCGTATTGAAGGTCGCCAGAGCGCTAGGCGTCAAGCTGCATGCGGCGGCGGTGTAGCAACGGCATTGCACAGCGTGTGGTTTATGCGCAGTTGGAGCAGGGCAAGCTGGCTGAATGAACCATGACTAGATCAACTGCAATTCTTGCCCTCCTTTTTGCGGTCAACACTTCAAGTTACGGCATCACGTGCGAGGCGTTGAGGTCGGAGATCGATCAAAAGATCAAGACGGCTGGCGTTACGAACTATTCGCTGGCGCTCGTCGAAACAGAAACAAGCGCCCCGGGCAAAGTGGTCGGCTCATGCGACAACGGCAAGAAAAAGATCGTGTACATCCAAAGTGCATCGACGCGCACGTCGAACGACGCCACCGCACCTGTCGCAGGCGGTGACCCTGGCGGCAAACGCAAGGCCGAAAAAGTGCTGACCGAGTGCAAAGAGGGCTACAGCGGTTCGGACTGCAAGAAGCGAACTGAAAACAAGTAGGTGCATCTGGCCGGATGCTGGCCCGGCAACTCTGCGCCGCATAATCCGCGCCATGGAAACCAAATGGCTTGAAGACTTTGTCAGCCTGGCCGAGACTCGCAGTTTCAGCCGCTCCGCGCAATTGCGCCATGTCACGCAGCCGGCGTTTTCGCGCCGCATCCAGGCGCTCGAGGCCTGGGCCGGCACCGATCTGGTGGACCGCAGCTCGTACCCCACGCGCCTGACGCCGGCGGGCGAGACGCTGTACGACCAGGCGATGGAGATGCTGCAGGCGCTGCAAAGCACGCGCGCCATGCTGCGCGGGCACACCTCGGCGGGGCAGGACGTGATCGAGTTCGCCGTGCCGCACACGCTGGCGTTCACCTTTTTCCCGGCCTGGGTCACCACCCTGCGCGAGAAGTTCGGACCGATCAAGAGCCGGCTGATCGCGCTCAACGTGCACGATGCGGTGATGCGCCTGGTCGAGGGCAGCTGTGACGTGCTGATTGCCTACCACCACAGCTCGCAGCCATTTCAGCTCGACGCTGCGCGCTACGAAATGGTGAGCCTGGGGCAGGAGGTGCTGTCGCCCTATGCCAAGCCCGATGCCGACGGCAGCCCGATGTTCAAGCTGCCGGGGCGCCCCAACCAGCCGCTGCCGTACCTGGGCTATGCGCCTGGCGCCTACCTGGGGCGGGTGGTGGACCTGATCCTCAAGCAGTCGGCGACCGCGGTGCACCTGGATCGGGTTTACGAGACCGACATGGCCGAGGGCCTCAAGGCGATGGCGGTGGAGGGGCATGGCATCGCCTTCTTGCCGCACAGCGCGGTCAAGAAAGAGGTGCGTGCCCGAAAGCTGGTGCCGGCCGTCATGCCCGGGGGGCAGGCGCTCGAGATGACCATGGACGTTCGGGCCTACCGGGAAAAGCCCGTGGGCAAGGAGGCGCCCAAGGGGACGGCCCAGGCCTTGTGGGCTTATCTGGTGTCGCAGGCGACGGTTAAATAGCGTTCCCGCTCATCTATAAATTTTTTGCATAATGCCGCGTGCAATTGGCATGGGCGTTTTCGCCGATTCCCGCGTTTCAGGGGGAATTTACGGGTTATCCCGCAAACCCGACTCTCTAGAATCTCGTCATATTCAGTGACCTTAACGCTTTACCTCCAGGAGAGTTTTGTATGAAGAAGCATTTGTTGGCTTTTGCCGTTGCGGCCATTGCGGCCGTGGCCACCGGGGGCGCCTTTGCGCAGGCGAACGATACGCTGGCCAAAATCAAGGAGCGAGGCTCCGTCAACCTGGGCGTGCGCGATTCCTCGGGTCTGGCCTACACGCTGGGCGGCGGCAAGTACGTGGGCTTTCACACCGAGATGGCCGAGCGCATCGTTGGCGACCTGAGCAAGGACGTGGGCAAGCCGCTGACGATTAACTATCAGGTCATCACGTCGCAGAACCGCATTCCACTGATTCAGAACGGCACCATCGATTTCGAGTGCGGCTCGACCACCAACAGCGCCGCACGCCAGAAGGACGTGGACTTTGCCTATACCACCTACGTCGAAGAGGTGCGCATGGCGGTCAACAAGAAGTCCGGCATCAAGTCGATCAAGGACCTGAACGGCAAGACCATCGCCACCACCACCGGCACCACTTCGGTTCAAACCTTGCGCAAGAATGAGCGTGCCCAGGGCATCGACTTCAAGACCGTGCAGGGCAAGGACCACGCCGACAGCTTTCTGCTGCTGGAGGCGGGCCGCGCCGATGCCTTCGTGATGGATGGCTCGATCCTGGCCGCCAACATCGCCAAGTCCAAGAACCCGAAGGACTTCGAGATCGTGGGCGAGGTGCTGTCGGTCGAGCCGATCGCCTGCATGCTGCCCAAGGGCGATGCCAAGCTGAAGAAGGCCGTCGACGACAGCATCGCGCGCCAGATCAAGGACGGCTCGCTCGCCAAGCTGTACGACAAGTGGTTCATGCAGCCGATCCCGCCCAACAACGTGTCGCTGAACATGCCGGCCTCCGAAAGCACCAAGAACGCCTGGGCGCACCCCAATGACAAACCAATGGAAGACTACGGCAACAAGTAATTCCAGGTGTTGCTGAGTCGCACAGCGCCCACTTGGCCTCCAAGTGGGCGTTATTGTTCGGTATAAAGCGAAAGCGTCAAGGCGCTTTTCCGCAGGAGGAGTCGAATGGCTATGGACTGGGAGGTGTTCTGCAAGGACACCCTGAGTGGCGATGTGGTGTCGGGCTGTTTCGGCCATGGCCGGGACATCACCTACCTCAACTGGCTGTTTACGGCTTGGGGCTGGACGGTGGCGGTGTCGCTCGCGGCGCTGACGGTGGCGCTGGTGGTGGGCTCGGCCATTGGCATGATCCGCACCTTGCCCGACAAACCCTGGCTGGTGCGGCTGGGCAACGCCTGGGTCGAGCTGTTTCGCAACATCCCGCTGCTGGTGCAGATCTTCCTGTGGTATTTCGTGGTCCCGACGTTGATACCGCCCATGAAGGCGTTCCCGCCCTTCATCCTGGTGGTGCTGGCGCTGGGGCTCTTCACTTCGGCGCGCATTGCCGAGCAGGTGCGCGCCGGCATCCAGGCGCTGCCCAAGGGCCAGCGTTACGCCGGCATGGCGCTGGGCTTTACCACGCCGCAGTACTACCGTTACGTGCTGCTGCCCATGGCCTACCGCATCATCATTCCGCCGCTCACCAGCGAATCGATGAACATCTTCAAGAACTCGGCAGTGGCGTTCGCGGTGTCCATCCCCGAACTGACGCAGTACGCCTTGCAGGTGGGCGAGGAAACGGCGCGCCCGATCGAGGTCTACATCGCGGTGACGGTGCTCTACATGATTTCGGCGCTGGTCATCAACCGCGTCTTCGCCCATATCGAGAGGCGGGCGCGGGTGCCGGGCTTTGTGAGCTCGGGCACCGGAGCGGGAGGCCACTGAGATGAATCTGGACTTCTCGATCTTCAACTGGAACCTGATCCAGAACTTCATCCTCAAGGGTCTGGCCTTCAGCGTCATCCTCACCGTGGTCGCCACCGCTGGCGGCGTGTTCTTCGGCACCCTGCTGGCGCTGATGCGCCTGTCAGGTCAGAAGTGGCTGGACGCGCCCGCCGCGCTGTACATCAACGTCATGCGTTCGGTGCCGCTGGTGATGGTGATCCTGTGGTTCTTCCTGCTGGTGCCGCTGGTCATCGGGCGGCCCATCGGCGCTGAATACTCGGCCTTCGTCACCTTCACCGCCTTCGAGGCGGCCTACTTCAGCGAGATCATGCGCGCGGGCATCCAGTCGATCCCGCGCGGGCAGGTGTTTGCCGGCCAGGCGGTGGGCATGACCTACAGCCAGAACATGAAGCTGGTGATCCTGCCGCAAGCCTTCCGCAACATGCTGCCGGTGCTGCTCACGCAGACCATCATCCTGTTCCAGGACACCTCGCTGGTCTACGCCATCGGCGCCTACGACCTGCTCAAGGGCTTCGAGACGGCGGGGAAGACCTTCGGCCGCCCGATCGAGACCTACCTGATGGCCACGGTGGTGTATTTCGTCATCTGCTTCTCGCTGTCGGCCGTCGTCAAGCGCCTGCACAAGAAGATCGCCATCATTCGCTAAATTTTTCCAGGACGCCGGAGAAGAAGATGATTGAACTCAAACATGTTTCCAAGTGGTATGGCCCGGTGCAGGTGCTGACCGATTGCTCCATCAGCATCCAGAAGGGCGAGGTGGTGGTGGTGTGCGGCCCGTCGGGCTCGGGCAAGTCCACCCTGATCAAGACCATCAATGCGCTGGAGCCGTTCCAGAAGGGCGAGATCACGGTCGATGGCGTGGCCGTGCACGACCCCAAGACCGACCTGCCCAAGCTGCGGTCGCGCGTCGGCATGGTGTTCCAGCATTTCGAGCTGTTTCCCCACCTGTCCGTCACCGAGAACCTGACCATCGCGCAAATCAAGGTGATGGGGCGCAGTCCCGAGGAAGCCAAGGTGCGCGGCCTGAAGATGCTCGACCGCGTGGGCCTGATGGTGCACAAGGACAAGTTCCCGGGCCAGCTCTCGGGTGGCCAGCAGCAGCGCGTGGCGATTGCGCGCGCGCTCAGCATGGACCCGATCGTGATGCTGTTCGACGAGCCCACTTCGGCACTCGACCCCGAAATGGTCGGCGAGGTGCTCGACGTGATGGTCGGCCTGGCCAACGAGGGCATGACCATGATGTGCGTGACGCACGAGATGGGCTTTGCGCGCAAGGTCAGCCACCGCGTGATCTTCATGGATGTGGGCGGCAAGATACTGGAGGACTGCTCGAAAGACGAGTTCTTCAACCATCCCGAGAGCCGCGCTCCGCGCACGCGCGATTTCCTCAACAAAATCCTTGCACACTGAGCGGTATTGCCGAACGGGCTAAGATGGCTAGATGCACGCCGCAATGACCTCCTGCCCCTGCGCTCCCGTTCGCCGGCGCCCTGCCTTGATGGCAGCGGCGGCGCACGCACGCGCCCGTGCGGCAACCCCGGTCTGCGAAATGCACCAACCGGTTGCACACTCCCAAGCCCGGCGATCCCTCAGTATTTCATAGCGCTTCTCTGATCGTCCGGGCCCCGCCTCCAGCGCGGCTGCCCGGATGCCTTGTTCCGGGTCTTAACGATTCAGGAGTGCAACATGTCTTCTCTCAAAACCGAATTCCGTACCGTGACCGAGCTCGATCACGTGCGTATCCACAACCTGATGCGCCGCCAGGGCGGCGTGGTGGCCGGCGATATCGCCGAAGTCATCGACAACGCGGACCTGGTCCGTTCCCAGGAGATCCCCGCCAACGTGGTCACCATGTATTCGCAGGTGCTGGTGGCCGATGTGCACAGCAGCGAGCCGCGCACGCTGACGCTGTGCTACCCGGACGACGCCGATCCGGCCGCGGGCTTCATCTCGGTGCTCTCGCCCGTCGGGGCGAGCCTGCTGGGCCTGCCGGTCGGTGCGATTGCGAGCTGGACGGCGCCCGACGGCACGCGCATCGCCGCCCAGGTGCAGGACATCCTGTTCCAGCCCGAGGCCAGCGGCGACTACGTGTTGTAGGCGTAGCGCGCCGCGCGAGGGCGCGCAGGGATGCGAAAATCAGGCCCATGACCGACAACCTCATCCGCCTGACCCGCCCCGACGACTGGCACCTGCACGTGCGCGATGGCGATGCGCTGCGCACCGTGGTGCCGCACACGGCGAGGCAGTTCGGCCGCGCCATCATCATGCCCAACCTCAAGCCGCCGGTGACCACGACGGCGCAGGCGCTGGCCTACCGCGAGCGCATCCGCGCGGCGGTGCCCCCGGGCCTGCGCTTCGAGCCCTTGATGACGCTGTACCTGACCGACAACCTGCCGCCCGACGAGATCGCGCGCGCGAAGGACGCCGGCGTGGTGGCCGTCAAGCTGTACCCGGCCGGCGCCACCACCAACAGCGATGCCGGCGTAACCGATGCGCGCAAGACCTACAAAACGCTGGAAGCCATGCAGCGCGCCGGCCTGCTGCTGCTGGTGCACGGCGAGGTGACCGCGCCCGAGATCGACCTGTTCGACCGCGAGGCCGTGTTCATCGAGCAGCAGCTGATCCCGCTGCGCCGCGATTTCCCCGAGCTCAAGATCTTGTTCGAGCACATCACCACGAAGGAAGCCGCGCAGTATGTGAGCGAAGCGGATCGGTACACCGGAGCCACCATCACGGCGCACCACCTGCTGTACAACCGCAACGCCATCTTCACCGGCGGCATCCGCCCGCACTACTACTGCCTGCCGGTGCTCAAGCGCGAAACGCACCGTCAGGCGCTGGTGGCCGCAGCCATCTCGGGCAACCCGAAATTCTTTCTCGGCACCGACAGCGCACCGCACCCGGCGCATCTCAAGGAGCACGCCAGCGGCTGTGCCGGCTGCTATACCGCGCACGCGGCGATCGAGATGTATGCCGAAGCCTTCGATGGCGCGGGCGCGCTCGACAAGCTCGAAGGCTTCGCCAGCTTCCACGGCGCGGACTTCTATGGCCTGCCGCGCAACACGGACACGATCACGCTGCGCCGCGAGTCGTGGACCCCGCCCGAGAGTTTTCCGTTTGGCGAGGCGCAGCTCAAGCCGCTGCGTTCGGGCGAAGCATTGCCGTGGCGCACGGTTTAGTTTCCGCCGGGCCGCCCCAAGGAAAACTAGCCCCCTCGGGGGGCAGCGCAGTACGCGAAGCGACAAGCGTGGAGGCACTAGACGCGATTGACTGGCAGGCGCCCTGGCTCGACGTCTGGCGTGTACCCGGGCAGCGTGTGGCGCAGCGGGTCGCTGACGGCATGGCGCTGCATGAGGCACTCAACGGCGAGCCGGATAACCCCATCGTGTTTGTGCTGCAAGCCGATTTGCCGCCTGGTGAGCCCTACGAACGCTACATTTTCAATAGCAAACAGTGCCCGACCCGCGATGGCTTGCACGACTTTTTCAATGGACTTTGCTGGATTCGCTTCCCGCAGACCAAGACGAGGCTGAACCAGTTGCAGGCGCTGGAGATTGAACGGGCGGGCGTGCAGGCGGTGCGCGGGCCGGTGCGCGATGCGCTCACCCTGTTTGACGAGAACGCCGCATTTTTGCAGGCGCCGCCCGCACTGTGGCAGGCGCTGATCGACAAGGACTGGCATCGCCTGTTTGTGCAGCTGCGGCCGCTGTGGGCGCAGGCCCGGCTGGTGCTGTTCGGCCACGCCTTGCTCGAAAAACTGGTTCAGCCACGAAAAGCGGTGACAGCCCATGTCTACCTTGCGCAGACCGCTATTCATTCAATAGCAGATCTCGATGCCTGGGTGGCGGCCGACTTGAATGCGGCAAAGCTTGCGGCCAAACCCTTTGCGCCGCTGCCCGTGCTGGGCGTGCCCGGCTGGTGGCCGCCCAACGAAACGCCGGTCTTTTATGACGATCCCGAGGTCTTCCGTCCGCCCAGGTCTGCGGTACATTCGCCCGAATATCCGCAACTTTAGCGGGCATTGCGCGAGTGGGGCTTGATTTCCGTCCGCTCGCCCCTACCATTTGCGCCACCAGCCCTTCTGTCGCGGGCTGCATTTGAAGGAACCCATGAAGCGTATTTTTTTGTTTGTATTGACCAATGTGGCCGTGGTCGCGGTGCTGGGCATCGTGGCCAGTCTGCTCGGGGTGAACCGCTTCCTCACGGCCAACGGGCTGAATCTGGGCGCGCTGCTGGGCTTTGCGCTGGTCATGGGTTTTGGCGGCGCCATCATCTCGCTGTTGATCAGCAAGCCGGTGGCCAAATGGAGCGCCGGCGTGCGCGTGATCGGGCAGCCGCAGTCGGCCGACGAGGCCTGGATCGTGGACACCGTGCGCAAGCTCGCCACCCAGGCCGGCGTCGGCATGCCCGAGGTCGGCATCTTCGAGGGCGCGCCGAATGCGTTTGCCACGGGCGCCTTCAAAAACTCGGCGCTGGTCGCCGTCTCCACCGGCTTGCTCGCCGGCATGACGCGTGAAGAAATCGAGGCCGTGATTGGTCACGAGATATCGCATGTGGCCAACGGCGACATGGTGACGATGACGCTGATCCAGGGCGTGATGAACACCTTTGTGGTGTTCCTGAGCCGCGTCATCGGCTACGCAGTGGACAGCTTTTTGCGCAAGGGCGACGACCGCAACTCCGGTCCCGGCATCGGCTACTGGATCAGCACCGTGGTGCTGGACATCGTGCTGGGCTTCGTGGCGGCCATCATCGTGGCCTGGTTCAGCCGGCAGCGCGAGTTTCGCGCCGATGCGGGCTCGGCACGGCTGCTGGGCCGCCAGCCGATGATCAACGCGCTGGCGCGGCTCGGCGGCATGCAGCCGGGCGCGCTGCCCAAGAGCGTGGCGGCCATGGGCATTGCGGGCAGCGTGGGCCAGCTGTTTGCGACGCATCCGCCGATCGAGGCGCGCATTGCGGCGCTGCAGACCGCCACGCAGGGCTGAAGGCCGGCACGCGGCGCGTCGCGCCGGCTTTACCGTCGGGTAACAGTTTTTCGGTCAACGCTGCCTTGCGGCAGCCGTTGTTAGAGCATGAATCAACCGGAGAACCCCATGCCCTTGAATCAAATTTTCCGCGGCCAGCCGCGTGCCGTGCCCGCACTGCTGGCGGCCATCGCTGCCAGTTTGTGCCTGTCGGCCTGCGTCGTCGCGCCGCTGCCGGGACCGCCGTCCGCTCAATACCAGGGCTACCAGGGCGAGCCCGAGGTGGTGGCGCCCATGCCGCCGCCCGCACCCTATGCCGAAGCGATCACCGTGGCGCCGGCGCCCGGCTTTATCTGGATTGGCGGCTTCTGGGGCTGGAGCGGCGGGCGCTACGCCTGGAACGCCGGGCACTGGGAAGCGCCGCGCCCGGGTTATCACTGGGCCCCGCGCAGCTGGGCCCAGGGGCCGCATGGCTGGCACCAGCGCGGCGGTCGCTGGGAGCGTTGACGCATCGCGCGGATAAGGCCCGCTCAGGCCTGATCCGCGATGCTTCTGGCCACCGCTTCTGCCACCTTGATGCCGTCCACACCTGCCGACAGGATACCGCCAGCGTAGCTCGCGCCTTCACCGGCCGGGTACAGGCCGCGCACATTCAGGCTTTGCAGGTCCTCGCCCCGGCCCATCTTGAGCGGTGACGAGGTGCGGGTTTCGACGCCCGTAAGCACCGCATCAAGCCGGTCGAAGCCCTTGAGCTTGCGGCCAAAGGCGGGCAGCGCTTCGCGGATCGCCTCAATGGCGTAGGCGGGCAGCGCGCTTGCCAAATCGCCCAGCTTCACACCCGGTTTGTAAGACGGCACCACGTCGCCTAGCTGCGTGGATGGCTGGCCTGCGATGAAGTCGCCGAGCAACTGGGCGGGCGCTTCATAGCTGCTGCCACCCAGCACGTAGGCATGCGATTCGAGCTGGCGCTGCAACACGATGCCGGCCAGCGGATGAGGCGCATCGCTGTGCAGGCTTTGCGCATCGAACGCGGGGCCCAGCGCGGCCTCGAAGGCGGCCGGGTCGCTCGGGTAGTCGCGCGGATCGATGCCCACCACGATGCCCGCGTTGGCGTTGCGCTCGTTGCGCGAATACTGGCTCATGCCGTTGGTCACCACGCGGCCCGGCTCGGACGTGGCGGCCACTACCGTGCCGCCGGGGCACATGCAAAAACTGTAAACCGAGCGGCCGTTGCTGGCGTGGTGCACCAGCTTGTAGTCGGCCGCGCCCAGCAGCGGGTGGCCGGCGTGGCGGCCCCAGCGCGCGCGGTCGATCAGGCCCTGCGGGTGCTCGATGCGAAAGCCGATCGAGAACGGCTTGGCCTGCATGTGCACGCCGCGCGCCTGCAGCATGGTGAAGGTGTCGCGCGAGCTGTGGCCCAGCGCCAGCACCACCTGGTCGGCGCCGAGTTCGTAGCTTTGTCCGCTGGCCTGGTTCAGCACCGTGAGGCCGCGCAGATGCCCGTCCTCGATCAGCACATCGGTCACGCGCTGCTCGAAGCGGATCTCGCCGCCCAGGTTGACGATCTGCTCGCGCATGTTCTCCACCACCTTGACCAGCTTGAAGGTGCCGATGTGCGGGTGCGCCTCGTACAGGATCTCGGGCGGCGCGCCGGCCTTGACAAACTCGTTCATCACCTTGCGGCCGAGGTGGCGCGGGTCCTTGATCTGGCTGTACAGCTTGCCGTCGGAAAAGGTGCCGGCGCCGCCCTCGCCGAACTGCACGTTGGACTCGGGGTTGAGAATCTTCTTGCGCCACAAGCCCCAGGTGTCCCGGGTGCGCTCGCGCACGGTCTTGCCGCGTTCCAGCACGATGGGCTTGAAGCCCATTTGCGCCAGCGCCAGCGCCGCAAAAATCCCGCAGGGGCCGAAGCCGACCACCACCGGACGCCGCGGCAGATCGGCTGGAGCCTGCACCGGCGCGTGCCAGCTCATGTCGGGCGTGGGCTGGATGTGCGGATTGCCGGCAAACTTCGCGAGCAGCGTGGCCTCGAGCGCAGGAACTAGTTCCACGTCGATGATGTAGACGGCTATGAGGTCGGCCTTGCGCGCGTCGAAGCTGCGTTTGAAAACGTCGACGCGCAAGATGTCGGCCGGGGTGACATGCAGGATGCCGGCGGCGGCAGCCTGCAGCGGCATGGCGGGGTTTTTCGCGTCGGACAGCGAAAGTTTGATTTCGGACAGGCGAATCATGGAGGCTCGTGTTGATCAAGCAGAGGGCGGATAATACGCCCCGTGAAGCCCGCCAGACCGCCGCTGGTGCCATCGTGGAAACACGGCACTGGAGGAACGTCCGGACTGCACAGGGCAGCGTAGCAGGTAACTCCTGTCCACCGTGAGGTGAGGATCAGAGCAACAGAGACGAGCCGGTTAAGTCCGGGTGAAACGGGCAATCTCTACGCGCAGCAATACCAAGTAGGCCAGCGTTGATGTGGCTCCGCAGAGCTGGCGGGTAGGTAGCACCGAGCCGGGTGGGCGACCCCCGGCCCAGAGTAATGGCGGTCACGCCGGGGTTTTCGCAAGAAAGCCCCGGCGCACAGAATCCGGCTTATCGGCGGGCTTCACACTTTTGTCGCAGGCGGCCCGGTTGGGGTCGCCTCAGCGGCTGGGCAATAGAGTGCTGCCCAGCGCAAACACCGAGTTGGGCGCCGTCGTGCGCAAGGGCTCGGGCTTCTTGTACACGCCGCGCCGTGCCGGTCGGGACTCGATCTGCACGCCCTTGGCTCGTTGCTCGCTGACCAGTGACTGCAGACTGATGGACTGCAGGTGCGCCACCATTTGCGCGCTCAAAGTGGCCCAGAGTTCGGCCGTCATGGCGGCCGCCGCGTCGGCTTTGCGCGGCTCGCCCGCCAGGCCGCCGCTGCGCTTGTCCTCCACGGCACCGATGATGTCGGCCACGCTGATGGCTGCGGCGCTGCGCGCCAGCGAATAGCCGCCGCCGGGCCCGCGCGTGCTCTCCACCAGGGCGCACTGGCGCAGCCGGCTGAACACCTGTTCGAGGTAGGACAGTGAAATCTGGTGGCGCACCGCGATGTCGGCCAGCGACACCGGGCCGGCGTTCTCGCGCAGGCCCAGATCGATCATGGCAGTGACGGCAAATCGGCCTTTGGTGCTCAGACGCATGGCGGTACTCCTTGGAACGTCATGAAGGGAATGACAGGGCTCACTGTAGGGGAAAAATCACTTCGCGTAAATTCGTATTTTTTGTTATAAAGATTCGAGAAAAACGAATAGTATGGACTGTTTTCAATCTATCCATTGAAGAGGGCGCGGCGTGAACTTCAAGCATCTGCACTATTTCTGGGTCACTGCCCGGGCCGGCGGCATCATGCGCGCGGGCGAACAACTGCACACCACGCCGCAAACCCTGTCCGGCCAGATCAAGCTGCTCGAGGAGTGGCTGGGGCGCAAACTGTTCCGCAAGAGTGGTCGCCAGCTCGCGCTGACCGACGAGGGGCGGCTCGCGCTCGGCTATGCCGACCAGATCTTCGCGCTGGGCGCCGAAATGGAGGACGCCCTGCGCCAGGCCCACAGCGGCCAGCGGGTGCTGGAGTTTCGCGTCGGCGTGGCCGACTCGGTGGCCAAGTCGGTGGCGTACCGGCTGCTCGAGCCCGCGCTGTCCGTGGCCGAGCCGGTGCGGCTGATCGGCAGCGAGGGCAAGTTTCCCGACCTGATGGCGCAACTGGCGCTGCACCGCCTCGACCTGGTGATTGCCGACGAGCCGCTGTCCCGGCGCATGAGCGTGAAGGCGTTCAACCATGCGCTGGGTACCACGACCATGAGTTTTTTCTGCGCGCCGGCGCTGCGGGCCCAACTCAAGGGGCCGTTTCCGCAGTGCCTGAACGACGCGCCCATGCTGATCCAGGGCGTGGCCTCGTCGGTGCGCCAGCAGCTCGAAGGCTGGCTCACGCAGCACCAGATCCGCCCGCGCGTGGTGGGCGAATTCGATGACGGAGCGCTGATGACCGCGTTCGGCCGCGAAGGGCGCGGCGTCTTCATGTCGCCCGCCGTGCTGGAGCAAGAGACGGTGGCGCAGTACGGCGTCGAGGTAATTGGCCGCTCGAGCGAACTGGTGGAGGAATTTTTTGCGGTGTCGGTGGAGCGGCGTATCACGCACCCCTGCGTGGCCGCCATCACGCAGGCGGCGCGCGGCCGGCTATTTGGCGCCTGAACAGTTTTAGAGCCCCGCGCTTGCGGCTGCGTGGGCTGCCGTTCAGAACCGCTCGTGCGGCAGCAGATAGCGCCACTGCCCCGGCGCCAGCGCGGCCAGGGGCACGCGGCCAATGCGGATGCGCTTCATCGCCGTGATTTTCAGTCCGACGCGCTCGCACAAAAGCGCAATCAGCCCCGGGTGCGCGCCCTTGACCGCAAAGCGCAGCCGCGTGGCGCCCTCGCCGGTGCTGCCCACGCTGACCTTGACCGGCGGCAGCGGGCGCCCGTCCGTGTGCAGGCCGTGGTTGAGGCGCTCGAGCAGGCCCGGTGCAACGTCGCCTGCGACCTCCACCGTGAACTCCTGCTCGATGAAGGCGGCGTCCTCGGTCAGCTTGCGCAGGGTGCGCCAGTCCTGCGTGAACACCACCAGGCCGCTGGCGGCGCTCTCCAGCGGCACGCCCAGGGTCTGCTGCGCGAAATGCTTCTTGAGCGGGCGGATGTCACTGCGGTCATCCGCCGCGTGCGAGGCCGGCGTGATCAGCGCGAGCGCCGGCCGCACGCCCTTGCCAACGCCCTTGATGTCCATTGGCACGCCGGTGCCGGCGTCATAGCCGGGCGGCTTGTGCAGCAGCAGCGTGACCGGCGTGAGCGCCAGCAGGCTGGCGTGCGCGTCAATCTCGATGCGGTGCGCCGCCAGGACGCGGAACTGCGGCTCTTCTACCACCTGGCCATCAACCGTGACCCAGCCGCCCTCGATGTACTGCTCGGCCTCGCGCCGCGAGCAGGCCTTGAGTTCGGCCACGCGCTTGGCCAGTCGCGTGCCTTGCGCGGGTTCGGGGTTGACGGGTTCGGCCATGACTCAAGCGCGTCCAGGCGCCAGCGACTGGATGCGCTGCACATGCGCCAATAGCGAGCGCGCGGCCACCGGCCACATGCGGGTCGGCACGTCGTCGTAGGCCAGCGCGACCCAGTCGTCCAGCGTGCCGTCCGGGCGGGCCTGCATCGCGGCCATGATCCGGGCCTCGCGCTTGAGGCGGTGCGCCTTCAGGTGGGCGATGGCGTCCCGCGCCGCGCCCAGCACGTAGCCGTGCGCCGGCAGGATGAATTCGACGCCGTGCGCCTTGCAGGCGGCGTCCAAGAGGTCGAGCGAATCGAGGTAGGCCGTCATGTCGCCGTCGGGCGGGTCCACCACCGTGGTGCTGCCGTTGAGCACATGGTCGCCGGAGAACAGCAGGCCGTCTTCCAGCAGCACCAGGCACAGGTGGTTGGCGGCGTGGCCGGGCGTGAAGATCACCTGCAGGGTGTGGGTTGTTTCGCCCTCTGGTCCTTGCCCCGTCAGCACGAGAAGCTCCTGATTTTGTAGCGCCCGGTCGGGCGTGAAGGCGCTGGCTGCGCGTGCCGTCGGCGCCGACGGCAGGCCCAGAATCGGCGGGGGGGTCTGGCACAGCGCCTGCAGCGGTTTTGCGCCGGGGGAATGATCCGGGTGCGAATGGGTGCAGACGATCAGGCGGATGCGGCCGTCCGCCGCGCGCCACAGCCGCTCGAGGTGTGCGGCATCGGCCGGCCCGGGGTCGATCGCGATGTAGCCGGTGGCCGGGTCGCCGACCAGGTAGCTGTTGGTGCCG
This sequence comes from Rhodoferax sp., assembly GCA_031291295.1. Taxonomy (GTDB): domain Bacteria; phylum Pseudomonadota; class Gammaproteobacteria; order Burkholderiales; family Burkholderiaceae_C; genus Rhodoferax_A. The sequence continues at coordinate 3,916 of JARLJI010000244.1, read as the reverse complement.
GGGCCGGTCATGGCGCCGGGGTTCGGTGCGGTCAGGCGCATCACGTTCTTCAGCAGGGCCACCGGATGTTCGCTCTGCCAGTCCAGCGTGTGCACGATCTGCCCGTCGGGGCAGACCATGGCAAGCTCGCCATAGGGATGCTCATACTCCATGTAGCGCGCTTCCTTGCCTGCCAGCAGGCCGGCGCGCGGGCACGAGGTCCACAGCGGCTGTTCGGTCGCCGCGCAGGCCGTGAGCACCGCGTCCACCGTGGCAAAGGCCTGCAGCCGCTCCAGCGTGCGAATGGTCGGGAAGATGATGAAGAAGCTGCCCGCCTGGTGCCGCGCCAGCGCATCGGCCGGGCGCACCCAGACCGGCTCGAACTGCTCGGTCTCGTCGGCCACCGGGGTCTGGCCGTCCGGCATGCGTGCCACCAGAAACGGCACGTCGAAGCGGCGCGGCAGGTCGCGGTCGGTGATCCAGTGCGCCAGCACGAACACCTCGTTGGCTGCCAATCTCAAGCCGCGCGCGGCGCACTGGGCCGCGAACGGGGCCTTGCGGTCGAGCGCGGCAATGTCAGTCGCATTGGCCAGGGCGCCGTCGCCGCGGCGCGCCAGCAGGATGCCGAGCTCTTCAAAACTCTCGCGGATGGCGGCAATCGCCTGCGTCAGGTGCAGCTCGCTCTGGCCGGGGCGGCGCGTGGCCTGCGCGTGCGCCGCGGCGTCCAGCGCGTCCACGCCGCCGCCAGGGAATACATAGGCGCCGGGCGCGAAGCTGGCCGTCATGGAGCGGCGCGTCATCAGCACCTCGATGCCCCGGGGGCTGTCGCGCAGCAGCAGGACGGTGGCGGCGGGGCGCAGCGGCGCGGGTTCGCGCTGCGGATACAGGAGTTGGGTGGGTCGGACCATGGCTGCATTATCCGCACATGACATGGCCTCTGGCCCCCACGCTTGTCGCTGCGCGTACTACGCTGGGCTCGCGTAGCGTCCGTGCGCGCTAGCTGTACAGCGGAGCGAGCCCATGCCGGGCCTACGCTATGCACGTTCCGAGGCATCACGCTTCGGCCCGGTCCCCGAGGGGGCTGAACTTGCTCGGGGCGGCCATTCGCCGCGTCCGCACCGCTGCGTCGATAATGCACGCCATGCGAATTCGCTTCACCAAGATGCAGGGGGCGGGCAATGACTTTGTCGTGCTCGACGAGACGCGCGCCCGGCTGGGGCTGACGCGCGGGCACTACCGCTTCCTGGCGGACCGCCACTTTGGCGTGGGGGCCGACCAGATCCTGTCGGTGCGCACTAGCCCGGCGCCCGGCATAGACTTCGAGTACGTGATCCACAACGCCGATGGCGGCGAGGTCGAGCAGTGCGGCAACGGCGCGCGCTGCTTTGTGCGCTATGTGCGCGACCATGGCCTGGCCACCCGGGACGCGCTGCGGGTGCAGACCCTGGGCGGCGTGATCGAGCCGCGCCTGGGCGCCGATGGCCGCGTGACGGTGAACATGGGCGCACCCGTGTTCGACCTGCCGCGCGTTCCGTTCGACGCCGCCGGCCTGCAGCCCCAGGCCGCTGGATCGTGGCAAAAATGGCCGCTAGCCCTTGATAGCTCTGAGCAGGAAGCTATAAAATATGTAGCAGTCCTGTCCATGGGCAATCCGCATGCGGTGCAGCTGGTGGACGATGTGGAGACCGCGCCCGTGCTGCAAGAGGGGCCGCTGATCGAACACCACCCGCGCTTTCCGAACCGGGTCAACGCGGGGTTCATGCAGGTGCTGAGCCGCTCGCAGATCCGCCTGCGCGTGTACGAGCGCGGCGCCGGTGAAACACTGGCCTGCGGCACCGGCGCCTGCGCGGCCGTGGTGGCGGGCATCCGGCTCGGGCTGCTCGACGGCCGGGTCGAGGTGGCCACGCGCGGCGGCGGCCTGACGATCGAATGGGCCGGCGGCGATGCCCCGGTGCTGATGACCGGCCCGGCGACCACCGTCTTTGAAGGCGACATTGAAATTCCGGACACGCTATGAACATCAACACCATGAACCCGATCACCGAAGACGACATCGCCAACTACCTGGCCAACACGCCCGACTTTTTCGAGCGCCATGCCCAGCTGCTGGCGGCGGTGCAGCTCACCAGCCCGCACGGCAGCCGCGCCGTCAGCCTGCAGGAGCGCCAGGCCGAAATGCTGCGCGACAAGATCAAGGCACTCGAGCAGCGCATCATGGAGATGATCCGCAACGGCAGCGAAAACATGGTGATTGCCGACAAGCTGCAGCGCTGGACCCGCGAGCTGTTCCTGGCGCCCAGCGCGCGCGATCTGCCGCAGCGCATCGTGGACGAGTTGCAGGCGCAGTTTGTGGTGCCGCAGGCGGCCATCCGGGTCTGGGATGTGGCACCAAGCTTTGCCGCCGAGTCGTTCGCCAAGGGAGTGAGCGACGACGCGAAAATTTTTGCGTCGTCGCTGACCACATCCTACTGCGGTGTGAATGCCGGCTTCGAGGCCGTGAGCTGGCTGCCGGACCCGGTCACGGCGCAGTCGCTGGTGCTGATCCCGCTGCGCGCGGGGCTGGCCCCGCAGGCGTTCGGGCTGATCGTGCTGGCCTCGCCCGATTCGCAGCGTTTCAACAGCGGGATGGGCACCGATTTCCTTGAGCGCATTGCCGAGCTGGCCAGCGCGGCTCTGTCCCGGCTGCGCCAACCGGACGCCTGACGCGCCAAGTCATGACCCAAGAACTGGTCGAGCGCTACCTGGAGCACGTCCGGGTCGAAAAGCGCCTCGCCCAGCGCACGGTGGAGCTGTATGCGCTCGACCTGCAAAAACTCACCGCCTATGCCTCTGACGCCAAGGTCGAGCTCACGCAGGTGCAAAACGCCCACATTCGCCGCTGGGTCGCGCAGATGCACAGCGGCGGGCGCAGCGGGCGCGGCATTGCACTGATCCTGTCGGGCTGGCGCGGTTTTTACACCTGGCTGGGGCGCGAGGGCCGGGTCGCCAGCAACCCGGTGCAGGATGTGCGCTCGCCCAAATCACCCAAACCGCTGCCCAAGGCGCTGAGTGTGGACGATGCCGTGCAACTGGCCAGCTACCACAGCGAAGCGGGCGACCCGTGGCTGGAGGCGCGCGACGCCGCCATGGTCGAGCTGCTGTATGGCTGCGGCCTGCGCGTGGGCGAGCTGGTTGGGCTCGATGCGGTGGCCAGTGTTGCGGCGCGCGGCTGGATCGACCTGCAAGGCGCCGAAGCGCATGTGCTGGGCAAGGGCAGCAAGCGCCGCACTACGCCGGTCGGCGCCAAGGCGCTAGAGGCGTTGCAGCGCTGGCTCGCGCTGCGCGGCCAGGCGGCGGGCGTGCCCGGGGATGCACCGGCCCTGTTCGTGGGCCGCAACGGCACGCGGTTGACGGCGCAATCCATCTGGCAGCGCCTGCGCCGGCGCAGCCTGCAGGCGGGACTCGCCACGCCGGTGCATCCGCACATGCTGCGCCACTCGTTTGCCAGCCATCTGCTGCAGTCCAGCAGCGACCTGCGCGCGGTGCAGGAGCTGCTGGGCCACGCCAACATCACCACCACGCAGGTCTATACCCGGCTCGATTTCCAGCACCTGGCCAAGGCCTACGACGCGGCGCATCCGCGCGCCAAGCTGAGCCGCAGCAAACCTTGATGGCGCCGCCGCGAACGCAGCGAAGGGCCGCCCCGAGCAAGTTCAGCCCCCTTGGGGCTGAGGCCCGCGGCTCCAAGCCTGCCTGCGCAGGCTTGGACGGTTCGAAGAGCCGCCGCGTCTCGCGGCGGTACGTACAGCGCAGCACACGCAGTGGCAAGCGTGGGGGCTCTTGCTTACCGCGACAATCGGGGCCATGAAAACCATTCGACTCCGAGCCGGCAAGGAGCGCTCGCTCCTGCGCCGCCATCCGTGGATCTTCGACTCGGCGATCGCCCGCGGCGGCGCCG